>JAEUTI010000008.1 GCA_016788065.1 Bacteroidia bacterium | reverse complement strand
ATATTGATGGTACTTGGTGTGATTCTTATAAATTACATTCCGATGCGAAGCGGAGCCCCTAAAATCACTTTGGTAATCAACAAATTCATCAAATCCATTTTCAGTAAAATTGTAAAGCAAAAAAGTTATGCAGGACTATTTACTGCAGGTTTGGCGAATGGTATTCTACCATGTGGTTTTGTTTATCTGGCAATGGCAGGTGCTGCTGCTACACAATCACCAATTGAAGGGGCGGGCTACATGGTGCTTTTCGGCTTAGGGACATTTCCAGCCATGATGACGGTTGCCGCATTTGGTAAATTCACCGGGAACAAAGTAAGGCTCTATATTTCAAAAGCCGCTCCTGTGCTTATGATAGCTTTGGGATTACTGTTCATTTACCGTGGTTATACCATGAAAGAAAACAGCTGCTGTCATGGAAGCAACCAAGTGGTTAAAGTTGGCACCAAATAAACGGACGGGTTTCCTCCTTTTAGTTCCCAATTAAAAAAACAACTTCGTCAAATTGGTGTGAAGTCCTGAATTAATAAATCGGACTGGAAAAATTTAGTCTCATTTAATTGATCATAAGAAGCGAGGGTAGCAATATATTCACTACCATCTTTCCAGGAAGTCATGAATAATTCATGATGTCCATGTGGTTTCAAAGCTTGAACTTTGCCATCCTTACCAGAAAAATCGAGCTCCTTCAAGTGATCGTTAATTCCTTCACCGGTTAATTTCAGCCATGCTTCTTTTCGTGTCCAGATGCAATAAAAATAATCGATTTCATCTTCACCGGTCAACTCACTAAGTTTCTTTTGTTCATTTGGATGATAGTTTGCTTCTGCAAAACCGTCTGTATCAAAATCGGGGATAACCTTTTCGATGTCAATTCCAACATCAGAAATAAAACCAACCGCAACTATAATCTTATTTCCGGAATGAGAAATATTAAAATGAATTTTAAATGGTGCATTCATTAAAACCGGCTTCTGATTTACAATTGGAGTAAGTTCCAGTTTTTCGGCATTAATTCCTGTGTAATGGGAAAGAATCTTTCTGATAAAAACATGTCCTGATTCATAAACCCGGCGATCTTTTTCAAAATGATACCTCTTAGCCCTTGTCAATTCACTTTCAGCAAGCAAAAAAGGTGCTTCCCGAAGAAAAGGGTCGTCGTAATGAATGGTATGACACCACACATGAACTTCACCGGCAAGGTTACCTTTTTGAGGTAACTGATGCTCCTTGCTGATTTCTTTTAAATTTTTGAAATGAATGTTCATACAAGGACAGAATTTATTGATCTAATTATTCAGCAATATTACAACAATGCTGCTGAGAACATACCATTTTGACGATTATTACCTGAATCTGACTCATTTTCAGCCCTTCCTGCAAGGTATTCCCTGATTTTCCGGGCCATTATTGCATTGTAAGGCTCATCTGTTATTATGGTGTCATTATTACAACCTTCAATAATGGTAGTTTCTATTTTACCGGTTACCAAACGATCCCAGCCAAGCGTTTCATTGTAAAATGCCTCAATCGGATCGGCGGTACGGAAAATGACCAAATCACCGGAATAAACATGCACAGGATGGTAATTTAACAATGCTACAGAATGAATGGTTCTTAAATCATTTCCTACAGATCCAACAGTTTCATCAATTTGAACTTCCTTAATAGTATTTTCTGAATCTCCCGGAATGAACTTTCTGGCTTTAAAGAGTAATTTTTTACCCAGATTCATGTTCTTCTCAACTGCATAATTAAACTTCTCCCCTATTTCCATTTTCATGAATTTATTAAGCTCCGATTTAACCTTGTAAATCGTTGCATTTTCAGGTGGCGCATAATTATTTACCATAGCCAGAAACTCTACTTTCTCTCCTCTTGCCTGCAGCATGGCAGCCATCTCAAAAACAACCATTCCACTAAAACATAAACCTATTAAATTATAGGGCCCGGAAGGTTGCACTTCTTTAATAACCGAAATATAATGTGCAGCCATCTCTTCGATGGTTGTATGAGGCTGTTGTCTGTCATCCAAACCTTTTGGCTGAATAGCATAAACAGGCTGATCGGCATCCATATGTTTAACCAAAACTCTCCAGCGATGCACATTTCCATTATGCATGTGAATACAGAATAGTGGTCGTTTGTTACCTGACTCCTTTAATGGTACCAAACAAGACCATGACCTTGATCCAGCTTCACCATTTAATATTTCAGCCAATTCTGCAATAGTCGGTGACCTGAAAATTACAGAAAGCTGAACTTTAATTCCCAATTGCTTTTCAACTTCATTAAACATTTTCACTCCAATGATAGAGTGCCCTCCCAATTCGAAGAAATTATCGTTTCGTCCAATTTTATCGAGACCTAAAACACTGCACCAGATATTCGCCAAAACTTCTTCCATAGAGGTTTTTGGTTCTGCATAGCCTGCGGAAGATTTCACATGTGTTACATCGGGAGCAGGTAATGCTTTTCTGTCTATTTTACCATTTACCGTTAAAGGCATTGAATCTAGAAAAACAAAAGAAGCAGGAATCATATAATCAGGGATTTCCTGTTTTAAATATTCTCTTAAAATAACAGCATCCAATGAGTTCCCCGGCTTACTTACAACATAAGCCACAATTTTCTTTTCACCGGGAACATCTTCACGAGCCATTACTAATTGCTCTTTAACTCCGGGGTGTGCAATTAGCAGACTTTCAATTTCGCCAAGCTCTATTCGATAACCTCGTATTTTTACCTGATTATCTACACGTCCTAAAAAGTCAATATCACCATTTAATCTGAACCGTGACAAGTCTCCGGAATCATACAAAAACTCCAATCCGTTACCTGTATCAACAGCGACAAACTTCTCAGCTGTGAGATCAGGACGATTGTGATAATACCTTGCTAATCCGGCGCCACCAATAAACAACCGACCCGGAATACCAGGAGGCAGCATTTGGTAATTACTATCAAGAATATAAACCTGAGTATTATCGATTGGTTTACCAATAGTAGTTGCATCCTGCGGAGTAATCACATCCTTAATAATACAACCAACTGTAGCTTCAGTAGGACCGTATTCGTTGATTATTTCTATAGATGGAGAAATTTTACGCAATATCTCAACATGTCTCGGGGTCAATTCTTCTCCCCCAACTATAGCCTTCTTAATTTTATCGGAACGTAAATTTAAGTTCTCCAGTAAAAGTATATGTGCAGGAGTAAGTTTTATTACATCAACTGTTGTTTTATCACTGAATGAATCTTCCAGTATGGAAGAAACTTCAGCATTTTGATCAAAAATAGTAAGAGTTTTTCCTGATGTTAGTGTACAAAATATACTGGTGACAGTCAGATCGAACGACAATGAACTATATAATCCAAAGTTTCCATATTCTTTACCACCAAAGTAAAACCTGTTACACCAGGTAATATAATTTACTGCACTTCGATGTTCAATAGCAACACCTTTTGGTTTCCCGGTAGAACCGGAAGTATAAATTACATAAGCAAGGTCAGTTGAATTTACCTGAACTGATTCAGGCTTATTGCCTGGGAAAGAACTGAATTTCTCCTTTACTAAAATTTTTGTGTTTATTCCCTGAAGTTTATCTTCATGCAATTGAGAAGATATTATCAGTGATGCATTAGCATCAGAAAGGAGATAGGCAATACGGTCGGCGGGATATGATAGATCGACAGGGACATAAGCTCCGCCTGCCTTAAGAATTCCAAGAAGAGATACCAGTAATTCAGGGCAGCGTTCCATGAAAACGGCTACCATAGTTCCCGGTTTCAATCCCTGAGACTGAAGGTAAGCGGCGAGTTTATCAGATGCAGTATTAAGTTGCTGATAACTCCAGGAAATGTCTTTGTACCGAAGGGCAATTTTATCTGGAGCACTAAAAGCTACACTTTCGAATAATTGATGAAGGCATTTTTCAGCAGGAAAATCTGCAACCGGACCTTGCCACTCTTGTGAAATCCACTTTTGTTCAGCACCGGTTAATAGATTTACAAAACCTATTTCTTTATCTGGATTAGAGGCAAAGCCTTTAAGTAATTCAACAAACTCTTCAGCCCTGAGCTGCATGTATTCTTCATCAAAGAGATCGGTATTGAAGGTACATTCAAGAGTAAGATCTTTACCTGATCCGGCAGCATTTACAAATAGTTCAAAGTTTTCGTAATGTCTCGCATTTGTAGTAAAGTGATAAGTACATCCTTCAAAGTGAACTCCATTTGTAATTCCAAGATCTACGTTAAAAGAAACCGGGACCAAAGGAATTCGTCCCGGATCACGGGGAATATTTAATTTTTGAATGAGACTACCAAACGTATAACGTTGGTGATCGTAAGCATCCAAAATCAAGGATTTTCTTTCTTTTAAATATTGATTAAAAGAGACAACAGGGTTTACCTTACTCCTTAATGGAAGTAAATTAACACAATGTCCGACCAAACTATCCTTTCCATCTTCAGCCTGACCCGCAGCTGCTAAACCAACAACAATATCGGCACTTCCCGTGATGCGGTACATAAATATTTCGAATGCAGCCACTAATGTTGCCACAAATGAAACGCCTTGTCTGGCACCGATTTTTTTAATGGTTTCAACCACATCAGAACCTACTTCAACATCAATTCTTTTAGCATTATATGTTCTCAGTGGGGGCCGTGGATGATTTACCGGCATCTCCATGGCAGGAATATCATTCTTATATTGGTCGATCCAATATTGCTCTACTTTGGCATGCTGACTACCTTTAAGGTATTCTTCTTCCTCAGCAGAATAAACAGCGTAAGAAATAGCAGGAGGTTCATTATACACTTCGCCTTTAACAATAGCAGTGTACATCTTACCAAGATCCTGCATCATAATTCCGAGTGACCAACCATCGCATACAATGTGATGAAAAGTCAGAATCAACTGATGTCGTGTAGGTGAAATTTTAATCACACTGACTTTACCCAAAGGTCCATTCGCCAGATCAAATTCATGTTCTGCTTCACCATCCAGAATTTGCTGAATCCGGTCATCTATAATAACCGATTTTTCGGAAGATAAATCAATGAAAGCGACATCAATTCTAACTTTTTCTTCCACCGTAAAAAACATGCCATCATCACTGAAAACAGAGCGAAGGGCATCATGTCTTTCGAATAACTGATCTACAGCTTTTACAAGCGCAGAAAAATTAAAATCACCTTCCAGGTGTAATGAAACAGATTCGTTATAAGCACAACTGGCTGCATGGCCTCCGAACTGCACGTTTGTCCAAATTTCACGCTGGGCCTGAGTAGTAGCAATCCGTACAGGTAATGAAGACTGGAACGGATCGAAATCCACCTGTTGAAAAACTAATTGTTGCTTACTTTCTGCTGACATAAATTCAAAAATGCTAACTAAATTACGAAGTAAAAACCTGTTTAAATTTGCCCGGTCTTTCCGGATCTGAAACAAACCAACCGGGATTTCCATCAGGGCCTTTTCCCAGACGAGCACCCGGCACCGGAGGTTGATTTACCTCAGTTTCAGTATGCTTTCCATTCGATGCAGGTTGCACTATTTGATTTCCTGAAGGCAAGAACCCTGCAGCTTGTAATTCATTGATAGATGAGATGTATGCGTTAATTACAAAATCCACATCAGCATCCGTAAATGCATCTGTAAAGAAGCAAGGGAAACCATCGTAAATATGAACACCCTTTTCTCTCATTAACAAGAACAACAATTCTCCGTAAGGTTGTTCAACATCCCATTTCACTTTGAATAAAGATCCAAAGCTTACAAGGTGAAGTGGAGCACCTGTTTTGGAGCAATGTGCATTCACATTACTTAATAATTTATCGGCAAAACCATTCAACTTATTATAAATCGACATGCCTCTTTCTTTCAGATGAATTAACACTGCCTTAGCAGCTGCCAGAGCAAGAGGGTGACGAACAAATGTTCCGGCAAAATAGGTTACTCCAACTTCAGGAACGGAGCCATCTCCAAACTGCCAGAATCCACCATCGAGTGCATCCATATATTCTTTTTTGCCGGCAATAACACCAATTGGCATACCACCACCGACAACTTTTCCATAAGTTCCTAAATCGGCTTTAATATCATAAAATTCCTGGGCACCCCCCGGAAGCAAACGGAAACCGGTAATTACCTCATCAAAAATCAAAAGACAGCCGTGATCAGCAGTAATTTTCCTTACTTCCTGCAAAAAGGCCTTCGGTTTAAAATCTGCTCTTCGGCTTTGAATAGGTTCAACCATTACAGCTGCAATTTCATCGGCGCGCTGACGAATTATTTCAAGTGTTTCATCTGTTCCATAATCGAGTACCAGCATGTTCTCAACAGACTCAGGGAGAATTCCGGCAGCTGCAGGAAACGACTTCAGTTTTTTAGTACCTCTTACAATTACTTCATCATTTATTCCATGGTAAGAACCATTGAAACAAACGATAGTACTTTTACCGGTAACAGTCCTTGCGATACGCATGGCACCAAGAACAGCTTCCGATCCTGTATTACAGAAGCCTGCGCGATCATAACCTGTGAAATCACAAATCATTTTGGCAACTTCTCCAGCTAAAGGATGTTGTGGACCAAGTTCAATACCATTTTTCAATTGTTCTTCAACTGCTTTCATAATCACCGGAGATCCATAACCCAGGAAATTTGAGCCAAATCCATTCAGAACATCGATGTATTCATTTCCATCAATATCCCATACGCGGCAACCGTTAGAACGATCAACCACCATCTGGTAAATTAATTCCTTGATGGTTGGTTTAAATCCGGTAACCACACGAGGGTCTGCTAAATGTGCACGATGATCCTGAGTATAAGATTTTGACTTAGCAGTTTTTGCATTATATCTACGTGTAAATTCCGCCATCCATTTTTGCTGATCAGCAGATAATTCAGAGCTTACTGCTTTTTCAATTCTGGCAATAGCACCGAAAGGTTTCGCCAATTCAGCTTTTTCGTTTTCACTTACTTCTGCAATGTTCAGTTTTTTATCAGCTACACCATTGCCCGAAACATTTGATGGAGAAGCAACCGGTGCCGGAGATGGTTTTGCATGCTGCATAACAGGTGCAGCCTGCTGCGGCATTCCACTCATCATTGCTAATTGCTGTTGCATAACTTGCAACTGCTGTGTGATCAGCCATTGCATATTGCTTTGATTGCCTGCAGAAACCTGTGGTATAGGTGCATTGTAGACAGGTTGCGATTGTTGCATGTTTGCAGATGGCTGCATAGCTGGTGCAGCAACGGGGGCTGCTTCCGCAGGTAATTGTTGATCGATGTGTGCTGCTAATGAAGCTAATGAAGAAAAGCTCTCATTCAACTGACGGAAAGTAATTTTTGTGCCGTATTTCTTAGAAATTGTAAGAGCAGCCTGAGTCAGGAAAAGAGAATCCATTCCTAATTCCATGAATGAGGAATTCTCGTCAGCACCTGCCAATTCAATTCCAGAAGCTTCTTCCATTACGTTTCTTAATTCAGAAACTATTCGGTCTTTACGCAAAGTGGTACTCATAAATATTGGTGTTGAATTTGTTAATTCTATATTTGATACTTCCTGATTAAAACTATTATTGCTATCACCAAATGGCTGATAGGCATGAAATGTATTTATTTGTGTTGCCGGTACCAGTGGATCTACCCAATAACGTTTTCTTTCGAAAGGGTATGTTGGCAATGGGACATGTTTCCTTTTTTCAAGAGCGTAAAATTCATTCCAGTTAATGGAAATTCCTGCAAGCCACAACTGACCAATTGCAGAAAGCATGGATATCCATTCTGCATCTGCTTCGCAGTTATCAGGCAAAGAGGGAGCTGCAAACTGTTTTTTCAGATCAGTAGCCTGTTGACGTGCCAACATGGTAGCTGTATTGCGGGGGCCCATTTCAAGAAGAAACATGGCTTCGTGTTTGCTCCAGATTTCTTTTATTCCGTCAGCAAAGTGAACCGGTAATCTGAGATGATTTGCCCAATATGCAGGATCAATAGCCTGTTCATCAGTTAACCACTTACCTGTTGCCGTTGACACAACTGGAATAGATGGCGTCTGAAGTTTAACTGAAGCAACCAATTTTTTAAATGGTTCTATAATCGGATCCATCATTGGAGAATGGAATGCATGCGAAGTAAACAACGGCTTGCAAACAATCTCTTTTGATTCCAGAATAACTTTAGTAGCATTGATTGCTTCATCGTTCCCGGAAATTACACACAAATTGGGGCCGTTTATTGCTGCTATTGAACAGCCATCCTTCAGGAAATTACTCACTTCATCAGCTGCCATACGAACAGAAAGCATGGAGCCCCTTGGTTGAGCCTGCATGAGCTTGCCTCTGTTGGCCACCAGCATCACAGCATCTTCAAGAGTCATAATTCCGGCGATACAAGCGGCTGCAAATTCGCCGATACTATGACCCACTAGAGCTTTGGGTTCAATACCCCAGCTCATCCATAATTTTGACAGCGCATACCCAATGGTAAATAAGGCAGGTTGTGTAAGCCATGTCTCCTGGAGTTTAGAAGCTGAGTTAGCTTCTTCACCTTTAACAGGATACAAAATTGTTTTGATATCAACTCCTAAATGTGGATTAAATAATTCTGCACACCTGTCAATTGCTTCTTTGAAAACAATTTCATCGCGATACAAACTACTGCCCATTCCCACATATTGTGAGCCCTGACCAGGGAACATAAATGCTACTCCTGAAGAAACAGATTCCAAACTTCGGGAAGAAGTTCGTAGCGGATTTCTTGATTTTAATTCCTGAATAGCGTTTTCATGGCTATCGCAAACAACAAACTTTCTATTGGCAAAAGAAATCCTTCCGGTTTGTAAAGTATATGCTGCATCAGCAATATTTATTCCAGGATTATTTTCAAGTGCCTGTTGCAAATTAGTCGTTGCAACATCCAGATTTTCTTTGCCTTTTGTTGAGAGCAACAACAAATGCTTTGATCGAGAAGGACCTGAAGGCAATGCAGCTGGAGCTTCTTCAACCACAATGTGAACATTGGTACCTCCTACTCCGAAGGAACTCACTCCTGCCCTTCTTGGTGTTTCACCATCTTTCCATTTTGTAAGTTTGTCATTCACAAAAAACGGAGAGTCGGCAAAATTGATTGCAGGATTTGGGGAATTATAATGAATTGAAGCGGGTATAATTTTATGTTTAAGGGCAAGGGCTGTTTTAATTAATCCCGTAACACCGGCAGCTGCAGTAAGATGTCCGAAATTTGATTTCACAGAACCAATTGCACAAAACTGTTTTTTGTCGGTGCCACCTCTAAATGCCAAAGTTAAAGCTTCCACTTCAATAGGATCTCCTAAAGGAGTTGCTGTTCCGTGTGTTTCAATATATGAAATAGATTCCGGAGACACATTTGCACTCGCTTGAGCCATAGCAATAACATTGGCCTGACCCTCTACAGATGGCGCAGTAAAACTAGCTTTTTCAGAACCATCATTATTGACTCCGACACCTCTGATAACCGCATAAATAGTATCTCCATCAGCAAGTGCCTCTTTATATCTTTTTAATATCACCACTCCCGATCCATCACTGAATACAGTGCCACGGGCACCTGCATCGAAGGAACGGGTGTGACCATCTTCAGAAAACATTCCACCTTCCTGATAAATATGACCGCTATTCACCGGACTGGTAATTGCTATTCCACCGGCAATGGCCATGTCACATTGCTTATTCCACAACGACTGGCATGCAGTTGCAACAGCAGTCAGAGAAGTAGAACATGCAGTATGGATGCTTAGTCCGGGACCAGTTAAGTTCATTACGTGACTTATTCTGGTAGCGATATAATCTTTTTCGTTTGCCACCATCACCTGAAAAGAGCCAACTCTTTCGATAGCTTCTTTATGATGAATAACATTATTGGTATAGTATGTATTATTTCCCATTCCGGCATAAACGCCGATCAAGCCCGGGTAAGAGGCAGCTGTATAACCTGAATTTTCAAGGGCTTCCCAACAAACTTCCAGAAAAACTCTTTGTTGTGGGTCCATTAATTCAGCCAAACGTGGGTTGACTGCAAAAAAGCCGGCATCAAATTTATCGGCATTGCTGATAACACCTCTGGCTTTGACATAGTATGGGTCATTTTTAACGGAAGCATCGATGAAAGGATCGATCTCATCATCTTTAAAAAATGATGTAGTTTCTTTTCCATCAAGAAGATTCTGCCACATTTGATCTACTGTATCGGCTCCGGGAAAACGACCCGACATACCTATAATTGCAATGCCATCTTCAACTGTTTTTCCGGAGGATGCATTGGTGTTTTCATCTTTGGAAAATCGTTCTTTAGCTTTATCGAAAACCGATTGCTGATTTGTTGTTCCAGCCAGGGCTTTCAACAAGCCTCTGATAGTTGGTTGCTGGTATAATTTTACAACAGGAATATCCATTCCATTTTCCTGCCGGAGAATTGCTATTGACTGAAGTGCAAGCAATGAATTTCCACCTAAATCGAAGAAATTATCATCAATTCCAACTTTATCGATACGCAATAATTTAGACCATAAACGGGAAATCGCAATTTCATCGGGCGTCGAAGCCTGGACAAACAACGTGCCTATTTCCGGTCTTTTCTCGTCAGGTTTTGGCAGTGATTTACGATCAATTTTTCCACTTGGGGTTTTTGGTAAAGTATTTAGAAAAACAAATGAAGAAGGCATCATGTATTCAGGCAAATTTCCTGAAATAGTTTTTCGTATATCCGCTACCGTTAGTCTCGAATTTTCCGAAGGAACAATATATGCAACCAGTCGTTTATCGCCAGGTTCATCTTCTCGCACTGTTACGGCTACCTGAGCAACGGCAGTATTTTTAGAAATCGCAATTTCAACTTCCCCTAATTCAATTCGGTAACCTCGGACTTTAACCTGGTTGTCTGCACGTCCCAGATATTCAATGGCGCCATCAGGCAAGTATCTACCTAAATCACCTGTTTTATAAATTCTGGAAAAACCTGAATTTTCAAACGGACTTGATAAGAATCTTTCTGCAGTAAGTTCCGGTCTGTTAATATAACCGCTGGCAAGAGCAAATCCTGATACATACAGTTCACCTTGTTCACCAATAGCTACTGGCATCAGTTTTTCATCCAGAATATAAATTTTTGTATTTGCAATGGGAGCTCCGATTGGCGGCAATGCTGGCCATGAATCAGGTGTTCCATTCAATGTGTAAGCAGTCACCACATGAGTTTCGGTAGGCCCATAATGATTGTGCAAACGGCAACCGGGTAATTTGGTGAAAAAAGAATTTACAGCACGTGTAATTTGTAATTGTTCACCTGCAGTAATAACATCAGTAAGTGAAGCGGGATAAATATTGCTGTTAACTGCCACTTCGGCCAGATGTTGTAAAGCTATGAATGGCAGAAATAATCTTTCGATTTTGTGTTCCTGAATAAATTCCAGTAACTTGATAGCATTCAGTCTCATCTCATCATTAATGAGGACTAAAGTACCACCGGTGGTCCAGGTAGTAAACAGTTCCTGAAAGGAGACATCAAAACTGATTGGCGAAAACTGAAGTGTTCTTGCGGGTTTATCGAGATGTGGAATTGTTTTCTGCCACGCAATAAGATTCATGAGAGCCTTATGAACCATTCCTACTCCTTTAGGCATCCCGGTTGAACCAGAAGTAAAAAGCACATATGCCAGGTCTTCGGGAGTATTTTTAATATTTGGATTGGTTTTACCTGATGTTGCAAAATCACTCCATTCTGTATCCAGAAATTTAACAGTTGCTTTCACACCAGAGAAAACATCTGCAAATTGCTTTTGAGAAAGAACCAGATTAATACCTGATTCTGAAATCATGTAAGCAATCCTGTCGGAAGGATAAGTTGGATCAAAAGGAACATAAGCTCCACCTGCTTTTAAAATGCCTAACACACCAGCTACTAAATCAATTGAACGTTCCGCACAAAGGCCTATCAATTGATTGGATTTGGCACCATTAGCAATGAGCCAATTGGCAATCTGATTGGATCTGGCATTCAACTCTTCATAAGTCAATTGCTGTTCCTGATGGATCACAGCAATTGATTGTGGCGTTAACGCAAGTTGTTCTTCAAATAGCTGAACCAGACATTTATCCATAGGCAAACCAACATCCGTTTGGTTGTACTTTTCCAGTAATTCCAACTGTGTTGCGGTAAGCTTAATCATTTATCAATGGTAATCAAATGGGTTAAAGGTTGATGAAACGACGTATTTCACCTTATTCACATTAACGAAAAAAGCACATAAGGGTTTCACTTTTGGAACCGGATTTTAAGTCGTTTTCCAGAGGTGAAAATCTGATGTCTGATAATCAGGGTATTTATTGATTGTTAATTATTTACAAAATTAAAAGAACTGCATTGAAAACCGATGCCATTCACCCAAAAAAAGCAACTGTTTGTCAAATACCACAAAATGTCTATTTAATTAATTTTCAATTATTTACAACCTTATGTGCCTTTTTCTTACATTTGGCGTTCCAAACTCAGGCCATGAAAGACTATCCAATATACATTAAAGGCACAGGGTATGTACTGCTTTTTATCATGATTATTTTTATTTTGGTGGCAGGGAGTGGCATATTAATTCCTGTCAGTTTAGGGATCTTATTAACTTTTCTGCTGATGCCTGTAAGCCGGTGGCTGGAATCGAAAAAAATACCCACAACATTAGCAATTATCATGAGTATTTTACTGATGATAATAGTTTTAGGTGGATTAATATTCTTTCTTAGTTCGCAAATCATGTCTTTTTCAGAAGATCTTCCTCTTCTCAACCAGAAGCTGACGGAAAAATTCACCGAGTTGCAGCACATGATTGCAGAGAATTTTAATGTAAGTGAGCAGCGTCAAATTGATTGGCTGGAAGAGCAAATGATTGGAGTTATGCAATCCGGGGGACAGATCTTTGGCAATGTTTTTTCTGCAACGGGCAGTTTTCTGGCAGCTG
The DNA here is from genome assembly GCA_016788065.1 of Bacteroidia bacterium. Classification (GTDB taxonomy): domain Bacteria; phylum Bacteroidota; class Bacteroidia; order AKYH767-A; family OLB10; genus JADKJB01. The sequence goes on along the minus strand of JAEUTI010000008.1, from coordinate 122,583 downwards.
CAACACTTATTCCTATTTACATCTTCTTCTTTACTTTTTACCGGCACAAGTTTATTGATTTCATGAAATACATGACCACTCCGGATAAACATGAATGGTTATTAAATGTGATGCACAGAACATCACAGGTATCACAAAAATATTTAGTTGGGCTATTAATTGATATTTCCATATTGGCCGTTCTGAACAGTATTGGATTCTTAATTCTTGGAATTAAACATGCCATTTTGCTTGGCGTGATTGCCGGTTTGTTAAATATCATTCCGTACATCGGAGTTTTAATAGGAAGTATTTTTCCGGTCATAATCGCACTCCTGACAAAAGACTCGGTCTGGGTAGCAATTGGAGCCATTGGAGTATGCGTTTTCGTTCAGTTTCTGGATAACAATTTTATAACGCCCAAAGTTGTAGGATCAGCAGTTTCTATAAACCCGCTTGCCACCATGCTGGCTTTACTCTTTGGAGGAATGTTATGGGGTGTTGCCGGTATGATGCTATTTATTCCATATCTTGGAATGCTAAAAGTTATATTTGATAACGTTGAACAATTACGTCCTTTTGGGTTTCTCATAGGAGAAGAGGATAAGTTAAAAGCAAAAAAGAAACCCATCAAACAGCAATCATAGTTTTAACTAAAAAACATTTTGAAAAAATTAACATTAGGATTTTCTCCCTGTCCGAATGACACTTTCATCTTTGATGCCATAGTTAATAACCGGATCGACACCGGAGAATATGAATTTGAAGTGGTCATGGAAGATGTGGAGCAACTGAATCTCATGGCTCAGGAAGGAAAGCTTGATATTTCTAAAATCAGTTTTGGTGCTTATGCACATGTATCAAAAGATTATGTCATTCTTAACTCCGGAAGTGCATTAGGCAAGGGAGTTGGACCTATACTTGTCTCCAAACAACCGGTGCCTGCAAAAATGCTTCAAGAAGGACTGGTAGCAATTCCGGGAATACATACTACAGCAAATTTACTTTTATCTGTTTTATTCCCTGGAATTCAAAATAAAAAAGCCATGCATTTTGCAGCCATTAGCAGGGCAGTTATGGAAGAAGAAGTTATTGCTGGTCTTCTGATACATGAAGGCAGGTTCACCTATGAAAGTCAGGGCTTGATAAAACTGATCGATTTAGGTGAAACTTGGGAAGATCAGATGCAGCTTCCATTACCTCTTGGATGCATTGCAGCCAACCGAAGAATGCCTGAAAATGAACGCAATGAAATAGATGCCATGATCAGACAAAGTATTGGGTATGCATGGAAAAATCCATCAGAAAGTTCCTACTACATAAAAGAACATTCACAAGAAATGGAAGACGAAGTAATTGCTTCACATATCGGACTTTATGTAAATGAATTTTCAGTAGATTTGGGGGCACAAGGCCGCGAAGCGATACATTTTCTACTTAAAAAAGGTATTGAATACCAATTAATTCCAGAATTAACAGAACCCATATTTAATAATTCCAGTATATGATAATCGTTACAGGCGCCGCAGGATTCATAGGAAGCTGTTTAGTTTCGGCCCTTAACCACGAAGGATTTCGGGATATAATTCTCGTGGATGATTTTTCCAATCCTGAAAAGGACAAAAATCTTGAAGGAAAAATATTTTCATCGAAGGTTGACCGGGAAGAGTTTATTGATTGGCTTAAGGAAAATCACAAGTTGGTGCAATTCATTTTTCATATTGGTGCACGAACGGATACAACTGAATTTGATAGCAAAATTTTCGACAAGCTTAATTTAAATTATTCCAAAGATGTGTGGAATAGCTGTGTAGAATTTGGATTACCATTGGTATATGCTTCTTCGGCTGCAACCTATGGCGATGGTGCTTTGGGATATATGGATAATCATAACATTATTCCAAGTCTAAAACCATTGAATCCATATGGTGATTCCAAAAATGATTTCGATAAGTGGGTTTTACAGCAAGAAAGGAAGCCTTACTTCTGGGCTGGGTTGAAGTTCTTTAATGTATATGGCCCCAATGAATATCATAAAGGTCGGATGGCATCTGTTATTTTTCATGCATTCAATCAGATTCAGACGAAAGGTTCGGTGAACCTATTCCGTTCTCACCGTGCAGACTTTGAAGATGGAAAACAGTTGCGTGACTTTGTCTATGTAAAAGATGTTGTTGCGGTATGTTTATTTTTAATGAACAACCGCAAGCATTCCGGAATATACAATCTGGGAACGGGAACAGCACGTTCTTTTTTAGATCTTGCGCTGGCAACATTTAATGCATCCGGATCGGACCCAAAAATAAATTTTGTTGATATTCCGGAAGATATCAGAGATAAATATCAGTATTTCACTGAAGCAAGTATGGAGAAATTAAAATCTGCCGGATATACCAATAACTTCCATTCATTAGAGGAAGGGATTACAGATTATGTAACGAATTACCTGATCCCTCACCGCTATTTTTAGTTGTTTATGATAAAAAAAATTCTTGATAATAAAATTGTACGGTATTTCTTTTCTGCCGGTTTAGCAACAGGAGTTGATGTTGCAGTTTATTTTGTGACATTCAACTTCATCTATCAGAAGCAGGATGTTCATTTTTTCAGAATTGTTACGCTTTCTGCACCAACAGCCTCTCTTATGTTTTCATATACCTGTGGATTAATTACCAACTTTCTGATAACTAAATATCTGGTTTTTACGGAATCAGATTTAAGAGGTGTCCACCAACTGGCAAGATATATAGTAGTAGCATTATTTGTATTGGTAATGAACTACTTCATGATGAGCTTTCTGATAAAGGTACTTGACTGGTTTCCAACCATTGCGCGGATCTTTTCAGCACTTTCAATTGGTGTACTGAGTTTTGTCATTCATAAATTTTATTCGTTTAAAGTCACCAAAAAATAATACTTTGCACCTTCAAATGAACCAATCCGGTCTATGAAAGTAAAAACAGGTTTAGTGCTTTCAGGTGGAGGTGCCAGAGGAATTGCCCATGCAGGCGTTCTTCAGGCACTCGATGAGCTTGGCATAAAACCTGACCGGATTTCAGGCACGAGCTCAGGAGCAATTATTGGTGCTTTATATGCATCAGGCATGCCGCCTAAAAAAATGCTGGAGATCATGAATAAAAGCCGCATTTTTGAAATGAAAGGTATAAGTTTCGATTTCAAAGGGCTGCTTAAATCGGATGTTTTTCGAAAACTTTTGAGAAACAATTTATCGGTTAATACATTCGAGGAACTTTCAATACCGCTCTCTGTTTGTGCTACGGATTTTACCAATGCCAAAAGTGTTGTTTTCGAAAGCGGAGATTTAATTGAACCTGTCACAGCATCCTGCACCATCCCTATGGTATTCAGTCCTGTGGTTATAGATCACAAAACCATGGTTGATGGGGGATTGCTTAATAATCTTCCCATAGAACCATTACTGCATAAATGCGAAACGATTATTGGGGTTCATGTGAATCCTATTCGTCCGTATAAATCGGGTTCTGGATTTTCAGGAATACTGGAGAGATGTTTTCACATGTCAGTATCAAATATTGTCAAGATTAAAGCTGCGAAATGCGATTTTTTTCTAGAGCCGGAAGCACTGGCAAAATATAGCGTTTTCGATACAAAACATGCGCGGGCAATTTATGAAATCGGCTATGAGGCAGCTATGGAAAAAAAAGATGAACTTTTAGCTTTATAAAGGTTACAAACTATCTTTCAATTCGGTTAAGAATCCCCTCACTTTTACCAAAGCATCATAAACTTCTGCTGTATCTACCACATCTGATTTATTTTCTTTGAGCTTCGACTTAGCACCTTGCAAAGTGAATCCACGTTCCTTTACCAAATGGTAAATAATTCTCAAATTCTCAACATCAGTTGCCGTAAATAACCTGTTGCCTTTTTTGTTCTTTTTCGGTTGCAATACATCAAACTCTTTCTCCCAAAAACGAATGAGAGAAGCATTCACTTTAAACATAGCAGCAACTTCACCGATGGTGTAATAAAGTTTTACGGTATCTGATTCTTTGTAAGGCAATTTGTGGTGATTAACAGATTAAAAACTAAAGATCATTAAGTGAATAAATACTCTAATCGAAAGACTGATTAGATTGTGAAGAAATCTCAATCATCTTTTCATATTCTTCGGGAGTAAGGTCATTATAGAAGAAGTTAATAGGATTGATTTTCGTCCCTTGCTTTATAACTTCGTAATGCAGGTGTGGTGCTGTTGAAGCACCGGTGCTTCCAACTTTTCCGATAACATCACCACGTTTTACTTTTTGTCCGGGACGGGCATTTACTTTGCTCATGTGGGCATATAACGTTTCGTATCCAAAACCATGACTGATCAACACATAATTTCCATAGCCACGATCACCGTAAACAACTTCCTTCACAGTTCCGTTACCGGCAGCATAAATATCAGTCCCGATCGGTGCTGTAAAATCAATTCCCTCATGCATTTTTGAGGTTTTGTAAATGGGGTGAATGCGGTACCCAAAACCTGATGCAATTCGGGTCAGATCTTTATTTGAAACCGGTTGTATGGCAGGTATAGAAGCGAGCATATGAGACTTATCTTTTGCAAGTTCAACAATCTCATCAAATGATTTAGACTGCACATAAAGTTGCTTGGTAAGCTGATCGAGTTTACGGGCTGTATTTATGATCATTTCTGAATTTTCCATTCCTTCCAGCGCTTTGTAGCGATTCACACCACCATATCCTGCTTTACGCACAGTGGCTGGTATGGGCTCAGCTTCAAAAATTACCCGGTAAATATTATCATCCCTGTGCTGGATGTCCCTAAGTACATTATCAACATGTTCGAATCGCTGCTGCAAAATTTCATACTGAAGTGTAAGTTGACTTATTTCCCGTTTAAGTTGCTTTTCTTTAGGAGAATCGAGATAGGCATAGGCGATGGCAACAATAACTACACTGAAAACTATGGCTGTTGCCACAAACCCAAGCACACGCAAAATCCTCTTCCCCCAGGGAATTACGACTTTCTCGTATTTTAAAGAATTGGTATTGAAGTAATATTTTGCCTTAGGCATAGCCCTTTCCAGGATAAACTATAATTTTGCGACTTCAGGCAAAAATAATGATATTTTATAATAATCAATGGGTTATCCCAATTCAATTAAATGACAGCAACAGAAATTCGTAAAGCGTTCCTCGATTATTTCGCTTCTAAAGGCCATCAAATTGTGGCTTCAGCACCGATGGTGATCAAAAATGATCCCACTTTGATGTTTACCAATGCGGGAATGAACCAGTTCAAAGATATATTCCTGGGCAATAGTCCGGTCAAGTATAAGCGTATTGCCAATACCCAAAAATGTTTGCGAGTTTCAGGCAAACACAATGATCTTGAGGAAGTTGGAGTTGACACCTACCATCATACGATGTTTGAAATGCTTGGGAACTGGTCGTTTGGCGATTATTTTAAAGAAGATGCCATTGCCTGGGCCTGGGACCTACTGACCAATGTTTACAAAATCCCTAAAGATAGATTGTATGTAACTGTTTTTGAGGGCGATGCGAAGGAATCATTAGATTTCGATCAGGAAGCATATGATTTTTGGAAGCAATGGATTGCTGAAGACCGTATCCTTAAAGGCAATAAAAAGGATAATTTCTGGGAAATGGGCGACACCGGACCCTGTGGCCCTTGCTCCGAAATTCATGTCGATTTAAGAACCGATGCGCAAAGAAAAGCAGTAGATGGGAAAACTTTGGTAAATGAAAGCCACCCTCAGGTAATTGAAATCTGGAATAATGTATTCATGCAATTCAACAGACTGGCAAACGGATCATTGGAGCCATTGCCGGCCAAACATGTTGATACCGGAATGGGATTTGAGCGCTTGTGCATGGCATTGCAGGGCAAAACCAGCAATTATGACACCGACGTTTTTCAGCCGATGATTCAATTTATCAGCAGCAAATGCGGCATTAAATATGGTTCTTCAGAAAAAACTGATATTGCCATGCGTGTTATGGCAGATCATATAAGAGCTATTTCATTTGCCATAGCTGATGGACAACTTCCCTCGAACAATAAGGCAGGTTATGTCATTCGAAGAATTCTGAGAAGAGCAGTACGTTATGCTTATAGCTTTTTAAATTTCAGAGAACCTGTATTGTGTAATATGGTTCCTGTACTTGCGAAATCATTTGCCGGTCAGTTTCCCGAACTGGATTCTCAACAAGATTTCATTGCGAGGGTAATTCAGGAAGAAGAAATATCCTTCCTAAAAACCCTTGAAACCGGAATCAAGAAGTTTGATCAGTATGAAGGAAAAACAGTGGATGGAAAATTTGCATTTGAACTCTTCGATACTTTCGGATTCCCAATTGATTTAACACAATTGATGGCTCGCGAGAAACAACTTGATGTTGATATGGATGGTTTTAATAAAGCCATGCTGGAGCAAAAAACCCGTTCCAGAGCAGATGCTGAGAAGGACCTCAGTGACTGGATTCAGGTTCGGGAAGAAGAGCCTGTTAATTTTACAGGGTACGATGACCTGATTACCAATTCAGAAATTGTTCGGTATCGCGAAGTAAAAACCAAAGGCAAAACACTTTATCAGTTAGTTTTGAATGTAACTCCATTTTATGCAGAGAGTGGCGGACAAGTTGGAGATACGGGAACTTTATCGAATGAAAAGGAAACTATTCAGATAGTAGACACACAAAAAGAAAATAATCTCATAGTACACTATGCTGAAAAGCTGCCACAAAATCTTTCGGCATCCTTTACAGCAACAGTCGATTCAGGAAGAAGAAAAGCAATCACATCCAATCACTCTGCAACACATTTAATGCATGCTGCACTGAGAGATGTTTTAGGGAAACATGTTGCTCAAAAAGGTTCGCTTGTGAATGAAGATGTAACCCGATTCGATTTTTCGCATTTTACAAAAGTTACCGATGAGGAACTGGAGCGCATTGAAATAATAGTGAATGAAAAGATAAGAGAAAATATCCGGTTAAACGAGCAACGCAATGTACCGGTTGCCAAAGCTATGGAAATGGGAGCTATGGCACTTTTTGGTGAGAAGTACGGTGAATATGTAAGGGTTATAACTTTTGATCCGGGATATTCAGTTGAGTTGTGTGGTGGTACCCATGTGCAATCGACCGGAGAAATAGGTTTATTTAAGTTTATTTCTGAAAGTTCTGTAGCAGCAGGTGTCCGAAGGGTTGAAGCGATAACCGGTAAAGCAGCTGAAAACTTAATACGTCAGCAGACCAAAGAGCTGAATGAAATTAAGTTGCTATTGAAGAATCCAAATGAGCCGTTAAAAGGCATTCAGTCGCTATTAGATGAAAAATCTGCGCTGCAACAACAACTGGAGCAATTTTTAATTGAGAAAGCTTCTGTAATACGGGAGCAGTTGAAAACAAAGACCGTTTCTTTGAATGGAATGAATCTAATCTGCGAAAAAATTGAATTATCTTCTGCTGATGCAATCAAAGGACTCTCGTTTGATCTGCGCAATCAGATAGAAAACTTAGTTCTTTTACTGGGTGCTGAAGTCGATGGCAAACCACATCTTTCATTGATAGTTTCTGACAATTTGGTGAAAGAAAAAAATATCAATGCATCAAATCTGATCAGAAACATCGCTAAAGAAATTCAAGGTGGAGGTGGCGGGCAGCCATTTTATGCAACTGCAGGAGGAAAAAACAACAATGGTTTAGATGCAGCGATCAAAATGGGTCACAAAATGATTTCGGAGTTGTAAGAAATTTAATCCAACCTAAGACTTAGGCTGTCGGTTGCTAAGGAAGCACTCAACAGCCCTCTTAATGGTTGTTCATTACTTCCTCACAACACCAAAACTAACCACATCTTTGGCTGTGATCTGTTTATCGCATAAAATAATCAATCGCTCCACCACATTTCGCAATTCACGGATGTTTCCGGTCCAGTCGATTTTTTTAAGTTCTTCCAAGGCATCTTTGGTAAACTCTTTAACTGGCATACCATATTCCTGACAAATAAGCTGTAGGAAATAATCTGCCAAAAGTGGAATATCATCTCTCCTTTCATTCAGAGAAGGCACGTGTATAACAATCACACTTAAACGGTGATAGAGATCTTCCCGAAAATTACCTTTCTCAATTTCACTTCTCAAATCCTTATTGGTTGCAGCAATTATTCTTACGTTCACCGAAAAATCTTTCTCCCCTCCTACTCTTGTAATTTTTCCATCTTGCAAAACACGCAACACTTTCGCCTGAGCTGAAAGAGACATATCTCCAATTTCGTCGAGGAATAAAGTTCCATTATTAGCCTGCTCAAACTTCCCGATTCGTTGTTTAATTGCCGAAGTAAAAGATCCTTTTTCATGACCGAATAATTCACTTTCGATTAGTTCAGAAGGGATAGCGGCACAATTAACTTCCACAATTGGGGCTGCGGAGCGATTACTTTTTTCATGAATCCATCGGGCAACAAGTTCCTTTCCTGAACCATTTCCTCCGGTTATGAGTACTCGGGCTTCAGTAGGTGCAACCTTATCTATCATTTCTTTAATAACACGGATAGGCTCTGACTCCCCAACAATTTCTGTTGTTTTATAGATTTTACGCTTCAGTGTTTTTGTTTCCTTCACCAATGAAGAGCGATCCATTGCATTTCGGATCGTAACCAGCATCCGGTTTAAATCGAGGGGCTTTGAAATATAATCGAAAGCACCTTTACGAATAGCCTCAACTGCAGTATCAATATTTCCGTGTCCGGAAATCATTACCACAGGCGTTTCAGGTGAAAGTTCCTGAAGCTTTTCCAATACTTCAATGCCATCCATTTTAGGCATTTTGATATCTGATAAAATTATATCAAATTTTTCTTTCTCAACAAATTTGAGACCCTCCATTCCATCCTGAGCTTCAACTACTTCAAACCCTTCATAGGTAAGAATTTCTTTGAGGGTATTACGAATACTTTTTTCGTCGTCAATTACTAATATGCGAGACATTGTGGGAGGATTAGGGATTAAGGATTAAGGATTATGAATTAAGGATTAAGGATTAAGGATTAAGGATTAAGGATTTTTAGAATTTATTTTTATTAATTATTTGATAGAGGGCGCCTTCTTTCAGGGAATAGGAGGAAACAATCAGATTCTTCAGACCGGTTTTGGAAGATACCACATGGAGCAAAAGTGATGCCATAACAATCATATCAACCCGCATTTTCACGAGACCTTTCATTTTTTTTCTTTCTTCAGTCGTAGAAGTTATCAATTCCTGATAAATTTTCCGAACATGAGTCCAGTGAAGCTTCTTTTCCAATTTACTACTGGATGTAGTTTTCTGTTTAAATCGAAATGCAATCATGGATGAAAACGTTTCGAATGAACCTGCGGCACCCACCAGCTTCACTGGATTATACTTGCGAACTGCATCAAACAAAGGTACAAATTCATCAGCAAGAAAGGCTTCAATTTTACGGCGTTCAGAAATTTTCATTGGATCCGACACAGGAAAATTGGCTTGTAATAAAGCTGCACCGGTTTTAAAACTTCGCTTCCAGAATATTTTTTTCTGGTCAGCAATAATAAATTCAACACTGCCCCCACCTATATCCATAATAAGTGCGCATTCGGTCCCCAATTTAACTGCTTGTCTGACACCATCACAAATAAACTCAGCTTCCTTAATACCATCTATCAGATGAATATTTATATCATATTTGCTACGGGCTTCTTTAACAAAATCGGGGCCATTTTGAGCATTCCGAAGAGCTGCGGTGCCAAAGGCAAATACTTTCTTTATTTTATGTTTCTTGATTTCAGAGCTAAACCTCTCCAAGGCTTTCATGCCTCTGATATAGGAGCTTTTGGTAATGAAATTATTGCCTATTCCGCCTTTGCCTAATTTTACGGTGACTCTTTCATTCAATACTTTACTCCAGGTACAGTCTTTTTTCACTTCCGCAATAAGCAGATGAAAAGTATTTGTACCTAAATCAAGTACTGCCAATTTCATAGGCAAGAAGTTAAAAAATTAAAACAAATTCCCAAACAAATATCAATAAAATACTATTCTTTGTAAAATAGCCATTTACCCAATTCTCTCCAATTTACTTTTTTACCATACATGAGAATTCCGGTTCGGTAAATGCGGCCGGCGATCCAGGTAGTTCCTATAAAACCTAAAACCAGAAGAGCCATCGACAAAATAATTTCCCATGGTGCAACACCAAAAGGGATTCTCACCATCATCACCACCGGAGAAGTGAAAGGTATCATAGAAAACCAGAAACCTATTTTACTTTCCGGATTCTGGAGAATGCTTTGAGCAACTATAAATGAAAGTATCAAAGGAATGGTAATCGGCAACATGAATTGCTGTGTATCAGATTCGCCATCAACAGCGGCACCAATCGCAGCAAACAAAGCACCATATAACAAATAACCACCCAAAAAATAAAAAATAAATGCTCCTATCAGCAAGGGGAAGTTGAGGGATTCCAAAGATCCGAAAATAGAGGCAGTGACATTATCTTCAGCAGCCTTGGAACCATCTTCAACTGATTCCGGCAATGGTGTGCCAAGCGGAGATTGTCGGCTCATCATTTGTTCCTGCATTTGTTTTTTATCGACAAAAAGACTGGTAACAACAGTCGAGATAGTCATTGTTAAAATAATCCAAAGCAGAAATTGTGTTAATCCTACCAATGCTATTCCTATAATCTTTCCCATCATTAACTGAAAAGGGCGAACAGAGGATATAATAACTTCGACAATGCGGTTTGTTTTTTCTTCAATAACACCCCGCATCACCTGAGCACCATAAAGGAAGATAAACATGTAAATCAATAACCCACCAATAAGTCCTACAGCTGTTGTTAGTCCTGCATTGGTTTCTTCTTCACCTTTATCGGTTAGCGTTCGGGTATTGATTTTAACTTTAGTTTTAATTTGATCCAAAGTCTCCTGATTGATCCCCTGATTTTTGAGCTTCACATTTTCAATTTCCTTTTGAATGGTACGCTCAATTGTAGTTACCAGGTTAATGTTAGGTTGCTTGGCAGAGAATAACATTACAGAAGATGAATTAGTCATTACATTTTCCGGAATGTAGAGAATGGCTGTGTGTTTCTCGGGATCAAAAATAGTTTTAGCAACGGGCAGAGAAAACGTGTCTAATTCAAAGGCCATACTTTGAGAATCGGTAAGCTTATTTTTAAACATACCGGATTCATCGATCACCTGAATTTTGGAGACTTCATTTTCATCATATTTGGCCATCAGCACCGGAATAATGAAAATGGAAGCCATGAGAATAGGACCCAGCAAAGTCATAATGATAAATGACTTCTTCTGAACACGAGTCAGATATTCGCGTTTGATAATAAGTGTAATTATGCTCATAAGTCGTTTGCTACAGGTTCCATTAAATTATTTTCCTTAACTATAGATATAAAAATATCGCTCATACCGGGAACTATTTCACGGAATGAATGAATTTCGACATTTGGGATAAGAGCGGCTAGCAAATCATTTGTTTTTGCACCATTACCCATCTTAATAACAGCTCTCATTAAATCACCATGTGGTTCATGTGAAAGCAACTCAAATCCTGCCCACAAGGCATTGGCAAATGCTATTCCATTTCCTTTGTAATCGATTTCATATTTATCCGATTTGAATTGTTTACGGATATCAGTCACAGCACCGTCGAGTATTTTATTGGAGCGGTTAATGAGTGCAATGTGACTGCATAACTCCTCAACTGATTCCATCCGGTGAGTTGATAAAATGATGGTGGTACCTTTTTCTTTAAGTGTTAACAATTCATCTTTAATCAGATTTGCATTTATTGGATCAAAACCTGTGAATGGTTCGTCTAAGATGAGGAGTTTTGGTTCATGCAAAACAGTAATTATAAATTGTACCTTTTGTTGCATTCCTTTACTTAGTTCTTCAACTTTTTTTCTCCACCAGCCATTCAGCTCGAATTTATCGAACCAATACCTTAATTTGGTAACAGCATCTTGTCGACTAATTCCTTTTAGCTGTGCGAGATACAATGCCTGCTCTCCCACCTCCATTTTCTTATACAGACCACGTTCTTCAGGCAAGTAACCGATACTGCCAATATGCTTTTGAGTGAGTTTCTCGCCGTTAAACCAAACCTCACCTTCATCGGGTGCTGTAATTTGGTTGATGATTCTGATAAGCGAGGTTTTACCTGCACCATTGGGTCCAAGTAAACCGAATACACTGCCTTTGGGCACTTCCATCGAAACACGGTCGAGTGCCTTATGAGTAGCGTACTGTTTCGTGACATTTTTTATGTTAAGAATCATAATTCTGGTATGAATGCTGGTAAAGGTAAGTTAAACATGCAAATTTGTGAAAATTGATGGATAATAATCTGAATTTCAGATGAATTCGTCACATGTTAGCTTATAATACATTTGGCTAACTTTAAAAAAACAGTGTCGAACACACAAATTTTTATGGTGAAAAATTGTTAATAAAATGCTGCATATCAAATACTTAACTTAGTTATTTTTATTACATTTGACTAAATTCATACGCCATGAAAAAAATAGCTACCATCTGCATTATGTCAATTTTTTTGGTGGGGTTTTCAAATTTAACGATAGCCCAATGGGTAACCATTCCTGATGCGAACTTTGTGACCTATTTACAAACTAATTTTGGTTCGTGTATGAATGGCAACCAAATGGATACTACTTGTTCTGGTATCACAGGAGCTACCTATTTAAATTGTGGAAATAAAAACATAGTTGATCTTTACGGAATTCAATTTTTTGATAGTCTTGACACACTTTATTGCCAAAATAATAATCTGACTTCCATCAATGAACTTCCTCCGGGTTTAATTTTCTTAAATTGTCTTGACAATAACATAACTACTATTTTAGAGCTTCCACCAACACTTGAATATCTTGATTGCCAACAGAATTTATTAAATAATCTACCAGTTTTACCGGCAAATCTTAAAAACCTAATTGCTAATATAAATTATTTAACCTCCTTGCCATCATTACCAGCAACGTTGCGCTATTTGCTGGTATTCAATAATCAAATCATCAGCCTCCCGGTATTGCCTCCTGATTTATTGAGCCTTAACTGTGGTATCAATCCAATACAATCATTGCCCAGCCTTCCTTCAACACTCCTAAGTCTGCAGGCAAATTACACATCACTTTCAAATTTACCATTGTTGCCTTCTACACTTAAAACCTTGTTTGTTAACAATTGTTTATTAGACAGTTTAACAGCATTACCCCCAAGCATCACTTCATTGAGCTTTGGAAATCCGGGGTTTATAGTGACACCCATACTTCCTCCAAATCTTGAAACGCTAACCTTAGAACATTCGGATTTGACAACTTTACCTACTTTTCCCAATTCGCTTATCAAATTAGATCTTAGAGAAAATGATGTGGTATCTAACATACCTATCTTGCCTAGTAATCTGGAATGGCTTACTGTAATCAATAATGATTTAATTCAAACCATTCCTGACATACCCAATACTGTAACATTTTTATCAATAACAAATAGTAATGTAATGCAAATACCAGAATTGCCTGACTCTATTGGTTATTGCTATCTCGATAACAATCCTATGTTATATTGTTTGCCGAAATTAAAAAGGATCAACTATTTCTCCTGGCAGAATACTTCAGTAAATTGTATTCCAAATTATGGACATGTAACTCAGAGCCAACCTCCATTGTCCGCTTTCCCTGTTTGCGATATTTTCAATTCCAACGCCTGCGATTTTTATTTAAACATTGCCGGTAAAGTGTATGCCGATAACAACACTAACTGCAATGATGATCCGGGTGAATCGGTATCAAATTCTGTTAAAATTAATTTATATCAATCCGGGAATCTTATTCAACAGAATGTTACACTACCAAGTGGTCAATACGATTTCGAAGTTCCATTAGGGACTTATACGTATTCGGTTGATACCACGAATATGCCTTTTGAAGTGTTGTGTCCACCTTCAGGTGAGCATCAATCTATTCTTACTGCACTTGATTCTGTTGATTTAAATATGGATTTCGGTTTGCAATGTAAAATTCAGGATGATTTAGGAATTCACACTATTGTTCAGGACTCAGGAATATTCCGACCTACACAAACTACACTTTTGAATGTCATTGCGGGTGATATTGCACAGGTTTATAATTTGAATTGTGCATCCGGAACTTCAGGGACTGTTACTGTTTTCTTTGCTGGTCCTGCTCAATTTGCCGGAATCTTCCCGGGAAGTGAAGTGCCGGTTGTAACTCCCAACACACTTACTTATAACATTGCTGATTTTGGTGCTATCGATATTTATAATGCCTTTAAATTTTACATGACCACCGATACCAATACACTTGGTATTCCCGATGTATGTTTTACTGTTAATGTGACTTTACTTTCAAGTGATTTAAATCCCTTGAATAACAGCTATACGCATTGTTTTACTGTCTGGAACAGTTTTGATCCAAATTTCAAAGAAGCTAATCCGGTGAATATTATTGCAAATACTGCTGAGTGGATAACCTATACCATTCACTTTCAAAACACCGGGAATGCTCCTGCTCTGAACATTGTGATTTCAGATACCCTGGATGCCAAACTGCAGGAGTCAACATTCACTTATTTACAATCAAGTCACGATGTTTTTACTCAGGTTATTGGCAACGTAATAAAATTCAATTTCCCAAATATCAACCTGCCCGATTCAACCAATGATGAACCTAACAGCCACGGATATGTACAATACAAAGTGAAAATTGATCCGGGATTAAACGTAGGCCAAACCATTCAAAACACCGCTGCAATTTACTTCGATTTCAATGCTCCGATTATTACCAACACTACCACAAATCTTGTAGTAGCACCAACAGGCATTTCGGAAGGAACGGCTGGAAATTATCAACTTATTCCTAACCCTGCGAAAAATTACTTCCACATTATTTCAGGGAACAATTCCATTCAACAAATTTCAATATTTGATATTTCCGGAAAAATAGTGAAAGAGATTAGAGACTATAAATCCGGTGAAAGGATTGACACATCAAATTTAGATGCAGGAATGTATCTTGTGAAAGTACAGAATGATCAGTACATTCACACTTCGAAACTCATTCTAAACTGATTTTAACAAAAATTAAATACGGCCACTTTTTTTCATCTTGTGAAAGGTGGTGGAATCATGTAGTCGATTTATTGGTTTTAGCTCCAGTTAAGAGTGACCAGTATGCTATTCAATTAATTGATATTAAGTCACTTAGAAATTTTTCTGCTTTTGATGCAACTAAAGTTCCCGACACCGCTCTAACAGGTCAAATGAGAGCTAATTCCGCATCAATTGAAAAACAAGAGCCCCTGACTGACAATCAGCGGGAAGAGTTCATGGAATTATATGGGCCGTTGCATAACAGATTGAGTCGCTTTATTCAGTCGATGGTCTGGAACCGTGAAGATGCGAGAGATTTATTATCGGAGACAATTTTAAAGACTTATGAAAAATTTGACACCATTCGGAATAAAGAAAGTCTCTTATATTTTATGTTCACGGTTGCAGCAAATCTTATAAAAAAATACAGGTATAAATCGAGTTTAAAAGTTGTGATGACGGAATCACACATAAATCAACGAATGGATTCCGGAAATACAATTTATGATAAAATTGCCTTGCAGGAACTATACCAACTGATGGAACAACTTCCTGTGCAACAAAAAGAAGCTCTGGTAATGTATGAAATATCAGGTGTTACCATGGAAGAAATAGCGAAGATTCAGGGCGGAACATTATCAGGTGTAAAATCAAGGATTGCCAGAGCCCGTCAGAAGCTTATTGAACTAATGGAACAAGACAGTAACAGCATATAAGGAACCTCCACAATGCAAAATAAAAAAGAAACATCCGACAGATTGGATCAATTGCTCAAAACATCGGCAAATGATACACCGGTAATGAGCATTGACGATGTTCAGCAATTATTGAAAAATGCTCCTGCACCTGTGAAAGGAAAAAATTCCAGGATGTGGATTGTATGGACCTTATTATTTTTATCTGTCAGCACCTTAACCTATGTAGTATTTAACCAAACACCGGAAAACAAATCAAACAACAATTTAAATAAATCAAAAGTACAAACTGAGGACGCTCCAATTCAATCCCCTGAAAATTCTGTGAGCACTATTATTGCTAAAGAAACTGAATCAGCGGATGAAGCAGCATCAATTGATAAACCCGAAAGTGAAAAGTTGGCTTCTGAATTAAAAGCACCTTCAGTTAGTGCAAAAAAAACTGTTGCTGATGCTCCTCCCATCATCAGAGCATATACATACTACTATTCACGAAATGATAAAAAAATAGCGGTTACGGTAATTGATGGTGATGTAATCCATCTTACTGAAGATGATATGGAGATACCTAAATCGTCATATGGTGAATTTGAAGAGATCATTCAAAAGTCAATTAAAAAATCATTCGAAGAAAATAGTGTTAAAGTGGCAGATGAAAAAGGCTACAGTGAGCGTTACATAAAATGGAAACAAAAACTTACTGAACAACTTGTAAATGATCAGCTCATTGAAAATGATTCAGGGTTTGAATTTTCATTTGAAAACAACAACTTATACATTAATGGTGTAGAACAGCCGGAAACCATATACGAAAAGTACAAGTCAAATTATGAAATAAGTACCGGAAAGAAAATTCATGCCGGTACTTCGCTGACTATAAGGAAGCAGTAACTTCCTGAATTTATAGATGAATACTTTTAAAAAAAAAATCAATTAAAATACTCCTTCATCTTTTCAAAGAAGCTTTTATCACCTTTACCGGGATGTGGCTTAAAGTTGTCGGATGTTTTT
Organism: Bacteroidia bacterium; assembly: GCA_016788065.1. Lineage (GTDB taxonomy): Bacteria > Bacteroidota > Bacteroidia > AKYH767-A > OLB10 > JADKJB01. The sequence goes on along the minus strand of JAEUTI010000008.1, from coordinate 105,703 downwards.
AATTTTTCGAGTATTTTCTTTTCTTCTGAAGTCAGTGTTTGTGGTGTCCACACATTGATATTTATGAGGAGATCACCTTTATAGTGACTATTGAGTTGCGGAAGGCCTTTTCCTTTCAGACGTAACACTTTGCCGGCTTGTGTACCTGCATCAATTTTTACTTTAGCCTTTCCATCTACCGTAGGAATTTCGACACTGGTACCTAATGCAGCATCAGGAATTGATATGTATAAATCATACAATAAATTGTGACCATCTCTTTTCAGGAACTGATCTTCGATTTCTTCAATTACAATGAGCAAATCGCCTGGTAATCCACCACGTTCGGCAGCATTTCCTTTGCCACTTACATTCACCTGCATTCCCTCACCTACGCCGGCCGGAATGTTAATAGAAATCACTTCTTCACCTGGCATAGTTCCATGACCATGACAGCTTTTACATTTATTGGTTATAGTTTGTCCTTCGCCCTGGCAGGATGGACACGTAGAGGTAGTTTGCATCTGACCCAAAATGGTATTTGTAACCCGTCGAACCTGACCGGCACCATTACAAGTACTGCATTTACTAAATGAAGAACCATTTTGAGCACCACTACCACTGCATGAATTACAAGGAATAGTTTTATTTACTTTTATTTTTTTCTCAACTCCATTGGCAATTTCGGCCAGAGTCAATTTAACTTTAATACGGAGATTGGTTCCTTTATTTACATAACGACGACCGCCACTTCCATTGCCACCACCGCCAAAGAAACTCTCAAATGGATTGTGTCCTCCGAAAATATCGCCGAACTGACTGAAAATATCATCCATATTCATTCCGCCACCATAGCCACCATTTCCTGCGGCGCCACCTACACCCTGATGACCAAACTGATCATAACGGCGACGTTTATCGGCATCACTGAGTACCTCGTAAGCTTCGGCAGCTTCTTTAAATTTATCTTCAGCTTCCTTGTTACCAGGGTTTTTATCGGGATGGTATTTCAATGCCATTTGCCGGTATGCTTTTTTAATTTCAGCATCTCCGGCAGATTTGCCCACACCTAAAATTTCATAAAAATCACGCTTTGCCATAAATACAGATTTCCTTAATTCTTAATTACCAACAATAACTTTTGCATGCCGAATGACTTTCCCATTCAGTAAATAACCACTTTCGGCTTCATCAACCACTTTACCTACCAGATCCGGAGTTGGTGCAGGGATGTTGGTAATTGCTTCATGAAATTCCACATCAAATTCTTTCCCCACCGATTCCATTTTGGATAGGCCTTTTTGTTGTAATAAGGAAACCATTTTATTATGAATCAAATCTACTCCTTCTTTGAGGGCGCTGTCACCGTTTGTTGTAGAAAAAGCTTTCTGAGCCCTGTCAAAATCATCGAGCACCGGTAAAAGGGCGATAATAACATCGGCACCGGCACTTTTTAGAAGATCGAGACGCTCCCTTTGCGTTCTTTTTCGAAAATTATCGAATTCGGAATAGAGGCGTAAAAATTTGTCACGACTTTCTGCCAATTCGTCTTTCAACTTACTTAGGTCGTTACCCTCATCAACAGGGGGTAAATCGGGTGAAATTTCATCGGAAAAAGGTTCGCCAACAGGTGTAACTTGCTCGTTATCAATAGTATTATCTGTGTTATTAGGATTATCCTTTTCTTGCGACATCTTATTCTGGTTAAACGGATTACTGAATTTGAATTTCATTTCACTGGGAGGGTCAAATAGTTTGCCACAGCCTGAATCGGGTCATTTTGGCAGGCAAAAGTAAATAAAAACGACAGATCGGCTTGAGGCCAACCTGTCGTTTCAAGGTATATTTAACAGAATTACTTCATCAACTTCTCGAGAGCCTGCTCCAAAGCCGGACCTCTAAGATTTTTACCAACAATTACTCCTTTATCATCAAGTAAGTAACTGGCTGGAATTGAGTTAACCCGGTAAATTTGAGCTGGTTTTGATTGCCATCCGCCAAGGTCACTCACATGGTATGACCAGGATAGATTATCTTGTTTAATGGCCTTCATCCAGGCATCCTTATTTTGATCCAGGGAAACGCTATAAATGGTAAAACCTTTACCACTTTTAAATTTAGCGTCTTTGTATTTATTGTAAGCAGCAACCAGATTTGGATTTTCCATACGGCATGGTCCACACCAGGAAGCCCAAAAATCGATTAAAACTACTTTACCACGGAGAGAAGAAAGAGCAATTGTTTTTCCTTCAGGACTTGTGAAAGCCAGATCAATAGCTTTGTCACCGACATTGGTGCCCTGTGGATTTGACTGATAAATAAATCCGAATGCAAAGGTGGCAACACCAATCATCAGAAGCATCAAATTAATACGTTTCATAGGATTTTCAAGTTTTTTTGGACGGTAATTATTTACAAAAATAGTACCACTTTTTAGATTTTAGGAGACCCTTTTAATTTTAGCACCCAATTTATTTAAGCGTTCATCGATTTTCTGGTAACCGCGGTCAATTTGTTCAATGTTATGGATGATGCTTTTACCATCAGCCGAAAGAGCGGCAATGAGCAAAGCCACACCTGCTCTGATATCGGGCGAGGTCATTTGAATACCACGCAAAGCATGCTTGCGGTTGAGTCCTATTACGGTTGCCCTATGAGGATCACAAAGGATTATTTGGGCACCCATGTCAATCAGCTTATCAACGAAAAAGAGTCTTGATTCGAACATTTTTTGGTGAATCAGGACTGTTCCATTTGCCTGAGTTGCTGTAACCAGCACCACACTCAACAAATCGGGTGTGAAACCGGGCCAGATGGCATCTGCTATGGTAAGAATAGAGCCATCAATAAAAGTATCTATTTCGTAATGATCCTGTGCTGGGATGTGGATGTCATCACCACGAAACTCCATATTAATTCCGAGGCGACGGAACACACCAGGGATTACACCCAAATGTTCGATACCCGCATCTTTGATGGTAATTTCTGATCCGGTCATAGCCGCCAGTCCGATAAAACTACCGATTTCAATCATATCGGGTAACATGCGGTGCGAACAACCTCCGAGACCATCAACGCCATCAATGATCAGCAGATTAGAACCGATTCCGGAAATTTTAGCTCCCATATTATTCAACATCTTGCATAGTTGCTGAATATAAGGTTCACATGCTGCATTGTAAATCGTTGTTCGTCCTTTGGCAAGAACTGCAGCCATAACAATATTGGCTGTACCGGTTACAGAAGCCTCATCGAGGAGCATATAAGCTCCTCTCAATTCTTTTGCTTCAACTTTATAAAATTCGTCTTTAGAATCGAAGTCGAATTTTGCTCCCAGATTCATGAACCCGATAAAGTGGGTATCTAATCTCCGGCGACCAATTTTATCGCCACCGGGCTTAGGAATATGTGCCTTTCCAAACCTTGCAAGTAATGGTCCTACGATCATAATAGAACCCCGCAATGCAGCTGCTTGCTTGGCAAAATCAGTAGTCTCCAGAAAATCGAGATTAACATTATCGGCCTGAAACTCTATTATACCTTCACCTTTTCTTGTCAAACGAACGCCCATATTAGCGAGCAATTCGATCAATTTATTTACATCCCTGATATCAGGAATATTGCTGATTGTTACAGGCTGAGGTGTTAATAACACTGCACATATAATCTGCAATGCTTCATTTTTTGCTCCTTGAGGAATTATATCACCTTTAAGAGTAAGGCCACCTGTTACTTCGAAACTATTTCCCATAAATATTTATATCAACCTTTTCTGTAATTTTTACCATTTCCACCATTCGGCATTCTTGCTTTTGTTCGTTGCTGTTGACGTATTGGTGCTTTCTTAACCGGAATACGATTCGGTTGTTCAATAGCCTGTTGCAACTTCACATCTTCTTTAACTTTCAACTTACCACCTGATAAAATTCTCAGGTGTTCAAAAATCACTTCATCAGCCACAGAATCTTTATTCCAGGTAACATAAAGCATCTTCATAAAGTTGGCGATGTTCACAGTCATTTGTTCTCTTTCCGGAGTTTCTTCCAGATCCATGACCTCTTTAATCATTTGTTCAATGATGCGGCCATAATGGCGGAAACGAATATCTGAAGTTGGGTATGCAATACCACGAGGTTTAACCTTGTATGTTAGTGCAGTTGGTTTTTCATAGGGAGAATCGACATCCAGTTTAAAATCGGAGATGATAAAAAGGTGATCCCAAAGTTTATGTTTAAAATCAGTTATATCACGGAGTTGAGGGTTTAACTGACCCATAACATTCACGATAGCGACTGCAATTTTATTCCGTTCTTCACGGTCTTCGAGACTCACAGCATATTCGATCAGCTTCTGAATATTCCGGCCATATTCAGGTATAATGAGTTTGTTTCTTCCGGAATTATATTCCATTTCGATCATAAAAAAAGTATTTATATTAATTTAAACAAGAATCTAGTTTCTGACAATTTTAAGTTTTGCATACTTCAGCAAAAGTTGTTTGTGACCATGTCCGGGAAAATGAACAGTTGCTTTCAGATCAGGAAAATCCCCTTCCATAGCAGTAACACTTCCTTCACCAAATTTCTGATGTTCAACAGTCATTCCAACATTTATTGAAGCAGGATCATCTGCTTCAAAAGGTTCTCCGGCAACTGCTGCAACAGGTGCTTTTTTGAGTTGCGTAACCTTCTTGAATCCCGGTCCGGGAGTAGATGGAACAACTTCCGGTTTTCCATTGCGATTGCTATTGCCAAAGTTGCTCCAGTTTCGCTGACGGTTTATATCGGCACCTTTTACAACAAGTGCAGTTTGATCATCAATAAAATCGGGATTAATTTCACCAATAAATCTGCTGGGTTCGCAGCTGATGAGATTTCCCCATTTGTACCGGCTGATAGCATACGACAACGTTAACTTATTTTCTGCTCTGGTAATGGCCACATAAAATAATCGTCGTTCTTCTTCGAGTTCAGCCCGGGATTGCAATGCCATTTGTGATGGAAATAAATTTTCTTCGAGACCAACTATGTAAACACTCTTAAATTCGAGTCCTTTAGATGCGTGGATGGTCATGAGAGAAACACTTTCATCATTGGTTTCATCATTTTCCTTATCGGTAATGAGCGCAATATCCTGCAGAAAAACATCAAGGGTGCGAAGCGTAGTATCGGCTTCCAGTTCACCGGAAGGGGCAGGTAATGGTGTTGTTCCTTTATCGGTGAATTCTTTAATACCGTTCAATAACTCCTGAAGATTTTCATAATGACTGATTCCTTCGGGAGATTTATCAGCATACAATTCTTTGAGTAGTCCGGTTGACATAGCGATGTGGCTTGCCAGATCGAATGCTGATTTGGTTTTCAGCATCACCGAAAAACTTTTTATCATAGCTACAAAATCGGCAATTCGTCCGCGTGTTGCAGCGGTTAGTCCGGTTTCAATACTATTTATTCTTTCCAACACTTCCCATAGACTACAATTTTCGCGATCGGCAGCTACTATAATCTTATCGACAGAAGTCTTTCCAATTTCTCTTTTAGGATAATTAATTACCCGTTTCAAAGCTTCTTCATCTGCCGGGTTTACAGTCAGGCGAAAATATGCCAGCAGATCTTTTACTTCTTTTCTGGCATAGAATGAAATGCCGCCATAGATCCTATAAGGAATTCCCTTTCTTCGAAGAGCTTCTTCCATAGAACGGGATTGCGCATTGGTACGATACAATACAGCAATATCCTTATAGCGGATTTGATATTGATTATTATCTGAGAATATGGCATTAGCAACCATATTACCTTCTTCATTATCGCTCAGACCCTTAATAAGTCTGATTAATTCACCTTCGGCATTATCGGTCCACACCGACTTTTTCAACTGTGAACGATTGTTCGCAATGAGGCTATTAGCAGCATTCACAATCATTTTAGTGGAACGATAATTTTGTTCCAGCTTGAATGTTTTCAAATCCGGATAATCGGATTCAAAGCTTAGAATATTCTGAATATTCGCTCCACGGAAAGCATAAATACTTTGTGCATCATCGCCAACAACACAAATATTCTCGTGTTGAGCGGCCAGTTTCCGCACAATAACATACTGAGCATAGTTGGTATCCTGAAACTCATCAACCAGTATGTATTTAAATTTATTCTGATACTTGTGAAGCAATTCCGGAAAATTATTGAGCAGAATAAAAGTATTGAAGAGAAGATCATCAAAATCCATTGCACCGGATTTGAAGAGCCGCTTCTGATAAATTTCATACAACAAACCTAAATGGGGTTTACCTGCATGTTTATCATCGGTGGTAAGTTCGCTATTTTCCTGATAATCTTTCCAGGAATAGAGATTATTTTTTGCCGATGAAATTCTATTGTAAACCAATCCCGGTTTATAAATTTTTTCGTCGAGTCCCTGATCTTTGACAATGTCTTTAATCAGATTTTTGGCATCATCGGTATCATAAATCGTGAATGAGGAAGGATAACCAATTTTGGGTGCTTCCACGCGAAGCAATTTAGCAAACACGGAGTGAAAGGTTCCCATCCACAAATTGCGTGCTTCATCACCAGCAACATGAGCAATCCTTGATTTCATTTCTCTGGCTGCCTTATTCGTAAAAGTCAACGAAAGAATATTGAACGGATCGGCTCCATTTTGCATCATATGAACGATACGGTGAACCAGAACCCTGGTTTTCCCTGATCCGGCACCGGCAATTATCATCACAGGACCATCCATACAAAGTACGGCATCCCGTTGCGATTCATTTAACTGAGCAAGGTATTTATCCATTTAAAAAGCGTCCGAAATCCTTATTTCATCTGGACTTGTCAAAGTTAAGGCTTTTTGGGAAATTTGCATTTCATTTTTTATAAACATCCCAGTATGAAAAAAATCTTCTTTACCCTTCTGTTTTTTACCATTGTAACAACAGTATCGGCACAAAAAAACAAAGTTTCCGATACCACCCAGGTTTGGTCGAGGTACCGTAACGCAGTGCTATTCAATGATCTTGATGTGGCTAAGAATGCCTTGTTCGAGGTCATTGCCATGCAACCACAGGTAACAACTCATTACGATTCCCTGGCTAACCTTTACTTCAGGATGGGTGCCTATCAGCAGGCTATTATAGCAGCAGAAAAAGCACCTCAACGTGATGTTCTGAAAGAAATACAGGCTTATTCGTACCGGAACTTAGGTGATGTTAAGGCTGCGCTACCGTTATTTGAATCGTTGTTTACAGCTTCCGGTTCACCGGAACATGGTTACCAGCTGGCCACACTACAATACAGTTTAAAGCGCTTTGGCGAGTGTGCTTTAACAGCCTCAAAGGTTTCTGTTCATCCGAATGCAAAAAAAGAGAAAGTGATTATTAGTACCGAACAAGGCGAAAATATGGAGGTTTCATACCACTCTGCAGCTGAGAATCTGATGGGGGTTTTGTATTTGGAACTGGGTAAAAAAGAACTTGCCAAAGAATCGTTTACAAAAGCAATTACAGATACACCGGATTTTACATTAGCGAAAAAAAATCTGGCAAGCCTGAATTCCAGTGCCGAAACTCCGGTCAAACAATAATAAACTCCTTTGATTCAGCGTAATTGATAATAACTACTATTCAAATTAGTTAAAAACAATCCAAAAACAGGCATCTTTATCTAACTTTGCCCTAGCAAACCCCTCAGTTATGAAACAATACCACGATTTACTTCGCCATGTCATGAACCATGGTGCAGATAAAAGCGACCGGACAGGAACCGGCACACGGAGTGTTTTTGGATATCAGATGCGTTTTAATCTGGAAGAAGGCTTTCCTATGGTCACCACCAAGAAATTGCATGTAAAATCAATTATTCATGAACTACTGTGGTTTCTGAAAGGCGACACCAATATTCGTTACCTAACTGAGAATGGGGTTAGTATCTGGAATGAATGGGCTGATGCCGATGGGAATCTCGGTCCTGTTTATGGGTACCAGTGGCGTTCGTGGCCAACACCCGATGGTGGACATGTTGATCAAATCACCAATCTTATAGATCAGATCAAAAAAAATCCTGATTCTCGCAGATTGTTGGTAAATGCCTGGAATGTTGGTTTTATTGAGAAAATGGCTCTTCCACCCTGCCATATCCTTTTTCAGTTTTATGTGGCTGATGGAAAATTATCCTGTCAATTATATCAGCGCAGTGCAGATTTATTCCTTGGTGTTCCATTTAATATTGCTTCCTATTCCTTGTTGACACTTATGGTTGCACAGGTTTGCAATCTCAAACCAGGAGAATTCATACATACTTTCGGTGATGTTCATATTTACAACAACCACTTCGATCAGGTTAATTTACAATTGAGTCGTGATCCCAAACAGTTGCCTGTGATGCGCATCAATCCGTTAATTAAAAACATTTTCGAATTTCAGTTCAACGACTTTTTCCTTTCAGGATATGAACCACATCCGGCTATAAAAGCAGCAGTTGCTGTGTAAATTTCGCTTATGAAAATTTCACTAATTGTTGCATTTGATGAGAACCGGCTGATTGGTCGCGATAACGGATTGCCATGGCATCTTCCTGCCGATCTGAAGCATTTCAAAACACTCACCATGGGTCATCATATGATCATGGGAAGAAAAACTTTTGAATCGATTGGCAAACCTCTTCCCGGACGCACTTCAGTAATAATTACACGGCAAACCGATTATCATGCAGATGGCTGTATAGTAACTCAGAATTTTACTGAAGCAATGATGCAATGTGCGGGACAAGAGGAAATTTTCATTATTGGCGGGGCACAAATTTTTGAGTGTACACTACCTCTGGCAGACACACTTTACATCACACAAATACATCACACTTTTGAAGGAGATACTTTCTTTCCTGAAATTAAATCATCGGAGTGGGAAGAAATCAGCAGAGAAAGGCATGAAGGTGATGAGAAAAACCAGTGGCCTTATTCGTTCATTACCTATAAGAAGAAATGATTTTTGCGGAAGTGTTGATGCTACTTCGCTAATAAAAAGAAATAAATATATCAGGCGACTTTCAGCTTACTGATATTTGATTTATTAACCTTATCGACAGCATATTTCAAAGTCACTTTCACAGTTCCTTCTTTACCTGAAGATGGCGTTTCAAACATCAGATCCAGCATGATTGCTTCGCAGATGGAGCGCAATCCACGTGCCCCCAATTTGAATTCCATGGCTTTATCGACAATAAAATCGAGCACATCATCATCAAATTTCAGCTTAATGTTTTCCATTTCAAAAAGGCGTTCATACTGACGCATGAGTGCATTTTTAGGCTCTGTAAGAATGGAACGTAAAGTTACTTTATCGAGTGGTAACAGATGAGTTACTACTGGTAAACGACCGATTAATTCAGGAATAAGACCAAATGTTTTTAAATCTACCGGTGAAATATATTGCATCATATTTTCCCGATCAATTTCGTTGAGGTCTTTGCTTGAGCTGAAACCAATTGCTGAGGTTTGCATTCTTCGTGCAATAATTTTATCGATACCATCGAAAGCACCACCGCAGATGAAAAGAATGTTTTGTGTATTCACAGCAATCATTTTCTGCTCGGGATGTTTTCTTCCACCCTGAGGAGGCACATTCACAACAGTATTCTCCAACATCTTCAACAAACCTTGTTGCACACCTTCCCCGGAAACATCACGGGTAATAGAAGGGTTATCGGATTTGCGGGCTATCTTGTCGATTTCATCAATGTAAACAATTCCTCTTTCAGCAGCGGCAACATCATAATCAGCTGCCTGGAGTAAGCGTGTTAAAACGCTTTCAACATCCTCACCAACATAACCTGCTTCAGTTAAAACAGTAGCATCGGCAATACAAAAAGGAACTTTCAGCATGCGGGCAATACTACGCGCAAGGAGGGTTTTACCGGTTCCGGTTTCACCAACTAAAATAATATTGGACTTATCTATTTCAACATCTTCTTTCTGACGGGCACGATAAATAAGTCGTTTGTAGTGATTATAAACAGCGACAGATATAACCTTCTTGGCTTCATTCTGTCCAATCACATACTGATCAAGAAATTCTTTAATTTCAAGAGGCTTCAGCAACTGAAGGCTGGTGGAAATAGAGCTTTTCAGTTTCTCAGCAGATTCTTCATTAACTATTTGCTGAGCCTGAGTTATGCACTGATCACAGATATGTCCGGACATACCGGCGATCAGTACATTAGTGGCGCTTTTATCGCGTCCACAAAAGGAGCATTTTATTTCTTTATTATTTTTCAAAAGCCAAACTATTATTTAGTGGTATTTTTATTTCTTGTAAGCACTTCATCAATCATTCCATATTCTTTAGATTCATCGGCAGTCATCCAGTAATCGCGGTCAGAATCTTTCCAAACATCATCATATGGTTTGCCTGAGTGAATTGAAATAATTTCGTAGAGTTCTTTTTTCAGTTTCTGAATTTCACGTGCTGTAATTTCGATATCAGAAGCCTGACCTTCAGCACCACCCATTGGTTGATGAATCATAATGCGGGCATGCTTAAGAGCGGAACGTTTTCCTTTGGTACCGGCACACATAAGTACGGCAGCCATTGATGCAGCCATTCCGGTACAGATGGTAGAAACATCGGGACCAATAAACTGCATTGTATCATAGATACCCAAACCGGCATAAACGCTGCCTCCGGGGCTATTTACATAAATCTGAATATCTCTTTTCGCATCGGCTGATTCCAAAAACAACAACTGAGCCTGAATGATATTGGCTACATAATCGTTAATTGGAACACCCATGAAAATGATTCTGTCCATCATTAATCTTGAAAAAACGTCCATAGTAGCAACATTCAGCTGACGTTCTTCAATGATTGTAGGGGAAATATAATTAGCATAAACAGAGTTAATATACGAACCAACGTGCATACTATTAAGCCCGCGGTGCTTTACTGCATACTTTTCAAATTCTTTTCCGTAGTCCATAACTATTTTTTTAAGTTAGAATGTAAAATTGAGTATTTTTTTTGAAAAAGGGAAATTAATGTGCGTGCTGATGTTCTTTGACAATTTTAAGGAATTCATCATAGGAAACCTTAACAACATTGGCATTAACAATAGATTTCAAGTAATTAAACACTTTTCTGTCTGAAAGGGTTTCAATTATTCTCTCGACTGACTCTCTTTTCTCAAGATAACGGCTTACCAGGCCGGTCATGATTTCATCGGTTAAACCGGCTGAATATCCTGAAAACTGGTGCAGGATATATTGTTTAGCCATTTCACGAATTTTATCCTGAGAAATATTCATATTCTGGTCGCGGAAAATCCGGTTTTCGATCAGGCGCAGTTTCATTCCTCTGGAATAACCACCATATTCCTTTTCCACTTGCTCAGGTGTAAGAGGCTTTTCAACGGCAGTCTGTAACCATTTCTGAAGGAATGCGTCCGGCAGTTTAAGGCTTAATTCTTCCAAAAGGTGATCTTCAATGTCGTGTTTGAGTTTCATGTCAGTATCTTGAACATACATTCCGGCAATTTCGGCTCTTACTTTTTCACGGAAACCGGCCTCATCAGTAACAACATTTTCACCATATATTTTATCAAAAAACTCCTGATTCATATCCGCCTTCTCTACCTGATTTACGGTATCGATAGTGTAATTGAAGTCCGAATTAATTCCTGATACTTTGTCGACCGGTTGATTCAACATATGTGCAATTTCATCGGCATCATTGTTAAAGGCAACAGCTAAATTCACTTTTACCGTATCACCTTTTTTCAGTCCGATCAGTGATTTTTTTACTGCATCATCTTTAACTGATTCCACTGATAATGTCGAACGGCTGGTGATTCCACCTTCTTTCACAGCTCCTGAAGCATCGAGCTCTGCAAAATCACCATAGAAAATAGTTAGTTCATTAGAAGTTTCAGGATTTGAAAACTTGCCATATTTCCTGCGGATATCATCTACATACTGAGTGATTTTATCTTCGTCAACAATTATTTCATAAGAAGTAAAAGTCTTTGAAGGAGGCAAGGTTAAGCTGAACTGAGGGGCCAATCCTATTTCAAAAATAAATTCGAAATTACCTGGTGTATCCCAATTGTTAATGCTATCGTTAGAAGGCTGAGGAATTGGACTTCCAAGCAAATCAAGTTTTTGTTCAGTGATATAACTTTCGATTGATCCGGAAACTATTTTATTTAGCTCATCGATAAGTATCGACTTTCCATATCTCTTTTTTACCAAACCAACAGGAACATGTCCGGGACGAAATCCCGGTAAATTCATTGATTTCTGATACTTTTTTAATTCGGATTCAACCTTTTCGGTATAATCTTCCGGTGTCAGATTAATTTTTAAAATTTCATTCAGTGTACCGATCTCTTCTCTGGTAATGTTCATTTTAACGATGCTTATAAATTATTTAGTTTTTCTGATGTATAGCAGGGAATCTTTGTAAAAGTGAGCCCAAATCTCAATTTGGCGGTGCAAAATTAAGCATTTTTAAGCAGATTTCCGATTTGAAACAGTCCTTTAATTAAGCAAAACCTTGGTTCGGGGAATGGTTAGAGACAAATATATCTGACTGTAATTCAATGACATAAATCTAAAAGAAATAAATTAAAAATAAAAAAGGCTGTTTCAAACTGAAACAGCCTTCTAATAGTGCGCATGGAGGGACTCGAACCCCCACGCCGTGAAGCACCAGATCCTAAGTCTGGCGCGGCTACCAATTACGCCACATGCGCATTTAAAGAACAATAATAGAAGTTACATAAAACTTCACGGGCTGCAAAAGTAGGAAATTTTTAATAAATCCGGCAATAATTGGTTTTTTTTCAGAAAAGTCGACAAACACGAAACTCCAAAACTCTCGAATCAGTACCTTTAGCGCATGATTACAATTGATCCCAAAGAAATTAAAACAGGGCAATTTCATGCACACATGCTAAGTGCAGTTGCCCCCCGCCCTATTGCTTTTGCCAGCACCATCGACAATCAGGGTAATCCGAATTTAAGTCCGTATAGTTTTTTTAATGCGTTTGGTTCGAAACCTCCGACATTAATTTTCAGTCCCGCACGCCGGGTACGTGACAACACCATAAAACATACACTTGAAAACGTGTATGAAAATATGGAAGTTGTGATAAATGTTGTGAGTTATAGTATGGTTCAGCAGGCATCTTTATCGAGTTGTGAATACCCGAAAGGTGTGAGTGAATTTGTTAAAGCAGGATTTACACCTATTCCATCACAGCTTGTAAAACCATTCCGAGTTAAAGAATCACCTGTTCAATTTGAGTGTAAGGTAAAGCAGGTGATTGAAACAGGAACTGAAGGCGGGGCAGGTAATTTAATTATATGTGAAATTCTGCTCATGCACATCAATGAAGATGTAATGGACAGTGAAGGGCGTATTGATCCTCACAAAATAGATCTTGTTGGAAGATGCGGGCAGGATTACTATTGCCGGGCATCAGGGGATGCACTTTTTGAAGTCACCAAGCCAAACTTAAAAATGGGAATTGGAATAGATCAGATTCCGGTGCAAATCCGTAACAGTGATGTCTTAAGTGGAAATGATCTGGGACAATTAGGAAATGTTGAAGCTCTTCCCAATCAGCAAGCTATTTCCGAATTTGGTAATATGGAGGAAATAAAAAATTTGTCAGCGGTATTTGATGCAAATCCGGAATCAAAAAACAAAGCACTTCATTTAGCTGCTAAAGCTTTGATTCAGGCTGGAAAAATTGATGATGCGTGGAAATTATTATTGCATTTCAGTTAATAGAACTGTTTAGAATTTCGAATCAACAGCATCGCGCAAGCCATTTCCCAACCAGGTAAAAGCTAAAACCATCAGCATGATGGCAATGCCGGGGTATACTGCCAGATAAGCTGCATCAACAACTATGTAACCATAATTTTCTTTGATCATCATTCCCCAGGATGGAGTTGGTGGTTGAGCTCCCATTCCTAAAAAACTCAATCCGGCTTCGAGTAAAATTGCAGAAGCAAAATTCGAGGCGGCAATAACAATTACAGGACTCAATATATTTGGCAAGACATGTTTTCTGATAATTCTAGCATTGGTAAATCCTAAAGCTTTTCCTGCTTCTACAAATTCCATTTCGCGCAGACTAAAAATCTGACCTCTTACAACTCTTGCAACTTCCACCCACATGGTTAGGCCCACAGCGATAAAGACCTGAGCAAATCCTTTACCAAGTGCCATTGTTATAGCTATTACTAATAACAATGTTGGAATAGACCACACCACACTGGTGATCCACATAATAAAATCATCTGTTCTTCCTCTGAAAAATCCTGCCAGAGAACCAAGCAGAATTCCAATGATTAAAGAAATAATCACAGCAATTAATCCAACTGCCATCGACACTCTGGTGCCTGCCAAAATCCTGCTGAACAAATCGCGTCCAAACCGATCGGTTCCAAGAATAAATTTCCGGTTAGAAATTCTCTCCTTAAGAAATTGTGCAGAAACTTCAGATTGTGCAATTGAATGTTGTTCTCCTGAATAGCTGACCCACTTAAGTTTTCCGTTTTGTAATTGAAAATCCCTGGTACCAGTAAACATTTCAGCTAGTGGTTGTTTTTCGACCAACATAGAATTTACTGCATTACTTCCGAAACCAATAAAATATACGGTGTCATTTTTTAGCCAAACAGAATCAACAGGAATTGACTTGAAAGTAGCTGGTGTACCTGTGAAAATCTTATCCAAAACTCCAGCTTCTTCCAACTGAACTTTAACCGGAACACGAATCATTTGAACGGTGGTTCCGGGAGGTAAAATACTTAATGAAAGATTCATTTCATTGGCATTCGGCGACTGATCGGGCATAACCACATAGGCAAATAGCGAAATGAATACTGCAAAAACTATAATCACCAAACCTACCATTGCAGGAATATTTTTCCGGAGACGCATCCAAAGAATCGCTGAAGGAGTGACCGGCTTACCTGAGTTCATTATTGATTTTTATAGTCTCTGCTCTTCCATTCATAATCGGTTTTTTTCATGGCAATTAACGTGCCCGCCAATGAATAAAAAGGATAGAGAATTTGAGCCGGTAAAAATACAAATAAAAGCCGAAGTTGAGAGGTAAATGTCGAGAGATGAAACAAGAATAGTAAATCTGCAGTTGCTTTTAAAATCCATATTGCCAGGGCAATGATCCAGTTCAAACTTCCAATAGCTGCTAATAAAGCAGCAAGCAACAACACCAGGTTAACAGTAAAAATCAGCACACCGGTGGTTTTAACATACGACTCTTTGTAATATTTAACTTTAGAAGCCCAGCGAACTCGTTGCCTGACAAAGTGCTTCAAATCCGGCTGTGGGTTGGTGGTGACAATCGATTTAGGATCTTCATTAAAAAGAATTTTACCGGGAAAAAGTTGATTGATTTTGAACATCAGATAGGTATCATCTCCACCCGGTTGATCAATTCCGTAATCATAACCTCCGGCTTCGGAAAATGCTGCTTTGGTAAAGGCCAGATTCGCCCCATTGCACATCAGCGGTTTATTATTAATCACAGTCGTTGCTCCAATACCGGAGAGACTAAGCACATCGATAGCCTGCAAATTGGCAAATAAATTTCCCCCATCATGCAGCTTTACAAAACCTGTTATCATCGGAGCGGAAGATTCAGCAAATTTTCCAGCAAATGATGCAACCCAATCGGGAGAAACTGAACAATCGGCATCAGTGGTGAGAATTAGATCACCGGTTGCCTTTTTAATTGCACGCTCGAGTGCTGCTTTTTTACCGGACAGTTCATTTTCTGCTGCGTTAATGATTAGAAATTGAATGCCACTTTGTTGAAACTTATGTGCCATTGCGTTGCACACATCAGCAGTTTTATCGGTTGAGAAATCGTTGCTGATAATCACCTGAAATTTTGAAGGAGGATAATTTTGATTGAGCAATTCCTGCAATAAGTTCTCTATCAGATTTTCTTCATTTCTGGCTGCAATGACAACAGTGATGGATGTATATTTTCCTGAGGGTGATACTGGCTTTCTGTTCACATATTTTATCCAGGCCATATTATTCCGGGCGACCCAGGTTACATAGCTTAGAGCTATGATTACTGCGATCAGTGAAAAAATTATTTCAACGTTGACCATCATCTGTTAAGCCGGAAATAAAATACAGACAGTGCTCCTAAAATTGCAGGAATTGCGAGATTGATAAGCCACAGTACTGATGTTGCAGCTAAAATTGCTGCAGGGTTAGCAGCAACAGGTGATAAAAAATAGAGTGCTACAGACCCTCTGACAGTTAATTCAGACAAAGCGATACTTGGCACCACTGCCATCACCAGGTATATCAAGGTTATCAGACGCATAGCTTCCAGATAAGGCAATGAAACTCCAAAGAATTCAAGCATTAAAATAAACTGGTAAGAGAAAACCAAGTAACGAAAGGCCGATAACATCGTTAATTTTAACAAATCATATCTGGTATATAAACTAAAAATCCTGGCATATAAAGCCAGTTTTTTCAAGGCATTTGTTTTAGCAATTATCTTTCCCAATAACGGTAGTCTGAAATAAATAATGATCAACCCAATCATACCGGCAAGAATTAGCGCTCCCACTAGTTGTATTACCACCTTGTCTTCATTCATAAAATCGTTGAGAGAAAAAAGCAGGCCCATTCCACCTGCGATGATGGTCACCAATAATTGATTCATACTCCCGATAATTGCGGCAATAGCTCCTTTTATTCTGGAACCACTTTCCATATGCATAACTCTGCCCGCAAATTCACCGGTTCGGTTTGGAGTAAAAATGCTCACCGTGACTCCACTCATAACAGCACGAAAGCAAGAGAGCCATCCGGCAGGATAAAACCTTTGCAACAGAAGTTTCCATTTGCCTGTTTCAAGCAACCAGTTTACAAGCATCAAAAAGCCAACAGTTACAAGAATAAAGCTGTTACTTGGATTCAGCAAGGCCGATTTAATACCAGCCAACATTTCATCAAAGTCGGGTCTGGAAATAATTTTAACATAAATAAAATAGGCAGAGCCCAGGGCAAGTACAGACTTAACCAGATTAATGACAAAATGCCTTGAGCTACTATTCATCGTTACCAAATCGGTTAACAATGTTAGAAAAAAATCCCGCTCATGCGACAGAACTTCTATAACTTTGACGGTACGAATGGCAACTGACAAAGTAATTTTAGGCATTGATCCGGGCACCAACATCATGGGTTACGGCATAATTGCATTGAAGGGCAATGCTATGTCTCTGGTATCGGCAGGTATTATTGATCTATCAAAATTCGATGACCATCATATTAAGTTAAAAAAAATATTTGAGCGGACAGTAGGATTGATTGATGAGTACCATCCTGATGAGTTAGCAATTGAAGCACCTTTTTTTGGTAAGAATGTGCAATCGATGCTAAAACTAGGTCGTGCTCAAGGAGTTGCAATTGCCGGTGCATTATCAAGGAACATGCCTGTATTTGAATATTCCCCAAAAAAGATTAAGCAATCTATTACAGGAAATGGTAATGCATCTAAAGAACAGGTTGCAGCCATGTTGCAATCCTTATTGCAATTTGAAGAAATGCCTAAGTTTCTGGATGCAACGGATGGATTAGGAGCTGCAGTATGTCACTATTTTCAAAACGGCAATGTTGCGACAAAATCAGGCCAAAAGAGCAAATCTTTTAGTGGCTGGAAGGCTTTTCTGCAAGAAAACCCAGATAGAAAAGGGTAATCGTTTTTACAATGCAGCTTTAATTTTGGCAGCTGTTTCCTGCATAACCTCGGTAGGAAGTGTGAGTTTAGGCAAAGAAAAGTTGATATCAGACATGGTATTTAAAGGAATGAGGTGAATGTGGGTATGAGGCACTTCAAGACCAATAACAGCAACACCAATTCGAATGCAAGGCACAGATTTACGCAGTGCAACAGCCACTTTTTTAGCGAAGGCCATCAGTTCGAGATAGTCCGGATCTTCCAAATCAAAAATATAGTCGATTTCAGCTTTAGGAATTACCAGCGTATGTCCTTTAGCTAAGGGATTCACATCCAGAAAAGCCAAATACTTATCATTCTCGGCAATTTTATATGCCGGAATTTCGCCTGAAACTATACGAGAAAATACAGATGCCATGATTTATCTGGTAATATCAATAATTTCGAATTTCATTAATCCGGAAGGAACGGCAATATCAACCTGATCACCTTTCTTCTTTCCGAGCAATCCTTTACCAATAGGTGATGTAACTGAAATCTTTCCTGACTTAAGATCAGCTTCATTTTCAGTAACCAGGGTGTAAGTCATTTCGGCTTTATTGGCAACATTTCTGATTTTAACTTTAGAAAGAACAGAAACTTTGGAAATATCAATTTTGGACTCATCAAGCAAACGTGCTGTTGCCATCAATTCTTCCAATTTAGAGATCTTCAATTCAAGCAACCCTTGTGCATCTTTGGCAGCATCATATTCGGCATTTTCCGACAAGTCACCTTTTTCACGGGCTTCAGCTATTTGTCTTGATATGCTGGGTCTTTCAATAGTTTTCAAGTGATTGAGTTCGTCTTGTAATTTCTTAAGACCTTCCTCTGTAAAATAGTTCACCTGGCTCATTTTTTTACGTTTTAATCAATTATTACTAAACACAATAAAATGAAAGAAGACCCTTGGGTAAGGGTCCTCTTTCACTTTGCAAAGATAATTCTTTTTTTTATCAGAGGATGATTCTGGCACCTATGCTGTGGCATCCGTCGAAGAATTCGGTTGATTTGTAAGAATAATCAATACCGAATTTCTTTCCACTTTTACCCAGGGGCACATCAACTGAAACACCTGCATTCAAACCTGACATAGCAGTTGCGCGATCTTCGTCACTTGTCATATCTTTTTCAAATACATATCCTCCGCGAAGAGAGAACATTTCTTTGAAAGCATATTCAATTCCAAGACCGAACTGATCGTTAGTAAACGAGTTTGATGTAAAGGCCGCAACTCCAGTCAAGCGGTGATTTTCCATGATTTTATAATCATAAGATGCACCAATATTTACCAAAGAAGGTAATTCAAACTTCTCGGCACGAGACTGAATTGTTAACTGATAAGTAGCTTCTACAGGAGGATTTCCTCTGAAAGAGAGACCATCACCTGAGAAACGCATTGGAGTTCCAACATTCTTCAGAGAGATACCAAATTTCAAATTGTCTTTTGCTTCATTTGTTCCGGTTACATATTGGATACCGGCATCAAACGCAACACCCTGAGCTTTAACATCAGATATTGATTGAGAAATCACTCTTACAGTCATACCTCCATAAATACTGTTGGAGAATGCTTTTGCATAAGAAAGACCCAGGTTGATGAATTGCGGGGTATACGTACCGATTCCACCTTCCGGCTGATCAACAGTAGTTACCTGAATATCGCCAAAATTCATCGACATAACACCCAGTGCAAGCACTCCTGTTTCTCCCACTTTTTGAGAAAAACCGAAAGAGTTAATCTGGATATCGGCTCCTTTAAGCCAGTTAGTATAAGAGAACGCAATTTCCGTTTTCTTAGTAAATGCAAGACCTGCAACGTTATTGAACTGTGCTTCCATGCCTCTGACATTTGCAATGTTCAATCCACCCCATCCGGCACTTTTAGTCCAGGGGTTTATCAGCAACTCAGATGCACCTGCCTGACCGGCACGGTCTTCGTTACCTGCCTGAGCAGGTACTACTACAGCGAGCAGGGATGCAGTGAGTAAACTGGTTAATATAGGTTTTATATATTGCTTCATATGTTGATTGGTTAATGAGGTTCGTGTTTAAGTTAATTTCCTATTAGAATGTATCAAGGTCAATTGGCCTGATCATACCGAACCATTTAAGTGTTTTCTCACCTAGGCCGGGAGCTTCAATGTGTATCAGATACATACCGGAAGCAACAGGAACACCTTTTTGGTTTTTCAGATCCCAATCAATTGAAGTTTCTGTATTAGGAACAGCAGGATCATACACGATACCTTCTGAGTTGTCTTTAGCAACGTCTCTGCTGAATTTCCTGATTAATGTACCATTCTTGGTAAAGATTGAAATAGTACATACCGGAGGCAGATTCGTGATTTTGATTCTGTTGTCCAACTGCGATACTTCGTATCCGGAGAATGCATAGTATGGATTAGGAACAACGTTGATCAGATCGAGAGCCGTAGTTGCAGCGCTTGCATTGTTGGTTGTGTTAGCAAGGTCAGCAGTACCGAAAGTATACAGCGGATCAAAACCGTTTGCAGGAGCAGAAGTAGTAACTGTTCCACCGCCTGTAAATACAGTAACTGTACCAGCAACAAATGACGCACCTACTTCAGTGTATGTTGTTCCGTCATAAGTCACAGGAGCAGAAGCAATATAGTAAGTTGAACCACTAGTCAATGACTGATTACTTTTCAACACATCAGAAGTAGCATAAGTTCTGTAGCTTCTTGCAACGCGTAATCTAACTTTCACATCAGCAGGAATTCCATCAGGAAGGTTAAGACTAGAGAAGTCTTCCGAAAGCATTGGAATACTTACATACATCGCATCCTTCCAAAGATTTCTTTTTGCAGTAGTATTAGCAGAAGGAACACCTGGGTATTCACCTGCACCAAGCTGTGCAAGATCTTTGATTGATTTTCCTTCATCATAATGAGCAACATCAGCAAGGAATGCAGTAGGCGTTCCGTTAACTGTTACGTTGAAGGTAGCATCGCCATTGTGTCCAAACACATAGATGTAATGCATACCACCAAATACTGGCTCAGGTGGACTGATTGAGTTATCAAATTGTGTCGCAGTTGGATTCCATTTCATGTCGGCACCATTTTCACCACCTAAAATAGAATTTTCACCGAAGGCAATATTTAAACGCTCACCAGTCTCAAGATTCACAGCATAACCAGGGAACCAGCTCATACCATCACCGGTACCATCAGGATTTCCATTTTTATCGATTGAAGGTGATTTACGTAAGTCGAATGCTTTTGCTGAACCAACAGTTCCTGCACCGGTAGTACCTCCACCAATTTCAAAAACTGGTGATCTAGTCCATTTGCTTTTGTCAGAAGTGATGATGATATCAACACTTGCAATTGCAGTCTTAGAGTTACCTCCCGGAGAAAGTGAAATCTGAGCTTCCGCAATTCCTGACCATTTTGGTCCCGGATAAGTTTTAGAAGTCAATTTGTATGGCGCCCAGGTACCGTTTACCATTGTTTCGTAAACCTGACCGTCATCAAGACCGCCATAAGTTCCACCTGCACCTGAAAGGATCCAGTCTTCTGCAGAAGCATCTTCAGCATCAGTTAAAGGAGCTAACCATTTCAAATCTTCATCAGAGAATTCAACAGTTGATTCGAGTAAACCATTGTTCTCAGCACCGGGTTTTCCAGCCTCAAGTATATTCTTGATATTAGCACTTAGTCCCCACTCAGGGAATACCTGCTCATTGTTTTGTCCAAGACTTCTTTCAGAATCAACAGTAGTGTTGGTTGAAAGATTAGTCATCTTCCAGGTATCTGTATCAGTTACTCCGTTGAAACGAGTTTCATAGTTGAAGTTCTCAATTAAAACAGGATCATAAACTTTAACAGGAAGTGGACCATTTCCACCAAAATACTCAGGTTCACGAACGCGATAAGGAGCATTCAAGATATCATTTTCGTAATTATTTGCAAAGTCGAGAATCATACCACCGTTACCTTGTCCTTCGATACGTTTAATTCTAGGACCATCACCATAGTCAGACCCAAGAATCTGTCCACTGTTCTCCGGAGTTGGGATATGTGGAATTGCACTATAGGTTTTGATGTTGTTACGACCAGCCAGGTATGGTTTTTTCTGACCATCAAGGGCAGCAGGATCATTCGGATCATATTTCTTGTACTGGTTGTAAGCATAAGAAACAACAGTAAAGTAATAGGTCTTGTGATTGATCAGAGCTGTATTTCCTGTAGCAAATAAATCCTGAGTGATAACAAATGTGTGATTGATTCCTTTGTCAGAACCATTTACCATTTCCATCGGAATGTTCGCATTCAGTGCTGGATCAAAACTAAAGTTAACGATTTGAGCAACACCATCTTTGATATCAACTTGTTGTGCCAAACGGATACGGTCAGGATTTCCAAAGTCAGCAGTAGTTGCAGAAGCATCTTTCAACTGGAATATCTGATATCCCTGGAATTTGAAACGTGCACTGTCTTCAGGAACACCAACAATTGTAGGGTCAATCTGATCATACAACTCAACTGCTGTAGTATCATAATTAGTTAAAGAAATGATAAGACGTTTGTCTAATTCACGGATAGCCATATCAGGTGCATTCGGACCATCGATAAGTTTGAAGCAATTATCAAACAATGCCTGTGCTTTGTCATCTGCAAGTTTCATCAGATCAACAGAAGCTTGTGGACCACCTTGTTGAGCACGAGCCCAAACAACACCGGTTGTGATATAGTTAACAGCACCAGGAGTAAGTGTAAATGTTCCGGCTGATTGAAGGAATCGACGATCTTCAGGTGGGTTACCTGCAGTAAATTCAGACCACTCTCCCAAAGTAGGGAAGTTATCAGGGTCAGTAGTTCCCGGGAACATGAAGTTACATACAGGAGCTCCGGCATTTCTTCCGTCGCCACCATAAGTAATTGGTTGGTTATCTAACCAGATACCGCGTAGGTAGTTGTAGAAATCAGTAAAGCCGTTAGGATTTCCGATTGGTGAGTTATTTACGTTATTATAGTAAACGAATTTAGACATGATGATTTGCTCACCAAGGATATTGTCGTCATAAGTAAGAGTGACTCCAGCTGAATCAATGAATGTACAGTCAATACAACCATCACGATCGTTATCAACTAAGTCGTTTACATCAGCCAAAGGTCCCTGGAAGAAGTCAACTCCGATAGCAGGAGGATTTAAACCATAACCTGAAGCAGTTTCATCATCGGCATCACCATTGTAGCAGAAACCTAAACCGCGTGGAACATCGCAACCAACATAATCATCTACAGCATTTCCCAAATCCGGATCTACCCATTGACCGAAATAAGTCTGTGTAAGGGTAAGAGTTGAACGATTGATGATCTGATATTTGTAGAAAGTCATGTTGTTGATCTCATCATTAGTTTTGAAACCAAATGCCTGAGCACGGATTTCAAGACCGATAGGATCTGAACTTGTTTCAGTGTGAGCGTTACCTACGTCGTTGAATACCCACCAAAGTGTTTTGTCACCGAAAATATAATCGTTACAAACAGTTTTAATGGTACCAGGAACTGATGGATAATCGCCACCGAAATTATATCCGGGATAATCACCATCACGGTAATCATATTCAAGGTCACCGTTAACATCTACGAATGGTGCAAGATAAGTACCCTCGTTAGAAGTAGGATCGCCATTACCCGGCCAGCTCTTAATGTCATTTGTTGCCGCATTAGGGTCACCAATGAAATCAAGGACTTCTTGTTTAGTTACTTTCCAATGCTTGTCATAAGTCTGACATTTATCAGGAGTAATATTTACAGCATTAGTATCAATAGGTCCACCCCAGAAGTCGATACCTGTCTGGCGATATGTTTGACCGGCAACTTTAATTTGTCCACCGGCATCGATACCACCAATCCACAATGCACCTGCGAACAGGGCATGTTTATTAGTACCGATAGGAACTTCATATTTTGCATTCGAAAGATCCCACCACATATCTCCTCCTACGAGGACAGTAGTACGGACGTTATTGATGTCGAGATCAGCCTGTGCAGTGGTTGGGTTACAGTTAGCAGCAATAGCACTATTCTTATTGGAGTTTCCTGTAACGCCCACGTTTTCTTTGGCTGTAGCCGGCAATCCGAGAGTACCCAGGATTACAGCAGAGGCCAGAGAAAAGTTGGTGATTATAGAGCGCTTCATCATATTTTGGTTATTTTTTTTCTTTGTTTAATTAATGATTAAAAATCAAGTTTAACACCGATCCTTGCTCTTCTTGGAAGGCTGTAGTTTGATGGATCGTTCACTTTAATGTTGTATTGATCAACGAATGCGGTTGGATCTGTTTGCAATGGGATTTGAGATTGACCAACTGCAGAAGCAAGATAACCATCATCATCAGCATTACCAGTGTAGCGGTAAATACTCACGATGTTTCTTGTATCAAATAAGTTTTGAATTTGAACATAGACATTCAGGAAAACAGGTTTGCTGCCTTCAGATTTGCCAAATTTAAGTTCAAAATCACGATCTACTTTCAGATCGATACGATATTGCCATGGCAATCTTGAACCGTTGATTTCACCATCAAGCAGACCTGATCCAACTTGTTGAAGTCCGATATTGTTTGCCTGAGTAGTAACATCACGCTGACGGCTGTATGGAGTACCTGAACCGGCACGCATTACAACATTCAATCCTGTGTTAGCAAAAATCTGTGTATTCTTAATCATTGGACCGTTGTAGTCTTTACCACTTTCATAACGGTAATCAACAGAAACAGTAATTGCATGACGCTGATCGAAATCAAGTGGAGCAATTGTTCTCAGGTTTGGGAAACCATTCTGAAGAAGTTTATCAGAAGTTCTGTCACCAGAACCGGTTCCATCAGCAAACTGAAGCGAGTAATTTGCGCTTAAACGAACGTTACCTGTTCTTCTCATATCGTAACCGAAGTTCAGACCTTTAACAGTTCCAAAATCGATGTTATCGAATGTAAGATAAGTTTTAGGATAAGCGAAGTTAACAGCTGTCTGCTGGATCATATCACGAAGTTCGCGGTAGAATGCAGAGATTGTGAATGCAGAACTTTTTGAAAGTGTTTGTTTGAAACCAATTTCATAATCGGTAGTACGCTCTGGTTTAAGAGCTGGGTTATTCAACAATGCACCTTGAGATTCGATGAAATAGTAATCAATTGGGTTACTTCTTGATCTTGATGGAGGACGCTGAGTCAATACATCATAGTGAGCAAAGAAGAGTGCTTCATCAGAAATTGGGAAAGAGAAAGCGATACGAGGCATCACAGATACAGATGGCTCATAATCCTTAAAGCTGTCAGATGGTTTGAATTTAGTTAACTGAACACCATTGTTTGCAAGATCTGTATCTAAAAGCCAAGGAGCAACTTCACCACCTGATTGAAGAGCAAGGATAGAAGGATTTGATACCTGAACACCACTTGCATCATACCAGGTGTCTTCGTC
The DNA here is from genome assembly GCA_016788065.1 of Bacteroidia bacterium. Lineage (GTDB taxonomy): Bacteria > Bacteroidota > Bacteroidia > AKYH767-A > OLB10 > JADKJB01. Next base: position 80,490 of record JAEUTI010000008.1, on the reverse strand, counting down.
ACGGTAACCTACGATATTTGCATTTTCAGGATCATTAACATCATCAACATAAACAATAAAGTCATCACCGATGTTAGATGGACGATTCGGAGCTTTTTGTCCCGCAGTATATGCAGGATAAAGCAGATATCTGTCTTTTAATACTTTTTGGTTTGCGTCAAAACGGTCAACACGAAGACCTACGTTGAAGATAAGGTCATTGATTGCGAACTTATCCTGAATGTAACCTGCCATATAAATAGGTTCGAAGGCAGCAACCGGACGTGTATAATTTCCTGATGCATCAGTTGCAGTCCAGAAATCATCAAATGAAGGCGTTCCGCTTTGCTTTTCACCTTTATAATCATATCCATAATAGTTGATGAATTGATTTCCTGAATTTAATAATTCGTCAGCAGTGAACAGATCAAGAGAAAGTAAACTTCTGTCAAGATTATCGATATCAACAAAATCAGAAATTCCGAGATTGTAACCAGAAGCATTCAATTTTGCTCTAAGGTTTTCATAGAAACCACTTAGACCGTCGATGTTGCTGTAAGCACGTGGATAGTAAACAGTATTACCAATGTAAGTTGGGCTGTTTCTGTCAAGCTGTTGGTTGTTTTCATTTGCTCTTAATCTTGCAAGTCCCCAAAGACCAACAGGATTAATTACGAATTCCTGATCAGAGCGTTGCTCATATTCAAATCCTGCTACGATAGCATGATCTTTCACGTCGGCAGAAACTGAAGCAGAAACACGGAATTGAGAACCTTCAACAACACGATACTGGTTGTAAGTGTAACCAGGACTTCTGTAAAGAGAATAAGTATTTCTTGGTAACGCTCCATTGATGATACCACCGTTTACTGCAACCTGAGAAAGTGTTGAATAATACTGTTGGTAATCGTCGCCTGCAAGAGTAAAATACTGATCAGTGTAAGCCTGAGTTAATGGATTCACTCCACCTCCGGTATATTGAATTACAGAATCACCTGGTAAGGCTGCTTGTTCATACAAAATACCGTTACCATTATTATCAAATATAGTGAAGATGGTATCACCTGTAATAGGATCAATCGAGAATACCTGATTCAGGAACAGGTTTTGATTTTTGATAGTATTGAACTTACCGATATAACCATAATCGAAATAACGATCTTCATGATCTTCATCCTGATAAATGGTTTTAGTTTTATTATAATCTACCTGAATCGAATAGAATGCATTCTTGATTACAGATGCAGAACCTTCAGTACTGCTTTTTGATCCACCTAATTTTTGAGTCAAACGACCAAAAACCCTCCAGGAGTCATCAATTTTCTGGTTGTTATTATCATAGTTATATAATGAGTAAGTGTAGATAAACTCATTTTTATCACTGTGATCGTAAGAACCTCCGAATGTCAATGTAATATTGTCAACCGGTTGAATATCAATCTTACCTGATACACGGTATCCTGCAGAACCAGTATTTTGTTTGATTTTAATTTTTTCGAAAGCATCAGCTCTCAGGTACTCTGTTTTGTTACGGAAAACAGTTCCACCTGCTAAGGTTGAAGAAAGCGGATTACTTTTGATATCATTAAAAATATCATCTTTCACTTTGTACATACCGATTGCTGATGGATCAGGATCCTTTTCAATCTGGTACTCAGCTGAAAGGAAGAAACCAACAATAGTTCTGTCAACTTTGCCTTCAGCATCTTTTTTAGACCAAACCGGACCGGAGATATTCAAACCAGCTAGGTTGTAGCCATATTTATCGAATAATTCAGATGTTACAAATTCAACTCCACCGAAGAATTCCTTTGAAGGACCTCTGGTAGTGATATTAATGATACCTCCTGTAGCATCACCGTACTGAGCAGGAACACCACCGGTTACAACCGTGATTTGCTCGATACCTGACTGAGGAAGTGCTGTGGAACCTCTAACTTTGATACCGTCTACATAGTAGTCGGTAGCATCGCTTCTGGATCCGCGTACGTTAACATCATCTCCTTCATCTTTCTGGAATACACCGGCAGTTGTAGAAGCAACTGACTTCACATCTCTGGTTGGTGCAACCTGAATTTCTTCCTGGGTCACAGTAGTTTGTGATGAAGGGTTACCCTTGTCGATGATCGGGTTTTTGTAAGAGGTAACCTCTACAGCAGTGATATCGACTGCACCTTTAGGCATTGAAATGTCCTGAAAGGTAATTTTGTCGGCAGACACCAGTACTCCGGTGATTTCTGCCGCGGTATAACCAACGAAAGAGGCTTTCAGGTTATACTTGCCGGGTTGAAGCGGTTTGATGGTGAAGTTACCATCGAAGTCGGTCTGCGCACCGCCCGCCTGACTGCCATTCATCTCCACGACAACATTCGCGAAGGGTAAAGGTTCCTTGGTGGTTTTGTCAAGTACCTTACCTTTAATTGAACCGGTTTGGGCAAAAGCCGCAAAGCCGGTAGCAACTAAAAAAGCAGCTGTTAATAGGTAAATTTTTCTCAGCATAGGGTTATTTTTATGTTAGGTTTTTAATAATTTATAATGAGGAGCGTAAAAGTATGAATATTTAAAAATAATATCCAAACATTATTTTAATTTTTACAATTAATTGACCGGTATGTTCATTCAAGTGGCTAGTTATAAGGTCTTTTGAGTATTTCAGAATATATAATTGCTTTTTGCATATCACCATCCCGGAGGTCATTTAAAACAGAATTCCCATATTCACTGACTGTTAGTGTTTCTTCAAATTGTACAATTTTAGAAGGTTGAATAGCACCACCTTCAAGGTTATAATTCATGGAAACTTCATTCTTTTTTTGTTGTGATAACCTCGGAGCAATCATTGGTTTACGTCCCGAAGCCAACGAAGGCCTTGCAGATTCTCTCAAAGGCTTTCTGGTTGGAACCGGCGAACTTTGGCGAGCTGGTTTAGGCAATGCATTGGTCTGACGTCGAGTCGTTTGCTGTGTTTTACTGACTGGAGGCATCTGAATTGGAGGTGCTGGTACTTCCTGAGGCACCGGTTTGGCCGGATTCCGTTTCTTGGATTCATCCATTATCTTACGGTAGTTATTGTAAACCACCCAGATAATAGCGCCCACTATATATAATATGACCTTCAGATCATCCATTCCATCGAAACTTATGTGAACAAATATCTGTTTTTTTTAATTGGTTTGACAATAAATTTCATTTTGTGGCTTTTTAATGACATTTTGACGTGAGTTCAGGCATTAATTCACTTTCTGAACTTTTTCACTCGCCTGCTTCCGTTTGTTCACAAATCAAATAGCTGACAATCAGCCAACTTGTTAAAAAGATATGAAAAACGAGGCAATTATCTTAATTTTGTTAGGTTCAGACTAAGTGGAAAATCTATTTTTGCACTCCTGTTTTCAAAAATCCAATTAATTAGCAGATCGTGAAATGCGTCTTACAACATTAGAAATAAAAGGCTTTAAAAGTTTTGGTGATAAAGTAACTATTCACTTCGACAAAGGTGTAACGGCAGTTGTCGGGCCAAATGGTTCCGGGAAATCGAATGTGGTTGATGCCATTCGCTGGGTATTGGGAGAACAAAAAACCCGTATGCTGCGCTCCGAAAAAATGGAGAACATTATTTTCAATGGAACAAAAAACCGGAAGCCCGCAAATCTGGCTGAAGTACACCTAACTTTTGAGAACAATAAAGGGGTACTTTCAACTGAATACTCAACTGTTTGCATCAGCAGAAGATTGTACCGTACCGGAGAAAGTGAATATTTATTAAATAATGTTACCTGCAGGTTAAAAGACATTACAGATCTTTTTCTGGATACCGGAATTGGGTCAGACAGTTACGCAATTATTGAATTAAAAATGATTGATGAGATTCTGAATGACCGGAATAACACAATCAAATTTTTGCTGGAAGAAGCAGCCGGAATTTCCAAATATAAAATCAGAAAAAAACAAACTTTCCAGAAGCTGGAAGAAACAGATGCTGATCTTAACAGGGTTAATGATTTGTTATTCGAGATAGAAAAAAGTTTAAAGCAACTAGAAAGTCAGGCAAAGAAAACTCAGAAATTTTATCGGATGAAAGATGAATATAAAGAAGTAAGCATGGCTTATTCTTTATATGCTGTTCGTGAATTTCGAGAGTCGCTTCAGGATCTTCAAAAAAGAGAAGAATCAATCTCAGATGAAAAATTACAACATCATGTTGACCTTGATGTAATAGAGGCAAATATCCAGAAGTTAAAAACAGAGAGTCTGGAAAAAGAGAAGAATTTATCGACAGTACAAAAAGAACTGAATGATATTATACTTCTTATTACAAAGAATGAGAATGAGATCAAAAATGTGAAAGAAAAAATTTCTTTCCTTCATGATAAACAAAAGCAATTAAGTCATCAAAATGTAACTGATGAACAAACTATTGCTGAATTAAATGAGAGTATAACATCCCTTACCGGAGAAAAAACAACAGAAGAAGAAGCACTGAAAAGTCTGGAACATCAGCTATCAGAAATGAAGCAAAATGTTGAAGACAATAAGCATTTGTATGAAGAATCGGTTGGAGAACTGAAATCATTGAATCAGCAACTCCACGAATTACGTCAGCAAATAAATCGCTATGAAACACAGGCGGCTGTTCGTCAGGCAAGAAGCAATTCTATTGGTGAAGAATTAAAAAGATTGAATGATCAGATCCAGGCTAATGAGACTAAACTTGCTACTCTCGATCAGGAAATTTCTAAAATAGTTCCGGAACGGGAACGCCTGGAAAAAGAATCTGCGGCAGCAAAAAAACACCGTGATGATTTTGAGCAAAAACTTCGTGAGACCGAAAACAAGCTTCGCACATTAAATCAGCAACTAGCTGAGGAGAAAAGGAAATCTGATATTAAATCAAATGAATTTGAGCTGACAAAAAATTTGCTGGAAAAAATGGAAGGGTTTCCTGAATCCATCAAATTTTTGAAATCTCCAAACTCTCAGTTCAAACAAGTTCCTTTGGTTTCCGAAGTGATCAGTTGTGATGATGAGTATAAAAATGCCATCGAAAATTACCTGGAACCATTCCTCAACCATTTTATTGTACAGAACACCAGAGAAGCATGGGAAGCACTTCAAATGCTGAATACTTCATCAAAAGGACGTGCTCACTTTTTTGTCCTTGATAATCTGAAGTCCCTTCCTACTCCATCAGCAAAAGATATTGCCGGATGTAAACGCGCGTTGTCACTCACTGAATTTGATGGTGCCTATGCTAAACTTTTCGAACATTTACTGGGGAATGTCTATTTATATGATGGTGGTGATGACATCAGCCAATTTGATACTTCATCTATAGAAGGTTCTTATATTTTACTTTCCAAGAATGGAAAATTCCTTCGCCAGCGTTATGTGCTTGCAGGAGGATCTATTGGTTTAGGTGATGGAAAAAGAACCGGTAAGCAGAAAAATCTGCAGAAACTATCTGATGAAATTAAAGCTCATCAGGAAGTTATTGATTCGTTACAAAAACAGATTGCTGCTACTGAGAAAGAACAAACGGAACAAAGAAATACCTTTAGTGAAGCCGGTAGAAATGTGAGCAAAACTGATGGTGATTTTGCACGCACAACAGGACAGGTGAACACCTTGAAAAATAACAGGGAATTCCTGGTTCAGGCAATAGATTACACTCGAACAACCGTAAATCAGCTTACTGAAGAAAATGAAAATCTGAATAAGCCTGAAGAACATCCTGAAGCAATCAAAGGGTTTTCCATTGAATCACAAAGAACGGAATTGCAGAACCTTTTAGATCAGCAAAAAATCAAGCAGGATCTTTCAAATGAATTACAGAAACATGTAAGCGATATGACAAACGCTTACAACCAGAAAAATATTCAGTTTTTCCAACAGCAGAATAAATTACAGAATATTTCCAGGGACATTAGTTTTAAATCCAATCAGGTAAGCAATCTGACACGCAGCCGGGAAGAACATCTGATTGAACTTGAAGGCATCACTCAGCAATTAAAATCCCTGCATGAGCAACAGCACACTGCAGAGGCTTTATTCAAGGAACACACCGAGAAAAAATCGAGTGCCGAAGTGATTGTTCGTACTCAGGAAGATGATTATTATAAATCGAAAGGTGAAATTGATAAGGAAGAAAAACTGATTGCAGAAAAACGGAAGCAAAAGGAGCATTCTGATGGCATCATCCGTGAAATCCACAATCAGATAAATGAGCTTCGTTTAAAGATGACGTCCCTGAAAGAGCGTCTGAATATCGAATTCAACATTGTACTCGAAGAAATCATGGAACAGGAACCAAATCCGGAACTTGATGCAGAAGAACTTCGAACACGATCTGAAAAACTGAAAAAGCAATTGTCTGACTTCGGGCCTATCAATCCGATGGCACTCGAATCATTTAAAGAAATTAAAGAGCGTCACGATTTTATTGTTAAAGAGCAGGAAGATTTAAAAAATGCTAAGGAATCACTTTTGAAGACCATTGCAGAAATTGATAATACTGCCAAAGAAAAATTCATGGAAGCTTACCATGCTGTCCGCGAAAACTTCATCCATGTATTCCGGTCATTATTCTCAGAAGAAGATAATTGCGATCTTATACTAACTGATCTTGCAAATCCTCTGGAATCTGATGTTCAGATTATTGCCCAGCCAAAAGGAAAGAAACCACTTTCTATTCATCAGTTATCAGGAGGAGAGAAAACATTAACTGCAACCGCATTGCTGTTTGGTATTTACCTTTTGAAACCTTCTCCGTTCTGTATATTTGATGAGGTTGATGCTCCGTTGGATGATTCCAACATTGATAAATTCAATAAAATCATCAAGAAATTCTCTGCTGAATCTCAATTCATCATCATCACTCACAACAAAAAAACCATGGCAGCTACCGACATTATGTACGGAATTACCATGGTTGAACAAGGGGTTACGCAAGTTGTTCCTGTCGACTTACGTGAGTATGCCTGATCAGCGGGTATTAAATAATCGCTGAAAGAAATTTGGCTTGGTAGAAACATAACGCATTCCTTTGCGTTTGTGTTTTTTCATTCGTTTACGGGTAGCTTTATCCTGTAATTTAAGATGCTGCTTCTTGCTTTGGAATTCAGATTTCTTAGATTCTTTCGCTCGTTGTTCCTTCTTTTGATCAGCCTTTTTCTGTTTTTTAGATGGCTTCTTATCATCCTGAGCCATCCCAACCAAAGGAATCACCAGAAGTAACAGGAAAATCCATTTTTTAATATATTTCAAGAAATTCATTCCGGATATAACGGTTTAAGTATTCAATTTTGTATCAAATATCCGATATTTTCATTCCAATCCGGTTTGACCCGGCAAAATGTTATCAAGACGAATTTGTTCATCACCCGGGAAATAAGGTAAAAAAGTGAGAATGAGTTGAAACATTTCATCTGTTGTTCGCATGCTGCCACCTAAACCGGTGATTTCCCGGGGTGGACTAAAGGGATTATTTGGATTGTTTTTGGTATTATCAAATACTCCTTCGGCGACAATAGTTGATCCCGCGGGTATTTTAAGCATAGTTGGATATGTATAGAAATATTGCCACCTGAAATCCCACTTTGGAATTCTTACCAACCGAATGGTGTCGGCTTGTGGAGTAATCGCATATGCCAGGAATGATTTACCCAACAAATGCATATGTGGATTTATAGTAACCAATGATATATCATGATAAATTAATGCTTTGGTTACAAATTTCATGACGGTGTCGGGTGGAATTAACAGAGGAGGTACAATTTCGGAAATTCCCAGAGTACCCAATTGCGTTTCCATAAAAGGACGCGATGGTGGCTTTGGACTAAAAAACAAATTGACATGTGGCTGATCTGTTTCAGAAACCGGAGTAGGTCCATAGTGAAGATCACGCATCAGGATAGCGCCTTTCTTTTTAATACGGTACCCTCCTATTCCATCAGGATATTGTTGAGGTAAAACACCTGGTAAAAAATTGAATACACTAGGAGTAAGTAATGGATAGGTCTCATCATCATTAAGTAATTTCAAAAACTTGTAACAGGAGTCAAGAGTTCCTGCATCTTCCCGGTCAACATATCGGGGACCAACAAACACATCTTTTTTAAGCTTGTCGTCGTATTGAATAATATGACCATTTACATGATGCGAAAGTTTTCGGTTGCCCGGAACATATTCAACCATTCTCAGAAAAGTATCTCTATCCAACTCATAAGGAATCTTAAAAACCATAAACCGATCACGGTTATCACCGGGAATTGTGAACGGTTCCTCCATTCGAATTACAACATCAGGCTTTCCTAATTGTGAACCTTCCGGATAGATGGGAGCTGGTTTCAGGTCTGAAGCCTTTCCTTCGGGACAACCAGCATTGACCCATGTTACAATCATTTCTTTTTCTGCATTAGTTAAAATTTTCTCCCCGACAAAATGAGTGTATTCCGGATCTGCCGGCCATGGTGGCATGACACCCGTTTCAACTACGCGAGCAATAGTTTTGGCTTTTTTTCTTACATCTTTATAGGTAATCAAATTAAATGGTCCGGCTTCACCAGGCCGGTGACAAGTTGTACAGTGCTTATGAATCAAAGGAGCAATTTCCTTATTAAAAGTTAGATCCGTTTGTTGTTTGCCGGAATTACAAGAGATTAAAATTGCAAAACCAGTGACAACAAGTATCAGTTGTTTTACAATCGCATATTTTAGTTGAAAATAATTTTTCATCATGATTCAATAAAACATCCAACAGGATTAACACGCTTGAACGGAATTGCTTTCTTCGAAAGAACAGCTTCGAGAACTTTTTTCAAATAATGCTCCCCAACCAACTGACGTTTTCTCCCCAGACTCGCGGCTCTTTCATTGATAGCACCTGAGTATAATGTTTCGTATTCAGGACTAAGTACAACAACTTCCGGCGTTACTGTTGCATCCAACAATTTCGTAAGCACAAATGCAGTATCAAGAATAGCAGGTAAACCGATATTATAATGGGTATGGAAAGAATCTATTTCGGAAACTGAATAAAAAGTACCCGGATAAACTGTTAAGAACGAGATTCCTTGCGAGGTGAAAGATTCCGCCAGTTCACGTATGTCTCCGGAAGAACTGATGCACATTGGGCAATCGGGTGATAAGAAAAGATAAACTGTAGCGGTGGAACCCATTTCTTTTTTTAAAGAAACAGTAGTTCCTGAGAGTGCTGGCATTTCCAGGATACTCAATTGCTCGCTGAGGTTATTTCCACACCCAACAAACAAACCGGCAAACAGGACCGCCGGGATGCAATATTTTACAATTGACCACATTTGATGCAAATTTAGGTAAATTGACAGTTTAATATTCAGACTACCTTTTTAAATTAATTCCAAATAGAGGTATATAAGGGCAACCCGAAGTTTTAATGTTCTGGTCAATAATTGCGTTAAAACAAAAATCCCTGCCACTCAACTGGCAGGGATCGGCAAAAAGTAATCAAAACAAATATTAGTTGCGAAGCATCATCTTCATGCTTTTTACTGTATCATTTCCACGAAGCACAATTATATACAAACCGGAAGCAATATTTTTTGCAGGGATTTCAATTTTCCGGCTCTCCCCTATTTGCATGTATCCTGTTAAAAATCCACTGATAAGCCGACCGGAATTATCATACAATTCAAGGTTGTAATTTTCATTACCGGATGCAGTTACCTCAAGGAAAGTATTTCCTCCCAGTTGCGAAATCAAAATTTGAGGTTGATTGGTTTCCTCATTATTTACAGATGTAAGAGATGTATTCAATACTTCTGCTGTAAGAGTTAACTGACAGCCGGAGAAGTCTGTGATAGTTACGGTATAGATACCTGCCGTCACGCCAATTAAATCTTCTGTAACAGAGCCATCAGACCACTCATACAAGTAAGGTATAGCACCACCGTTCACAGAAAGATCAATAGACCCATCTGCAGCACCCGAATACGAAGCATCTCCGGTTTCAACAGTGGCAATTAGTTCAGGATAGGCAACTAATTCAACTGAATCTGTAACACTACAACCATTGATATCTGATATGGTTACTGTAAAAATTCCGGGATCCAGGTCATCAATAAAAGATGTGGTTTCACCAATATTCCATGTATAGGAGTAGCCCGGTGTACCACCGGCAGCAATTGCTGTTATCGATCCTTTAGTTACACCACATCCAACAGGAATAACATTAAATGAAACTGCCATTGGTGCAGGAGCTTCGATAAGTACATTTCCGGAAACAGTGCATCCATTGGCATCTGTTACTGTAACATCATAATTTCCACCTATAACTAAAAATAAATCTTCGGCGGTATTTCCATTCGACCACAAATATGAATAGGGTTCCTGTCCGCCGGAAATTGTTAGATCAGCACTTCCGTCATCAGAATCACTGCAGCTGGCAGAAACAGAATTAAATGCAAGTGCCATAGGATTGGTAATGCCTCCAACGCTGATAGTGTCTGAAACCATACAACCCAAAGCATCCGTAATTGTTAACGTATACACACCGGGGTTTAATCCAGTTGCCGATGAAGCAGAACTTCCATCAGACCAGCTATAAATTAAAGGATCAATACCTCCTGAAATTACCGTTGTGACAGAACCCGTTCCGGCGATACATGGGTTAAAAGTCTGCTGAAACTGAACAGCTATTTCAGCGGGTTGAGAAATTGCAAAGGCTGTTAAAATCGAACATGAATGATTATCGGTAACGGTAAGCATATACGTTCCTGATGCAAGATGCTGCAACGTTGTATCTGTTGAGCCATTTTGCCAGAGGTAACTATATGGTGCAATACCACCGTTTGCAGAAACATTTATCATACCATCTGTGCTTCCGAAACATGTTGCATCAGTAGATGTAAAAGAAACAATAATCGGATCAGGTTGAGCAATCAGAAATTGTTCCTGTGCTATGCAACCGAATAAATCGGAGACTGTAAGCACATAATTTCCGGTAGCAAGCATTGAAATATCTTCCGATACACTACCATCAGACCAGGAATAATCGTAGGGTCCGGTTCCACCTGAAACTGAAACATCAACAAGTCCGTCACTAGAACCATAACAGGTTACGTTCGCAATAGTAGCTGAAATAAAAACCGGATCAGGTTCTGTAATTTGAACCTGAATCATGGCACTGCAACTTCCGGCATCGGTGATAGTAACAGTATAATTTCCCGGCGCAAGTGCAATGGCATCTTCTGTTGTTTGGCCATCTGACCAAAGAAACTCAAATGGTCCTGTGCCACCTGTGATAGAAATATCTGCAACACCATCATTCCCACCAGTGCAAGAAACCGGAGTTTCAATAACTGTTGCGACGAACGAGGTTTGCTGGTTTACAATGAATGAAGAATTTTGAACTCATCCGTTAAAATCGGTAACTGTTACAGTATATATTCCAGCACATAAATTCGTTCTGAAAGGAGTGGGGTTACCGTCGTTCCATAAAAAACTATAGCCTGGATTACCACCAGATACAGCTGTTGTAATGGCACCATTACATGAACCACAGGAAGCCGAAGTTACACTACCGCTGACTTGCAAAGGTAAAGGTTGTTCAATCACCACTGGAACAGTTAAAGAGCATCCTGAAGTATCACTAACGGTCAGTGCATAAGTGCCGGCTGTAAGTCCTGTTGCAGTAGCTGTGTTCTGCACGGGTGATGTGTTCCAGCTATAAGTATAAAGATTTCCATAGACGGGAGTTGCAACAGCAATTCCATCACTTCCTGCAAAACAGGAAACAGTTTGAGTGTTTGTGGTAAAATATGGTGATGGTACAAAAATATTGTATGAGAATGTTTGAAGACCGTTTGATGGGCAACTATTATCGCGTACTGTGATAGTGAAACTATTTGGCAACAAATCCACATCATCGAAATCAGGCGTCCAGCAAAAATTAATTTCGGGTCTGGATCCACCAGAGTTGGTTATTGTACTTCCCGGAATAGTATTGTTAATGAAAGCTGAAACTGATTGAGTGGAATCGGCATCTGATGTGAATACTGTAAAGCAAATTGTTTGTCCGGGACATACTGTAATATCATAATTTGTTGTACCGTTTATGCCGGAAGCAGTAGGGATAGCATTGTTACAAGAGGTAGTATAAACCTGAATGTCTCTGATTACACTTCCAATAAATACACCATTCCGAAATTCCTTAACTAAAACGGCAAGAATTCCTACCTGTATTTGAGAAGGTGTAAAATTAATATCGCCGGTCACCGGGTTAATCAGAAATGGTGTAGAAGAAGCAAGTGGCGCAGAGACAGATGCAGGAGCAATAAATTGTACCTGAGTTGTGGGACCTGTTTTTGGGGTGATAAAAGAGTATGATAAAGAGTCACCATCAGCATCATAAACGCCCTGATTGAAATTGAAATTTTGGCCTAGACATACGAATGCAATTGGGTTATTGGAAAAAACAGGTGATGTGTTACAGATTGCGTTCAAATTATTCAACCTTGCTTCAACATAAAGATTTGAACCACTTCCACACGGGTCCTGTATAGTTGAGATGGTGCAATTACGACAACATACCGAATAACTAAAGACCCAATCGGCACAATTACCGGGAAGGTTAATAGTAGCATGATAGACAAATTTTCTAACTCCGGATTCAGTTCCTCCATTGCATGTAGATACTGCAGAACTGCATGGCACAGAAATTTCTACTCCGGAGCCTGAATCTGGAGTTGCTGTCACGTTGTAATTAAAACCACATGATGCAGAACGGTAGTAAAAGGTGATAAAAGCAGGTTCAGGAATCCCATTGCAATCGCGATAAAAAGTCGCCTCAAGTCTGTATTGATTTCCTCCCAAACAAGTATATGTCAAATCTGATCCGGCAGCATGCGTTCCATAAACATGTTGATTTCCAAAGAGTATGAAAATCATGAATATTAGAAGAAAGCACTTTAAATTATTGAGTTGTTGCATGCGGGCAGTGGTAATCGTTAATTAAGTTGGTGAAATCAAAAATATCCTAATCCTTCATAAAAATGCAGGATATTAAGCCAACTATGAGTTTTAATTGGTGAATAACTGAAATCATGTGGTAAGAAAAATTGATTGCCGGGACCAATTCCATGTCCTGTGTTATGTGAGATAGGAGAAAAAAATCACATATAATTGATTATTAATATTTTATGAACTAGTACAAAAAATTACTGAGCCTGGTTTCGACTTGAAAAAATGCCTAACAATTACTTGTTGCGAAACGGATCCCGGGGAATCCAATCACCGGGACCGGTGCTGCTTATCATAGGTTTTGCGAGCAGATTTAGCATGCGATTCGCGAACCTGAAATAACAGGCAAGGTGAAAAGGTTTTGCGCCGGTTGTACTTTTGATCTCAAGGGCTGTGCGGCCGAAATAAAGCTGCTTCGATCTGCATTCAATTGCATCATCAATGTAGGAGTACAAAATATTCTGATAAATGCTGTACTGGCTGTTCATGCTATAGTCTAAACCGATACAATGCGCTTCCATATGATGCTTGTTCCATAGAGCAGAAGTAAAAGCAATCATTTTATTTTCGAGGTAGAAACCTTTTACCCGAAAATGATCACCATACATTTGTTTGAGCTGAATGAAATAATCGGCAGAAGGACGGATCAGTTTTACAGGTGCTTTACGTATAACATTATCATTTAATGTATACAAATCATTGATTGCAAGTTTTACATCATCAAAAGACAACTCACGAACAGCAATACCTTCCATCCTGGCCATTGCAGCTTTAGTTCTGACACGATACTTGGAAGATAAAGCTGCCAGATAATCTTCGAAATTATTCCACTCCGGATTCACTGCAAAAATCATTTCAGGGTCGGTATTCAACATAAAATAATCTTTGCTCAATACTGGCGAAGCGATTTTATCTTCATCTTCATAAAAATCCTTAACCATAAAACCAACAATCTTTTCCGTTCTGGCAAGAGATTGTTCTATTGCTTTTTTTACGGGGGTAATAGACTTTACAGCAGCGAGGAATGAATCAGCATCGATAGCGCTGATACCATGATTTCCACTTATCAGCAAATTTCCACAAACAAGCAGGAAGCTCGAATTCCCGGAACCGGGATTAAATAAAAGTTTATTAATTTTTCCGGAAACCGTTCCTGCTAATCCACCATATTCTTCGAGATTGAGTATTCCGCCAAGTCCAGCATCTGAAAGGTTTATGAGTTGAAAGTAGGCTACAGCACAAGGAGAACCATTTTTTCGCAACAACAAAAAGCGATTGGAGAGTCCGGGGAGATTACTTCTTTCACAAACTGATAAATAATTTCTTGTAAGAAATATTTTTTCTTCAGTGATGCAGCTATCCCAATCGTTTTCAGAAAACCCTGAAACAGATTCTCTCAATTCACCATCATATTCACCTATTACCAGATGCAAAGCATCCACAGTATTTTTAATTTTTCTTAATGGCACAAATCGATTGGATAAGCAGTTAAATATTCCTTATTGCAACAGTAATAGGAACAAGATAACAGGGAATGAACTAAAAAGTTATTATTTCGGTAATTTTAAATCTTCGAGCATCAATTCTCTTATATAAGGGACAGGAGCAGATCCATAGCTAAGAAATTTCTCATGAAACTTTTTCAAATCGAAATCTTTTCCCTGTTTAACTTTAAGTTCTTCCCTGAAATCATAAATTTCAGAATAGCCGGTAAAATAGCTGCATAATTGTACCTGGGTCAGTTTCACACGTCTCCATTTACCTGATGCTTCAGCAGGTTGCTGAAATGCTTCATCTGTCAGAAATTTTACTGCAACTTTCTCTGGCCAATCCAAAGCATGAACAGAGTAATCAAGAATGGTATTGCAAACCGAACGCAGGTGCCATTTATAATACATCAACCATAATTCAGGTTCATTATTGCCATAACCTTCTTCAAGCATCATTCTTTCAGAATAAACAGCCCAACCTTCAATCATAGCACCATTCCCTAAAATACTCTTTATAAGTGATGGCGACTGATTAGCATAAACCAATTGCGCATAGTGACCAGGGATTGCTTCGTGGATATTAAGAATCTGAAGCATATAATGATTGTACTCTCTCAAATAACTTTCAGCCTGATCCTCAGAATAATTCGTTAAAGGAGAAACATTGTAATAAGTATTTCCATGCAAGTCGTAAGGACCCGGAGAAGAAATGGAAGCTCCTGCCCCACTCCCTTCCATATAAGATGGCGTTTTCCTTACCACAAGAGGTTTAGTAGGATCCAAAAAAAGTAAATTTTGGTTGTTTACAAAAGCTGCCAATTCGGGAATTTGTTTCTCAATAGCAGTTATGAATGAGTCTCTATGCACATGTTTTAACGAAACCTGTTCAACAATTGCTTTAATCATAGCCCTGTCCTCGTCAGGCATTGGAGCATCAGGTAAATACTTCGGCCAAAGTTTACGGGCAATAACTGCCATATTAGTTAATAATTCCTCTTTACGTTCCAATGCCTTATGGTAAATTTCTTCTGCTTCGTAGCGGGAACGAATATCCATTTTAAACTTTTGCGTATAAAGTTCTTTCCCTAATCTGAAACTTCGGGAATTGTCAGAATTCAACTTTGCCCGCAAACTTTTCAAATGGGAAACATAACCAATGATGCTTTCACGGGTCTTCGACATACCATTTCTGAATGCATCTTTTTCATTCAGTGAAAGCGTTGAAGCATTTAACGAATCCTCCATTTGTTTTCCAAAAACATCCAGCGAGCCTTCATTCTGCAAAATAGCTAAGTCGGTGTGTTCAATGACTGGATTTTTAATAATAGAAATTGCAGCTTCATAATATCTGTCTACGTTATTAAAACGTTTTGAAATAATCCGCAAACGTTCATCCAGGTTGGTAAATCTGCTATTCAAAATTTCAGCAAACTCACCACCAACATTGTAATATGCCGGATTCCATTCGAACTCGCGATATTCTGTTAAATACCATCGGAAAGATTCGATACGATCACGCATCATCATAAAATCGGTTCTGGAATTAGCCGATAACTTCGAAACATTGTACTTTCCCAAACTATCATCAAGCATTTCCAAAATCCTCAGCTGCTTGTCCACAAATTCCAGATCCGGTACAACCAGTAAACTGTCGTTTCGATGGTATCCGACATAAATGGCTTCAACCGGACTTATTTTCCAGTAATTCTCAAGAAAAACCAGTTTAAATTTTTCCAGACGCTGATCCTCATTTACAATTGGAGCTGAATTTAACATATTAGATGAAAAAATTGAGAACATTACCAATAACGCCGGTTTTATATACCACCTTTTTATGTTTTGTTTATTAAGCATGTTTTTGTGAGATTTGTGTTTGCAACATGCAAAAGAAATAAATCCCCGCGACATGAGACGAAACATTTTTATTCTATTACTAATAATTACCCCTTTATGTGTTGTTGGGCAAAAACTCAACTACCCGGAAACTAAAACCATAAGCCAAACAGATGTTTATCATGGAGTTACTATAAATGATCCATATCGTTGGCTGGAAGATGACCATTCAACAGAAACCAAAAACTGGGTAGATGCTCAAAACAAAATAACCTTCGACTATCTGGCATCGCTGCCGGAAAGGGAAAAGAACAAAGCGCGGCTCACCAAAATCTGGAGCTTTCCCAGACAGTCATCGCCATCATATAAAAATGGCAACTATTATTATTATAAAAACAATGGCACCCAGAATCAGTCTGTTTTATATAGAAGAAATGGCATTAAGGGAAAAGAGGAGATGATTCTTGATCCAAACTTCCTTTCTAAGGATGGAACAACTTCCATCACTCTCTTCCAGGTTTCCAATGATGGCAAATATGCTGCATATGGAATTTCGAAAGGCGGCTCCGATTGGACCGAAGTTAAAGTCATTGAAAATTCCAGTGGTCGTGAGTTGGCTGAAACCATTAATTGGATAAAATTTTCAGGGATCAGCTGGCAAAAGGATGGCTTCTACTATAGCCGCTATGATGAACCCTCCGGTGAAGCAGCTTTTAAGGGCAAAAATGAGTTTCATAAAGTTTATTATCACAAAGCAGGTACTCCCCAATCATCTGATAAGCTGATTTATTCCGACCCGGAAAACCCACTTCGTAATTTTGGTTATTCGGTAAGTAAAGATGAACGTTTTCATTACATCACAGGTTCTCAATCTTCATCAGGTAATAGTTTAACAATTAAAAATCCGGCTACCGATAAATCCTTCAAATTCTCAGAAACTTTCAAGTATTCTCATTCTGTAATTGATAATATTGGTAATTCCATTTTTATCCTTACCAATGAAAACGCGTCCAGAAAAAAAGTTGTCAAATTCGATTTTGAAACCGGACAACAAACAGTCCTTATTCCTGAAAAAGAAGAAGTACTGTTGAGTATTGTTCGTGCCGGAAATAATTTTGTAGCACACTACATGAAAGATGCCAGCAGCAGGCTCTATGTTTATGATACTGAAGGTCAGTTTAAGTATGAAATCAAGTTGCCAACTTTCTGCACGCTAAGTTCAGTTAATGGTTCTGATAAAGATAGCTTGCTCTTTTATTCAGTAGTTTCATTTACGTTTCCTGAAACTACCTACATGCACAATTTAAACAGCAAGGCAACTACTGTTTATTTTCAGCCTCAGATTGATTTTGATGCCAATGGTTATGAAACCAAACAGGTTTTTTACAAAAGTAAAGACAACACATCCATCCCCATGTTTATTGTGCACAAAAAAGGTTTGATCCAGGATGGAAACAATCCTACCCTATTATTTGGTTATGGTGGATTTAACATAAGTAAAACACCCGAGTTTATTACAGAACGTTTGTTGTTTCTTGAAAAAGGCGGTGTGTTTGCAATGCCAAATCTAAGAGGTGGTGGTGAATATGGTGAAGCATGGCATGAAGCGGGAACTAAATTAAAAAAGCAAAATGTTTTTGATGATTTTATAAGTGCTGCAGAATATCTTATTTCGGAAAAATATACCAAACCTGCCAAGCTTGCGATTGGAGGACGTTCTAACGGGGGACTACTGGTTGGAGCTGCTTTAACTCAACGACCTGAATTATTTAAGGTTGCTCTTCCTGCTGTTGGGGTTATGGATATGCTAAGGTTTCACAAATTCACCATTGGATGGGCATGGACCGGTGACTATGGTTCAAGTGATAAAAAAGAAGAGTTTGAAGCATTGTTGAAATATTCTCCGCTTCATAATTTAAAAGATAATATAAATTATCCTGCAACTTTAGTCACTACCGCCGACCATGACGACCGGGTTGTACCGGCACACTCCTTTAAATTCATCTCTACCCTACAGCAAAAACAATCAGGAGAAAATCCTGTGTTGATTCGTATTGATGTCAATGCTGGACATGGTTCCGGAAAACCGGTATCAAAACTCATTGATGAGCAATCAGATATTTTCACTTTTATGATGCATCATCTGGGAATGGACTGATGCGTATCAAAACTGATACTTCTTCTTTAAAATGGTTGTGATTTCATAAACGGCAGGACAAACAGCACTGTTTTTTATGGTCAGTTCCAAGGACTTTTTTAACGGTAAAGTTGCTGTATGTGGATAACTACGGCATGCAAAAGGTCGATGTTCATATACACTGCATTTATTGTCGGCGAGTAGAAATGGACAAGGAGTAGTTTTTAAGACATAATCCCCGTCTTCATCCATATATAGATACTTATCTGTAAAAATTGCCGGTCTAACTTTAAAATGGGTTGCCAAACGAGTAATGTCCCGTTCCTTAAAAACGGGACTAATGGTCTTGCAGCAATTCGCACATGCAAGACAATCTATTCTGGAAAACACCCGGGCATCCAGTTCAATCAGTTCCTCATCTATATTAGGTGGAAATCGCTTTTTCAGACGTCGGTAAAATTTACCGTTTTCAGCTTCAATTGCCTTTTGCTTCCGGTTTAATTCCGCTGGGTCAATCATGCCTCCAAAGTACGGAAGAAACCACTATTCCCGAACCTCTTTTAAGTCCTATCAGTGCACTGAGTCCTCAAAATTGTATTATTAGACAACTTTATTTGCCTTTCCACAAATATTTTTTCAAAAATTTGTAACATTTATTTGACAGAAACCATCTTAATCAATATAAAATGGGTGGTGAACAGAAACCCAAATAAAGGCGTATATGCCTTCAGGACACTTAATATATCACTGATTTTTAATTACTTTTGAATCACTGTACAGTAAAACCTAAGGATATTCTATTAGAAGGGCAGCCTGATAAGGTCAAACCCTCAATTGTAACGGGGCGGTAAGTCGACCGGGAGGATAGAGTTAGCACCTTAGGTTTTTAATTTTTCTACAATTAACCTATGTAGCTCCATGCATTTATTAGAGGTAAATTTTATTTTATTAATTTCTTTATCAAGTATTGCCCTATTTACCTTTTTTTGATTCTCAATAACTTTTCTATCTTTTGTAGTTGTATCTGAAAAGAAAACAGTATTATTATCAAAGGCGTTCCAGACTTTAGGTGTAAGTACTAATTTTTGATGGGCAATTATATTTCTAAATGCTGCAATGTCTTGTAGTGCAGCGTCCATTTTTGTGTATATATTCTTAAATTCACTATATTTTTCAGCAATAAAAATAACTAAGTTTCTTTTGGTATTGAAATTACATGCTACTGAGCCAAAATAGGCATGAATTAACTCTAAAGATTTCTGCTTGTGACCGCTTGTAAAATAGCAGACTATTATTTCCTCCATTAGATACTCCAAGATGGCAACCTCGTTAATGTATTCGCCACGATAGGTTGCGGCTAATTTCATGGTGTCATTTAGCTTTTTTTGGCTTGCCTCTAAGTTGAATACCTGCATTTGTTTCAGTTTATGAAAAGTAAACCTAAGAAAAAAAGAGGTTAAAAACCAAAAATGAAACCGAAAGGTAGATTGGAGAGATTTTTCTAATTATTTTTTGCATTAATTATTTCAATCTTCAACTCTTCGCTATACTCTCCGTCATAAATTAATGCAGTTACAATTTTTTTTAAAAGATCTTTACTTATACTATTTAGCGCTACATCTATCGTGATATTTTCCAATTTTACCATATAATTAGAGACCATGTTTTCATACGCATTAATTTCCAACATATATGCCGAAAGTGCAACAGCCGACCGCTTATTCCCATCTACAAAACAGTGGTTTTTTACAAAAGAAAATAAAAGGTGCGTGACCTTGTCTTCCAAAGTGGGGTAGTATTGATCGTTCCTTGAATGGATTAAAATGCTTTCAATTAATCCCTCATTAAGAATCCCCAGTTTACCCCCTGTGAGATTTATAATTTCATCATGTATTTTTACGCAGTGATTAGTATCAAAGTAATGCATTATTACTTATCCTTTAGTCTTAAAAAAACCTCTATATTCTCTTCTATTCTATCCTTTAATTCTTTACTTTTTTCTCCTAAGAATTTTTCATAATCATCTGGAGATAACGTTTTAATATATTTTTTTAAATTGTCATGAGTAATATTTCTAAGTCCGTAATCTCTAGAAGCCATCTTACTCCGCGCATCTTCGATGTAAGGAGCATAAAGAGGGTGTTTAGAAAAGCGATCAATCAAAGCATCTAACTCATTGGGATTTAGTTTTCTATGTAAATTTTCAAACTCTTTTTTCATCTCAAAAGCAATCCCGTTTTCGAATGAGGCAATTAGGGTTAATACTTCAGAGTACATAGTTCCTCGAATATTGTCCTTTTTTTCTAGTTGCAATATAGTTTTGTATTCTTTTGCGTTTTCTTTAAACACCGCTTTGTATATTGCATCTGTGTATAAGGAGTATTTATAAACCCCCATGTTCAAATACTTATTTAATGCGGTTGTGAATTCTTTTCTATAATGGGGCTCCTTTAAAATCGTAACTAAGAAGTCTTCCTCTCGTTGATTGATAAATTTAGTATTTCCCCCAATTTTATTATTTAATGTTTCTATGACTATGTCAAGGATTACGCTTCTTAAAGCTTTCGCTTTTTCGCTTTCGCTTAACAACATGCTTAAATTCAAGAAAGAGCGAAAATTAAAAATACCTAATTGAGGGGCTCTCATTCCTTCTTGTAGCATCCACCCGAACTGGTCTTTAAAATCTTTTAGTTGCTTTCCTTTTAAGTTTGTGTATCCATTGTGCCTTAATTCCATTTCGTGCTGCGAAAGGTATCTGTCTATTGTAGATTGGTCTATATTAAAAAAATCAGCAACTTGTTGTCTTGTAAAATGGTATTCTCCATTGAATAACATTCCGTTCAATCCTATATAAACTCGGATATTTTCAATTGCAATATTATTATTAAGAATATTTTGCCTGTCTATCTCTGATGTAGTTAAATCCTTCATTTTTAATAACTTATATATTTTTCATCTAAAAAGTTATTAACATTATGTTGATAACTAGTGTGATGTTTCCCTTATTAATAAGGGAAACATATTGTATATTATTTATAATCAATAATTTAATAAAACTTAAAAATTATATATTGTTATTTAGAATCTATAAAATTATATATAAAACCTATAGCGTTAAATATGCTATTAATTATTTTAGGATTCATTAAATTATATGAATGTAAAGATAGAATTTAATTTATTTTATTTTTCAAAACACTTGCTTTTGTTGTTACAATGTATTACATTTGTACCCATGAAAGATGATAAATTAGTTATCCGACTCGAAAAATCTGTTAAAATGCAGTTGATTAAACTTGCTGAAAATGAGGGTAGAACGTTATCAAATTACGTTCAACACATGATTATGCAGAAAGTCAAAGCAACCGATAAATAAACCTATTTTTTTACCCTTTAAGTATTACTTTGTAATACTTTTTAATAATTAATACTATGGCAAAATTTACTTTACAAGAGTTCCGCAAACAGTATCCATCAGATGCAGCCTGTTTAGATAAGATATTTAAAATGAGGTACGGCAATATCACCCATTGCCCACATTGCAAAGAAGAGACTACATTCAGACGGGTAACTACTCGCAGGTGCTACCAGTGTCGTAAATGTTACGAGCAATTCTACCCTACCGCCGGAACTATATTTGAAAAAACTCGTGTTCCTCTATCTGACTGGTTCTATATCATATTTCTATTCTCAACCACCCGAAACGGTGTTTCTGCTAAGGAAATAGAAAGGCTATTGGGTGTAACTTATAAATGCGCCTTTCGGATGGGTCATCAAATTAGAAAGCTATTCGAAACGATTCCGCAGGATAAGCTTAAAGGATTTGTCGAATTTGACGAGTCTTGGGTTGGAGGCAGCCAGTCAAACTCAATATCCCGCCAAGTGCCACCCCAAAAAATGGTCTTCGGTTTGGTTGAGCGTCTTGGTAGTGTTCGTGCTTTTCACGTAAAGAATATCAAGGCTGAGTCATTAATCCCGTTAATTCAATCCCATGTAGACAAACAATCGTGGGTTTATACTGACGAAAATTCCACTTATGTACAATTGGAAAAATTAGGCTTTGATAAGCATCAGCGCATTGCTCACGGGCGTAAAGAGTATGTTGTCAGGGATATTTCAACCAATACCATTGAAGGGTATTTTAGCCAGTTGAAAAGAATGATAAAAGGCACTCACATACAAGTAAGTGAAAAATACTTTCAGAATTATATCAATGAAAGTTGTTTCCGGTACAATCTGAGACACGCACCTTTTCAGATGTTTAATGTAATAGTTGATAGAATTAGTGAGCAAGGAGATAGCGTTGAATAACGTTATTTCCTTTTCTTTTTTGTTTGCTTACGAACAAGTTCCCCGTCTTCAATAATTGCTCCTAAAATAGCATCAAAAAGTTCCTGACCTTTATTGTTCAGGTTTTTCGGGTCGTTCAACTCTTTCTCTTTAGCCTTCTTTGACTTCTTAACTCGCTCCTTTGCTGCCTTATCAATTCGCTCTTTGCGTTCGGTTGCGGTCTCGATTTTGGGGGTATTTTTTGTCGGCATATTGCAAAGATAAAGAAAAAATAATTTGGACATTATGCGTATATACATTAACTTTGCCGTTGCTATACCGTAGCAGCATTAAAAAATGAGTGGTAATAAGGTGGCTTATTACCGGAGATCAATGGAACTTGTAGAATTGATTTTGGTGATCAATCCTCGGTCGTAAGTTCGAAATACTCTCTTTTACTCATCCTTGTAAATTTAAAAGAAACCTTCAGGCGTAGCGCTAACAAACCTGAAGGGAGCATTAAGCCCTGAGACACAACTCAATCACTTAATTGCTATTACTCTGAATTACTAAAAGACTGCCTTACTCGGCAGTCTTTTTTATTAGGCTATAAACTCTTTTTCTACCACTTAACTGTTTGAACTTGAAATATTTATTTTCATTTTGTCTGAGGGCATTAGTTAGTCTCTTGCGCAGGGTCTCCCTATCCAAACTTTCTGATTCGGAAACATAATCAATAATTTCGCTGATAGTTGCAGGTTTTCCTAAGTTTAAAATAGCAAACTCAGCCTTTTCACGCCAAGTTAAATCTTCCCAATCCACACCCTCATCAACAGAATCTACTTCATGGAGATCTATATGATTAGTTAAATGTAAGGATGCGGAGTTGGTTAAATAATTAAGATTACCGCCAAAAGCTTCAATTGCTTTATGGATATTTTGGAGCCTCTTTTTACTTTCTGAAATAATCTTTTCCTCAGCGTTAGCTTTCTTGTAAAGCCCCTTTAAAATGTCATCATCTGTTAACTCAGCCATGGCAATGATATTTATGAGGTCAAAGATAAATACAAAAAAGGTAAAAAAGGCGATTGTGGAAAAAAAATGGAAATGTGAGGCGAAAAGGGTGAAGCAGGATGTTTATTGGGGTCGGTGAGGTTTATATTTTTTACACCTCATGTATTATAGTAAATTGAATTATTATTTTGCTGACCGAATCATTATGTATCTATCTTTCAACCACTTACAGCCATTTTTGTAATTTTCTGTAACTTTTATTCTACTCGCCCCATCTTAGGAATATCGGACGTGTTCTAAGGGGATATGCTCCCAAATAAAAATAATCTCGTTGATTATCAATACAATGAAAAATAATTTAGTACTATGTATTGCATAGTACTATTGATTAGATATATCTTTGCATCGTCAAGTACTATTAGAAATAACAATAACAACAAAAAACATGAAAACACTTACCACCATCGCCGCAACATTATTAATGTTAGTGCTATCCACAGGGATCAAAGCAGAGGTATCGGTTCCAGTTCAAATTAACCCATCCAGGGGGACTTTGGTAAAGGCGGAAATGGTTCAGGGCGAATTAATGCCTGTAGTAGATTTACCGGCCATAAATGTTACTGCATCGAGACCGGGTAACTTTGTATTAAAATGCATAATCAGAGATGGAAAGGTTTATGGAGAAGTATTCCTCCAGGAGGTAGAAATAATAGCCAGCAAGCCGGCTCTGGTGAAATTCAGAGTACAATCTGTCAATGGAGAGTCGATGGCTTTTGTTAACTTGCCTGTGATTGAAATACGCTCTGAAATGAATATCAACGGACTTGAAAAAGCCACGATTTCAGAGGATGATCAAATAATATCAGTAGTTGACTTACCTGAGATAACAATCACAAGCACCGCCATGAATTCGGTTGCTGAAGCCAGAAGCGTTGTATTCGACATAAGTGGAATAGAAAATGAATTCGGGTGGTTGACGGTTGAACCTTTGGTAAATAGCTTACAAAATACAGCTATAACAGCAATCAGTCAGTCGTTCGGAAGACAACAAATTGCGTTGGCTAACTGCATAATTCCAGCTCCCGGAAAATTAGCCTGTGAATTAATAAGCAGTGTTAAAAAATAAGGGCCTGAATATTATTCTACAGGAAAAGATATAGATTTTGATTTACATGCATTGAATACATTTTTCAAGATAACCTTTTCAAGAATATTAGAAGATTCAAAATCAGGTTTAGAAACAATTCTATTATAAAACAGTTGCCTTTCATAGGGCAGCTGTTTTTTTATTTTATCAATAATGGCAGCTTTGGTTACATTACCTTTTTCGATTCCATCATATATTCGGTTAATAGTTCTTCGTTGCAAACTATCCTCCATCAGCGACATATCATACTTTAACAAATCGGAGGCTGAAGTCATATTCGCAGCAGCCAGATCCCAGGGTTGTAATTTATTCAGTGCATATTCTGAAACACGGTAGTACAACCTATTTTCATATGAAACAGGATGTAAAATCATACTCTTATTATCGCAGGTAATAACAGCATTAATATATTCCTTGCTTTCTTTGGAATAAGAAATCAGTAGCCGGTTCAAATCGCGGTTCCATTGTGCCAGCCGTCCTTCATCCTTAACTGGCTTAATAAGAGGATCACGTTTCAAAACCCAAATTGTTTCGAGTGGCCGGTTTACGATTCTGCCAATTTGATTCCAACCATCAATTTCATTTGATTTTCTTTCTCGCAAACAATAAACAGGAACCAGCGTAACATCATTTTCAGAAATAGTTGCAACCACACTTCGGTAATCCGGGGAACCGGTATCAACTCGTCCATTTCCAATCAGAAATAATACTTTAACAGCATCCTTCGATTTAGACCAATTCATATTTAAACCGGCAGCTTCAAGAGCACTACTTACAAACTGATCCCCTTTTTCTATCTGTGGCTTAATTTTCCACATTTCAGCAACCAGCAAATCATAATCGTCGGTTAGTTTACTGATGGTCTTCACATAATTATTTTGTCCACCAAAACTTGGACGAGAAAAGCCTACGAGTCCGATTCGCAATTTTCTTTTCGGAGTGGCAGTTTCAATCATGTTTACAATACTCCAAACCTGTTCCCTCACATTGTCGATCAATCCGTTAGTGCTACCACTTAAATCGAGGCAAAACACAACTTCCACCACAGGAGTCTGATTATCAAGTGAATCCTGATTTGCAGCCATGCTTTTAACATGAATAGTAAACAGAAAAACCAGAAGAATTATAAAACCCTTAAAACCAATTCGAAACATCAGAAATCAATAATATTAAGCAGAAGGAGTAACAGACTTATTTTGGTTCAAAATTACCGAGACTTTCAGTAACAATGCAAGTAAGGTTAGCGAATTCATCAAAACTTGCGCCATATATGTAAAATGAGCCTTTTACTGCAAGAAAAACGCTAAATTTGCGTATTCCAGAATTATAACCCATTTCGTGAATCAATGGATCATTTTGTTGTCTCCGCCAGAAAATACCGCCCGGCCACTTTTAACACAGTAGTTGGACAAGCATCGATTACCACCACCTTAAAAAATGCTATTAAAAACAAGCATTTGGCACAAGCATTTCTTTTCTGCGGACCTCGTGGAGTTGGAAAAACAACCTGTGCCCGAATACTTGCAAAAACAATTAACTGCAGCAATCCTACACCTGACATGGAAGGTTGCAATGAATGTGAGTCGTGCATTTCATTCAATAACGGACAAAGTTTAAATATTTTTGAATTGGATGCCGCATCAAACAACTCCGTTGATGACATGCGGAATTTGGTTGAACAGGTTCGTTATGCACCACAATCAGGGAATTTCAAGATCTATATCATTGATGAGGTTCACATGTTATCGGCTTCAGCCTTTAATGCCTTTCTAAAAACCTTAGAAGAACCGCCACCATATGCAATATTCATTCTGGCGACAACAGAAAAGCATAAAATCATTCCAACTATTCTTTCGCGTTGTCAGATTTTTGATTTTAACAGAATCACTATTGAAGACATTGCAAGTCATCTTGCATGGATTTCACAAAAAGAAAATGTTAATGCAGAACCGGAAGCATTACATCTGATAGCTCAAAAGGCAGATGGAGCCTTAAGAGATGCACTTTCCATTTTTGATCAGATCGTAAGTTTTGCAGGTAATGATGTTACCTACAAACATGTTATAGAAAATCTGAACATCCTGGATTACGAATACTATTTCAGGCTTACAGATTATTTACTGGCAGGAGATTTTCCTTCAGCATTGATGTTATTGAATGAATTGGTTGAAGACGGATTCGATATTCATCATTTTGTAATTGGACTATCAGGACATTTCCGCGATTTGCTTGTGTGCAAGGATGCACAAACCATCCAGTTACTTGAGGTAACACCAAAAATCAGAGAGAAATATCTTTCACAATCGAAACAATGTCCGGCCGAATTATTATTCAGATATCTGGAAATAGGAAATCGTTGTGATATTGAGTTTAAAGCTTCGCAAAATCAGCGTTTACATACGGAATTAGCGCTACTAAAAATGGCGGCACATTCTTCTACCCTGCTTACAACACCACAAGCTATCACGCAGGCAGCACCTGTTACTCCACTTCCGGTCAAACCGGCTCCGGTTGCTGCTCCTTCCCCACAGGCAGAAAAACCTGCTTCAATAGCTGCGCCAGTTGCAGCGGCGGTACAGGCCAGCGCACCGGTTGAAGAGAAAAGACCAGTTGCAACAGAAGAAAAAAAAGAAGAAGTTAAAAGTGCTCCTGCTCCACAGGCAGAAATTTCAAAACCTTCAGTTACCAAACCAGCAGCACCTGTGCAACGCAAAAGGGCAACTTCCGGAGCAACGGTATCGATTAACAAAAATCTGAATCCACAGAAAAAAGAAGATGGAGACAATGCTGCTGCTGAAGAACAATTCAGTGGTACCCGACCGATTGATGCCGAAGAGATGTTCAAAGTTTGGAAGGCTTTTGCAGATAAAAATCATGCAGAAGGACGGAAACAACTGGCAGTTGCACTAAACAAACACCAGCCGATCCTAAAAGATGAAACGCATATTGAAATTCCTGTTGATAATGCCATTCAGGCAGAAGAAATTCAGGGCACTAAAGTTGAGTTACTAGCCTGGATGAAAAAGGGACTTCAAAACGGTCAGATTACGATTTCAACTCGGGTAGTTGAAGAAACCGAACTGAAAGATACAGCTTATACCCCTGCTGAAAAATTTAATAAGATGGCTGAAAAAAATCCGGATTTAAATCAATTACGTTCCCAATTCGATCTGGAACTTGACTTCTGATAAATACAATTAACGACTACACAACAAAATAAAAAACCAAATTATAATTATGGAAGGACAAAAAATAACAACCAGCAATGGAAAGCTAAATGTTCCTAATTACCCTATTGTTCCCTTTATTGAAGGTGACGGTACCGGTGCTGATATCTGGGCTGCATCAGTAAGAGTAATCGACGCAGCAGTTGAACGCGCTTACAATGGATCACGCAAAATTATCTGGAAAGAAGTGCTTGCAGGAGAAAAAGCATTCAACCAAACCGGAAACTGGTTACCTGATGAAACACTTGATATTATCCGTGAGCATCTGATAGCCATCAAAGGTCCATTGACGACTCCGGTTGGAGGCGGAATCCGTTCATTAAATGTTGCCTTGCGTCAAATTCTTGACCTGTATGTTTGTCTGCGACCTGTAAGATGGTTCGAAGGTGTTCCTTCTCCTGTAAAACATCCTGAAAAAACCAACATGGTAATTTTCCGTGAAAACACAGAAGATATTTATGCCGGCATTGAATATATGGCCGGAACACCTGAAGTTGAAAAAGTAATTAAGTTTCTTCAGGGAGAAATGAAAGTAAACAAAATCCGATTCCCTGAATCTTCATCAATCGGAATTAAACCAGTTTCCAAAGAAGGCTCTGAACGTTTAATTCGTGCTGCATTAGAATACGCTTTGAAACATAAAAAACCTTCTCTCACTTTAGTTCATAAAGGAAATATTATGAAATTCACTGAAGGTGGTTTCAAGAAATGGGGATATGAATTAGCTGAAAGAGAATTTGGAAGTCAAACATTTACCTGGCAGCAGTATGACAAGATTGCTGAAGAAAAAGGAAAAGATGCAGCAGAAGCAGCAATGAAGGCCGCTGTTGAAAGTGGGAAATTAATCGTTAAAGATTCTATTGCAGATGCATTTTTGCAACAAATCCTTTTACGTCCCGATGAATATTCTGTGATTGCAACTTTAAACCTGAATGGTGATTATATTTCAGATGCGCTTGCTGCTTGTGTTGGTGGCATTGGAATTGCACCCGGTGCAAATATCAATTACATGACCGGACATGCAATTTTTGAAGCAACTCACGGAACAGCTCCGAAATATGCCGGCCAGGACAAAGTAAATCCGGGTTCTGTAATTCTTTCCGGAGCAATGTTATTGGAGCATTTGGGATGGCTTGAAGCCGCTGATTTAATCTACAATGGCGTTGAAAAAGCTATTGCAGGCAAGCGTGTTACATACGATTTCCACCGTTTGATGGAAGGAGCTACCTTATTGAAATGCAGCGAGTTTGGAACCGAAATCATCCGCCAGATGGAGCCTGTTTCTGCCTGATTTTGAAAATACGGTAAATTGTTTTAAGTTTACCATAACATTGTGTAAACAAATTAAAGGTGCCTGATTGATTATCATAGTCAATCAGGCATCTTTTCCATTAATTTATAGAACGAAGGAATATGCCTTTATTGGGAAGTATCATTAAGAAAGGTATTGCGCTGAGGCACAAAATCAGTTTTGAAAGATATACTCCTGAGCAACATCAGCGAAAAGTGCTTAGACAGTTGCTTCGTACTTCTCAATTTACATTATTCGGACAGGCATACAAATTTTCTAAAATAATTGCCAGTCCACAATTCGTTACCAAATTCCGGCTAACAGTTCCTGTTCATGATTATAATTCCATTTTTTCGAAATGGTGGAATAAAAGTTTGCATAATCAGGAAGATGTTTGCTGGCCCGGACAAGTCAAATATTTTGCTTTGAGTTCAGGAACCTCCGACTCATCCAGTAAACACATTCCTGTTACCCGTGACATGATTCGTTCGATACAAAAAGTGAGTATCCGACAAATTCTATCGCTTGCGAAATATGATTTGCCTGAATCACTCTTTGAAAAGGGAATTCTGATGTTAGGGGGAAGTACCCATTTGCATCAGAAAGGAAGTTATTTCGAAGGAGATTTAAGTGGTATTACAGCCAGTAATATTCCTTTCTGGTTTCAACACTTTTATAAACCCGGAAGAAAAATTGCCAACGAAGTTGATTGGAATGCAAAGCTGAATGAAATTACAGAAAAGGCTCATGAATGGGACATAGGAATTATTGTGGGTGTGCCTGCCTGGTCTCAATTGCTTATTGAAAAAGTCATTGAACGTTATAAACTAAAAACGATTCATGATATTTGGCCCAACCTCAGCATTTACGTTCATGGTGGTGTCTCTTTTGAACCTTACCGGAAAAGCTTTGAGGGACTACTTGAAAAGCCATTGATTTATATCGAAACCTATCTGGCTTCAGAAGGATTTATCGCCTATCAGGATGAGCCCGGAAACAGAAGTATGAAACTGATCATTAACAATGGAATTTTCTTCGAATTCATTCCATTTAATGATACCTACTTTAACAGTGAAGGAGAAGTGATGGGCAAACCCAAAACACTGATGGTGCATGAGGTTGAAGAAGGTCAGGATTATGCTATCATGCTTTCTACCAATGCCGGTGCATGGCGCTATTTAATTGGGGATGTTGTGCGATTCACTGACAAAGAAAAATGTCAGATTGTAATTGTAGGAAGAACCAAACATTATCTCAGTTTGTGCGGAGAACATTTGTCGGTTGACAACATGAACAAAGCCATTGAAATGGTGAGTGAAGAATTAAACATTCGTATTAATGAATTTACGGTAAGCGGAATTCCATCGGGAAGTTTATTTGCTCATAAGTGGTATGTTGGTGTTGACGATCCTTGCGAGGAGTCACAAATTACAGAAGCACTTGATGAGAAACTTAAAATATTAAATGACGATTATCGGGTAGAACGTTCATCGGCCTTGAATAACATTATAGTTAAAGTTGTGCCTTCCACTGTTTTTCTGAATTGGATGAAAGTGCATAATAAAGTTGGTGCTCAAAATAAATTCCCAAGGGTGATGAAGAGCACACAATTTGCAAAATGGGAAGAATTTGTTGAAAAAGAACTGGCTGAAAACCAAGCATAAAATAGTTTAACTTCAAGTTACGCGTTCAACTTTTTTTATGAATACAAATCTATTTTCAAACAAATTTGTTACACTTGAATCATGCTTGAACCACTAATAAGCGGACTGTTATTAGGTGGTGTACTGGCCCTTTTGGTTGGTCCGGTGTTTTTCATGATTATCAATACAAGCATCAAAAAAGGTGTACTTCCTGCTTCTATGCTTGCAGTTGGGGTATTGCTCAGCGATGCATTCTTTGCAGCATTGACATTCTTCGGAAGTTCATTCATTTTTTATCTGAAAGAATATGATTTTATTATTGGAATTTCCGGTGGTTTACTGATACTTGCCTTTGGAATATTTACCTTCTTTAAGGAGGCAACCGTAAATGCCGGAGCTTTGGAAGTAATTGATGATTCCAAGACCCGCATCATTGATATCCTGAAAGGATTTACGATGAATACCCTGAATCCGTCTGCCCTGCTTTTCTGGCTCGGTGTAGCTGGTGCAGTAACGGTTAAAGAGCATTATACCGGCTACAATGCATTGTTATTTTATTCGAGCACGTTAGGAATGGTATTTGGCACTGACCTGCTTAAAGCCTGGGTTGCAGCAAGGCTGAAAGGAATTATTACAGCTAATTTTCTTGTTTGGATGAACCGTATTTCAGGTCTGGCACTCGGTATTTATGGAATAATAATGATTGTGAAAATTTTCACAGGAACATTTTGATTGCGTATCTTTGCAGCACCTCAGGGATGTTAGCTCAGTTGGTTCAGAGCACTGCCTCGACAAGGCAGGGGTCACTGGTTCGAGTCCAGTACATCCCACAATAAAATTCAATTAAATTTTCTTCCCTTTAACTACTTTTTGATCAGTTTTAAATTTCTGCAAACTTTTTACTCTGAGCGTTAAAAACAAGTCTTTGCTCCCTGAATTTGACATATACATTTGTTCACCATAATTCATTTTTCCTTTCCCTCCTACCCACTCAGTGGCCAACAAGGTATAATAGCCATCCCTGTTATTGATACTTCCGAAAACCAGGTATTTATTTACGCCATCTTCAAAACTAACTTTCACTCTGTTCCCATCCACAACCTCCTCAATCAAACAAGGTGTACCTGCTTTAATTACAATTTCTTCCAGCAACCCGTCTTTGAGCAGTTTTAATTCACCATTTTCTGTTTCCTTACTATTTTTATTTTCTCCTCTTCTTAAGACGAGGTCATTAGATGTATAAAACTGAATGCTTTTTAGTTCTTCCGGTTTTAATTCATACTTTTCTCTAAGTTGTTGCGTAAATGGAACACGGGCAGGGGCACATGCCTGAAAAGTAATAAATAGCACAATAAGCCCAAGATAAGAGGTAATTGATTTCATAATATTTGGATTGGTTTTGCGGTTTATTCAATAATTGTTCCAAAATTTAAAAAACTGCTGATTTCTCAAAAAAAAGCAACTTTCATAACTTTTATTACCTTGCAGGCTGCTTAAATCTTCAAAACAGTGATGAGACCACTTTATAAATTGTTGTTTAAACTATTTGGCTGGAAAGTCAATGGAGCCATTCCCGCATCACTGAAGCAGTATGTAATGATCGTTGCACCACATACCAGTAACTGGGATTTTTTTGTGGGTTTGGCAGCTAGAAGCATCCTGGAAATTGACACGAAATATGTGGCCAAAAAAGAGTTGTTTCGGTTTCCCTTTGGTTGGATATTCAGATCACTGGGAGGATTTCCGGTTGATCGTTCCAAAAACAATAATTTTGTAGATGCCGTTGCTGATTTATTCAATGAACATGATCGGTTTTCAATATGTATAACTCCGGAAGGTACCCGTAGTTATGCCCCTAAATGGAAAACCGGATTTTATTATATTGCTCAAAAAGCAAACATCCCTGTGGTGATGGTGGCCTTTGATTACGGAAGAAAGGAAGTCAAAGTTGAAGCCCCTTATTATTTGACCGGTGATATGGATAAAGACATAGAATTTATGATGGCGTACTACAGAAAAGTAAAAGGTAAATTTCCTGAAAAAGGAATCCGTTAATCAACCTTCAAAAAATTCGTCTTTAAAATTTACCAGATATACTTTTTCAGTAGCACGGGTAACGGCGGTATAAAGCCATCTTAAAAATGCCAGATCAACTTTTTCTTCTGTAATAAAACCCTGATCAACGAACACTTTTTTCCACTGACCACCTTGTGCTTTGTGGCACGTAACTGCATAAGCAAACTTAACCTGTAATGCCTGGTAATATTCGCTTTTGGCAATCAATGCATGCTTTGCTGTTTTGGTATCGGCTTCGGGATGTGCTTCCAGAATTTTTTTATACAAATCATTCGATTGCTCCCGGGTAAGTGCAGGGGCTTCGGTGTATAAGCTATCAAGAATCACCTTCAATTCTATAGCAGGATGATCAGGATAATCAACCAGCAAAGCAGCAATATTGGCGAAACGAAATCCGTAGCTTTCTTCAAAGCCAATTACTCTTGTTATTCTTAGTAAGTCCCCGTTTGCAATAAAACCAACCGGTGAATCTTTCTCAAGCCAGAAATAATTATTTTTTACTCCCATCAAATAATCGCCTGCAGCAATTTCGTCCTCCATCCACAAACTTCCAAACCTGATTTGTCTGTTATAATTATTAGCCGAACGATTCGAACGACAAACAACCACTACTTCTTCAGCACCGGATTCATTGTAAGCATCTGATAATTTATCTCCTAATTCAGAACCGGCTACCCGTTCAAAATCGGGGAAACCATCGCGAAAAGCGGGGAATTTCCCATTTTCACGGATTTGCTCCCGAAGGTTGGTGGCGTTAAATAAAATTCCTGATTCTTTTTCCTGACGAACAACCTCAGTCAGTTCAAAATGCCCAGCCCGCAATCCATAATATCCAGAAAGCAGCTTTATATCAAGGGCGGGACTTTTTTCCATGCCAACCGGAGGGAGCTGGGCATTATCACCTACCAGCAACATCCTGCAATTAATTCCTGCCTTTACATAATCAATCAGATCCTGCAACAAATTCTGAGTATTGCCATTTGCATCAGGTCCGTTGCTGTTGTCAGGAATCATAGAAGCCTCATCCACAATAAAAAGTGTATTCGCATGCTGATTGGGTGCCAGGGAGTAGGAATACCAGTTCCCGTCGTTTCGTTTCGGACGATAAATTTTCCGGTGAATGGTAAAAGCTATCTTACCGGAATAAGTCGACATGACCTTAGCAGCTCGTCCGGTTGGAGCTAAAAGACTGACTTTCACTCCAATAGAAGGGAGCGTTCGGACCAATGCACTGATTATGGTCGTTTTACCCGTTCCCGCATACCCTTTTAACAAATAAGTATCACCAGAAGTACTTTTCTCCACAAAATTGGAAATTCGCTTAAGTGCCTCCTCTTGTCCCCTGGTTGGTTGATGAGCAAATGCTTTGACAAGCAATGAAAAAAGCCGGCTGGCTGTAGTTTCGTTCATAGGGTGTCAAATTAGTGTTAAATTCGGTAAAGACATTGCTGATAAATCTATTTTTTGATAAAAAATTGTAGATTTGCCCGACAGATATCATATCCAACCTTATATGAAACCAATTAACATTGCCTTAACTGTAGTCATTATTGTACTTAGTTATTTGATTTTCAGGAGCATAAACAAACCAATTCAATTCAATAAAGAGAAAGAATACCGTTATAGTCAGGTTATTCAGCGTCTCAAAGACATCCGTACGGCTCAATTGGCATACAAATCGGTCAATGGTGCCTACACAGGAAATTTTGACTCATTAATTGCGTTTGTAAAAAGTGGTCAGTTCCCATTGATTAAGCAAATTGGTAATGTGGAAGATTCTACAGCTGTAATTGTTCGTGATACCATCCTGGTTTCAGTTCGTGACTCTATATTTCCTCCAAATTTTCCTATAGATTCCTTGCCATTTGTTCCTTTTGGTGAGGGAGCTAAATTCAAAATGCAGGCTGGTGAAATTGAAAAAGGCAAGGTGAAAGTTAAAGTTTTCGAAGCTGAAGATACAGCTCCTTTCGACAAAACTGAGGTCCTTAAAGTTGGATCCATGACTGAACCTTCGAATGCAGGTAACTGGGAATAAAAGCATCTTAAAACATGCAATTTTAAATGAATCTTTTGATGGCTTAAAGCCAGAAGGATATGACCTGTTTATATATGTAGGACCGGAATCATTTTCATGTCTGGTAGCTGATCGTTTGCGGAAAGAATTTATCGCATTGGAATCGTGGAGCCTTGACAATAGTGATTTAAGAGATTTACCTGAGATGTTAAAATCTATCAGGAACACATCCTCCATTATTCAAAACAACCGTTTTCGTAGAGTAATTTGTTGTAGTGGATTTCGGGCAGCAGCACTTGTGCCGAATGCTTTATTTGAACCATCATCTGCGATGGAACAATTACAATTTCTAATTCCGGTTGGAACAGAAAATGAAATTCTGTCGGATGAAATGCGGCAGTTGGAAGCAAGACATTTATTTGCCATTCCAACTGGTATTTATGAATTAATTACTTCATGGTTTCCAACAGTTGAATTTCATCATACAGGAACCGCAATGATTGAATATGTGCTTTCCAAATATAAAAATCAGCATGAACCGCTATTACATATTAATGCCGGTGAACGTATGGCAGAAATTATAGTGAATAAGGGCAAGAATCTGTTATTCTATAACAGCTTTGAAGTGCATACTCCGGAAGAATTTGTATATTACATTTTGTTTGTATGTGAGCAGCTCCATTTAAACCCCGAAACATTATTGGCATCATTCTCAGGAAGCATTGATGCTTCCGATGCCACATACGTGCTATCATCGAAGTACATCCGGCATATTGCATTAACCGATCGACCCGATAACTATTCCTATTCTGAAGAGTTCGATCAAATTCCACCTCATCAGTACTTTCATATTTTTAGTCAGCTGGTGTGCGCATCATAAGCGGAAAATACAAAGGAAGGGTTTTACATCCCCCTGCAAACTTACCGGTTCGGCCTACAACTGATTTTGCAAAAACCGGCTTATTTAACATTTTAGAAAATCAGATTGAATATGAAAATCTGAATTGTCTCGATCTATTTTCAGGAACAGGCAGCATAAGTATGGAGCTTATTTCACGAGGTGTGAAGTCTGTTACTTCTGTTGATCAGGATTATGGATGCACGGCATTTCAGAAAGAGACTACCCGCTTATTAGGAATCCATAATCTCAGAATCATCAGAACAGATGTATTAACTTTTATCAAAAAAAAACACGAGCCTTTTGATCTGATCTTTGCCGATCCGCCTTTCGATTTAAATATTCATGAGTCACTGACCCATTCGCTTGTTGAAGGCAATTTACTCGCAACAGGTGGCATGTTCATTCTGGAACACAATGCGAAACAGGATTGGAGCTCCCTTCCCGGATTTCAATCGAATCGCACCTATGGTAATGTAGCTTTCAGTTTTTTTACTAAATTAGAGCCTTAAATTACAGACAAACACTAGCTATGGAAAGAATTGCAGTATTCCCTGGGTCGTTTGATCCAATTACGGTTGGTCATGTTGATATTATTAAACGAGGACTTAAAATTTTTGACCGCATCATAGTTGGCATCGGCAGTAATGCTGAAAAAAAATATATGTTCGATTTACAAAAACGCGAAGCATGGGTTCAACAAACTTTTGCATCTGAATCGCGCATCAGTGTTGTTACTTATCAAGGATTAACAGTAGATTTTTGTAAAAAAGTGAATGCCGGATTTATATTGCGCGGTTTACGAAACAGTCCCGATTTTGAATTTGAAAAAGCAATTGCGCATATGAATGGTGCTATTTCGAATGGACTGGAGACCACATTTATCTTAACTGATTTACGTTTTGCAGCTGTTTCTTCATCAATAGTCAGGGATATCATCAGAAACGGCGGAGATGTTTCTGCTTTCATTCCGGAAACCGTAAAACTTTAGATTTCATTCAGGCATTTTGCCTCCATTGAAGAAATAATCGGCCAATCCACTTACCGGCTTCTGAATTATTTTTCCAATTGTTACATTACATTCTTCCGCAACTCGTCTTAAAACATCGCTGAAATAATGTGCGATGGAACCAACAAAGTGAATTGGCACTGTTTTGCTTTCAGTATAACTTAACACATTCGTTTCAAAAAATTCTTGCATCCCGGTATATACTAACTTCTGAATGTAAGGGTGGTGTTGGTGATCGGAAAGGAATTTTGCAAAAGATGCAAGAAATACATTTGGATTTGGTTCTTTATACACTTTCGAAATTATAGCCTCCTTATCAAGTTGGTAACATTCTGAAAATGCAGCATGCAAATCAGCAGGCATAATTTTATAAAGATAATGTGAGAGTAATTTTTTTCCATAGTAACTACCGCTTCCTTCATCACCAATTACATACCCTAAACCATGTCGGGTTTCACTAATGTTTGTTCCATTGAAATAACAAATATTTGAACCGGTGCCAAGAATTGCAGCAACGCCAGGCTTACCATCACAAACAGCCAGTGCACAACCCAGCATATCGTGTTCAACAATCACATTTGCATTGATAAAAAATTTCTTCAATCCGCTTCTTATAATTTCATTTCGATCTGGACTGGAACATCCTGCACCAAAGAAGTACACGGAATCAACATTATTTTTTATTGAAGATAATCCCGTGTTGGCAGATAACTCTTCCAAAATAAATTTTTCATCATGAAAAAACGGATTGAATCCTTTAGTATTAAACTCACCTGATACTTTTCCTGCATCACCTGCAATCCAGTCAGCTTTTGTGGAACCACTATCTGATACTAAAATCATAAATTATAAAGTATTTAAATTGCCAATATTTTAGAGAATCGCAGCATGTCGGGGTCGAGGGGTGAATGCTGTTTGGTTGCATTTTTAAACTCTGTCCACGATAACTGGTTATTCAGCACGCCTGCCATTTTACTATGTTCACCTCGCATTAGAGCTTCTACGGCAGCTACTCCTAACCTGCTTCCCAGAATGCGGTCGAAAACTGTGGGACTTCCACCGCGTTGCACATGGCCCAGTACAGTTACGCGAGTATCAAATGCGGGATGTAATGATTTAACCTGTTCCGCTATTTTCATTGCACCACCGGCATCATCACCTTCACATACGATTACGATACTTGAAGATTTTTCTTTCTTTTTTCCCGCCATCAAAGAATCAACCAATGCTTTCACATCTGTCTTTTCTTCAGGGAGTAAAATAGCTTCAGCGCCACCACTGATTCCGGACCAGAGTGCAATATAACCTGCGTCGCGTCCCATTACTTCAATAAAAAACAAACGGTCGTGAGAAGCAGCGGTATCTCTGATTTTATCAATAGCTTCAACAGCTGTATTAACTGCTGTATCAAAACCAAGAGTATAATCGGTTCCAAACAAATCGTTGTCGATAGTTCCCGGAATACCGATAACCGGAATGCCATATTCTTCGAAGAAAATAGTTGCACCCCGGAAAGTTCCATCACCACCAATAGCAACTAAAGCCTCCACTCCTGCTGCTTTAATATTTTCATAGGCCTTTTTGCGACCTTCCGGTTTGATAAAGTCGGCACTTCTTGCTGATTTCAAGATTGTGCCACCACGATGAATAATGTTACTCACCGAACGGGCATGAAGGGGAAAAAGGTCATTTTCAATCATGCCCTGAAACCCACGCATGATACCGGTAACTTTAATTTCGTGATAAACAGCAGTCCGTACAACAGCCCTGACACATGCATTCATTCCGGGACTATCGCCACCGGAAGTAAAAACCCCAATATTTTTGATCATTTTATGATTCATTCGCTTTACAAAATTAGGTACAAAGTTCATATGCAATTCAGAATGTGAATAACAGTTGACAATCAAATTGTATCTAATTGTTAATCAGCCTGTAATATTATTACTTTAACTGTTATAAACTTCGGAACCACATGGTACCGATTGGGCATTTAAATAAATAAGTTTGCTTGAAGGCAGAATCAATCAATCTATTACATACATAACAACTAAAACCATTTCAAATGAAAAAAGCAGGATTATTCCTGAGAATGGGATTTGTAGCTATTGCTGCAACCATACTCAGTACGGCAGCTTTTGCGCAGGACAATGCAAAAAAGCCAGGTCGTAAGGATGTACCAACCAGAGTAGCCACTCCGGTTGTTAAGGCTAAAGTTATCAGCCATCAGAAGCCGGCACAGGCTCGTCACCAGGGAGTAGTGCGTGCAAAACTTGATCCGAAATTAGCTGCTCAGAAAAGAGGAGCTGTTGCAACCACTCAACAAGGAACAGGTGCCCGCAACTGTACTCCAAAGGTGAAAGCAAATCCTTATTCAATTAAGCGATCCGATTTCAACCGTTTGCCAAAAGACAGGCAACAATTTGTGTTGAGTCATTCCGACAAATACACCATTGTAGATTAATTTCTTACCCTTAAAACGAAAAAAATGAATAAAATATATAAGAAAATAGTTGCTGTGGTTGCCGGAATATTTATGGTCGGCAGCCTGAGTGCACAAGTTGAACTGGTTACTGATGGTAGCTTTGAAGCTGGAATTGGTAGCGGTGCATGGACTGAGAGTTCAACAACATTCGGAACACCATTGTGTGATCTTGCCGGATGTGGAAATGGAACAGGAACAGGGCCACGTACCGGAAACATCTGGGCATGGTTTGGTGGACTCCCCGGAGGAACTGAAACTGCAACCCTTGAGCAATCATTTGTTATTCCTGCAGGAGGAACTGTTACTTTAAGTTTCTACCTGGAACAAATAGTTTGCGATGATCCAATCGACTTTTTGGATGTAAGCATCGATGGTACCATAGTATTTTCTACCGACGGTTCATCTGCTTTGTGTGGTGTATTAGGATATTCACAGCAGGTAATCGACATCTCTGCTTATGCCGATGGCAATAGCCATACACTAAGATTTAATTCTTCAACATTCTCTAACAATGGAGGACCTACAAACTTCTTCGTTGATGACATTTCTGTTATTTCATCAAACGGTGGTGGTGGAACTTGTCCTGATATTATTGTAGATGGTGACTTTGAACTTGGACCGGGAAGTGGATCATGGACAGAAGCTTCAACTAACTTTGGTACTCCTTTATGTGATTTAGCCGGCTGCGGTGCAGGCGGTGGTACCGGACCTAATGGCGGAACATACTGGTCATGGTTTGGCGGATTTGGTGGTGGTACTGAAACATCATCTTTGACCCAAACTGTTACTTTCCCTGCCGGTGATTCCATTACTTTGGAATTTGCTCTTGAGCAAGCAGTGTGTGATGGACCAACAGATTTTCTTGAAATTACTGTTGATGGAATTCAGGTATTCCTTACTGATGGAGCTTCTCCATTATGCGGAATAATTGGATATTCTTCTCAAGTTATAGATTTATCTCTCTTTGCTGATGGTAACCCACATGTGATTGCTTTCAACTCAACTACATTTTCTGCAAATGGAGGCGTAACAAATTTCTTTGTGGATGATGTTGTGCTTTCAAGTTGCCCTACCGGATCAGGAGGAAATACCTGTACCGATACAATTCCTTTTACTGCCTTAAACCTTGCTATTCCTGATAATGATCCTGTAGGATTGACAAACTCACAGACAGTTTCTTCTGCTCCAGGCACAACTTTAGGTGGAGATGTTGAATTAGCTGCTGTTTGCTTCAAAATTGACCATACCTGGGTTGGAGATCTTATTGTAACATTAACTGCTCCAAATGGAGAAAGTGTAATTCTTACAGATCGTCCAGGTGTTCCTGCAAGTTTAGCTGGTTGTGATGGTGATAACATGGATGTTTGTGTTACAACAGGAACCGGAAATGAAATGGAAAATGAATGTAATAATGCTCCTGCTATTTCAGGATCATGGACTGCTGCAAATGGTGCAGACCTTGAATTGATTAACAACACCGGAGGTTCTCCAAATGGTAACTGGTCAATCAACATTACCGACAATGCCGGTTTAGATACAGGTAGCTTAATTGAGTGGTCATTAGTGTTTGATAATGGTCCCGTTGCAAACTGGGTATCACCAGGAACTGTTTGCGGATCTGCTGCTCCAATTAATCTTGACCCAACTGTTGTTGGATTGTTAGGTGGAACCTGGTCAGGTTCAGGAGTAACAGGAAGTAATTTTGATCCTGCAGGTTTATCAGGACCAATTGCCATTACATACACTGTTTCTGATATTACAACAGGTTGTTCAGATTCTGAAACTAATGAGATCATTGTTGATGGTGCTACTCCGGTTGCTGCATTCACTTACATTGCAACTTCTCTGAGTGTTGGATTTACTAATACAACTGCAACTACAGGAACTTACCTTTGGGATTTTGGTGATGGTAATACCAGCACACTTGAAAACCCAACTAATTTGTATTCAGCTGCAGGAACATATACTGTTTCTCTGACTGTAACAAATGCTTGTGGTACCAACACAGTAACACAATCAATCACAATTCAGGGATGTCCTGATATCGTTGTTGATGGAAGCTTTGAAGCAGGAATCGGATCAGGATCATGGGTTGAATTCTCAGCTACCTTCGGAACACCATTGTGTGATCTTGCAGGTTGCGGAAACGGAACTGGAACTGGTCCAAATACCGGAAATATCTGGGCTTGGTTTGGTGGTGTTGCAGCTTTCGAAGAAGGCTCATTATCTCAAACATTCACTATTCCTACCAACAACACAGCTAACCTGTCATTCTTCCTTGAGCAAATTATTTGTGATAGTCCTGATGACTTCCTGAAGGTAGCTATTGATGCAGATACTGTTTATACTACGGATGGTGCAAGTCCACTTTGCGGTGTACTTGGTTATAGCCAACAAGTGGTAAATCTTGATGCTTATGCTGACGGACTTCCACACACATTAACCTTCTTCTCCAGAATTTACGGAAACAACGGTACAGGTACTAACTTCTTCGTTGATGATATCGCAATTAATGTTTGTGCTATCAATGCAATTGTTGAAACCAATCTGAACCTGGGTGTTGATGTAATGCCAGTTCCTGCCAATGATTATGTAGATGTTAAATTCACCGATGTAACAGCATCTGATGTTGTGATTGAAGTGTCTGACATGATTGGCAGAAGTGTATTCACTAAAAACATTTCTACAGTAAACGGAAATCAATCTTCAAGAATTGATGTTTCTAACTGGAGCAAAGGTGTGTACATGTTGAAAGTTTCTGCTGATGGAAGCAGCACTATCAGAAAAATTGTTGTAGAATAATTGTTGCCATTATAATTGAAAAGAGGGGACTTCGGTCCCCTTTTTTTGTTTTGATTTGTACCTTTGAATATGGCTAAGAAAGTTGTCAATAAACAAGATTCCTTTTTTCAAATGGTTTATGAGGTGGTGAGATTGATTCCCCGCGGTAAGGTAACCAGTTATGGTGCTATTGCAAAATACCTCGGAACGGCAGGATCATCGCGCATGGTTGGATGGGCAATGAACGGCTCGCATCGTGAAAAACCACCGGTTCCCGCCCAAAGGGTGGTTAACCGAAATGGATTATTGACCGGGAAACATCACTTCGGATCACCCGATTTAATGAGACAACTATTAGAAAATGAGGGCATTAAGATCGAAAACGATAAAGTAGTGGACTTTAAAAAACATTTCTGGGATCCTTCAGAAGAACTCTGAACAACTACTTCCTATCTTTGCATTTTCTTAACTGAAAGCAATTCCGTTTGTTATTATTTAGAACAAAACCAATTTATAATGAATATCACCAAAGAGCAGGTACTTGAGGCACTCAGTAACGTAGAGGAGCCAGATTTAAAAAAGGATCTGGTAACACTTAATATGATTCGAGATGTTGAGGTGTCCGGCAAAAAAGTATCCTTTACGGTAGTTTTAACAACACCCGCTTGTCCTCTGAAAGCGCTGATTGAGCGTGCCTGCATCAATGCAATCATCCATTTTGTAGATCCTGAAGCTGAAGTAACAGTTAATATGACTGCAGATGTTACCAGTCGCAGGGCAATCGAAAACCCACTCCTACCGGGAGTAAAAAATATTATTGCGGTTGCATCCGGAAAAGGCGGTGTTGGAAAATCTACAGTAGCAGTTAATCTGGCAGTTGCTTTAGCTCAAACTGGAGCTAAAGTTGGATTGATTGATGCAGATATTTACGGCCCATCGCTTCCAATCATGTTTGGAGTAGAAAATGAACGCCTTTTTGTGAATGAAAGAGATGGCAAATCATATATGGTGCCCGTAGAAAAATACGGAGTGAAAATGTTATCCATTGGCTTCCTGGTAGATCCTGAACAAGCAATTGT
This sequence comes from Bacteroidia bacterium, assembly GCA_016788065.1. Classification (GTDB taxonomy): domain Bacteria; phylum Bacteroidota; class Bacteroidia; order AKYH767-A; family OLB10; genus JADKJB01. The sequence continues at coordinate 37,122 of JAEUTI010000008.1, read as the reverse complement.
CTGGCGCGGACCAATGGCATCAAAAGCCTTACGTCAGTTATTCTCTGATGCCGATTGGGGTGAACTCGATTATCTTTTTATTGATTTACCTCCAGGAACTGGCGATATACACCTCACCTTAGTCTCCGCAGTTCCCGTCACTGGTGCAGTCATTGTTTCTACACCGCAAAAAGTTGCTCTGGCAGATGCTAAAAAAGGAATAGGAATGTTTCAGATGGACTCCATCAAAGTTCCTGTTTTGGGGCTTGTAGAAAATATGGCATGGTTTACTCCTGCCGAGCTGCCTGAAAACAAATATTTTATTTTTGGTAAAGATGGATGCAAGAACCTGGCAGACGATTTGAAAGTTCCTTTCCTGGGACAAATTCCATTGGTACAAAGTATATGTGAAGGTGGTGACTCCGGGGCACCCGTGGTGCTCGATGATTCTAACCCTGCAGCAACAGCATTTATGATGGTGGCAGGAAATATGGCACAACAGGTTGCAATCAGAAATGCTACTATGCAACCGACACAACCGGTACAAGCAGCAGGTTATTAAAAATGATTACTTTTGCACTATGAGCAACACCGACCCATCTTTAATTGCACGTATTGAAAGTACCTTAGATACTCTTCGCCCCTATCTGGAAGCCGATAGTGGAAATGTGTCTTTGGTTGAAGTTACTCCGGAAATGATTGTAAGATTGAAATTACTCGGAGCGTGCAGTTCATGCTCTATGAGTATGATGACTTTGAAAGCAGGAATTGAACAATCGCTTTTAAAAGCTATTCCTGAGCTGAAAGGTGTTGTAGCTGTGAATGATGAAATTGTATAGTCAAGTATAGAATAAAAAAACGGCGGGGTTAGAATTAACCCCGCCGTTTTTTTATGGTGTGTTTGGATTACTTCCCAAGTAAGAATTTTGAAATTTTTTCGAAGTACATGTTTTTATCTGTAGAAAAATTGTCGGCATTAACCGGACTATTCTTAACAATATAAACTTCATTTACACCTTTGATGCTTTTAACATCACCTGGTCCGATAATAGGATCCTGAGCAGAAACTATGATCATCATATTTTTCATAGGTCCTTTAGGTTTATCAAATGCATAAATTGGTTCATGTGTTTTATCAAAACCAAATGGCATGTTTACTTCTTTACCGGTTTTGTCTTTGATTTTTGATTTCATTCCTTCAAGGCTAGTCCACGGACCATCAGCAATTATTTTCTTTGTTTCAGGACGATTTGCTCCTACTCCAATTGACAATCCGGCACCAATATTTAAACCGAATAAATCGAATTTAGTGATAGCACGCGACTTGCGAAGATGATCGAGAACTGCATTTAAATCGGTGATAAATTGCGGGTAAATAAATAAATCGGGATCAATTTTAAATTCACTGCTGGCACCATAACCACGGTAATCGTAAGTGGCAACATTATAGCCTGCCGATAAAAATGAGTTAACAATTTCCAGGTTATCGGCCATATTACCATCACCACTTCCGGAAATCACCACCCAGTTGGTTGACTTCTTCGCATTTTCAAAAAACCATGCATTCAGGATTGCTCCATCAGATGTTTTAATCTTTTCTTCTTTGTATTGCATTCCGAATTTGTCGGGAGTAACCTTATACTCTTTAGAAGGATTTAAGGCCATTGCCGGAGTTAATCCGAGTAAAACAAGCAGGAGAAAAAGATAAGATAAAGGGGATTTTTTCATAATTCGTTTAATTCTATTATCAGTATAACGGCAAAAATAAGGTTTCCGGTAAAAAACAGCAGGAAAAATTATTAACAGATTACAATATTATTACATGGATAATCAGCCTGTTGAAAATATGAAACCAGCTATTTATTCACCATTCAAATTAAAGCCCCTTGAAAAAGAAAAAAGCGAACTAAAAGCGAATCTCCATTCTTTGAACATAACTGTGTTGATAATCAATGCTTTTAGAACAACAACCAGAATTACATTTTCTTTAAATTTACAGAACAAAATCCTTGCCTTAAACGTTAAAGTTTACATAATCAATCTACTATGAAAAAATCGATTCCCTTTCTGCTTTTTATGTTCATGATGCCGGCAATGCTGTTTGCGCAAGGAACGCATAAACTGAATTTCCATCTTGCTAAAATGATAGCAGACGAAACGATGCAACAGAAACAGATTAATTTGCTTGTTCAGGGTAATGTGGAAGCTATTCGAGAATTTGCGGAAATTAACGGCGGTTTGTTCCGCTATGCTCACGGCAACATAGCTACTATAAGAATTCCGGTTTCGGCAATTCCGTTATTGGCAGCCAGTGATCAGGTAAGCAGAATTGAAAATCCCGGAAACAAATACACAACCATGAATGATACCATGCGGTCTGTTGTACAGGCAAATGCGGTGCATGCAGGTATTTCACCCTTATTGCAGGGATATGATGGAACAGGGATAGCCATCGGAATAATTGATACAGGTGTAGATTTAACCCACCCTGATTTACAGGATTCAGCAGGAACCACCCGTGTTCAATACTTATGGGATCAACGCAAACCGGTGGCAGCAAACACCCCTGCAGCTTATGGCTATGGACAGGAATGGAATAAAACCGACATTGATGCAGGACTTGCATCATCATCAAATGATGCGCAAGGTTTTGGACATGGAACACATGTAACCGGAATTACTGCAGGGGATGGAAGTGCTAATGGAAAGAATAAAGGAGTTGCACCCGGTGCCGATATTATTGAAGTTGCATTCGACTTTAACAATACTACTGATCCAACATATATCGATGCAGTAGATTACATTTTCAACCGTGCAGCTATTCTTGGTAAACCATGTGTTATTAATGCCAGTTTAGGTGATTACTACGGCTCACATGATGGTTATGATTTGCAATCACAAATGATCAGTACACTGCTTAACCAACAAGTAGGACGTGTGATGGTTGCAGCAGCCGGAAATGCAGGTTCTATTCCATTTCATCTTGGTTATAATGTAACAACGGATACTTCATTCACCTGGGTGCGACATAATCCTGCTTTCTCTGCACTTTACTTCCAGGTTTGGGGCGATACTGCTGACTTTAAAAATATTGATTACACCATTGGTGCTGATAAAAATACTACCTCAGCAAGTTTCAGAGGAAAATTAAACTACCGTGATATATTTTACAATCTTGGAGTTTTCAAACAAGATACCTTGTACAGTACCTCCGGAAACAGACTTGCGATCGTACAATCGTTTGGAAGTACCCAGGGACCAACTTATCTTCTTGAAATTAATATTGTGCCTGACTCTGCAACTTATCAATGGCGACTCATGACCACAGGTTCGGGCAAACTGGATATCTGGAAATTTTATGATGGAACAGGACAACCGGGATTTGTCAATTCAGCATTACCATCGGCTGCAATTGTTCCTGAAATAGTTCACTACAAACTTCCCGATTCCTTATCAACCATAGTAAGCGGATTTCAATGTCTGGATAATGTGATTACCGTTGGTAATTATGGAAACAGAGGCAACTATGTTGATATCAATGGAAATACTTATACGGATGCTACAGTTACACCGGGTGAAATTGCATTAAATTCTTCCTGGGGACCAACAAGAGACGGAAGAATAAAACCGGATATAGCTGCACCGGGTGGATTGATGTTATCATGCGGACAACTTTCCTTACTTACTATTTGGGCTACACAACCGGGCAACGCTCCTAAAATTGCGCAAGGCGGGTTTCATTTCCGTGATGGCGGAACGAGTTCTTCTTCACCTGTTGTTGCAGGAATTGCTGCTTTATATCTGCAACAAAATCCAACTGCAACAGCTATGCAGGTCAAAAATGCAATCATAAATTGTGCTGTTCAGGATAATTTTACCGGCTTCAATTTGCCTGATGTTACCTGGGGATACGGCAAAGCAAATGCATTTAACACATTGGTAAATTGCTCGCTGACATCGCTTGATGACATCACTGAAAATAATGCTATGTCATTGTTTCCAAACCCTGTTTTTGCAGGCGACATGATCACCATTTCGATTAAAGAAAATGAGGTTTCAGAGTGTGACCTTTCCGTTATTGATCAATTGGGAAGAACGGTAAAGGAGTTCCATAACATCCGGGAATTTCCATTTACTTTTAGTACTAAAAACATTGCTACCGGAAGCTATCAGTTAAAACTAACTGATAAGAATAAAATGCAGATCGTAAAAAAACTGGTTATCACAGAATAACCGGCTTTACAACTTAATTGCTTCCCGTATTTTTATTTTTTTAACGAAAATAAATTTCCGGATTGCAATTTCACCTTTAATTTCGATCCGTTGTTTTTTATTTTCAGATAGAATATTCTTCAGTCCGCCCAATACCAGGTTGGTCATGGTTTGCACCGAAGGCTGAATGGTTACAGGTACCGTAATTACAGAACCGGCTGCTATTCTGGTTTTGGATGGAATATTTATTCCTGCAACAGAAGAATCATTCAATGAAAGATTTACACCCATTCGCTGCACGGTAACTCCAAATTTATTGGGGTTTTCGAGTGCAATATCGAATGTAAACTCAGGCTTCGACAAACCCGATCCCATTTTAAAATTTTCTATTCCTTTAATTGAAACCGGTTTAATAGAACCGCAGGAATACAATCCGGTTAAAAGTACAAGCAATAATATGTAGTGAACTGAAAAAATATTTTTCATGCAGTTTATTGTTGTTATGATTTGAGACGAACCTTACTCCAATTTTTAATTTGCCACGTAACAAGTGAACTACAGATAAGATTGGCAGAAGCATCCTTCACTTCAACTTCAAAAGTTACAGTAACTGACTCTTCCTGTTTCAACGGATTTATAATTTGTTCCTGAATAAATTGTTGTGTCAATTCAAATGTTGCAGTTACCGGTTGTTTACCCTGATATAAATAAGAAGTATTGAGGTTCTTTAAAATAATACGATACTCCTGTTCTGAAATTGCACCTACCAGAGCCAATCCGGTGGTAAACTCACAGAGTGTTGCCAAAGCACAGGCATGCAAACTGTTTACATGATTTTTGTTACTTCGCCGGAATGGCAACATTACATGTGCGAAACCGGGTTTAATATCTAAAACTTTGTAGTGATGCGGACTATTAAACGGAATTGTAAAATCGAGTGCGAGATTCAATACCGTTTTATAAAAAGATGAACCGGCAGATTTAGCTATGAGATATTGGAGTTTTGACATATGCAGAAAACAGATTAGAGAATTCCCATTGCATTTAACTCCTGCAAGGATGTTTTCATTTCAGATTCCATTGTGTTCACAATTTCAGTACAGGATTTAATATCATGTATAACGGCAACTGATTTCCCTGCGCACCAAAGGTTATTGTAATTTCCTGGTTTGATTGCCTTCTCTAATTTTTTCATTCCATTTATCTGCACCAGCATTTTAAAATATTTTTTGGTGGTACTGTTTTTACTCAGAAAACGTTCCAGCCAACCTTGTCTGTATCCTATTTTTTTCGCGTAAGGGGTATCAATTATGGTGCAAGGAGTACCGGAAAGTCGTTCGGTCATCACAATATCTTCCATATCTGAATTAACGACAGCTTCCTTGTAGGCATCACTTACGCCTGCTTCTACAGATGCAATAAACCGCGTACCAATCGAAACACCAGCAGCACCGATTGCGAGCATCGAAACTATTCCTGCACCGGTGGCAACCCCTCCGGCCGCAACAACTGGGATTTGCGGAAACTGTTCTTTCAGAGCGGGAACCAAAACGGTAAGCGGATTAGGTCCGGCATGTCCACCAGCTCCTTGTCCAACCGCAATAAATCCAGCACAACCTAAACTGGCACATTTAGCAGCGTGTTCCATATTGGTGACATCACAAAAAACCTTGGCACCATAACTGTGTGCTCTCTGTATAACTTCGGCAGGACTCCCAAGTGAAGTTATGAAAAAGGGCACTTTACCGTTGATACAAACGTCGAGATGTTGTTGATAGAGAGGATTGGATTTCTGCACAATCAAATTAACACCGAAATTGCCGGAGCTGCTTCTGGATTGTTTATATTCATGCAATTGTTTGATAAGTGCTCCTAATTCCCCTTCTTTGCGATAATTCAGACTGGGGAAAACGCCCATGATGCCGGAATCCAAAGCAGCCTTTAACATAGGTTCATTGGTGACCAGAAACATAGGTGCCATGATAACCGGAAGCCGGATGCCCAGCTGATTGCAAAGAGAACTTTTTAAGTTTATCATTGTTAAAGAAGGCAATAATTAAAATGTCAAACCATAAAAGTCGCTCTTTTATTTCAAATTAAAACAAAAATGATTTAATTTGTTACTTCCGAAAAGTTAATCAATTATGAACGTAACCAGACTCTTTGATTTAATTCCTAACCAGCTTGAAAAACACCCGCTACAGGTAGCTTTTGCAGGAAAGGAAAATGGTAATTGGATCACGCACAGTTCAGCTGACTTCAAAAAATACACGGATCAGGTTAGTTATGGTTTGCTAGCCAAAGGTATTTCCCCGGGCGACAAGATTGCAATTATTTCCAATAACCGGCTGGAATGGAACTTCACAGACCTGGGTGTTTTACAGATTGGCGCTATAGATGTGCCTGTATATCCGACGATTAGTGAAAGCGACCTGAAATTCATATTAACAGATGCCGATGTAAAAATAGTTTTCGTTTCTACAGAGGAACTCTTCCTGAAGGTTAAAAATATTGCTGAAAATCTGCCTTTAAAACCACTTATTTACACTTATAACAGGGTTAACGGAGCACCTCATTGGACTGAATTGCTTGAAACGGGTGAAAAAAGTAAAGATGAAAATAAACTAAATCAACTAAAGGAAGCTATTCAAACGGGTGATCTGGCCACTTTACTGTACACTTCGGGTACTACAGGAAATCCTAAAGGAGTAATGCTTTCGCATGCCAATCTGGTTAGTAATTTCATTTCCGTACAACATTTGCCACCGGTAAAAGCAGGAGATAAGGTGTTGAGTTTTCTGCCCTTGAACCACATTTACGAGCGAATGCTCACTTATTTGTACATGTATTTGTGCACATCCATCTACTATGCTGAATCGATGGAAACCATCGGTGATAATATCAGAGAGGTTCAGCCAACGGCATTTTCAGCTGTACCACGGTTGCTTGAAAAGGTTTACGACAAAATTGTGGCGAAAGGAGCAGATCTCACCGGAATCAAGAAGAAACTATTCTTTTGGGCATTGGAATTAGGATTGAAATATGATCCGAATATCGATGGCGGAGCATGGTACAACTTCCAGCTAAAGCTGGCCAATAAAATAATTTTTAATAAATGGCGTGAGGCACTGGGCGGAAATACCAAAGCCATTGTTTCCGGTGGTGCCGCTTTGCAACCCAGATTAGCACGAGTATTCTGGGCTGCACAAATACCCGTTTTGGAAGGATATGGATGTACTGAAACATCTCCTGTTATTTGTGTGAATAATCTGGAGCCAAATGGAATGTATGTTGGAACTGTTGGGCCTGTTATTGATGGTGTACAGATTAAAATTGCTGAAGATGGTGAAATTTTATGTAAAGGTCCAAATGTGATGCTGGGATATTACAAACGTCCCGATTTGACTGCAGAAGCAATTGATAAGGACGGTTATTATCATACCGGAGATATAGGTGAAATGGTTCTCAACCGGTTCCTTAAAATTACCGATCGCAAGAAAGAAATATTTAAGACTTCTCAGGGAAAATATATTGCCCCTCAGATGATTGAAAACAAGCTTAAAGAATCGAGGTTCATTGAGCAGGCAATGGTGATTGGAGAAAATCAAAAATTTGCTGCTGCACTCATTGTTCCTTCTTTTGCCTTTATTCGTGAATGGGCCGAGCGAAAAGGTCTAAGTTTTGAAAATAATGAAGCTATAGCTAATAGTGCAGAGGTAAAATCCAGGATTATGGAGGAAGTTGAAGAGATGAATAAAAGTCTGGGTAGTTACGAAAGCATTAAAAAAATTGAATTGCTTTCGAAAGAGTTCTCTATTGAAAAGGGTGAAATGACGCCTAAACTAAGTTTAAAACGAAAAGTTATCATGGAAGCAAACAGCCACCTGGTAAACAGGATATTTTCGTAGCGTTTTAACTCAAGTTATTTAATTACACAATTTATAAAAGCTGTTGCAGTTATTTCCTAATTTTGACGTCGATTAAACGATTCCCATTCATGAAAAGATCTATCAAAAAAGTTGCTGTATTAGGTTCGGGTATTATGGGCTCCCGTATTGCCTGTCATTTTGCCAATATTGGTGTTAGTGTTATTTTACTGGACATTGTACCTAAAGAACCAACCGCTGATGAGATCAAGAAAGGTCTGACCATCGAATCGCTTTCGGTTAGAAACCGGATCGTAAATGATTCCTTATCAAATGCTGTAAAATCTAATCCTTCACCACTATATAAAAAATCGTTTGCTTCCAGAATTTCCACTGGAAATTTTCAGGATAACATGGCTCTAATTAGCACATGCGATTGGGTTATTGAAGTAGTTGTGGAAAATCTCGACATCAAAAAGAAAGTTTATGATGAAGTTGAGAAGCATCGAAAACCGGGCACACTTATTACAAGTAATACCTCCGGAATTCCTATTCATCTCATGGCAGCAGGACGCAGTGATGACTTCAGAAAAAACTTCTGTGGTACGCACTTTTTTAATCCTCCCCGATATCTGAGATTGCTCGAGGTAATTCCTACTCCTGAAACTGATCCTGAAGTTGTTTCGTTCCTCATGGAATACGGCGATCTGTTCCTTGGAAAAACAACCGTACTTTGTAAAGATACTCCTGCATTTATTGCAAATCGTATTGGGGTATTTGCAATCATGTCGTTGTTGCATCAGGTTGAAAAAATGCAGCTCACTGTTGCAGAAGTTGATAAGCTTACAGGCCCCGTATTGGGAAGACCTAAGTCGGCAACTTTCCGTACTACAGATGTGGTTGGTCTAGATACCATGATTCATGTTGCCAATGGGCTTTATGCAAATTGCAAGGATGATGCTAACAGAAATGAATTCAAATTGCCGGCATTTGTTGCTAAAATGTCGGAGAATAAATGGCTGGGAGATAAAACCGGACAGGGTTTTTATAAAAAGGTAAAATCCGATTCCGGCAAGAGTGAAATTCTGGAATTAAATTTAAATACACTGGAATATCAGCCGCAGACAAAAGTGCGGTATGCAACTTTAGAAGCAACAAAAACCATCGATAACCTAAAGCAGCGAATGCCTGTATTGTTTGGTGGCACCGACAAGGCAGGTGAATTTTATCGTACAGCTTTTAGCAGTTTGTTCAAATATGTCTCTGACCGGATGCCGGAAATTTCCGATGAAACCTATCGTATTGATGCAGCTATGCAGGCAGGTTTTGGATGGGAACTTGGTCCTTTTGAAGCGTGGGATGCTATAGGTGTAAACAATGCGCTAAAAGTCATGGAAGCATCCGGTAAAAAACCGGCGGCATGGGTATACCAAATGATTGAAAAAGGAAATACATCCTTTTACAAAAATGAAAATGGAGTCCGTAAATTTTATGATATCTCCAGCGGAACGTATCTCGCAATTCCGGGTGCAGATAATTTTATAATTCTCGATAATCTTCGTGATTCAAAAGTGGTCTGGAAAAATTCCGGCACTACCTTATTCGATATCGGTGATGGTGTTCTCAATCTGGAATTTCATACCAAAATGAATACCATTGGTGGTGAAGTTTTAGAAGGAATCAATAAAGCTATTGATATTGCTGAGAAGGATTTCAAAGGCCTTGTTATCGGAAACGATGGTGCTAATTTTTCAGCAGGAGCAAATCTTGCTATGGTATTTATGTTTGCTGTAGAACAGGAGTATGATGAAATTGATTTTGCAATTCGGGCATTTCAAAATGCGAATATGAGAGTTCGTTATTCATCAATACCTGTTGTTGTAGCACCTCATGGATTAACTCTGGGTGGTGGATGTGAGATGTCGATGCATGCCGACAAAGTACAGGCTGCAGCTGAAACCTATATCGGGATGGTTGAGTTTGGTGTTGGTTTGATTCCCGGTGGAGGTGGAAGTAAAGAGTTTGCTTTGCGTTTAAGTGATTCCTTCCGGGAAGGTGATATTGAACTTAATCTCTTAAAAGAGAAATTCCTGACTATAGCCACAGCTAAAGTTGCAACATCCGCCCATGAAGCATTCGATATGGGAGTATTCAGAACGGGAATCGATGAAATATCAATCAATCGTTCACGTTTAATCAGCGATGCCAAACTTGCGGTTTTGGAACTTGCCAATGCCGGGTATACCAAACCTGTTCAAAGAACCGACATAAAAGTCTTGGGCAAAGCAGGACTAGGTATGGTCTATGCAGGTGCAAACTCCATGTATTCAGGTCATTATATGTCATCACACGATAAACTGATTTCCGAAAAGCTGGGCTGGGTAATGTGTGGTGGCGATTTATCGGCTCCCACTAAAGTGTCGGAACAGTATTTATTAGATCTGGAACGGGAGGCATTTTTGTCGCTTTGCGGTGAGAAAAAGACACTTGAAAGAATTCAAAGTATTTTAACATCCGGTAAACCGTTACGTAATTAAATTTAGATTTGTAACTTTATGCCTCCATATTGAAACCTCACACGAATGATGAAGTATCTTATTAAGCTGATAATCATACTACTGGTATTTCCGGTAATGGTTTATGCACAATCAGAACAGAAGCCAAAGTACGCTCCGGGTAAAGAAAAACACAGAAATAAGACTGATGAAATCGGTCAAAAACAAGGTGTTTGGAAATATTATAACTCCGGAGGCGAATTAATCCATGAAATTGAATATGTTAATGATGTCCGCCACGGTGTATCCAAGCGCTTCTACCCATATTCAAAAATTATGGAAGAGACTGAATATCAGAATGGTGTAAAAGAAGGGACTTATGTCAGATATTTTTATTCCGGAAGTGTTAAACAGGAAGGTGAATATCTGGAGGGTAAAAAACATGGAACCTGGACCAAATATTTTGAATCAGGTGAAGTACAGGCTGAAACACCTTACAAAATGGGTAACAGAGATGGTGTTTGGAAAATATATAATCGTAAAGGAGTGCAAATCAGCACTGTAACATATAAAGATGGAGTTGACGTTGCAGCAGTAGCCGCATCAAAAGCTGAAGAAGATAAGAAGAAGGAAGCTGCCAAAAAGAAAGATGGCGCCAAAGCACCAGCAGCTCCCGGAACCGCTCCAGCACCAGGAACCACACCTCCTCCACCAGCCGCTACACCTACTCCAAATCCTAAATAATCCTATTTTATGGATGCATACATAGTTGCAGGTTTTCGATCTGCAGTCGGCAAGGCCCCAAAAGGCAATTTTCGTTTCATGCGTGCCGATGATCTGGCTGCTACTGTTGTGAAGCACCTTGTTGCATCTGTTCCATCTCTTGAAAAAGAGCAAATTGATGATGTGATAGTTGGTAACGCAACCCCGGAAGCAGAACAAGGGTTGAATATAGGCCGGATGATTTCATTGATGGGCTTAGATACCATCAAAGTACCGGGGATGACTGTGAATCGTTACTGTTCTTCCGGATTAGAAACTATTGCTATTGCAGCAGCAAAAATAAAGGCCGGTCTTGCAGATTGCATCATTGCCGGTGGCGTTGAAACCATGTCACCAATTCCATTTGGCGGATGGCGTATAGTTCCAAACTATGAAGTTGCAAAAAATCACCCCGATTGGTATTGGGGAATGGGTCTGACAGCTGAAGCAGTAGCCAGAGAATATAAAGTTTCGAGAGAAGATCAGGATCTGTTCTCTTTTCATTCACATCAGAAGGCAATTGCTGCTATTCAGAACGGATTATTCAAGCAAGATATCGTTCCTGTTTCCATTGAAGAAAGTTATCTCGATGAAAAGGAAAAGAAGAAATCGCGTACACTTATTGTCGATACAGATGAAGGACCAAGAGCAGATACCAGTTTAGAAAAGTTGGCTCAGCTTAAACCTGTGTTCGATTCCAAAGGATCGGTTACAGCAGGTAACTCTTCACAAACCAGTGATGGAGCTGCATTCGTGTTAGTAGTTTCAGAAAAGATGCTCAAACAACTACAGGTCTCCCCTATTGCCCGGTTTATTACTTATGCTGTTGCTGCTGTTGAACCAAGAGTGATGGGAATAGGTCCTGTTGAAGCTATTCCGGCTGCATTAAAACGTGCCGGTATGAATAAAGACCAGATAGATTTAATTGAATTGAATGAAGCTTTTGCTTCTCAATCACTGGCAGTAATCAGAGAATTGGGACTGAATCAGGAAATTGTCAATGTAAACGGAGGAGCTATTGCATTGGGTCATCCTTTAGGATGTACAGGTGCAAAATTATCGGTTCAGCTTTTCAACGAATTGCGTCGCAGAAAAAAGAAATATGGTATGGTTACCATGTGCGTAGGAACCGGTCAGGGTGCAGCAGGTATTTTTGAGTTGCTGAATTAATTTTTATCAACTTCTGTTTTCTTGATATAAATCATTATTTCTAAAGTTTTTTTCAATTAGTTTTGAGAGAAGTAAAACCTCTAAAACAACAACCATGAAAAAAACGCTGAAAATTGTATTGGTATTAGCAATCTCAATTGCTTCTATGCAGAGTGTAAATGCTCAAATTAAATTTGGTCCCATTGCCGGTCTGAATATATCCAACATTTCAGGCGATAACTCGAATGATAACAGCATGTTGCTGGGTGCTCATTTAGGTGGATTGGTAAATTTCTCTCTCTCAGATAATTTATCTGTTGAACCTCAGGTTTTGTACTCCATGAAGGGTGCAAATGTGGAAATAGAGAATGTGGTAAGTGGGACTGAAACTTATGTTTATCGTCTTTCTTATCTTGAAATTCCAATTTGGGTTCGTTATCAATTAGAAAGCGGTTTGAATTTTCAGGCAGGACCACATATTGGAATTCTGCTGGCTGCTGAATTTGATGGTGAAGATGCCAAAGATGGGTTAAATTCATTTGATTTTGGTGTGGGCGGCGGCTTAGGTTATCAGATGGAAAATGGATTAGGTTTCGGACTTAACTATAACCTTGGACTGGCAAACATAGTAGATACAGAGGGAGGCGATGATTTCTCCAATTCCAATAACTGCATAAAATTCAGCATCAGTTACACTTTAGGAAACGATTAACACTTAACCACAATTTAGCAGAAAAAGCCGCCTGAAAGGGTGGCTTTTTTGTCTACATGGTGTCAAAAACACGCATTAAGCTAAATATTTTAGGGTGAAGTATATCTTTCCGATGTCATTCTACGTAAATTTGGGATAAATATTAAAAAATATGTCAGCAACACTCACCAATACCCATAAAGGAGGCGAATTCCTGATTACGGATGCCGTTTCAGCAGATACATTCATTCCGGAACGTTTCTCCGAAGAGCATCTGATGATGGCTTCTATGGCTGATGAATTTCTGGAAGCAGAAGTTTTTCCGAACCTCGATCGAATAGACGCCCAGGAAGCAGGGCTAATGGAGACCATTATGGACAAGGCCGGAGAACTCGGGCTATTGGGAATTTCAGTTCCTGAGGAATATGGCGGTTTTGGTAAGGATTTCATTACCGGAATGCTGATCACGGAAAAATTAGGAGCAGGACATTCTTTTGCAGTGGCCATGGCTGCTCACACCGGAATCGGGACATTACCAATCCTCTATTTTGGAAATAAAGCTCAAAAAGACAAATATCTGCCTAAACTGGCTTCCGGAGAATGGAAAGCATCTTATTGCTTAACAGAACCGGGATCAGGCTCAGATGCCTTAGCTGCAAAAACCAAAGCGGTTCTTTCTGCTGATGGTAAGCACTACATTTTAAACGGACAAAAAATGTGGATCACCAATGCAGGATTTGCTGATGTATTTGTAGTATTTGCACAAATTGATGGCGACAAATTCACCGGATTCATAGTTGAAAAAGGCTATGATGGTTTAACACTTGGTGAAGAAGAACATAAAATGGGAATTAAAGGATCCTCTACCCGTCAGGTATTTTTCATGGATTGCAAAGTGCCGGTAGAGAATTTACTTGGTGATATTGGCAAAGGCCACCTGATTGCATTCAACATTCTGAATATTGGTCGCGCTAAATTGGCTGGGGCCGCTTTGGGCGGATGTAAAAGAGCTATCACTACTTCTGTAAACTATGCTTCCACACGTGAGCAGTTTAAACTTCCGATTGCAAAATTTGGAGCTATCAAACATAAACTTGCTGAACAGGCAATCAGAACTTTCGCGATGGAATCGTCACTCTATCGTGCAGCGCATCAAATCGACGAAAAAGAAAAACAATTACTTTCGGAAGGTAAAGAATTTGCTAAGGCACTACTTGGAGCTGCAGAAGAATATGCAGTTGAATGTGCAATTCTGAAAGTTTATGGCTCTGAAGTTTTAGACTATGTAGTTGATGAAGGTGTTCAGATTTTTGGTGGATATGGATTTTCTGCTGACTACCCCATGGATCGTGCTTACAGAGATGCCCGCATTAACAGAATATTTGAAGGCACAAACGAAATCAATCGTTTATTGATGCTGGATATGTTATTGAAACGTGCTATGAAAGGAGAATTGGATTTAATGACTCCTGCTCAGAATGTTCAAAAAGAACTCATGGCAATTCCTGATTTTGGTAGTGGTGAAGACACTCCGTTTGCATCTGAGAAAAAAGCTTTATCCAATATGAAAAAGGCAGCACTCATGGTTGCCGGAAGTGCAGTTCAGAAATACATGATGCAACTGGGCAAAGAACAGGAAATCATCATGAATATTGCTGATATGATTATCGAGATTTATACCAGTGAATCAGTTTTATTACGTGTAGAAAATCTTACAGAAATGAAAGGTGATGATGCGGCAATTTATCACGATATCTTAAAAACACATCTCAATGACAGTATAGACAGGTTGAACATTGCCGGCAAAAACGCTATTAACTCCATGGCTGAAGGCGATGAAAACAGAATGCTGCACATGGGATTAAAAAGGTTTACTAAAACTGCTCCTTTCAATTCTAAAGAAGCACGTAGAAGAATAGCGAAAAATCTTATAGACGCAAATAAATATTGCTTTTAAAATAAAGAAAGGCGCTCCCGGGAATGAGTGAGCGCCTTTCTTTTCCCTGTTTTAATCAATAGTGTTGTATAACCAATTTTTTAACAACCACTTTCTTTTCATAATTAATTTTCAGGAAGTAAACACCTTCTGCAAGATTGTGAGTAGGAATTTCATTGGTGAAATTCTCTTCCAGTGGAAAATTAATCAGATAATTCTTTCCTGAAATATCATAGATTGCCAAATCCGATTTTTTATCTACATCAATAAATAATGTTTTATCTGTAGGATTAGGGTAAAAGTTAACAGATGTTTCATTAAATTCATCAGCGATACCTGTTGATTGACATTCAATAATTTTTTCTGAGCAACCATCACCATTAAGCAATGCTTCTGCATTCAGCAGGTCATTGCTGCAAAAAACACCTGTCAATAAAGTAAATCTTACTATTACCAAAGGTGTATCGGCTGTATAAGGTTGGGTAAAACTATAAGAAGTAAATCGAACTGTGGAGTCGCCGGGATTGTAATATGACAAATGTTGAATATAATTCGTCAGGTTTAAAATAGTATCATACTCCAATTCATTTTCATTATACTTAAATGAAAAATCCAACGCATTAATTACATCATCCGATTTGACATAAACCGGAAAATCGATTGTGGATCCAACAACAGTTGCATTGAATAAATCGAAAAAAACGGAATCCTGACTATCGATTACCAATGTATTTGGATTATTTCCTTGTGAGTTGAATTTTGCCTCCTGAGCAAATCCTTTCAAGCCTGTTAATAGCAGCAATGAGCAGCAAACAACTATGAGTGTGTAATAATTTTTCATTTTCCTTATTTTGCCTCAAAACTATACAACCGTTTGCCCGATTGAATACATTTAAAATTATGCTTTTGTAAAGATTATGTTATGACTATTTATTAAAGAAAAATGGAGTTGACAGCGTTTTAAACCCATCTAAAACAGTAATAAAATAGAAACCATCTGCCATGGCGTCGGGCAGAGTGACCACTCCTATATTATTTTGATATTCAACTTGTTGCACCTCAAAGGACTTTCCCAATATGCTTGTTAGTCGCACCGAAACAGTGCTTGCATTAAATCCCCGATTTTTAAACTGAATTGTATTTCCGGAAACAGGATTTGGGAAGATTTTAAGTTCCGTTTCAGAAAGCGGAGTATCAAAATCGACAGCAATCACCAGAGAATGGCTAAATTCTCCGTTGTAATCTACTTGTTTTAACCGGTAATAATTTAGTCCGGATAAAGGTTTAATATCCGCGAAAGTATAATCTGTCACAGTGTTTGAATTTCCGGCCCCTTCCACGGAAGCAAGCGTTATCCAGTCTTTCAGATCAGAACTTCTTTCGATATTAAAATAGTTACAATTCAATTCGGTAGCAGTGGCCCATACAACTTCAACATTTTCTCCATCCTGAAATGCATCAAAATAGAGGTAAGTAACAGGCAACGGATTTGCTTCAGTGATCAATATCGAATTTACCGTCTGGCAACCATTTCCATAAAAAGTAGTTAGCGAGTAAATTCCGGGAGCATTGACATAAATAGTGCTATTCGTTTGTCCGGTAGACCAGACATAGCTTAATGCAGGATTAGGCACAAAACTTAATGAGAGTGAATCACCGGGAAGAATAGAAGTATCGCCACCGGGTGTAATGTTACCGGCAGGTAATGGTTCAATAGCTTTGGCACTGCAATCGTCACCATTAAGTAATGTATATACAGAAACAAAATCAGCATAATCAATTTGAGAAACAGGTAATGAAAATCTAACAGAAACCAGGGTTGTGTTATTATCAATAACCTGCAGGCTACTGGAAGAAAATCGCAATGTACTATCTCCACTATTGTAGTTTGCAGATACAGATAAGTACGCTTTATGAGTGGTAACAGAAATATATGTAAAGACTGCAGGATTAAACTTTAATGCGAAGTCCATTGCATAAACCTGTTCATCCGAATTAAAACGAACTGGCACTTCCATATAACCTGACGCGCAAACAGCATTAGAAAAATCAAATATTATAGTATCCTGATTAGAAATAAAGAAATTGTCGTTTGCCTTTACCGAACCGGTTATAGTTATAAAAAGCATAAAAAGCCCAACGAATTGTAGCCATACCAAATTAATTCCGGTATCAACATTACTATATTTTCTGGGGTATTTCATTTCGTGTAAAAGTAAAAATGGCAACATTTAAAAGTGTTACCGTAACATTACTATTGGTAACTAATTGGTTTAAATAATCAAAAATGATATATACTTAAGATAATATTAAGCAAAACATGCATTTATATTAACAAAAAAACCGGGCTGTCATGAACGGACAGCCCGGTTGAGAAAAGAATCAAACTTTAATACTATAATTACTGAATAACTACTTTTTGAACAGTAACGAAACCTGCATTAGAAGCTTTCAAAGTATAAACACCTTTTGCAAGATGTTGAGTATTGATAGAATACTTCTCAAATGCTTTCACACCTGATTCAGAAACAACAACTTTTCCGTTCATATCAAAGATCTCAACTGAAGCATCTTCAGAAAGAAGTACATTGATTGAAGAAGAAGCAGGATTAGGGTAAACATTTACCATTACATCACTAACTGCAGCACGATTTCCGATAACTTCAGCAGCAACTCTTTCACCATTGATAAATGCTTCAATTGAATTGAAGTCATCAGCAGTTAATTCAGCAGCTGTTTCGAAAATAACTGATCCAACAGATTTAGTAAGATCAATTGACTCAAGGCTATAAGAAGTGAAACGTAAAGCCTGATCAGCAGTGTTGAAGAAAGATAATGACTCTAAGTTACTTTCATTAGTTCTAACTTCTTTGAAAGACATTTTAGAACCATTGAACATCATAGCGAAGTCAAGTGAATTTACAGTTTCAGCAGCAGTAGCATAAACCGGAACTTCAATTACACCATTTTCAACAACAGCTTTAGTAAGATCGAAAACCATTTTATCGCTAGCAGCAGTACGGAATGCTCCGTTAGGAACAACAGTTGCATAGTTACCATTCACATCACCCATTAAGATACCTGTATAAGATTCGATTCCAAATACAGAGCATGAAGGAGAAGAGAATACAGGAACTTCAATACAGAAATCAAGAACTGGAACATTTGATTTATCATATCCAGCTCCATCAGGGAATGGGAAGTTTGCAGAAATAATAAATGAAGGATCAGAGTTCAAAGTTGTTTGATCAACGAACAACCAGTCTTTTGAAAGTTCACCGTTAGAAACACCACCTGCAGAGTAATTCCATGCTTGTCTGAATTCTCCAAGGATCAAAACAGCACGCTGATTGATCTGTGACAAGTCACCAGCACTCACAACACCATCAATATTAACATCCATTGCGATTAATGAATAAACTGAAGGGATATAAGTAGGATCGTTGATAAGAACACGACGGGTAAGGAATGCATCAAATCCGTTAACTACAGGTTGAACAGAAGTTGTTGCAGGGATATCTTTACGGATATCGATTGAAGGACCGTTAGCGATATCGTAAGTGAAATTACCAGCTAAATCAGGTTGAACAGCAGTAGCTGAAATTGAAGTACAAGTTAAGTTAGATCCATAGATGTTAGTGATAACATAATCAGTTGGAACAGCTGGATTGTAGCGGATTGGGCTACCATCAAACCAGAACTTCAAGTTGCTTGTATAGTCACTTTCCTGGAAGGTAATATATTCTCCTGGACTAACAACTTTAGGAAGTACACCATTGAAATAACTTTCCTGTAAAGAAGATACAGAGAAAGCAGCAGTATCAACAGAGCTGAATCCGGCAGTTCTTGTAAACTCAACACACAATAACTGTCCTGAACCATTAAATTCAGCAGTAATTGGTGCAGAAGCGTTGAAGAACACAGAAATGTACATTTTACCATTTGCGTTATCAATGCTGTTAGCAGTTGATGTGATAGCAGGGTTGATTAAAGCGTTACCAACAGAAACAACACCAGAAGGAAGAACCTTAGTATTGTCGTATTCAAGAACGATATCGTATCCGATTACATCATTAACTGGAGTGATCGCAACGATTGGAAGGCAGAATGTATTTGCAGAGCAAGGATTTGAAGAAGTTGAAATAACGTAAGCGCTGCTTGAATCAAATACAGAGATAGAAATTGGAGCAGAAGTTCCGGTAGCGTTATCATCATCAGTAGCTACAGCAGTTAAGCTTGAGTTACCAACTACTGACTGCCAAGCAAATGCATAAGGAGCAGTAGCATCAACACCAACAGAAACACCATTTACAAAGAATTCAACCTGAGAAACAGTTCCATCAGCATCATTAGCGTTTGCAGTGATATTTACTACGTCACCAAGAACAAATGTTGATCCTGAAGTTGGAGAAGTGATAGCAACAGTTGGAGCAATAACGTTACCAACTGTAATTCCAACTGGAGAAGAAGTTGTTTGAGCGCCTAAATCATCAGTTGCACGAGCGGTTAATGAATGAGAACCAACAGTGCTGGTCCATGTAAATGAATAAGGAGCAGTAGCATCACTACCAACTACAACACCATCAACCAAAAACTGAACGTTAGTTATTGTACCATCAGCATCAGCAGCTGTTGCATCGATAGTAACAGGATCTCCGGTTAAATAAGTACTTCCTGCAGTAGGAGCAGTAATAGAAATTGTAGGAGAAGCGTTAGCCTGGTTCAAAGTTCCAGACAAACCTGCGAATACTTGCTCAGTTCCAACAGGGTTTGAAGCAACATAATTCTCAACCACGTTAGAAGCACTACGGATCTGAACGTTAAGTTCGAACTGTAATACACCATCAGTTGTGATTTGTGCAATCAAAACACGGTTAGTAGCAGTTGGACCGGAAGCACCAGCCAAAGAAGCCCAAGAACCATTGTTAGTTGAAAGGATAGAACCTGCACCGCTGGTTGCATCTAATACTGACAATGCTGAAGCCAAACCTAATTCTGTGAATGCAGAAGGAGCACCTGCAGTACCAGTTTGACCATCACGTGAAGTCAAAGGAATACCTGCAGAAGGATCAGCATTTTGCAATAAACCGTTGCTGTTAACCACCTGGCCAACTGCATCATCTTCTGATTTAAGAACACCGAAACGGTTGCTGCAAGTTGCACCTGCAGAAAGATAAGAATCCAACATTACTGTGTTGTCATCGATAAAGTTGAAACCAATTGCATTTGCATTGGTAGAACCTCTGTCTTCATTATTAAAGAAGGTAGTAGAAGTCTGGAAACGAAGCAAGTGGTTACCATCTCCGTAAGCTGCCTGGAATATATATCCTGGAGCCATATCAACATAGAATCTCCATGTTACTGAACCGGGAGGAAGAGTTCCCACGCTGCCGGCGCCATCAGCGGCATTCGACACGTAGAATTTTTCCACAACGATACCTTCAAGTCCCTGAGACTTTACGAAGGTACCTGATAATAAGAGGCATAAGCCAATTAAATATTTTTTCATATAGATAAGTTTTTTCTAATTATTAAGTTTGGGTTTATTTAATAAATATTAATCGCAAGACAGGTTAAATTGTCCTACAAGGATCAAGAAATCTTCAACTTTAGTGATACCGTCACCATTCAAATCTGTTGGGCAATCAACCAGACCATTTGATGCATCAACGAATGCAGAATAAGTCCAGTTAGTCATCCATGAAGTTTCACCATCAGCGAATGCGCCTCTGTAAGTAACAGGCTTAAAGAAACCATCTACCGGAGGAGTAATGCTGCTTGTAAGACTTGGATTTGGAGTAGCATCATACTGATCAGTAATTGCATTAGTTGTTTGGTTCATTGCGAATGCGAAATCAAAACCTGGTACAGTTGCAGCAACAACGTTTCCATCAGTATTGAATTTAGTCAAATCAGCACCAGCAGCAGGAGTAATAGTGTTACCGGCAGTTTGGATAGTGAATCCAGCAACGTTACCAATGAAAGTACTGTTATTAACTTTGAATTGTCCACCATTCCATTTTCCGTAAACGTCGCCACCTGCACGAACGTTGTACAAGTTAAATCCTTGAGCATAATTTGCGAAGATAGAATTGTAGATTTCGCCTTCAGTAAGTTCTTTTGCTTCAATACCAGCATCAGTTGCATCACCAATGCATGTTGCATTGTAAACGAATGGATGAGAAAGTGGAGCAGCACCGCTTGTGTTGTCATCACCATCAATTTCAAAACCATTATCACCTTTACCTGATACTTTAACAGTAACCCAGAATTGTCCTTTTCCTGACCAACCCTGATCCCAGTCGAAACCATCGTCATCATTGAACATAACAACTCCATATTTCAAATCAACAGTTCCACCAAAAAACTCAATTCCGTCATCACTGTTAGCAACAACTTCAATGTGATCAAGAGTAGTTCCTCTTCCTACTGATCCTAAAGTAAGACCGTTCAATTCATTGTTTGGTCCAACTGTAGCACCACCATGACGCAATGAAACATACTGAACAATACCTGAATTGTCATTTGCATCTTCAGAACCTGGAGCTTCACCATAATAAGCACGTGGATCAGCAGTAGCAAAACCTTCAATGATACCAACTCCGGTAGAAATCGCAAGGGTATTTCCTGCTACCAGGTTGTTCTTAGCTTTTCCTAAGATTACAAGTCCACCCCATTGTCCCTGATTGGTAACACCATAAGTACCGTTCATTGGATCAGCAGCAGCAGTGAAAACGATTGGGCAAGATTGTGTTCCTGCTGCAAAGATTTTACCACCTCTTGAAACTACTAATGCAGTTGCATCTCCTGGAGTTGCACTGGTATTAGCTTTGATCAAAGTACCTGGTTGAATGGTAATTGATTTTCCAGATGGAACAAAGATTTTTTTGTCAAGCACATAAATTTTGTCGCAAGTAAGGATAGTGTTGGTAGCAGTTAAGTCACCATCAGTAGTCCCACCAGAAGCAGCAAGTGTTGACATGTTAACAGATGTACGGCTTCCCACCGCAGGACAACCGCAATCGGCGCCTAAGTTAGTTTGTGCAACTCCCGTTGCAGCAGATGAAACTGCGATAAGTGCAGTAAGCATCATTTTTGACATTGTTTTTTTCATGTTTTTAGATTAATTGGTTAGAATTCGATTTAGAGTAGTTCCTTTTTTTGAACACCACAAATATCCCCCGTCAACATGTTTACACCTAGCGTTTCAATTTATGAAATCGTTAAAGAAGAGCACCATTTACGTTAGGTTAAGATTAACAACTACATTAAAGTAAATATTCGTGTTGCATCTTATCCCAAAAAAAAAGTCCGGATAAATCCGGACCAACATCAACAAACATAAAAAGATAGCTTTTATTCTTTTATACATCTTATACTAAACCCATAATTCTTATCAGAATGGTAACGGAAAATGTTTTTTGATTTATAATCAAGATGACGATACCATGATTCTTCACTATTATGCTCAGAAATTGTCCACCAAAAACCGGTACTGAATAATCCGGGATTGCCAAATGTTGCATTTGGTAATCGGCAACCTCCTGCCAGAGCAGTGAAACCGGAAGAATTAGTTGGCCACACATCACCGAAGCGTTGCCAACCAGAAGTTCCTTTACTTTTGAGTTTCTCGCCTTGATCTGTTCCTCTCCATCCGGTTTTATCTGCATCAGCAGCATTTAATCCAAGATACTGTTCCAGCACTTTCCAGTCCTGATCAGTAGGAACCCGCCATCCTTGAGGAGCAATATTTCTTGAATCATTTACAGCATACCAGTTATACAATAATCCGGGTGCCGCAGGATTATTTTCGAAAATACAATAGCCTTCCTGATCCGTTGACCATGATGCCAATGTCTGAGACTGTGTAATTGGTGAACCATCTCTGTAGACCGTAGTTTTTAGATCTTCAGCCATCCACCACTGACCACCTATTTTAACTGTTTTATAAGTTATGCCGGAAGCATCAGTCACAGAACCTGTCTCAATAACTTTAACTTCTTCCTCATCCGAATCTTTCTCACAAGAACTGAATCCTACAACCAAAGAGATAACAAAAAACATGTTTAATATTCTGGAAGAATAGTTCCAACAGTGAAAAATCGATTTTATCAACATTTTATTTTGTATTAATAGATTAATTAGAATTCTTAATAAATCTGGTACTACTTACATCATTACCTGATAATAAATGAACGATGTAAACACCGTTAGCGAATTCATTCAGGTCAACTTTTCTATTTTGTACGGCACTTGTACCTGTTAATTCTTCCTTGTAAATTAATTTACCAAAAACATCAAATATTTTCAACGAACCCGATTTTTGGGTGTCCATAAAAATAGAAAATGAAACAGATTCAGAAGCAGGATTTGGAGCTGTTTCCATGATTCCAAATCGCCCATTTGAAATATCAGGACAAACCAATGTCAGGTTTCTGTCGTTGCACAACCCCGGATAACAGCAAAGTGAAGGAATTGAAAAATTTGCCTGACTATCATAATTACATGCCAACGTATCCATACATCCAAAAACTACCGGTGTTAAACATTGTGCAGCATCACTACATGCAAATGAACTATTGTATTCCAGATAATCGGGATCTGTACATCCACAAACAGAAGGATATTTCAAAAACGGACTAACTACTTCACCGGGCAACAACGTATCATTGGAAGCTACATATTTAACAATGTTTGTTGACCCTCCGTTAATTTCTTCTATTTCAAAGTTCAACTCAAACGACAAATCTCCAGTTGTGGTTAACTGCGCCACCAGGACTATATTACTTACCGTATCGAAACCCATGACTCCTGCGTTCTGCTGGAGATAAATATCATTACTTACAAATGAATTTCCTGTGTTAATTGCACCAAAAACAGTCGTGTCATCTCCTGCAATATCCTCAAAGCCAAAATCGACCCACTGACCATAGGTTGAAGTGTTCGTGACATAACCATCGGCATTATTTAAGGTTATACCTGCATCAGGATTGTTATTTAACAATAAACCTCCCGGAACACCATAGGTACCACCATTATTTGGAAATAAAAATGATCCATCAGTATCAGAAGGCTTCAAAACGCCTGCCTGTCCAATTGCTCCCAGTCCAAGGGTAATCCATGAGTCCAGCGCCAGTGTTGGATTATCGTCAAGCCAGGTTTTATTTATCAGATAACCAAAGTTTGCATTAGGTCGGTCAATATTGTTATAAAAATCCTGTGTACTTTCAATTTTTAATGCATGATAGGTATCACCGTATATCTTTCTGATTCTGGAACCTTCTTTAAGATCAACATAAATACGGTACGTAACTGAACCAACTGCCACAGATCTAAATTCCGTGGTATCGGTTGCATCATTTGCATCTGAAATATAATATTTCTCGACTATAACATCCTCAATTTGTCCATATGTAACTTGTGATAAAGTAAATGACATTATCACAAGTACCAGTAATTTTATATATTTCATGAGTATTTATCCGATTTTAAATTCACTTCACTCCTATTAATTTATAATTTATAACTAAAGCCCAAAGTATATGTAGTGCCATAGGTATATCGATCGTAGTCGAGAGTATCATCATTATCATAGATATAAGATCTCCTGGTCGATTCATCCAGAATATTCTGAACCTTAAGACTTACATTGAAATGTTTACCAAGTTTTTTCGATATCTTAAGATCGAGATTATGTCGTGGCATTTCGAAAATATCAGGCGTACCATCAGTACTTGTAAATACAAGTTTCTTACCTTGAATGTTATAACTTAAAGCAATAGAAAGTCCGATACTATCGGAAGTATAATTAATAATTCCATTCACCACAAATGGAGCCTGTCCAAACATGGTTCTTTCAGTTGTATCAATTGGAACATAATTCTTCAAACCATCCTGAACTTCCAAACGATAAAGCACAAATTCAGTTTGAGATTTTACCAGCGTCACATTTCCTAAAAAATCGAAATTCTTGCTGATTTTCTTTCTTCCTTCCAGTTCAATCCCGCGCACGGTTGATTTATCCACATTCTGCCAGGTAAAGCCCTGATTGGTATTTACCAACTCAATATGATTCGTGAAATTTTTAAAGAACGGACTAATCGAAAAATTATCACCATTATTAAAATAATACTCGAGACGAGCATCGTAATTATCAATTGAAACAGTCTTCAAATTAGAATTACCAAAAATGAAATCCTGAACTTCATAGTCAAATACAACTGCATCAGATAACTCTCTTATACCCGGGCGGGCAACAGTGCGGCTATAATTTAAACGGGCTGTTATAGGACTTTTTTCACTTTCGTCAATTTTATAAATCACACTCAGTGATGGTAAAAAACTAAGTTCTTTAATGGATCCCGGATTTACAGTAAATATTTCTCCGGGAAACTGACGACGGGGATCATTTGCTTCATAGCCCAATTCGTCATACTTTTTAACATCTGTAAAAATAACTGCATTCTCAATGCGAAGACCTCCGGCAAATCTTAGAACCGGTGAAACAGCATAATCTGACATCACAAAGCCACTGATTACTTCACTGTATCCGATAGTGTTATTTGCAGGATTTCTTGGTTCTTCATAATATTTATCTATAGTTACTAAACCGGAAGAATCGGTATAGAATCCAAATTCATTCAAATCGAAATAACTGTCAATGTCATTGTTGTCAATAATGAGATCACCACCTCCATTATAAATTACTTTATAATCGTATTGTTCACTTAACCGGTCATTTTTCTGATACCCACCTCCTACTTTGATTTTTCTGGTAACAGCGGGCTTAGTGAATATCGGAATTTCAATAGCAGTTGATGCATCAACCATATTTTCATCAAGGTATCTGTAATATCTGTGTGTATCCGATTCTTTGATATCGATCAAATACTGTCCCTGATCTTCAAAATATGTCAATGATTTAAAATCAGGTGCACTGCTTTTTCCGGTTGTATAAGAGCCGTTCCATTCCCATTTTGCCTTAAATTTTGGTATAAAATGCTCTGTCTTCAACTGATAAATCAATTGTTTCCGTTGTTCATAGAACTGACTCTTCGTCAACGATTGATTATAAGATTGAGATGTACCCTGATCTGATATATCACGCACCTTGTTAACGCCTAAAAAGTTGGGCATAAATAACAGAGAAATACTGTTATTGCTATTCAATTTATAAGCCAGATTTGCCAATGCACTCCATCCGTTCGATTCAACTGCAGCCTTTTGAACAGCCGCTATTTCCACTCCGCTATTACCATTGACATCAACATATGCCCGGTTTGATACGGAGTTATCATCATATCGATAGCTATTAGCGTATCTGAATCCTCCGATAAATCCTAATGGTTTACCAAATAATTCGATTTGATTTCCAATACTGAAACTCTGACTGAAATCGATTGGAGCCTTTGTATAACTGGTATTCCAGTTGTTGGGTAATTTTTGAGATGAGGTAACCCCAGGAGTATTAATTGATGTATAAGCCTGATTACTGTATTGTCCACTTATAAATTCATCTTTGGCGGCTGCAACAGCTGTAGGGTCATTAAATAAAGCCGGCCCAAGGAGTCCTAATTGAACTAATCCCAATTTAAAATAAGTCTCTCCGGCATCGCTACCGGGAAGCCAGGAAGATGTAACACCTAAAGTGCTGAAATAATTACCCAAGCCCAATGCTACCATTTGCTGATATTGTGTGGGAGAAGCAATTACAGATATGTAGGAATCATGATCAATATCACGGAATGAATTGTCATAACCAAGCCAATCGGTGGAGCTTTTTTGAGATGTAAGAACATCTTTAAAAGTTGAATTGGTATTGTACCCGAATGAGGTTTCAACATTAACCGATAACTGATCCGGATAATCTTTCGTCAATACATTGATATATGCTCCTGACCAGTCGCCGGGAATATCGGGTCGTGCCGTTTTTAATAAAGAAACGTTATCAATGAGGCTTGTAGGGAACAGGTCGAGCCTGAAATTGTTGGTGAACGGGTCCAGTGTTGGTATCATGCTACCATTTAAAGTAGTTTTTACATACCTGTCGCCAATACCTCGTACAGTAATAAAACCATTGCTGGTTGTCGATACTCCAGATACCCTGGCTACGGCAGCAACAACATATGAATCTCCGGTCTTCTTAATAGTTTCAGTAGAAATGTAATCAACAGAAGAGGCGGAATTCATCTTCATCTTCTCCATATAACCATCACGTTCCCTGGAAACTTTGGCAACAATCTCAACCTCACCAATATCCTGAGTTGCAGACTTCAAAACAATATTCTTAATCAATACCTGACCGTTAGTTACCTTAACCGGAATTTCCTGTTTCTGGAAACTTATGTATGATATCACGATTACCTGTGATGTTGAATCGGGTATTTTAAAGGTATAATTACCATCAAAATCCGTAATAGTTCCTGTTGTTGGACTGGATTTCAAAACCAGGGTTGCACCTACTACCGGCTCACCAATGTCATCAGTTACCTTCCCGCGGACGATACCCTGAGCATATATAAAGCCGGTGAATACAAGTAAATTCAGTAACAACAGAAGTAACTTCTTCATTTGATTCAAAAAATATAAAATCTGAGGATTATGAAATGATTACAGCAGGTACCGTTCTAGTGTTTAACAACTTTCTTTGTTTTTCTAACACCATCCTGATCAACTTCCAGGAAATAGATTCCATTTGACAATTGTGACAAATCAAATTTTTCTGAAGATAAGCCTTGCGTAGTTTTAACTTCCCTTGATGATAAAACATTACCTAACATGTCTATTAGTTTAAAAGTAGCAGTCCCATTACTTCTCAGACTATTGAACCGTACATATAAAACATCAGTTGCCGGATTTGGATACAAACCAATGGAGAACGTTTGTTCAGAAGCATCATTGATACCTGTACTTGAGTTGTAATTTAATGCAGGAAATAACACTTCACTGCCTACAGGATTTGAAGCTACATAATTCTCTACAACACTTGTTATGTTATTTCTGATTTGAACATTTAATTGAAAAGAAAATATTCCATCCGTTGTGATTTGAGCAATCAACACTTCATTCAATAGCGGATCAGGTCCGGAGCTACCATTCAACGACGCCCAGGAACCATTATTGGTACTGAATACAGGGCCGTTTGTGCCATCATTCTGAGCGTCGAAAACAGCAATCTCAGTAGTAATACCAACTTCTGTAACAGGTTGAGGAGTCCCAGCCAGAAACCCGTCCTGAACTGTTAAAGGAATTCCAATCAAAGGATCATTGTTAGTCAGAACACCATCATTATTTACAACTGTAGCTACTCCATCGTCATAAATTTTGCGAACTCCAAAATTAGCAGCACAAGCAGCTCCGACAGAAAGCCATGAATCAAGCATCACCGTATTGTCGTCGCAGAAGTTTTTGCTGAAAGTTGGAGTTGTTGCACCACGATCTTCGTTATTAAAAAACAAAGTTGTAGTTTCAATTCTACATTCATGATTACCATCACCATATGCTGCCTGGAAAATATAATCGGGTAACAAATCGAGATAAACCCGGTAAGTTACAGATCCTACAGGAAGCACACCTCCGGTTGAATTTACTGTTGCATCATTCGCATCAGAGATATAATACTTCTCAACAATAACATTCTCAAGTCCCTGAGAATTTACCGTTAATGTTAACAGGAATGCGCATACAGTTAGTACTAGTGTTTTCATTTTTTTATTTATTTACTGATTAGAAATATTTGTTTAAGAATAAGAGTCTGAAGTGAGGTTTCTAAACAAGAGCTAATGTCCCTGTTTGGATGGGCTCAAAATTCATTATTATAAATTGAGTGTGTATCAACTCAACTTTACCATTCGGTTAAAAACGAGTTAGTTTAAAAGCGCGTTTATGCTATTGCAATCTTAAATGAAAATAAAATCAACAACAAAAATTGTGTATTACTGATTATTAGAATTGAATTTTAGTGCGGGAAATAAAATTTCATTGGCATCTGGGTTGGAGTGAACAAAACGCTCGACCTGACCTTCAGGTGTTCCTAACTGAATGTTAAATTCGAAATGCAAATCACCTGATGTTGTGAACTGGGCAATAACCACATTATTAGGAGTACCATCCACATTTTTTGCTCCCTCCAGACAAGCCCATGCACCATTGTTGGTTTTAAAATAATATCCGGTTGAATCTGTTCCCGCAACAAACTTATTCATATCCGCTAACAAGCTGTCCAATCCAATAGCAGTCACTCTCGGTGGTTTGCCGCTATTAAAACGGATGCCATCTCTCTCAAAAAGAGGGAAACCAATACCTTCGTTTGTGTTATGTAACATGGGCGGTGTAAAACGATTTTCAACTGTTGAAGCAGTATCATCGTGGTTTTTAAGGATTCCAAATCCATCCATAGAGGCTGCCCCCATACTGATCCAGCTATCAAGCATCACCGTATTATACCTTAGGCTATAATCAGGAATTAAGTTTGGAATATAATTACCGTAATTAGGATGGTTATATATTTGTTTACTGGATCCAATTGTCATTTGATGATATTCAGAACCATAAACTGCCTGCAACTTGTATCCGGGTTTCATGCAGACAAATATTCGGTACGTAACAGAACCAACAGGTAATGCATCAGGAGTTGAAAGCAACTTATCGGTACTATCTGAAACATAATATCTTTCTACATAAATACTATCCAAACCATGCCCGCAGGTCACATTCAAATTAATTGCAAATACAACTATGATTCCTAAATAGAATAAATACCCTTTCATTTCATTCAATATTTGCACAAAATTACCGCTGACAGGGTAAGTAAAACTGATATTTATATTAAGATTCCGTTAACGACATAAAAATGTTGCATAACATGCAGTTGATATTCAAATAAGAATTCAAATATCGATATATGAAGAAAGTGTTAATTCTATGCAGGTGTTTCTTTAAAGACTTATGACTGAACCTGCCTAAGGTTGTGCTATCGTATATTTTAAATATATTTGTTGCCCGACAATATATATTATATACAGCCGGCTGTATGAAAGTAATTTTTAAATATCTTTTTACAATAGCATCACTATACTTACAAATAGTTGCATGCCCGACGATTTATGCGGCTAACCGGAATGCAATAGTGGGTACAACCGAATCAAAATATATTCCTTCAGGAAAACTGATCCTTCCCGATTCTATTCCAGTATCAGAAATTCAAAATTATATTTCAAATGTTTTTGAATCTTCGTATCGGAACAATCGAAACACAAGCATGTATGATACTTTGGTTTATGACTTGGCAAATGCTTTAAAAAACGGAAGCTCTATAAATTTTCCAATTTTCACCAGAACATCGAACACCATATATTCAGTTGATTTTGCGATTAAATTTAAGCAACCCAATATTACATTTGATACGCTGATTTCACTCGAGCCTTCCATCAATTACTTGTACTATTTCAACCCAAATGACTCTATTCTCAGATTAACGTCATATTCACCTAATCCGATAATTTCTGAAACTAAATTATTCAATGTCATTGTATCTTCAATGAACAATGAGTTGTGCTTAAGTGATTTTCAAGATTCACAGGTCTATCTGAATGGTGATGTTGCTGCTAATGAGATTACGGATTGTGTCATCAATACTGCCATTTCCGAGCCCAATGAATCAGCTTCTGGCATCAAACTATTTCCAAATCCTGCAAATAATTACTTCATTCTTGAAAATGGAAGTTTTTCCAGAATCGACATAATCGATACCCAAGGCAAAGTTATTTTGACGAGAATGGGCGCCAATTCACAAAATCCCGTCATTTTTGATGTTAATATGCTTTCACCTGGCTCCTACTTTGTGAAATTATATCACGACGGGACTGTTTCTGCCCATAAATTGCTAATAATTCGCCCGGACTACTGATTTTTCTAAAGTAGTGGCTGACTTACCACTTTTCATGTTAAATTTGCCTTAAGTGTGGATGCAGGCAAGTAAATGAAAAAAAATCTGGTAAAAGTCTTCAAAATTTCAGCAATAGTAATTGTAATCGCTATTCTCTGGAATTATAAGTTGATTGGCTACGGCATTTCACAGCTTCGTGGACAGCTCAATATTGTCTTCAACACTGTTGATGTTGCCGATGTACTGAAAGATCCGAAAACAGCACCTGAGACCCTTGAAAAACTTAACCTCATCAATGAAATCAGATCATTTGCAATTGATTCACTCGGATTGGCAAATGCTGATAACTACACCACATATTATGATCAGCAGGGGAAACCTTTGATGTGGGTTGTCACCGGTTGCGAACCTTACAAACTTAAAGCCAAGAAGTGGAAATTTCCTGTGGTTGGTGAAGTGAGTTATAAAGGTTTTTTTAATGAACCGGCTGCTTTGGAAGAGGCTTCCAAAATAAGAAACGAAGGTTATGAAACAGATATCTACTCTCCTTCAGCCTGGTCAACATTAGGCTATTTTACAGATCCGGTTTTATCAGGTATGCTAAAACGCAGTCCGGGCCGATTGGCAGAACTAATTATTCATGAACTTACCCATGCTACTTTGTATCTGGAAAGCAGTGTCGATTTCAATGAAAATTTTGCCACTTTCACAGGAGAAAAAGGAGCTGAGTTATTTTTAATTTTCAAATATGGGGAAGGATCATCCGAACTTCAAAATTACAGAGAATTCCTGCATGATGAAGCTCTTTATACCCGACACATGATTGCATCATCCCGTAAACTCGATAGCTTATACAATGCATTGCCTTCTACATTAACTAATCCTGAGAAAGCATTGTTAAAATACCGGATGATTGCATCAATTCTTTTAGAACAAAATAAACTCCCTTTCCGTTCTCAAAAAAGATATCGCTTCAATTTCCAAACCAAAACTCTTCCTAATAATACTGAGTTTATGGCATTTTTACGCTATCGTGAAAAACAGGATCTATTCAGCGAAGTGTACCGGACAACCTATCGTTCTGATTTTAAATTTTTCATAACTGACATTGCATCCAAAGCCAGCCGCAAAGAAAAGCTTCCTTTTAAGATAGCAGAATAAGTCGACTCAAAATATTTTTTTGACTCTTCAAAAACATCCTGCCCCAGCAGGCAAAAATAGTATTACAGTTTACCTATTAAGTGAAAATAAAAATAGATGAGTGGTACTGCAATAAAAAATGCATCAAACCGATCGAGTATACCGCCATGGCCGGGTAATAGCGTTCCGGAATCTTTAACACCAATACTTCTTTTGAGCATGGATTCAACCAGATCGCCAAGTGTGCCTGCAACAACGGTTATAGTAGCGACAATCATCCATTGATAAAAATCGAGTTCCGTAAAATACAGCGATAAAATACGCGCTACCAGTAATGCTAAAGCCAGTCCCCCAAAAAAGCCTTCCCACGATTTCTTTGGGGATATTCTTTCAAACAATCGGTTTTTACCAAATTTGGAGCCTATAAAATATGCTCCGGTATCGGATGACCAGACCAGGAAAATAAATCCCAGTACCACGTTATTATGATAGGTAATTGCATCATCAGGATTAAACCGATATGCCATTTGAACTAACAGGAGGATAGGAACAATGATATAAGCCAGACCCGTTAAAGTCATGGCAATATTTTCGAATGGATGTGCTTTATTTCGATACAATTCGATTATGAACAGGAGCGCAATAGCAGGAATTAGCCACATAAAAATTGCTGCAGTATAACTTCCGTTGGCAAAAAGCCAGTTCATCAAAAATGCACCGGCACCAATCATTAAACCGGAGATTACCTGAGGTTGAATGCGATCACTTGTAATCAACTGAAAAAACTCTCTCAAGCCCAAAATTGCAATCAGAAAAAAAATGGCACTAAAACTCCAGTGGCTGAACCAAACAGTCGCTATCATGACTATTCCAAAGCCGGCACCGGTTATTACACGTTGAAGCAGGTTACTCACAATTGATTTGAATTAATAAGAAATTTTGCAAGTACAGCATCATTCTCATGGACATATAGTTCTATTTCGCCTATGAAAGTATATGCAGAATCTTTTTTATTGACTTCGAATGCAGCAATCTGATTATCTTCAAGGACAGCCTTCACAATATTTATTTTGTGCTCCAGTTCGGAAACATAAACACGAATCCAATCCTGATTTACGGCTGCTGTCATGCTGCTTATTTTTTATCTACCAAAAAAAGATAAACCTCAGCAGGCCCTTGTGCACCTGTCACCAATTCATTCCCAATATCAGCAGTCCGTGATGGTCCGGTAATAAAGGTAGTGGCGGATGGTTGTTGATCCTTATATTTACTTTTAATGAAATTAAACGCATCTTTCAAATCATCCACCAACTGATCGGGAAAAGCAACTACCACATGAATGGGTGTAAAAACCGGAATGCCTCGTCCGGATGTTTGGGCTGATGAAACCATAATAGAACCGGTACGTGCAACGAGGCATTCACACTGTGTGATGGCTGCCTGGGTGGAAGTAACAGCAGCAGGATCGCGATTGACAGGAAACTCGCACTGATCTAAAAAATCGGCTAGTTCCTTTTCGACGCACAATAATTTACTCCACTTTTTTTCCTGTGCTATATTCAGCAGTCCTTCGGCAAAATCGAGCATCGTTTCACAAAAGACAAAGTTACCACCTGCCTCCCGGAAAGCCTGAGCAAAAATCAATTCTGGTACTTCGTCATTCATGCGGAATACGGAACTGTCGAAATCCAGGTTAGGGAAAGGGTTCGGAGTTTTTGAAATTAATGCACTCCGTATTTTTTTCAGAACTTTTTCCCTGGTAGTACTATCCTGCATTTTTCTGTTAGAAGCTTAAATTATGCAACCGGTGATTCACCCTTTGAATCGGGAACAGCTTGCTGATGCTGTCCGTTACCATTGGCAGAAATTACCGGAGGAACTGCACTCTTATCATTCATCAGAATCTGATCTTCAAACGGACGTTTTCCAAATATCAGTTCCAGATCTTCCTTGAAGATTACTTCCTTCTCTAATAAATGATGCGCCAACTGATCGAGATGATCTTTATGTTTTACAAGAATTGCTTTCGTTCTTTCATAGCAAGCTTCAATCAGCTTACTTACTTCCTCATCAATTACCTGAGCCGTTTTTTCACTGTAAGGTTTGGTGAAGTTGTAATCCTGATTACCACTTGAATCATAATAACTGATATTTCCGATTTTATCATTCAAACCGAAAATAGTTACAGTAGCATAAGCCTGTTTGGTAATTTTTTCAAGGTCACTCAATGCACCGGTAGAAACCTGTCCAAAAACTACTTCTTCAGAAGCACGACCACCTAAGGCAGCACATATTTCATCGATGATTTGTTCCTTGGTTGTAATCTGGCGCTCTTCAGGCAAGTACCATGCAGCACCCAGAGAATTACCTCTTGGGACGATAGAAACTTTAATGAGTGGATGTGCGTGCTCCAGTAACCAGCTCACAGTTGCGTGTCCGGCTTCATGGTATGCAATAACTTTTTTCTCGTGTGCGGTGATGATTTTATTTTTCTTTTCAAGTCCACCGATTACCCTGTCAACAGCATCCAGAAAATCTTGCTTATCAACCATTAATTTATTGTGGCGTGCTGCGATCAGTGCTGCTTCATTACACAAGTTGGCAATATCGGCACCTGAGAATCCAGGTGTTTGACGTGCTAAGAAATCAATGTCAACAGAGGCATCGGTCTTCACCGGTTTTAAATGCACAATAAATATTTCTTTACGTCCATTTAAATCAGGAAGCTCCACATAAATCTGTCTGTCGAAACGTCCCGGACGTAACAATGCACGATCGAGAACATCGGCACGGTTGGTAGCTGCAAGAATAATAACACCGCTATTGCTTCCAAAACCATCCATTTCAGTCAACAACTGATTGAGTGTACTTTCACGCTCATCATTAGCACTGAATGAAGGAGCTTTTCCACGTGCGCGACCAATTGCATCAATCTCATCAATAAAAATAATTGCAGGAGCTTTTTCTTTTGCCTGACGGAACAAATCACGTACACGACTTGCACCAACACCTACAAACATCTCCACGAAATCGGATCCTGATAAAGAAAAGAATGGAACCTGTGCTTCACCGGCAACAGCTTTTGCAAGCAATGTTTTTCCGGTTCCGGGAGGACCAACCAGCAATGCACCTCTTGGAATTTTACCTCCAAGAGAAGTATATTTTTTAGGGTTTTTGAGGAAATCCACGATTTCCATCACCTCAACTTTAGCTTCTTCGAGTCCGGCAACATCATTGAAAGTAACTTTCACATGCATGTCCTTATCGAATAAAGTAGCTTTCGATTTTCCAATATTGAAAATCTGGCTGCCACCACCACCGCCGCCCATACGACGCATCATAATGATCCAGATGAATACGAGCAAAAGGATTGGGAAAAACCAGCCTAAAATAAAATCCCAATAACTCTCTTTGTTATTGTTGTAGCTGATACTTACCTGATCGGCATTGGCAAATTCTTTCTGAGCCTCTTCAATTTTCTTTTCGAAGGTAGCTACATCTCCAATAGTGAACTTAAAATGTGGTCCTTCATTGGGAGTATTGCTGAAAGCTTTGCTGGAAACTGCTTTATATTTTTCCTGCGAAAGTTTTTCCTTTTTGATGTAAACATTTACTGTTTCGCGATTAATCACTTCCAGTTTGGCTACATCATGTGTTTTCAACATTTCATTCTCGAACTGCACCCAGGTAACTTCGCGGGGTTTATTTCCAAAATCCATGAATTGAACACCAAAAATGACCAGGATCAAAATGGCATATATCCAGTAAAAATTAAACTTTGAGCCTCCACCCGGTTTCGGGATCTTACTCAAAGGGTTCATCGACCGCTTTTTGCCGTCGTTATTGTTTTCTGATGATGAATTATCTGACATTGCTGCGTTATCTCAAAATTTATGTTGTTGCGGGGTCAACTATTATGCCAACTGCACATTTGGCAGTTGTTCCCGATAATGTTATATCTAAACAACCTGATGTTGTTTTAGTTCATGCTATGCGTTTTGTTTCTGCATCGGCCCATAAGCGTTCGATGCCATAAAAATCGCGTTGTTCCCTGCCGAAAATATGAACAACAACAGAAATGTAATCTAAAAGAATCCATTCAGCATTCTCATATCCCTCCCGGTAAACCGGATTTTCACCTGTCAGTTTATGAACCTCATCTTCAACTGAACGCGCCAAGGCATCCACCTGTGTGTTCGAATCACCATGACAAACAATAAAAAAATCGGCGATGGAAGTTCCCGTCGGCTTAAGATCCAATACTACAATATCATGTCCTTTTTTTTCCTGTATTCCCTGAACTACCGCATCTGCCAGCACTTCTAAAGTATTCGACTCCTGTCGTTTATTCGAGACTTTCTTAATTTTACTACCCATTCAACCGGTTTACCTATGTTTGTACAAAAATAGTGTTTTTTTACGATCTATGATAGGAAACAAAATAGGCAGTTTAGTGATTGAGTTGGAAGAAACTGACTCAACAAACAGCTATGCCTCCAGGTTATTGCAGGAACATGAGGTGGCTGAAGGAACTGCCATAATGGCTCATTTCCAGACCTCCGGACGAGGACAACGTAGTTCCGGCTGGGAAAGTGAAACTCATAAGAACCTAACAGTCAGCTATATACTGAACCCTGGCTTTTTACCAATCACCAATCATTTTGTGCTGAATCAGGCTATTTCATTGGGTGTTTACGACTTTATAAAATCGAAAATTTCGGTTGATGTTGCCATTAAATGGCCTAACGACATTTTGGTGGGAAATTCAAAAATTGCCGGAATTCTGATTGAAAACTCGCTGCGGGGAACAAAAATTACGCATTCCGTGGTTGGGATTGGAATTAATGTGAATCAAATACAATTCGCTGATTATGAACCACCTGCGACTTCTTTAGCCAAAATTGAGGTCAAGGAGTTTGAGTTGCGGAAATTGTTGGATGAATTGAGTGAAAATCTGGATAAGTGGTACACCAGAGTCAGACTTGGCCATTTTCGGCAGATAAACC
>JAEUTI010000004.1 GCA_016788065.1 Bacteroidia bacterium | reverse complement strand
AAGAAATTCTTTTGCGTTTTTCTTTTGCGTACAAATTTTCGGTTTGCTTCCATCGTGTAAAATTTTACAGGTTAAACTAAAATTTAAGAATTACCGAAAATCTTACATCCACAAATAGCTCACATCACCAAAGAAATTCGGTCAATAGATATTGATAGGCAACATACTTTATCACTCTTAATAATCGCTACTGGTCCAGGGGGGCAATGAGGCCGGTAGCATTCGCATTAAAATTCCTTCCAATTAAAATCGCGGAAAGTAGCACTTCAATAATTACTAGTATTTTTATGTAATTACTAATCGAAGATAAACAAGATTCTTAGTGCAAAAAGAAAAATCAAATTCTTTATTAACAATTTAGCTAACAGCCAAGGTTCGCATTACTAATAAGTTGAGTCTTTCCGAAGCCTAAAAGTGTTCATTAAAAATAACAGAACAAGAAAATCAGTCGCTCAATATGGTCAAAGTTACTAAATTTTTAGTTCAAAAAAAATATTCATTTGATTAAATTGAGTCAAAAAATATACTGCATCATTCAATGCTTAACTTTTTCTTGATTTTATTTCTATATCATAAAAATAAATGAAGAATACTTAACAAATATTTATCAATGAATGATCTGGCCTTAAACAGGTTGCCTTATTCAATTTAAAATGTCATTCTTCAATATACACTTCTTTGTATAAGAAATTCGATAATAATTTTGATGGAAGGAATCCACTATCTTGAATCATCCATATTACTTATGACCAATGAACTAATGACAGCGGCTTTGCCGCCAAGCCCTGTTGCTTTTCCTCACCCCGGCCCTCTCCAGCATAGGCATCCTTCTTCGTGGAATATTTCGGGCTGGAGAGGGAGAGGTATGAATTATGGATGAAGGATTAAGAATTAAGGATTAAGAATTTTTTGTCTGAAGCCAAATAGTTTGCAACTATTCAATATTCATTTCTCATTATTCAAAATTCAAAAAAACAGCTTGAGAACGTGGAACCTGCAACATGAAATTTCATTCTGCCTGAATCCCCCAACTTTCATCTTTCAACCCTTCGATCCGCCAACCGGCGGACTCAGGGCAGCGCTCATTAGGCTTCGCTCTGGACAAGCATTAGCACTCTTAGGCTCGGCTAAAGGGGTCGCATAAACACATTTAAATGCACTCACATCTTTTTACCTAAGCATACCAATTACCAAACCATCAAATCACCAAAATACCAAATCAAGTGCAGTCACATCCTTTTACATAGGAACAAAAAATCAGCACACCAGCACATCAGCAAATTAGCACATTATAAAGCAGTCACATCTTTTTACTGAGACACCCCACTTGTATCTTTAAACTCCGAAACCGTAATCGTTACCACCTGATTTGCTACTTCATCAATTTCTTCCTGCGTAAAAAGCTTTTTGATTTTCTTAGCTCTTCGATTGTAAAATATTCCCAGTGAAGGGCCGATCAATGCATAGCACATACCCGATAAAAAAGCATATGCCGATTTGGAGCTTAAATCAAGTAGGGCGAATGTTACAGATAACGTTCCGATCAGCACCATAATTCCATTTCCCATCATGGCGGTTCGGGTATTAAACACCTCCAGTTTGTTCAGCTTTAATTCATCACGTAGCTTCCATGCATGGTGGTTCATCATAAAAAAAACTCCATAAAGAACCATAAAACCAACTCCATAAATTACCATTAACTGACCAATTTCGCCATCATTGGCAAATCGGTACACAACCGAACCATCGGGATGCTCCACCTTATTTCCACTGGTAAGAAATCCAAATAAGAATTTTAAGGGATATACATAAAACAGAACTACAAAAAGTAAAATGCAATTCATCAGAATAGTTTTGGTATCCTGCAATCCATACTTTCTGAAAAAAATATATTGCTCGAACCAGATCAACATGATCATCAAAAAACAAATCGCAAATCCGAACATCGAACTCAACGACAAGGAAAGTTCTTTAAACGTTTCAGGTACTTCAAGTGAAACTACCAGCAATGTTACGGCAAATGCAAAAACCGAATCGGTGAAACTTTCTATGCGTGAGGTTTCATGCAAACGCCAGCGAACCGACTTCGGACCAAATTTTTTCTTGATGAATATTTGTCTCATTCCCGATTGATACCAACGATTACTACTTGTATGTTATAATATTTTTTGAGATTATGCTGTCTGTTTTCCCACCAAGTGATGCTTCACCATCCAGCTTGCAATCTGCACCGCATTGGTTGCAGCACCTTTTCTCAGATTATCGGCAACAATCCATAAATTCAGTGTGTTGGGCTGACTGTCATCGCGACGAATTCGGCCAACAAACACATCATCTTTGCCCTCTGCATGAATAGGCATCGGATATTGGTTCGTGGCAGGATCATCAACCACTTTTATACCCGGTGTATTCTCCAGTAATGCACGTATGTCTTCAATAGTAAATTCTTTTCCTAACTCTACATTCACCGCTTCTGAATGGCCTCCTTTTACAGGAACACGAACCGTTGTGGAAGTAATACGAATGGAATCATCACGCAAAATTTTACGTGTTTCATTCACCATTTTCATTTCTTCTTTGGTATAACCATTATCGGTAAATACATCACATTGCGGAATAACATTCCGGTGAATAGGATAATTGTAAACCATTTCCGTCGATTTTCCGATATTCTCATCTTCCAATTGCTGCAATGCTTTAGCACCGGTGCCTGTCACCGACTGATAAGTTGAAACGACAATTCTGCGTACACCGTACATTTTATGTAAAGGAGCCAATGCCATCACCATTTGAATGGTCGAACAATTCGGATTGGCAATAATTTTATCATCAGCTGTTAAAGCATCCGCATTAATTTCCGGAACAATCAATTTTTTGTCGGGGTCCATTCGCCAGGCTGATGAATTATCGATGACCACTGTTCCCACTTTCGCGAATTCAGGTGCCCATTGCAATGAGGTATTCCCTCCGGCTGAGAAAAGTGCAAGATCCGGTTTTTGGCGAATCGCTTCTTCCATGGAAACAATTTTATATGATTTTCCCATATACTTTATTTCCTTACCAACAGACTTCTCTGTTGCCACAGGAATAAGTTCCGTTACCGGGAAATTTTGTTCTTCCAATACTTTTAATAGAATGGTACCAACCAACCCGGTAGCACCTACAACGGCCACTTTCATAAGTTTGATAATTTTAAAGGCAAAGCTACTGTTTTAGTGAATAGGAACCAATCCCATCTAGCCAGGAAATACATCAGGAATCTTTGGGTTCCGGGCTATTCTTAACCTGAATATCCATCTTGGGTAATGGAATTTCGATATTATGTTGAGCAAACTTCCGA
This sequence comes from Bacteroidia bacterium, assembly GCA_016788065.1. Taxonomy (GTDB): domain Bacteria; phylum Bacteroidota; class Bacteroidia; order AKYH767-A; family OLB10; genus JADKJB01. Next base: position 6,292 of record JAEUTI010000004.1, on the reverse strand, counting down.
TATACCGCCTGATTAATTCTGCTACGCATCATCCCCTGCCTGTGCATCAGTTTGGAGGTCCATATGACTAGTTCAAAAACCAAAGAATTGGAGCCAAACTGACTCAATCTGATCGATGGTAACGGATCGGTGGCAACATTGGGGTCCTCGGCAGCAACTTCCATTAATAATTTCAATACCAGATCCTGATCCGTACCATAAGCTACCGGTACCGGAATTTTAAAGCGAACCATTTTCCCGGTTAAACTCCAGTTGGTAACCCTGGTAGAAACCAGTTCTGAATTGGGAATAATTACGCTGATACCATCATTCGTAACAACTGTAGTTGCCCGTGCTGATATTTTAACTACATCGCCGGTTGTGCCACTCACTTCGATCCGGTCGCCCACTTTGACCGGTCGCTCGAGTAAAATCACTACACCACTCACAAAATTATTGGTGATATTTTGCAAACCAAAACCAATACCTACTCCCAAAGCACCACCCAGTAAAGCCAGTCCGCTTAAATCAATGCCACTTGAATGTACGATGACAAATAACCCTGTTATTACAAACAGATATCGTGCAATAGTTGCCAGTGCCTGCCTAACGCCTATATCATCATTGTAGCGCACTAAAATCCGTTTCACCAACAGATCCTTCAATTTCCAGGATAGCCATATTAAAATGACTATTGCCATCAAAAATTTGAAAATCCCCAACAAAGAAAATTCCACTTTCCCGAGTGTGAATAAAGTGTAATGAAGATAATAGTTGAGCTGATCCATGGTACTGTCAAAGATAATAGAATTATTTTTGTTTTTGCAGATTGAATTATTTTATTTATTTTTGAATCGTTAAACTTTTTAAACTCTTTTCAAGATGAAATTTTTCACTTCACTCGCGGCATTTTGCCTGCTATCAACTGTCTGTGTTCAAAAATCTTATTCACAGCCTATTTTATCAACTTCCAACGGTGCTGAAATCATTATCACCGAAATTCTAGCTGACCCTGACCCGGTTGTTGGTTTGCCAGAAGCCGAATTTGTGGAACTGTATAATCGCAGCTCTGCACCAATTAACTTGAATGGCTGGATTTTATTCGATGGCAGCAGCCGGCAACTACCGGCCATCGTGTTACTCCCCGACTCATTCGTAATTGTTTGTTCCACGACTAACTCATCTTTGCTTTCAGCCTTTGGAACATGTGCTGCGGTTTCGTCGCTATCACTGACAAACACAGGCGAAAAAATTGCACTTAGAAATCCCCTTGGTTACCCGGTAGATTCTGTCACTTACAGCGATTCGTGGTATGGTTCCTCATTCAAAAAAGATGGCGGCTGGTCACTGGAACGCATCGATAATTTTTTCGATTGTGCCATTGCATCCAACTGGGCTCCCTCGGAGGCTTCAGCAGGTGGTACACCGGGGTTGCCGAACAGTATTGCAGGAACAATTACCGACGACCAACCACCTTTGCTAATCAGAGCGTGGTGCCCTAACTCATACGGAGTGATTCTGGTTTTTAATGAACCGCTGGCTTCCGATGCTATCAGTAACCTTGCATCTTTCAATTGCCCGGGCCTGCAAATCGATTCTGTTTTTTTTACAGATCAGGCATTGAATACTGTACAGGTGGTATTCCCAACACCATTCGCAGGAGGAACAATTTATACCATTACGGTGAACAACATAACCGACTGCGCAGGTAATAGCATCGCAGCCAATACTTCGGAACGATTCGGTATTGCAGACAGTATCCGGGAGCAGATGATTACTTTCAATGAAGTACTTTTCAATCCCTATGAAAATGGTTACGACTTTATTGAATTGTTTCATTTGGGAAATCAAATCACAGATCTTCAATTTCTGGACCTGCTGCAAATTGATCCTGAAACCGGTGTTGTTGAAAGCAGCACCAAAATAACTGATGAATCTTTTCTCTTTTTCCCAGGCGATTATCTGGTAATCACCGAAAACCCGTTTGCTGTTGCCAACCAATACCAATCTTCATTTCCCAAATATTTCTTAACATTAAATGATATGCCTTCTATGAATATTGATGAGGGTCACATACAATTGATGGCGTATGGAAATTTAATCGACGAATTTAAATATGATGATAAAATGCACTTTGAATTGCTCACGGATCAAAAAGGAATTTCGCTCGAGAAAATAAATCCTTCGCGTTCCTCCGTTGACCGGAATTCCTGGCATTCGGCTTCACCGTTAACAGGAGGTGCTACACCCGGTTTACAAAATTCGCAATTCAGTAAAATGGGTAATTCGGATATGGATGTCTCGGTGTACCCTGAAATATTTTCGCCCGATCAGGATGGATATAATGATGTGATTCAATTTAGTGTTGCACCGGGGAAATCGGGGACACTATCGACCATTAAAATTTTCAATGAGCATGGTCAGGAAATTTATGAAACTAATGGCAATGAACTCCTCGCATCACAATCAGTTTTCTCATGGGATGGAATTATGAAAAATAAGGAAAGAGCGCCGGTTGGAATTTATGTTGCACTGGTGCAATTATTCCGTCTCGACGGAACCGTAAATTATTTTAAGCTTCCTTTTGTTTTGGCTTTGAAAATTTGAAAAGGAGATGGGTAACTGATATTTTCCAGAGAAAATCTGATTTACTTCCCCACTACCAAAATATTTTTGGCTACGCTTTCGCTGATAAAAACTTCTTTGCCCTGATTCACAGAAATGCGATGCGATTGATCATACGCTTCAATTGCATGAATGGTAATTTTATCACCAATGGCGATCCCGATTTTATCGAGATACTGCAAAAAAGTATTGCTGTTTTCGATCACACCGGCAACAACTGAAACAACTTTAGGCTTTACTTGACTTAAAGGGATGGTGCGGGTTTTGCCAAAAACGCCATTTTTATCGGGGATGGGGTCGCCATGCGGATCAGCTTTAGGGAAACCTAACATTTCATCAAGGCGGTTAATGAGTTCATCACTTTGAATATGCTCCAATTGCTCAGCAATCTCATGCACCTCATCCCATCTAAACTTCATTTTTTGCACCAAAAAGAGCTCCCATAAACGGTGTTTCCGGATAATTTTAACCCCAATTGCACGACCTTTTTCAGTCAAAGACAACCCTTTATAGCGTTCATAACGAATTAACTTCTTCACTGCCAGCTTTTTAAGCATATCAGTTACAGTTGCTGCCCTGATATCCAATATGGTGGCAATGTCGGTGGTGGTTACCAGTTCGTCACGCTCCGACAATTTGTAAATCGCCTTCAAATAGTTCTCTTCCGTGAATGAATTCTTCATTTCAGCAAAGATACTTATTTAAATGAAACATAATATTTAGACTAATCTAACATTTTTATTATCTTTACCTAAACTTTAAATTAGACTTATTGTTATGCCCGTATGAGATTCTGTGTACTAATCGCCATCATTGCATTGTTTGCTCCCGGCATCCTGGTTGCTCAACAGCATCCCGGGACTATTACCGGTGAAATTTTATCGGAAGGCAAGCCGGTTCCTTTTGTCAATGTAGGAATTACGGAACTTGCAACGGGCAGCACCACCGATGAAAAGGGGAAGTTTTCAATCACCAACATTCCTTCCGGCACATATCATTTAAAGGCCTCTTTTGTAGGATATGAAACAGTAGTAAAAAAGATTACCATTTCATCGGAGCGACCATCCATTACCATTAAAATGGAGATCAGACCGCTGCCTGAATTATTGAATGAAGTAGTTGTAACGGGAACACGTACAGAAAAAAGGCGGATTGATGTGGCAGTGCCTGTCAATATTCTGAGTGCTACAGCAATGCAATCGACTCAATCACTTAATTTGTCGGAGGCACTAAACTACCAGCCGGGAATACGCATTGAAAAAGATTGCCAGACCTGTAACTATTCACAGGTTCGCATGAATGGTATGGGAGGTTCTTATTCGCAGATATTGATAAACAGCAGACCGTTGTTTTCTTCTTTGGCAGGATTGTATGGTTTAGAACAACTCCCTGCAGCCATGATCGATCGTGTTGAAATTGTGAAAGGTGGTGGCTCGGCACTATATGGATCGAATGCAATTGCAGGTGTTATAAATATCATTACCAAAGATCCGGTTTACAATAGTTATGAAATTGGATCGACTTATTCTGTGATAGAAAAAAACACCAACGATTTGCAACACGATTTGTATGCATCGCTTGTGAGTAAAAATAAAAAGTCGGGTGCCAACATGATTGTCTCGCGCCGCGACCGACAAGCCTGGGATGCTAATGGAGATGGTTTTTCTGAGCTGGCATCACTTGAAAATACTGCTGCATCGGTAAATATATTTCATCGCACATCAACTGATTCCAAAATCCGTTTAAGTCTGAACGGCATTCATGAAATAAGAAATGGTGGCGATCAATTAAACCGGGAGCCGCACAATAGGCAACAATCGGAATTCAGAGATGCAAAAATAGGTGCTGCGAATATCGACTTCACACATGATTTTTATGAAAAGCGTACTTCACTATCCGTTTATAGCGGAGCTCAAATTACCGATCGTAAACATTACACAGGAACATTTGGCTCTGATGGATACGGAATCACAAATAATCATACCATAGTCGGTGGTGCGCAGCTGAGTCACGATGTATTGAATTTTATTTCCGGTAAAAACAAATTAAGTCTGGGATTTGAATTCCAGAAAGATGATATCCTGGATAAAATTCCGGCCTATAATTATTTAATTGATCAAAAAACATTTCAGACCGGCACCTATTTACAAAGCGATTGGGATCTGCATCGAAAAATTAATCTGATTTCCGGAGTCAGGTTTTCCACTCACAATCTTTCCGATGAATTGGTAGTCAGTCCACGCATTAACCTGCTCTATAAAATTACATCGCGTCTGCAATTCCGCATTTCCGGTTCCACCGGATTCAGGGCACCGCAGGCATTCGACAGCGACCTTCACATTGCTTTTTCAGGTGGCGGAATTGCATTAACTACTATTGATCCCAATCTCGTTCCGGAAAAATCGGTCAGCTACTCGGGTTCGATCGATTACAACCATGGAACTTCCAATTACATATATGGCTTCACCGTTAGTTCCTTTTATACATCGCTTGCGAATACTTTTATTTTGGAAGAAATAGAATCACCACAACAGGAAACAGCATTATTCAGGACGAATGGTGATGGTGCAATAGTACAAGGGGCAACATTTGAAGTTCGTGGGAATTACAATTATAAAATCGAAGGCGATGCAGGATTGACTGTTCAAAAAAGCCGGTATCAATCAACTATTTTTTGGTCAAATGAAGTTGCTGGAACAAAATCGTTTTTGCGCACTCCCGAAGTTTATGGTTACTTTTCGTTGACTCTTCAGCCATTTAAAAAATTAAAAACCGGAGTTTCCGGAATTTATACGGGAACCATGCTGGCACCGCATTTTGCCGGTGCTCCGGGAGTTTTGAAAGATGAGTTGGTTAAGACCCGGGATTTTTTAGAATTAAATTTCAAAATAGAATATACGGGAATCTTCACTGCCAGAGCATTACAATTTAAATTGGGTGCTGGAATACAAAACATTACCAATGCCTTTCAGGAGGATTTTGATTCCGGTCCCAATCGTGATTCCAACTATATGTATGGTCCGGGTCGCCCAAGAACTTACTTTTTGAGCCTTCGCCTGAGTAAATTGCCTTAAATAACAATTAACGCTATAATCGTCTGTTTATCTGTTACTTACAAGCATTCGAACTCCACAAACAGGGAACCGTGCACAACCACTAAAAGGCATTTACTAAGTTACCACATACGTTTACCCTGAAAAACCGCACGTTTGTCAAATTTCTTCGATTTGCTTGAAATGCTGATGTAAATTTGCTCCATAAACAAAAAGAAATGTTGCTTTTAATACTCCCCGTTACCCTGATTACAGTCGCTGTATTACTTTACCAAAAGAGAATAGCTGAGTCAACTCAGCCATTTGAAGTAAAGGAATAGCACTCCCGATACAATCCCCCATTCCCGGGCGATCGTTTTAAAGTTGGTTTTTGGACCCCGCCTCATAGCGGGGTTTTTTGTTGGATGTTTGTTCCTGCTCAGAAGTAAATTTCGTTACAATGATAGATGATAAATGATAGATGATAGATTGACCTAGCCTGAAATAGGTTGACCTTTTTAACTTTAATTTATTTGTTGTTGACTTTTTTCTTTTTTGCTACTTTTTTCTTTTTTGTTAGTAACTGGTATAATTGTTAATATCGGATGAGTCCATTTATACACAGTAACTTGTGGACGTTCTTCCGGGTTTAACTT
>JAEUTI010000082.1 GCA_016788065.1 Bacteroidia bacterium | reverse complement strand
TTGACAGGCTCCAACCGAGGCCGGGGGTAAAACTGTAACAGAAACCTGACCAAATGCGGAGTTCCCACTCAACGCAATACCAATAATAAACACTAAAATCATTCGTACCATAACATCAGAAATTAAAAGGTGAATGCACTTATTCTGAATAAAAGTAAAAGAAATCCTTTAGATTAACAAAATAATCTTTGACTAATTTATTTTGGCAAACATCTTACGTGACTTATTTTATTGGCATTCGATTTCTGTAAATTATTTCCTACCCCCAACAACAAAAAAAGGGACCCCAAAGTCCCTTTTTCAATTGATTATCAATTTTTTAGTAAACATCGTCACCGGTATCGTCGGTGGCTTTGCTGTCGGAGCCGTGATGCTTGTGATTACGGTGTTCACGAGCTTCTTTACGGAGTTGTTCCCACTTGTCTTGTTGCTCTTTGGTCAGGTATTTATTGATCTGTCCAATAATTTTTGTGCGGTTATCCTTGTTCAGTTGTCCCGCTTCTCGCATTTTCTCGCGATTTAACACCACTTCTCTGATGTTCTTCGCCTGATCAGCAGTCAATGTCAGCTTTTCAGTCAGCCTTTTTACTACCATTTCTGTCCGCTCTTCAACAGTCTTTTTTCCTTTACGTTCATTTTGGGCAAAGGTGGTTGTGCCTAATGTTACTACGAACATAAGCAACAGGATTGCAGTTTTCTTCATTTTGGATATTTAGTTGTTTTGATTGTTTCCACCAACGATGGTTTAACCGGTACGCAAAAATAATACCATTAAATTTATATTTGTCAATGTGTTGATTTATATACAATAATCTTTTAAACAGCTTTTAGTTCGATACTTTAATCCATTTCTGAATCCTGGTTTCACGGTCGTCTGTCACCTGAATAAAGTAAACACCGGTTGCTAATTCCGAACTATTGATGGTGAAAGGAAATTTAACCTGTTCAATACTCAGTACTTCTGATCCCAAACTATTCAGTATCCGAACTGAGGATAAGGAGTTATTGTTCTTTCTGGTTATATGAATCTGATTATTTCCGGGATTCGGATAAATTTGTAAAGGCTGCATAAATGTTTGCTCATTCAACGTACTGAACAACGGATTAGAAATGCTGTTGATTCTCGGCTTGGACCGATCGAAAGCAATAAAATATACAGTTCCGTTTGGAGCAGCAACAACATCCCGCACACGGCCATACTCATATTTCAAATAACTTGTTTTTGCTATTACCGAATCCATATTGGCATTCAGCTGATAAGACATCAACCCCTGATTTATACCGGTAACTGCCTCAATGATTCCATTCAGCTCCGGAATGGCAGGATGATCATACCAGGTAATCCCCGAAGGTGGATTTTGACCTATGTCGATTGGGAACTTTACAAATGTCTGGTAGTAATTACAAGTATCAACCGGTTGAAAACAACTGACCCCATCAAATACAAACCATCCATAATGATTTCCAGGAACAATCACATTCAACTCATCGTGAAGCATTCCATATTCCGATGTAATGATATTGCCATTTGGAGTTTGCAATATTCCTTGCGGATTGCGATGTCCCCATGTCCAGGTGTAATCGGGACGTGGATTATCTGTTGGGACACTCCCGTCGGGATGCAATCGCAATACTTTGCCGGAATTATTAAAAAGGGTATCTATCTGCCAAAAGTATTCCGCAGTAGTAACATACACCATGGTATCTGCACCGAACATTACTCTTCCTCCGGAATGTTCACCGGCATGTCCCCAATTTAAAATTAACAATGGATTTTCAAGTGAGTCAACCGCAGCATTGTAAGTGTATCGGTATAATTCAACCCGGTTACCCAGCCCATAGTAGGAAGCAGTATCTTTAGTAATATAAACATAGGAATTGTTGGCGAAGTCATTGTGTGTCGCCAAACTCATGATGTAACCCGAATTAACTCGTAGAAGAGTGTCGGTGATACCTGTTACCGGGTCATAGCGGTCGATTTGTTTTTTGTTGGTATACCAAAGCTTGTCATCAGGTCCCCAATGCAAGTCCCAGGGACCACTATCATAGCCACCGGCAAAATGAGTAGTATCGACAACCGTTTCAATATGAACTATGGTAGTGCCAATAGTATCAACCGTAATTTGGGCGGGCAGTTGTGCGCTTGCGCAGATGAGGAACAACACGCCAAGACAATACTTTTTCATTCGGAGAATTTTGAGAATGTGAAATGCTATACAAAAATAAAAATAAATTTCACAAATCAAAATTAAGAGCTACTTTTTACTACTTACTTTTTCAATGATCACCTGTAGACTGGTACCAACCATTGATCCCATGGTGTTACAGTTGTGGAACCTTTCATCGCGATAGTGCTTCGCAAGTTCTTCCCGCAGATTGATGATTTTTGCTTCGGTTGATATTTCATCGTGATGCATGCAGCGGATCAAATCGTTGAACATATTTCCGGCTGCTCGAAGTCGTTTCGAAATCATAGTGTATTCTTCCTGCTGGTATTGGTGCACCGTTTCAGGTGTCATGTGCTTCACGCATAGTTCTACAAACGGGTTGTTCTCTTTGAAATATTGTGGCAGGTACAAACTTTTACGTCCCTCATAACTTTGCTGATCGAAGTCAATTGCACGAATGCGATAGTGGATTTGTTCAAAATCGGGAGTAATATCAATCACATAATTGTAAGAACGCATATCACCGAGTAGTCTTACAAAGCAGCGTTCATTAAATTTTACAAATTCCTTGGCTAGCCTGATTTCGTTCAGTCCTTTGTCGTGAAGATTATTTGCGATAAACATATCTCCGGGAATGCCTGCAATATGCTCTTCAATGAGTGTGTCGCCATCCACAAAATAGGTGATGCGATTGGGTGATAAAATATGCTCCAGTTCAAGACCGTAAATTCTGGAAGCATCGGCTTTTTTTATGTAGAAGTAATCGAAGTTGTCATTATAGTGATTCACAATTCTGATTCGAAACGGATTCGAATTTCCAAAAGTGCAGTAATCGATACGATCTACAAATAAGTGTTCAGTTACGGAAGTGTCGCCACCGGTTTTTAAAAGTGCATATATTTCAGTAAGCGATTTATTCAGATGGGCCACCTCCGATTGCGGATAAAGAACGGTCTCCCACAAAGTGTCTTTTCCATTGGGATCATACAATGGAATGGCGTTGTTATAACGCAATAAATCTTTGTACTCAACATGTATTTTGATAGCCCGTGAATAGTAGCTAAGATATTCCCGGAGTTCTTTGTTGACAGGGTAGTGGGGCTTCTTTAATGAAATGTGATTATCCATAATTTTATTTTTTACGAATAATCATCAGGCCATCACGAATTGGAAACAATACATTTTCAACACGATCATCGCTTTGAATTTTTTTATTGAAATGGTGTAAAGCCAATGTTTCACTGTCCATTTCATCTTCGGGTTTCAGTATATTTCCGCTCCACAAAACATTATCGGCAACAATGTAGCCGCCATTGCTGAGTTTGTCAATGGTAAGATCATAATACAAAGCATAATTTTCTTTGTCGGCATCAATAAAAACCAAATCAATTTGTTCTTCCAGTAATGGAATAATTTTAGTGGCATCACCGGAAAGAACTTCAATCTTGTTTTCGTAACCCGCCTCCTTCACATATCTCATTACCATGTCATGCAATTCTTCATTGATATCGATAGTAATGAGTTTGCCATTTTCAGGTAAGCCTTCTGCCAGACAAAGTGCAGAATATCCTGTGTAAGTACCTATTTCTAAAATCCGTTGAGGTTTTATCATGTGACTCAGCATCGATAACACCCGGCCTTGTAAATGTCCCGATAACATTCGTGGCATAATTACTTTTGCCTGTGTCTCCCGATTTAGCTTAGCTAAAATAGCAGATTCATCTTTTGTATGTTGTTCCACATATTCGGTCAATCGTTCATCCAGAAAATCCATATACTGTATTTTAAATTATTATTTTGCATTTAAGCGGTTCAAACCTGCCTCCGCCTTCTGATCAATACTGTTCTGGTATTCATGATTTCGAAGAGCCAGACATTTTTTGTACCATTCAATTGCTTCTTTGTTTTTCTTTTGCTCTTCGTATATTATTGCGGACAATAATGCAGCATTGGCAGCAAAGTAGTAAGTCGTTGAACTTCCGTTTTCATACGTTTGACCGTAATAATGCAAAGCCTTTGTTTTCTGTCCTTTTTTATCGAAGATGCGCGCCAGTCGGTAGGTGTATTCCAATTGATCCTGTAACCGGTTAAAAGAACCTGCAGGAGCACCTGCGAGTTCGGTTAGTGATGAAGCATAATTTCCGCCATCAAAATATAATCGTGACCGAAGGAGATAAATGTTGGGGATGATACCGGTTTGCGCTTCTTTGACAGCCTGTTTGTCTTCATCCGTAAAATCATTTCCTTTTTTAAGTGCCACTGCCAATGCTTGCCGGTATCCTGTTGTATCTTTTTGCAGCAAATGAATCCATCCAATTTTCTGATGCGCGGCTTTAACGAAACTATTACCTTTAAATCCATCCAGAAATCTCTGGAAATCTTTTTGAGCGTCCAGTTGCAATTTGTTTAATTTGAGAATGCCGGTAAGATAATCGAGATAAAACAAAGGGTATTGTTGTGAAGTGGCTTTAACTTGTTGAAGCGTTGTCAGTGCCCGATCAAACAGTCCTTTACTAATACAGGTGTTGGCAATAATAAAAGCACCCAGAGGACCGTAATCGGAAATCTGCGCTACCAGTTCATCGGTCAGTTTCATAGCCAGCTCAGGGTCTTTTTCGAAGTGTGAAGCAATAAATATTCTTAGAAAATAACTTTCAGCAAGTAAAAAATGCAGGTCGTTATCAGTTTTAGCTGCCTCTACTAATTTAGTCAGTTCCGATGCTCCCTGTTTGATGGTGCCATGCATCCCGGCAAGGTTAGCCAGCCAGACATAGTTATCGGGGACAGCACCAATAACAGCATGAAAAAAACCAAGTGTTTTCAGATTCGGAATGAATGCAGGAAATTTCTCCTGATTGGAAACGGCAATCTTATAGGACTTCCTTAGCTGATATCCAGCCGTGAGATATTCTTTACGTTTCAGTTTGAGAATTGCAGATTGCAGGTACATTTCACTCGTGGCATAACCGGCCCACGGATTGCCTCCGGGAACTGAATTATAAGCATCATGACGCAAATCGAATTCACTTCGGAATTTCAGAAAATCGGCATCTTCTTCTGATATAAATGCTTTGTAAAAAAGTATTTGTTGTTCCAGATAGAATACAGCAGCATTAACGGGTTGTGATGCTTTTTGGGTGGCAATAAACTTTTCAGCTTTTTGAAACTGAAGGTTGAAAATTTCCTGATAATGTTCTCTGCATTCTTTATTGAAATCAAAGGTTGTAGCTGTCACCAACTGACTGCAACAAATTAAAATTCCAATTAGAAGGGTTCTTCTCATTTAGCTGCTAAACTACTAAAAAATCATCCACAAAAAAAGGATCTCTTTTTGGGAGATCCTTTCCTTAAATGGTGTTTGTATTAGATTTCAATATCGTGATCTACCAATACACGTCCGCAATGTTCACAAACAATTACTTTTTTGTGCTGACGGATATCTAACTGTCGCTGTGGCGGGATTTTGTTGAAACATCCACCGCAGGCGTCACGCTGAATGGTAACTACTGCGAGACCGTTACGTGCATTTTTACGGATGCGGTGATAAGCAGAAAGTAAACGCTCATCGATCATTTCTGAAGCCTGCTCAGAGAATTTCTGCAATTGCTCTTCTTCCTTACGGGTTTCAGCAATGATATTATCGAGTTCATCTTTCTTGTTTTTCAGATCTTCTGAACGCTCGTTTAACGTTTCAATGGAAGCCTGAAGAATTGCATTCTTTGCAGCAAATTCTGCTGTGAATTCTTTGATTCTTTTTTCTGAAAGCTGAATCTCCAGTTGCTGGAATTCAATTTCTTTATTCAATGAATCAAATTCACGGTTATTCTTAACGTTCATTTGCTGGCTTTCATACTTTTTGATAGCAGCATTGGAATCTTTAATCGCTTGTTTTCTTTGCGTGATCTGAGCTTGCATGCTTTCAACTTCTTCAGTGAAGTTGTTGATTCTTGTTTGTAAGCCTGCAATTTCGTCTTCCAAATCACTTACTTCCATTGGTAATTCACCACGGATGATACGGATTTTGTCGATTTCAGAATCAATTAACTGTAATTGAAAAAGTGCCTGAAGCTTTTCTTCAGTAGTGAACTCAATTTTTTCTTTACCGAAAGTTCTCAGATTGAAATTAAATCTGCGCTCTTTAACCGGTTCTGCAACTACCTTCTCAGCAGCTTTCTGTGCTCTGGCAGATAATTTTTTCTCTTTTGGCTCTTTGGGTTCTGCGGGTGCTTTCGTTTTTGGTGCCTTCTTTTCAGCAATCATATCTACAATTTTCGATGTGTTGTTTTCTTCCGTTTCATCAGAGCTTTTTTTAGAAGCTTTTGATTCGGTTTTTCCCGCACTTTTTGAAGGCGCAGCTTTTGAAGCACTTGCCTTTGCTTTTGGTTCAGGTTTGGATACTTTTTTTGCAGCCATTTAAAAATAGTTTATCGGGTTGGTATTTAGTTCTGACAAACGGACGGCAAATGTAGTAAATTTACCGGTAAGAAGCTTATAAATTAAATCTTTAGTGAATTGTTCGCTTTCATAATGGCCAATATCGGCTATTAATAACCTTCCTTCACCATCAAAAAACTGGTGATATTTAAAATCGGCAGTTATAAAAGCTTGTGCACCAGCACTTAACGCATCTTTCACCAAAAAAGAACCACTTCCACCACAGACTGCCACCTTACTGATTTTTTCATGAGATGAGGCTGTGTACCGGATACATTCTGTTTTCATCGATACCTTGACCAATTTTAAGAATTGATCCTGATTTAAGGGCTCCGGAAACTCTCCAATCATCCCGGAACCAACATTTTGGTGTTGATTATCAATAGAGTAGATGTCGAATGCAATTTCTTCATAAGGATGTGAATCTCGTAAAGCACGTAAAACGGTGGTCTGTAACCTCGATTCAAACAAAACCTCAATTCTCGATTCCGCAAGCTCTTCCCGCTGCAGCGGAACACCAATTACCGGGTTCGAATGCTCATTTCCCCGAAAGGAGCCGGTTCCTGCCAAAGTAAAACTGCACTCATCATAATTTCCAATCGATCCTGCTCCGGCAGCAAAAAGTGCATTTTTGACTTTATCGACAACTTCTGTTGGTGCAAAGGTGACCAGTTTCTTAAGGAGCCCGCTTTTCGGTTGAAGAATTTTCGGATTTTGAAGTCCCAACCGGTCACAAATTTCGCGATTTACTCCCGCAGCAACATTATCCAGGTTGGTATGAATAGCATAAATGGCAATGTCGTTTTTGATGGCTTTGATCAGGGTGCGTTCAACATACGTTTTACCGTTCAGCTTGCGAATGCCACTGAATACAATCGGATGATGTGCAATAATCAGATTGCAACCGGTTTTGATGGCTTCATCCACGATGGCTTCGGTGCTATCCAGACAAATCAAAGCGGCATTGATATCCATTTCAGGGTTGCCATAAATGAGGCCTGAATTATCGTACGATTCCTGATAGGTGGACGGGGCAACTTGTTCCAGAAAGGAAATGATTTCTTTTAATTTCATGGTGTAAAGTTCGTGATTTCGAAGCAAAAAACCGCAGTGAAGAGCTTTCGGCAGATAATAGGGGGAGTGATTGAATTACCAGCCTCCGCCTCCGCCGCCGCCACCACCACCGCCTGAGCCACCTGAAGAGGAGAATCCACCACTGCTGCCACCCGAAGATCCAGGAGGTGTTGAAGAGGAAGAGATAGTGCCGGCAAAGGAACTTGCAAACGAACTGGCCATTGCACTCTGCATCGATCGTGTTGAGCTTCCGGAAAATCCGCGATACCAGGTTGGCTGGTAGTTTTCCTGAACCGAAGCAGCTGCAAGGATCGATTCGAATTGTTCACTCCACTCGTTGGCTACATCCAATGCGACAGCGTAAGGCAAATATTTTTCGTATAGCTGAATAGTCTGCTTTGGTGGATTCATCAGATTGTAACGATCTTTCTCTGTAGTCGAAAGGAACATCCTAAACCCTTCAATGGCATCCATTGTTTTTCTTCCTTCTGAAGTGTATTTCTTCATGATAGAACAGTAAATAAGATGGATTGTGAGTGCTGAAAAAAATAAGATCAGACTGTAAACTGTCAATAAAAAAGAGCCCAGATAAATCAGTGTTACAACGATTCCGATCAATGATATTACTAATACCAGACTTCCCGGCCGGTTGAACCGGGAATTCATATCGAACATAGCATTTGCAATGTTTTTCTTACCGGAGTCAGCCTGATATTTATTTTCGAGAGATTTGCTTAAATCAGTTGTAAAAGAAGCAAGTGACGAATTGTAAGTGCCGGCAGCAATCGGTTTCCCACTTAATTGCACAACCGAGCCTGCATGTGTTTCATAGCCGGGTTTGAAGTCAGATGACTTCTTGGTGCCCGGACTAATTTTGTATTCCGTGCTTTTAAAAATAGAATCGGATTCAGTTACATCAATGGTGATAATTTGGTTCACTGCGGCATCTAATATAGTGGCAGAGGCATGGCGGTAATGGAATTTCTGATTGTAGATGAATCCTGTTGCTGCAGGAGATAACCCCGCTGGTGGTTCATATAATGGGAAAATTACTCCTTTGGCAGGATCTTTTCCGTGACGTTTCCAAATTAAAAAATCGATGATTGAAATCAACAGTAAGGTAATAACTCCTATAAGAAATGGTAAGTTATCGCACCAGAATTTTATGGCTGAAGATATAGCAGATGGTTGTGAAAAAACGCCTTTTGCCCAGTGTACACCAATGGTAAATCCTTCATAGGAGGGAAGCATCATGGTGGTCCGGAAAGCAATAGTGCCGCTCTTACTTTCTGTAGAATTGCAATTGCTGTCATACGAGCCCTGAGGTCCGGTATAACATACCGAATTAACCACGTTGGCATTCTCCGGAAAATTAATTTTGCAGCTTGCAGAATCAATGGTGAATATCCACCCATTTCCGGTAACATTCCATTTTAGTTCATCCACATCATCAAAGTAATTTATTTGTTCCGATGTGGTATAACGGATGGTGTATATATGAAATCCGGTTTCCAGAAAAATATCTTTATCCCCTGTATAAATTAGTTCGCCTTCAATGCCATTTTCCATATGAAAAGGTTCATCCTTGCCATTTCTGGTAACTTTCAAAACTTCAAATGGAACCCGCTTTACAAAGCCCGAAGGATATTCGTAATCGGTAGGAAATCCTCGAATAATACCGCGCTGAATGGCATTGTTATCGGTGCCTGCAGCAAGTACCGAACCATTGGCATATAATTTATTTCCTTCACCATCGCCATTGTAAATAGTGATGGTTTCTTCAATTTCCAGATTTCCGTTCTGCGCAACAGTGACATCAGAATGAAAATGAACTATTCTATCATTGGTATTAAAATTTAATGCCCAGCTCAGGTTTTCATTTTCATAAATTTCATTGTAAACAATACGCTGAAAATGTTTCAGGTATTGATTTTTTAAAAGCGTAAATTTTTTAGGATCGCGATAGCCGGCAATAGTTTGTTCGTTATAGAATTCGGTTATGCGAAACTGTTCTTTAAGCTTCGGGAAAATATAGCCGTTCAGTAAAGGCTTGATTATTTCGTACTGCTTTTCAAAATGACTGTCGGGAACTTTATTATCTCGAAATGCTTGTCGGGCAATGGTGTGAACCAGGGAATCGAGTTCCTGCGAAGTAAAATATCTGTGACTAATTTTAGATGGTTGTTCAAGATTTACGGATTGCCCGTTTAGCAGCGCAATATTTGAACAGATTAGAAGTATAAAAAAAATCAGACGCACAAAATCACATTTATTTGAATGAAACTTTAGGTACTTGCTGAGCTGCCGGATCTTCCATAAAGAATGGGGAAGGAGTAAAGGAGCCAATACCGGCAATCACACTATTTGGAAAAATAGCTATTGCAGTGTTAAATTCTCTGACAGTTCCATTGTAATAACGACGTGCCAGATTTATTTTTTCTTCAATATCTTTAAGATCTGTTTGTAATTGACGGAATCCGGCATCCGATTTTAAATCTGGATATTGTTCTGTTAACGCCAGAACATTTACCATCGCTTTATCAAGTCCCTGTTGTGCCACTTCCTGTTCCGCCGGTGACTTTGCCTGTACACTTTGATTTCGCCATTTTATAACTTCTGTAAGTGTATCTTTTTCATGAGTAGCATAACCCTTTACTGTTTCCACTAAATTTGGAATCAAATCATTTCGTTGTTGCAGACCTGCTCCAATACCACTCCAGCCTTCCTGAACCAGAATTTTTTTGGAGGTAAGCTGGTTGAAAACGGAAATTCCCCAGAATAATAATCCGGCAACGAGTGCGACAAGCAAAATTACAATTAACATATTTTGATTATTTGTTGCCGCAATTTATGCAAAAAAACACGGTTTGCGAAATTATCTTATCCACCGGTTAGCTTTTCGAAATTTATAATTGAATTGAGGAATTACCTTGCGTTTGTCTGAATTGATTTATGTTTTTGATGTTTATTATATTATTGAATATCAGCATTATAAGGGTTAAATATATTAAAAATTCCGAATCAAATTTAAAGTTATGACCAATTTCCATTACTTAGCAACAGTTTAGTAATTTCGGGTAAATTTGTAGGCAATGAAAAGGGTATTTAATTATAAGGGATCAGCATTTGCATTTTTGCTGATGCTGTTTACAATTGCTGCTGCTGAGGCACAGGAAAATGATTGCCGATTATCGGGTCGTGATTTGTATAAAGACGGAAATTACAAGCAAGCAATTGATGTGCTTCTCAGTTGTGAGTTGGCAGAAACAGATTCAATTGCTACTGAATGGCTCGTTGCATCCTGGTTTCTTTCCGGAGATATAATTTCGGCCGGTAATTATTTTAAAGCTATCCCCGACTCCATGTTACCTTCAAATTTATGGAATTGGAAAGCACGTACATCTTTCTCAGCCGGTTCATACGATGATGCAGTATTGTGTTATTCGAAATTGGTTCAATCGGATTCTATAAATGTAAATTATATTCGTCAATTGGCTATAGCAGCTGAAAAAAATGAACAACCGGAGTTGGCAATTTTGAATTATGAAAAGGCATTGACATTAAATCCTAAAGATGTTATTTCAGGCACCAGATTAATTGACTGGTATCTTCGTAAGGATGAATTATTAAAAGCAGATTCTTTAAGTGCATCTTTGATGACTGCTGATTCACTTCCTGAATTGTGTCGCCTCCGTGGCGATGTTTTGTATCGTTTGAAGGAATATGAACAAGCATTCATAGCTTACCGTCCGCTTCTGCAAAAAGGTACTTCAAATCCTGATTTATTGCGCAAAGCCGGAATCTGTCAGTTTATGAGTGGTGAGACGGAACAATCTATTACGATGTTATCGACAGCACTCATGATTCAGCCCGATGATGACATTACCTGTTATTATCTGGGAATGGCATATCAGGCGACCGGTGATTTTAAGAAAGCGGAGTTGTATATCAGAGGCGCTATTGAGAAATCAATCAGTCAGAATATCAGTGTTTATTATCACCGGATGGCTAAGATTTATGAAAGTGCCGGTGAATATAAAAATGCCCTCGATGCTTATAAAAATGCCTATCGCTATAGTGGCGATGATCTGGCCACCAAAGCCGGATACCAGTATGAAATTGGCCGTGTTTATGAAGTATATATGCAAGACACACTGAAAGCACTGGAGCACTACGCTTATTTTTTGAATGCACAGGAAGATACCTCCGACTGGCAATATAAAATGGTGAAAAGCAGAACAGAATCTATGAAGTTAAAAGTATCATCGACAGAGAGCAGATGAAATTAAGACTTTTATTGCTGCCCTTTTCTTTTGTCTATTCTCTGGTTGCGAAAGTTCGCAATCGGTTTTATGATCGTGGAGTTTTTAAAGCAAGTAAATTTCATTTACCAATAATTGTAGTGGGCAATCTGAGTGTTGGTGGCACAGGTAAAACTCCTCATGTGGAATATCTCATTCGCTTGTTACACCGCAAGTTTAAAGTCGCTACCTTAAGTCGCGGGTATGGACGCAAAACAACTGGTTTTGTGGTAGCAGGTAAGGGTACAACGGCCAATTTAATTGGTGATGAACCTATGCAATACTTTTCCGGTTTCGATGATATTACCGTCTCTGTTTGCGAAGATCGTGTGCATGGTGTTGAACGATTATTAAAACTACCTGCCCCGCCTCAGGTGGTAATTATGGATGATGGCTTTCAACATCGAGCCATTGATCCCGGATTAAAAATTCTTCTTACTCCTGCCGATCAGCCTTTTACCCGCGATTATTTACTTCCCGCAGGTAATCTTCGTGAAGGACGGGAAGGGTATAGGCGTGCAGATATTCTGATCGTTTCCAAGTGTGATCCGCAAATGAGTGAAGCAGCAAAACTCAAACTGAGAAATGAAATCAGCCCGCTGCCACACCAACAACTTTTTTTCTCTTCGGTAACCTACGGCGAGCTGATTCCTGTTTCGGATGGAGTTGGTGATTTGTGTAAGAATCCTTTTCAGGCAAACGTGATTCTACTCACCGGCATTGCAAATCCTGGCCCTATTGTTAATTATCTGACTCCAAGAGTAAAAGCGTTGCAATTAATGCAGTTTCCCGACCATCATATTTTCAGTGATAAAGATATGAATGCGCTGCAGAAAAAATTTAATAGCTTTGCGCCCGGAACCGGAATGATTGTAACTACTGAAAAGGATCTGCAGCGATTGAAGCAGAATGAGTTAAAAGAATGGTTGAAAGTTCTTCCTTTTTGTTGTTTGCCGATTACCGTGTCAATTGATAACGAACCTGAATTTAATAAACTTATTGAATCTTATGTTGCAAAATATAAAAGAAACAGCTGATTATATCTTAAACAAAACCGGTTTTAAACCTGAGGTTGGTATTATTCTCGGCAGTGGTCTGGGAGGTTTGGTAAAACAAATCAAGATCGAGCATGAACTTGCCTATGCCGATATCCCCGGTTTTCCTGTTTCTACCGTTAAAGGTCACGGAAGTAAGCTGATCCTTGGCGAACTGGGTGGTGTAAAAGTTGTCGCCATGCAGGGCCGTTTTCATTTTTATGAAGGTTATTCTATGCAGGAAGTTGCGTTCCCTGTAAGGGTGTTGAAGTTCTTGGGTATTTCGAAGCTCTACCTTTCAAATGCAAGTGGTGGTGTTAATCAGAATTTTAAAGTTGGTGATTTAATGATCATCGACGACCATATCAATTTAATGGGCCTGAATCCGTTGATCGGTCACAATGATGATGAGCTTGGTCCGCGTTTTCCGGATATGAGCGCTCCCTATGATAAGGATATGATCCGCAAAGCAATGCAAATTGCCCACAAAAATCAGTATCGCTGTCACATTGGTGTGTACGCTGCCGTTACCGGACCCTGCTACGAAACACGTGCTGAATACAGATACATCCGTACCATTGGAGCCGATGCGGTTGGAATGTCGACTGTCCCAGAGGTGATTGTGGCCCGCCACATGGGATTACCCTGTTTTGCCATTTCTATTATCACCGATCTGGGTGGTACCGACGAACCTGAAATCATTACACACGATGAAGTAGTTCGTGTGGCCAACGAAGCGGAGGGCAGAATGACGGTACTTATTACACAACTCTTGCAATCCTGAACCTAAGCCTTTTATTTCCGGACATTTTGTGTTAAATTTGCTTTATGAAGGCTGCCGGAATATTGGTGTTGGGGATGTTTTTATTACTTGCTGATTTCTGCGAGGTAAAAGCTCAGCAGCAATTAAATATGCCTGTTCTTTCCCGCTGGGATGATGATGCTATTCCATCGGCATGGACTGGTGCTTTCAGCGAATGTTGGGGTTATGCTGCTGCAGACAGAGAATATGCTTTTATTGGAAGTACGCAGGGAACCTATTTTTTTGATATCACAGATCCCGTTTCACCTGAATTGATTGGTTATTTCGAAACTAAAGATACCGTTACACTGGTGGTAAATAAAGATTATGCAACATATGACCATTATCTTTATGCTGTAAGCGATCAGGGGACTAACTCTTTACAGATTTTCGACCTTCAATACTTGCCGGATTCAGTGGTTAAGGTTTATGACTCAGATGCTATTTCCAAAAGATGTCATACTATTTTTGTGGAGAAGGATCGCTTGTATATGGCATCCAACACCCGCCCCGATAACTCATTTGGTGCCATGGATATTTTTTCGATTACAGATCCGCTAAATCCACAGTTGTTGGGTACTTTATCACACCCCGGATTTTTTAGTGTACACGAAACATTTGTAAGAAATGATACTGCATATTGTGCAAATGGGAATAACGGCCTGTGGATATATGATTTAAGTAATCCGGCAGCCCCATTTTTGATTTCCATTATTGATTTTTATCCAGAAAGTGCATACAATCACAGTGCGTGGTTGACTTCCGACAGTAAAACTATGGTCTTTACAGATGAAGCACATGGCAAAGGTGTAAAAGTATTCGATATGACCGATATACATGATCCGCAATTGGTAAGTATGATCAGATCGAATATGTTACAGGTGCCCGTACCGCAATCATCTGACGGAAGTGTGGCACATAATCCGTATATCGTCAATGATATTTTATTGCTTTCATATTATCATGATGGCGTTGTAGCATACGATATTTCTGATCCGGCTAATCCCGTGCTAATAGGTTACAATGATATCCATGATCAGAACACAACATATTATAGTTACAATGGTTGTTGGGGACTCTATCCTTTTTTACCTTCCGGTAATATAATTGCTTCTGATATTACAAATGGGCTCTTTATTTTAGATGGATCTGAAATTTTCAAACCAAAAGTTACCATTCCTAATAATTTCTACTTTGTTCCTGCTGGAAATCCTGTTCATGGCGAATTTATCACCTTCTTATACAGCACGCCTAATTCGGTATCAGTCGAAATAACTATTTATGATGTTACAGGTAAGCTCCTAACAGACGCGGCAGTTGGACTGGTTCAGGGAAAAGGGGAAGTTCAATTACCGGTTTCAGGTTTTGCAGCCGGGTTATACATAGCTGTGGTGCAAACTGGCGAACAAACTTTATCAACTAAATTTACTATTTCTGAAAATTAAAATGATTCAATCAAATCCGGTTTCTAAGTCTATTATAAATTCATTTCTGTTGATCGGACTTTGTTTATTACTGATATCGTCGTGTAAAAGTGATGATGAGGAAGTGAATCAGGTCCCTGCAGCGACTTCAGCTGATATCGTTTTTAATATTTCAAATACTGTGGATGGCGCAACCTTGATTTCTGACACACTTGCCTATACCAATGCATCAGGAAATGTTTACAGTGTTTCGGTGTTGAAATATTATTTATCGAATTTTGTTTTCATTGCTGATGATGGTTCCGAATTTTATGCTCCTAATTACGAGCTTATCATTGAGTCTGATGCAAGCTACAAAACTTTTGTGATTGATAATGTGCCTAACGGGAATTATACCTCTATGCGTTTCTTTATGGGTGTTGATAGTACCAGAAATTTTTCAGGTGCCCTTACCGGAGATCTGGATCCGGTTCATGGGATGTTATGGGACTGGAATACCGGCTACTTATATTTTATGCATGAAGGTGAATTTATTGATTCAACAGGCGCAATATTGCCGATCACCTTTCATTATGGCACACTTAAATCATTGGTCACTGAAGAAATTCCTATTTCCATTAAGGTTTCAGGTAAGCAAAGAACTATTGAACTTTCCTTTAACCTAAACAAAGTGTACGCAAGTCCAAATCAGATGAATTTCAATGGCGATAATTTTCATCAGTCAACCGGCCCGGGTGAAAATGGTTGGGTGCAGCTAATTAAACAAAATTTCCAGGGAGCATTTTCCGTAACTGCTATTGATTAAGCCGCTGCAATTATTTTTTAATGTTTAACTTTATTCCCATGGTAATCCATCTTCCCGGTTGAGGAATGTTGCCTATATCAGTATAAATATGATTGAAAATATTTTTCACATCCAGATATAATTTTCCAATTCCTTTGGAGTAAGTAATCCTTGAATCAGCAGTATAGAACCAGCCATATTCGGTTTCTTTGGATGCTCCCGGTTTTAAGTAACCACCTTCTCGTTCCTGATAGGATATAGCAAATGAGAATTGTAATGCAGCATTAATTTTCTTCTGTACAATGGCAGTGCATTTGTGCTTTAAGAAGTCCAGTGCATAGTTCGATTCAAAATCAGTGCTTTTTTCATCAGCTGAAATGAAGGTGTAAGAGAATTGAATTTCATCTAGCAGGGTAAGGTATGCTTCCGGCTGTAGCCGGATGGAGAAGTCGACGCCTGTAAAGTTTACAGCTGTGATATTAGCTGCTTCTGTAATTGATGAGCCATTTTTGCGAATCCAGTCAATTAGTGATGAGCTTGCACGGTGAAATACTGCCAGTTGAGCATCGGTTCGTTCCTGTTGAAAACGGAATCCAAGTTCGTAATTATCCGATTTTTCAGGTTTCAATCCGATACTTCCTACAGCACCTCCAAGACGGTAGTATAAATCAGTGTAAGTTGGGTACCTGATTGCCTGATTAAAATTCGCATAGGTTCTTAAATACCGATTAAAAAGGTAAGCAACATCTATTCCTGGAAATACTCTGGTTCCGTATTCATCAGATATAGTCATCAGCATTCCGCCATTGATCCACCACCTGCCTGATTGAAATTGATCTTCGAGATAAACATGGTATTCATTTCTGTCGGCTTCTCGCAGAAATTGGGCATAATCAGGATAACCTGTAACATGCTTAGGTTTATCCATTGGTTCGCCTAACACATTGCTGTAAATATGTTCCTTTCGATAACTAACGCCTGCGGAAAAGGTGTGTTTTTTTAGTGAATGCACAATTTGCAAATTAGTTTCATTCACATCGGTTCTGTGATAGTTATGCCCTTTGTAGAAGGAAGCTGCTGTGTCGTCACCCATGATGAAAAAGCCATTGTTGCGGACATACCAATCGGCGCCTTCACGATACAGTTCAAAACGGTCATGATGTTGACGATAAGAACCTGTTAAATTAAATTGCCACGATTTTATACGGTAATCTAGTTTAAGGCCTCCAAAATAAAGTTTTGTCTCTTCAAATTGAGTTGGAAAAGATGTAGAGTAAAAGTTCTGTGCGCCGAATGCTTTTTGTTCTGCACCTGTAAATGCGGAAACATTTAATTTTCCAATAGCAGTGTGGTAATGCAAATTTCCCTGCAAGCGGCTTCCATCCGTATTGGAGATATAACCATCGGTAGAAAATCTGGAAATTCCAGCAGATAAACCGGATTTTGGAAATGCAATATTCCCCTGTGCTGATGTTCCATATGAACCATATTCACCACCTTCAACAGCTAATGTGGCACTCGTATTTGCTGAAGAGCGTGTGACTATATTTATTGCACCGGAAAATGCTTTTGGTCCGAATATGCGAGCGGCTCCTCCTTGAATAACTTCAATGTGAAGGATTTCATCTAAAGATACTGGTAAATTTAACGAATGATGTCCGGTTTGTGGATCTGTTAAAGGAATGCCGTTCAGGAGCACAAGCGTTTGTTCAAAAGAACCTCCACGAATAGATAGGTCGCTTTGCATGCCAACAGGTCCACGTGATCTTAAGTCGGCACCAAGTGCATATTCAAGTACCTCACTCACCGATTTTACGGGCAACTGCGCAATTTGTGCTGCAGTAATTAACTCAACCGTGCGTGGAGCATGGAGCGCTTGTGTGCTGGCTCTTGAAGCCTGAATTTTCACTTCATTTAATTGAAGTGTATCAGAAGATTGAGCAAAAGTGTTGAGTGTATAAGTAATTAAAAGGATGATAATTAAAATTTTATGATGGGCAAATTGCATAATTCCTGGTAATTTGAATTTTGCGCAAATAAACTAATTTATTTTGATTGTTATTTGATGTCGACAAGTTGGTATTTGAATGCTGAAGTTCATGCATATCGTTGATTCAAAATCAGTCAAAAAATTCCCAGTTCTGGAAAATAAGCATGAAAGTGTGTCATTTTGACCACGTTTCATTCGATAAAAACACTAAAGAAAATTTAAAGTGGCATTCTTTTCAATTAATGTAACATATTAAATACCAACTGCATATGAGTCTTTTAGGTATTGAATCAGCCAGAAACTGTTTCGATTATCATTTTCCAGCATCATCATTGTAAACCTATCAATAACTTATCTATATGAACCCTTAAATAAAAAAATAGCATGAAAATTAATTCAATAATTCAATCAGCGAAAACAATGGTATTAGTACTTATATTAGGTATTAGTTGTTCCATTGCCAATGCGCAAACACAAAGAGCAGATTCAACCAGGTCTACGCAGGATACGTCTTATCGGAAATCGGATTACCGTAAAATGGATATGGATACTATGAACAGACAAAACCAAATGCATAAATCTGATAGTTTGCCCTTACCAAAAGGAACTGACCAAATGCAAGGTGATAACAACATAGAAGTTGAATCTCCTGGAACAGCTACTTACAACATAGTTGAAGAAAATGATCAGAGTATTTCAGGAGTTGCTGACTGGAGAACAGAAACAAATGAAGAGGAATTAAAAGTATATTCAGGAAATAGCGAAGGGAATAATGTGATTCGCACGATTGAAGTGGTTATTCCAAAACAGGAGTGAAGCAAATTTAAATTCTCTGATTTAAATATAAAGTATTCTCGATTCATTTCGGGAATACTTTTTTTGTAGAATTAAAATCTAATTTATTTTTCATTATTTTTGCAATGAAACATTTTTCTGAATTTTAATTTTTCACATTATGTCTTTTATTAAAGTCTACGTCCATTTTGTATGGTCAACTAAAAACCGTTATCCATTTTTAAATTCCAAAACATTAAGATTTCAGGTTTGGAATCACATCAGAGAAAATGGATCAACAAAAGGAATTTACATTGATAGTGTTGGTGGTTATACTGATCATTGCCATTGTTTGGTTTCGATGTGTTCCAATCAGACCATACAGGATATTGCAAAAATGATCAAAGGGGAATCCTCATGGTGGATAAATAAGCTCGAATTAACCAGCGAACATTTCAGATGGCAGGATGAATATTATGCAGCAGCAGTATGTGAATCGAGACTACTTCAAGTGAGAAGGTATATCAGGAATCAGGAGCGCTATCATAGCAAAAATTCATCCGAAAAAGAGAATGAGGAATTTCTACGTCAAAATGGTCTTTCAAATGAATAAATGTTGATGGAAAATTAATTTCACCAATTAGAATAAATAGGACTGGGATTAAAGTCGAAATTCCCGATCGATTAAAAATGCATAGGGTGGGGTATACCCCAAAAATTGCGTCGTGTTAAAAAAAATAGTTGGGAAATAAAAAACATGATTTTCCGAACGGTTAAAAAAACAATAGGGTGGGGATTAAAAAACCGAAATTTCCAATCGGTTAAAAAAACAATAGGTTGGGGGTTTAAAACGGAAATTTTCGATTCGTTAAATTAGTAAGGTGGGATAAAAAACCCGAAATTTCCATTCGGTTAAAAAAAACAATAGGGTGGGGATTCAAAACGGAAATTTTCGATCGGTTAAAAAAAACAATAGGTTGGGGATTCAAATCGGAAATTTTCGATTCGTTAAATTAATAGGGTGGGATAAAAAACCCGAAATTTCCAATCGGTTAAAAAAAACAATAGGTTGGGGATTAAAAAACCGAAATTTTCAATCGGTTAAAAATAAAATATGTTTGGGGTTTCAAAACGGAAATTTTCGATTCGTTAAATTAATAGGGTGGGATAAAAAAACCGAAATTTCCAATCGGTTAAAAAAAACATTAGGGTGGGGATTAATCCCAACCCTATTTTATTTTTTGCGATCCGGACGGGACTCGAACCCGTCTCGTCATAAATGACGAGATGACAGGCAATGCATCAAACCAGGTTATTTATTTTTGTCTATAAGTTTGAGCAAAGACCTTCGATTCCATTTTTTGATTTGATTTTCACGAATACGTGCTTCTTTTTTGGTTTCATACTCTTCCAAAAGTACCTGTGCCCAAGGTCCTTTGCCTTTGGTGTATCTTGAAAGATCATTGTTATGTTCCCACAACCTCTTTTCAGGATTATCAGTAAATCCCTTGTAAAAAACATCGTAAGATGAGCTATATATAATGTAGACGAAAAACATACAAAAAAAGGTTGCTGAATAAGCAACCTTAAATTTTGGCGGTCCGGACGGGACTCGAACCCGCGACCCCATGCGTGACAGGCATGTATTCTAACCAGCTGAACTACCGAACCAAATATTATTACTATAAAGAACTCACTACAATCATTCGGTAGGGCCTCGAACCCGTCTCGTCACTTGTGACGAGATGACAGG
>JAEUTI010000042.1 GCA_016788065.1 Bacteroidia bacterium | reverse complement strand
TAACGCAGCTTTGCTGCATAATTAACGCGCTCAGGGCGCAAGTCAACTAACGGGAAAGTAAAAGAAGGCACAGCCTAAAACGGTTAATCAGATCTCTAAAAAAAGCACTATCTTCGCCGTCCCATGGAACATATCAGGAATTTCTGCATTATTGCACATATTGATCACGGTAAGAGCACTTTAGCCGATCGTCTTTTAGAATATACCAAAACAATTTCAGCCCGCGATTTGCAGGCTCAGGTCCTCGATGATATGGATCTGGAACGCGAACGCGGAATTACCATTAAGAGTCATGCGATTCAGATGTCCTATTCTTTGAATGGCAAAGATTATATCCTGAACCTTATTGATACTCCCGGTCACGTCGATTTTTCATACGAAGTTTCCCGATCTATTGCCGCCTGCGAAGGTGCATTATTGATTGTCGATGCGGCGCAAGGTATTCAGGCTCAGACAATTTCGAATTTGTACCTGGCTCTGGAAAATGATCTGACCATCATTCCAATTCTCAATAAAATCGATTTACCAAGTGCTGAACCGGAACTGGTAAAAGATCAGATCGTTGATTTATTGGGCTGCAAACGGGAAGAGATTATCCCCGCTTCCGGAAAGACCGGAATGGGCGTATTCGATATCCTGGCTGCCATCATTGAGCGCGTTCCAGCTCCCAAAGGTGATCCAAAGGCTCCTCTAAAAGCCCTGATTTTCGACTCTGTTTTCAACTCTTTCCGCGGAATCATAGCATATTTCCGGGTTTTTGATGGTGAAATCAGAACCAACGACCAGGTGAAATTTGTAGCTACCGGCATGGAGTACAAAGCCGATGAAATTGGAATTCTGAAACTTGAAAAATCACCCCGCGATGTAGTGCGGGCAGGAGATGTTGGATATATAATTTCGGGAATTAAAGAAGCGCGGGAAGTAAAGGTTGGTGATACCTTAACTCATACCGCACGAATGTGTGCCGAGGCAATCACCGGTTTTGAAGATGTAAAGCCAATGGTATTTGCCGGAATTTATCCGGTTGATACCGATGAGTACGAAGAACTCCGTACTTCAATTGAGAAGCTGCAGTTAAATGATGCCTCTTTGGTTTTTGAACCGGAGTCATCGGCTGCACTGGGATTTGGCTTCCGCTGCGGATTTCTCGGAATGCTTCACATGGAGATTATTCAGGAACGTCTCGAGCGGGAGTTTAACATGACGGTAATTACTACTGTTCCCAACGTTTCGTACCGCGCTTATCTCACCAATGGTGAAGAATTTGATGTGAACAATCCAAGTGATTTTCCTGATCCAAGTAAACTCGATCGTATTGAAGAGCCTTACATCAAAGCAACTATCATTACCAAATCCGAATATATTGGTGCTATCATGACTTTGTGTATTGGTAAACGTGGACATATTCTCAATCAGAGTTATCTCACAACCGACAGGGTAGAGATGACCTTCGATATGCCGATGGCAGAAATTGTATTCGATTTTTATGATAAGCTGAAATCTATTTCGAAAGGTTATGCTTCGTTCGACTATCACCAGATTGGTTATCGTGCATCTGATTTGGTGCGATTGGATATCCGTTTGAATGGTGAGCCGGTTGATGCTTTGTCGGCACTTATTCACCGTGATCACTCGTTTACTTTTGGTAAGAAGATTTGTGAGAAGCTGAAAGAATTAATTACCCGTCAGCAATTTGAAATAATTATTCAAGCTGCAATTGGAGCAAAGATCATTGCCCGCGAAACAGTGAAAGCACTTCGTAAAGATGTTACTGCTAAATGTTATGGTGGTGATATTTCACGTAAGCGTAAACTTCTCGAGAAGCAAAAAGAAGGTAAGAAACGGATGCGTCAGGTTGGAAACGTAGAAATTCCACAGCAGGCATTTCTGGCAGTATTGAAACTCGACTAAAAGAGTTTCTGCAATTTATTTTTTATCCATGGCACATCAGCTGCCAGTCCGATAGCGAAATCTGCCAGCCACGATTTGTCTCCCACCATTCGTTGCATGATATACTTGTTCCGCATCTCACTCCAGAATTTCTGATGAATGGCATCGTCGTAACCACGCATGAAATTTGCTGAGAAATTATTTTCCTGAAAACATTTTAATGCGTGCCGTCCTGCCAGTATTCCACTGATCATGGCATTTCCGATTCCTTCTCCGGTTGCAGGATCAATCAGCGAAGCGGCATCTCCGGCAAGCATGAAATGCTCACCAGAAATAGTTACTTTTCTGGAACCGGTAGGTAATCCGTAACCTATAGGATCTTCCAGAGGAACCGCATTTTCAAAACGTTTTTTGATGGCTTCATTTTCATGGATGATTTGCAGAATACTTTTTCTGAGATTTACCTGCTTCCTGCTTATAGCTTCGGAAACCATTCCGTATCCAATATTGAAAGTATTATCGGTTAGTGGGAAAATCCAGAAGTAACCGGGCATAAATCCTTTTACCAAATGAATTTCCATCGTATTGGGAGCTGTTCCGCTCACATTTTTATAGTACGCTCTGACGGCACCAATATAATGGCGATGATCAATTTTTGTTCCGGTTAGTTTTTTGTTTACAATAGAATGAGCGCCATCACAACCAATCACTAATTTCGTGTTGAATGTTTTCCCATCATCAGTACGTACCACCAGACCTTCTCCTTGCGGGGAAACATCTTTCACACCACAATCAGCTATAAAGGTTGCACCTGATTCTTTAGTGGCAAGGTTAACCATGAATGCATCGAAATCAATTCGGGCACTGGCATATCCTTCTAATTTAAAATGAAGCGTTACATTTTTTCCGGAAGGAGCAACTACTTTGCAGGAATCGATCACAACTTTTTTAGGAAATGAACGCAATGCCTGCAGATAATTTTCGTCCAGCATACGCAATGCTTTCGGAACCGTGTTCGGAATAGCATCGCCACAAACTTTATCGCGGGGAAAAGTATTTTTATCGAGGACCAACACACGTAGTCCGGAACCTTTCAATGCAAGTGCACATGCAGTTCCGGCCGGTCCTGATCCGGCAATAATGATATCGTAGTTAGTAGTCGACAATTTTAATGGTGCTTTTTTTAATGTGCCTCTAGCCAGTTTTTACCTGCTCCAATTTCTACTTCAATAGGTACAGTCATCTGAATGGCATTCACCATTTTTTCACGAATGATGGGCTTAATGATTTCGAGTTCTTCAATAGCCACATCAAAAACTAATTCGTCATGTACCTGCAAAATCATTTTCGATTTCAGATTCATGTCTGTTAAAGTTTTATGGATATTAATCATGGCCACTTTAATCATGTCCGCTGCAGAGCCTTGAATCGGTGCATTAATAGCATTTCGTTCGGCAAAACCACGTACAACGGCATTGGCGGAATTGATATCGCGCAGGTATCTTTTTCTTCCCAAAATAGTTTCGACATAACCATTTTTACGTGCCGATTCTATGCTTCCATCCATATAACTTTTAATGGTTGGAAATTCGCGGAAGTAGTTTTCAATAATGGTAGCTGCTTCCTTACGTGGAATATTCAGCCGCTGCGATAATCCAAATGCACTTATTCCATAGATGATTCCGAAGTTCACCATTTTGGCATTTCTTCGCATCTCAGAAGTGACCTGGTCGAGTGGAACATTATATACTTTAGAAGCTGTTGAAGTGTGAATGTCGATGCCATGACGGAAAGCATTCAGCATACTTTCATCCTTACTAAATTCAGCAATGATGCGCAATTCTATCTGAGAGTAATCGGCAGAGACCAAAATGTAATTGGCATTGCGTGCTACAAAAGCTTTGCGTACTTCTTTGCCCCTCTCGGTACGAATAGGAATATTTTGCAAATTCGGATTGTTAGAACTTAACCGACCGGTTGCAGCCACTGCCTGCTGATACGAAGTATGAATGCGTCCCGTACGGGGATTTATCATAGATGGCAAAGTGTCGACATAAGTATTTTTTAATTTCACCAGTCCACGGTATTCGAGTACCATTTGTACGGCAGGATGTTTATCGGCAAGTTTGCTTAATACATCTTCACCGGTTGCATATTGTCCAGTTTTGGTTTTTTTTGCTTTGGGATCAATTTTCAGTACATCAAAAAATACTTCTCCTAATTGCTTGGGTGATGAGATATTAAACTTCATTCCTGCAGCTTCATATACTGCAGCTTCCACCACAGTAATTTCTTTCTCCAATTGTGCTGAAAATTCAACCAGCGCATTCGGATCCAGAGCAACGCCTTCAGTCTCCATTCCTGCAAGCACAGGAATTAATGGCATCTCGACTTCATCGAAAAGTTTACGGAGCTGATGCTTTTCTAATTCCGGTTCCAGTTTGTGTTGCAGCTGCAGGGTGATGTCGGCATCTTCAGCAGCATAGTCTTTTATAATTGCAATATCGACATCCCGCATGCTGGTTTGCTCCGATTTTTTCTCACCAATAAGCGTTTCAATTTTCACCGGCTCATAGTTCAGATAAACTCCTGCCAGCAAGTTCATGTTATGTCGCATATCTGGTTCAACCAGATAATGTGCAAGCATTGTATCGAATAACGGTCCCTGAACGGTAACATCATACCATTTCAGCATCATCATATCATACTTGATATTCTGACCCGTTTTGCCGATATTTTTATTTTCAAATACAGATTTAAATTCATGTACCAGTTCACGTGCTTCGTCATAGTTTGCTGGAACAGGAATGTACCATGCTTCGTGTGGTGTGATGGCAAATGATAGTCCAACCAGTTCAGCATTGTTGGCATCTATATTTGTCGTTTCCGTATCGAAGCAAAAACTTTTTGAGGTTTCCAATTGTGCAATCAATGACTTCCGTTTTTCAGCAGTATCGGCTAAATGATATTGATGCGGAATGGTATCGATTGTCTGCAGATTTCCTGCAGGTTCCTCTTCGTTTGATTCATCATTATCATTCACAACTGCAGGTGCATCTCCAAAAAGAGATGCTTGCTTCGGTGAAGCAGATTCGCTTACAGTTGCATCAGCAGCAATTTCTTCATTCAAAACTTTTTTTGCCAGTGCCCGGAATTCCAGTTCGCCAAAAACGGCAGAAAGTTTTTCTTTATCCACCGGTTCTAAGCGCAACTTTTCTTCATTGAATTCAATGGGCACATCGGTGATAATGGTCGCCAGTTTTTTGGAAAGCAAAGCAAGATTGGCATGCTCCTTTACTTTATCAGCAAGCTTACCTTTTAATTTATCGGCATTGGCAATAATATTTTCTACAGATCCATATTCAGCAATCAGTTGCTTCGCAGTTTTTTCTCCTACACCGGGAATGCCGGGAATGTTATCAGCTGCATCGCCCCAAAGTCCAAGTATATCAATTACCTGACTCACATTGGCAATTTCAAATTTCTTTAATACTTCCGGAATCCCTAAAATTTCGGCACCACTGCCAAATGACGAAGGCTTGTACATAAAAATGTGTTCACTCACCAACTGACCGAAATCCTTATCAGGAGTCATCATGTAAGTAGTGAATCCCTGACGTTCTGCTTCTTTAGCAAGTGTGCCAATAATATCATCGGCTTCGTAACCATCCATAGTAAGGACAGGAATATTGAAACCTTCAATAATTTCAAATACCCATGGAATTGATATAGCAAGATCTTCAGGAATGGCATCGCGGTGAGCTTTGTAAGCTTCAAATTCGGTGTGGCGCGCAGTAGGAGCAACGGTGTCGAATGCAACTGCTATATGTGTTGGTTTTTCTTTGTTTAAAATTTCCAGCAAAGTATTGGTGAAACCAAACATGGCTGAAGTATTTAATCCTTTAGAATTGATTCTGGGACTTTTACTGAAAGCAAAATACGCTCTGTAAATGAGCGCCATTCCATCCAGGAGAAACAATTTTTTTGGTGATTCGGACATGATTATATTTTTTGTGAAGGTATTCAAACTTCAGATTTTAAACGGAGAATATTTTCTCTTAATGCCATTGCAGCTTCCATAATTTCTGCTTCGGTTGTGTATCGTCCCAGACTAAATCTCACAGAAGCATAAGCCTCGTTTTCAGTGAGACCCATTGCAGTCAACACATGCGAGGGTTCGGGCAATGCCGAGCTGCAGGCAGATCCTGTGGCAAGAGCCAAGTTGGGAAGCGCACTCAATAACGATGCTGCTTTAATTCCCTGGAAACAAATGTTGCTGGTATTTGGTAACCGATCTTTCAACGAACCATTTACAAAACCAAGTTCATCGTAAGTTACTATTTGTTCGAGTAAAGTCCGGAGTCGCGAATAGTTGGTTGTATCGTCCCAGTATCTTTCATTGGCGAGAGTGAGAGCTTTCGACATGCCAATAATTCCCGGTACATTTAAAGTTCCGGAACGCAATCCGTTTTCATGACCACCGCCATCGATAAGTGGCGAAAGATATACTCGTGGATGTTTACGTTTTATATAAAGAGCTCCAATTCCTTTGGGACCATAAAATTTATGTGCCGAAATGCAGAGTAAATCAGCTCCGGTTTCGGGAATTTGTAAGCGCATTTTTCCGGGTGCCTGAGTAGCATCACAAAAAAATATAGCACCCGATTGATGTGCTAGTGCTGCAACTTCTGCAACAGGCATAATTACCCCTGTTTCATTGTTTGCCAGCATCATACAAATTAAAATAGTGGATGGACGAATGGCCTTTTCAAGTTCTGCCATTTCGGGTTTCCCTTCGCGGTCGACCGGCAAAATGGTGATTTCCAATCCTTTTTTTGAAAGAGATTTGCAGCTGTCGAGTACCGCCTTGTGTTCGGTAGCCCATGTAATTATATGATTTCCTTTGGAAGCATACATTTCAGCTACACCTTTGATTGCCAGATTAATAGATTCGGTTGCTCCCGAAGTAAAAATCAATTCTCCGGGTTCACAATCCAGATTTTCAGCCATTTCTGTCCTGGCAGCGGTAACAGTATCACGGATTATTTTACCCGGGAAATGAGAGTTGCTGGCAGCATTGGCAAAATTGGTTGTGAAATAGGGGAGCATAGCTTCAACCACCGCAGGATCAACGGGTGTGCTAGCATTGTAATCGAGGTAAATAGTTGAAGTTTTTTGCATGCCGGGCAACAAATTTAGTGTTCTGATCACACTCTTTCCCGGAATCCCGAAGGTTCTTTGAAAATTGCCATTTTATCTCTGGTAATCAATGTATTAATATCTGGGATCGGAAGTCGTATTTTTTGGTAACTTTACCCGCTTAACAAAGGTTTATGTTTCAACTTATTTCCAGTTTTATTTTACGGAACAGGAGAATGCTTTTGGCAGTCATTGCCGGACTTACGCTGATTTTTGGTTTTTTAGCTACACGAATTGAGCTTTCTTATGATTTTGCCAAGGTGCTTCCGGCATCAGATCCTTTTGCACAGGAATATGAAAAGTTCAAGGCAACTTTTGGTGAGGATGGCAGTGTAATTGTACTTGGTGTTAAAGACAGTAATTTTTACCAGCTAAAAAAATTCAACGACTGGTACCAACTAGGTCAGGAAATAAAAGCCATTGATGGCATTGAAGCTGTGGTTTCTGTTGCTGGAATCTATACAATCCAAAATAACGAAACAGAAAAGAAGTTTGATGTCCGTCCAATTATTTCCGGCAAAGTAAAAAGTCAGGAAGAACTCGATAGTATTAAACTGACAATTGATGCATTGCCATTTTATAACGGACTTATTGTAAGTGAAGACAAGAGTTCAACTTTAATGGCAATTACTTTTGATAAGAAGAAATTAAATACTAAAAGTCGTTTAGACATTGTTGCCTCCATTCACGAGAAGGCGAAAGCTTTTGGTGTGGGAAACGACCTGGAGGTACATATTTCCGGGATGCCATTTATCAGAACAGCTATTACCGGCAAGGTTGCAAAGGAATTGCAGCTCTTTTTATTGTTGGCAATTATTGTTTGCAGTTTGATTTTATTGATATTCTTCCGTTCCTTCAAAGTAGTTTTATTTTCAGTAATCGTAGTTTTGGTGGGAGTGGTCTGGAGTGTAGGAACTATAGCTTTATTCGGCTATAAGATCACCATTTTAACAGGATTAATTCCACCATTGATTATTGTAATCGGAATTCCGAACAGTATTTTGTTGCTGAATAAATACCATACCGAATATGGATTACATGGCAATAAAATAAAAGCCCTTTCCAGAATGATTCAACGGATTGGTTTAACCACTTTTTTGGCCAATCTTACTACAGCAATTGGTTTCGGGGTTTTCTATTTTACCAACTCCAAAATTTTGATGGAATTTGGATTGATTGCCGCTATCAATGTAATGGCAACCTATTTGATTTCTCTGGTTTTGGTACCGATTGTATTCAGCTTTTTGCCTGCACCTGAGGTGAAGCATACAAAACATTTGAATGCTCCGAGGTTGAACAGAATGCTCGATTTGGTTGATCACCTGGTGCATAATCATTACCGCAAAATATTTGTGGTGGTGGCGATTATATCACTTATTGCAATTTATGGAATTGGAAAAATAAGTACGGTTGGATATGTAGTTGACGACCTCCCAAAGAAGGATCCTGTATATCAGGACATGCGTTTCTTTGAGAAGAATTTTAAAGGTGTTTTGCCTTTTGAAATAATGATTGATACGAAACAACCCGGTAAAGCACTTGATCCGCTCACCTTGCAAAAGATCAACAGGCTTGAAAAAATGCTGGTTAAGTATCCGGAGTTTTCGAAGCCTTTGGCTACTGTAGATGGTATCAAATTCTCCTACCAATCGTTTCGTGGCGGTGATCCGAAGTATTATATTTTGCCCGGAACACTGGATCTAGCCGAGATGGCAACCTACATGAAGGGTGATGCGAAAGATAAATCCGGAATGTTCCGTTCATTCCTCGATAGCACACGTCAAATTACGAGAGTAAGTGTTCAAATGGCAGATGTGGGATCGGTTCGCATGAAGGAGCTGGTGGAAGAACTAAGACCTCGTATCGATTCCATTTTTGATCCTGCCGATTATAGTGTTGCTGTTACCGGAAATAGTTTGATTTTCCTTCGCGGTAATGACTATCTCTTTAAGAATTTAATGGAAAGTATCATTCTTGCAATCATTTTGATTTCACTCATCATGTTTGCATTGTTCATGTCGTTCCGCATGATTACGGTTTCCATTTTGCCAAGTTTAATTCCTTTGTTAATCACGGCAGGAATCATGGGGTATTTTCAGATTCCCCTCAAGCCATCAACAATTCTCATCTTTAGTATTGCCTTCGGAATTTCATCTGATGGAACCATTTACTTCCTCACCAAATACCGGCACGAACTAAGGCTTAATCCGATGAGTATTTCAAAAGCAGTTTCGCTTACGATTCGCGAGACAGGAGTAAGTATGGTTTATACTGCTATCATTCTCTTTTTTGGATTCTTTATATTCTCAGCGTCCAGTTTCGGTGGTACCGCATCTTTAGGAATTTTACTTTCCATTACGCTGCTTGTAGCAATGGCTTCCAATCTTATTTTGCTTCCTGCATTTCTCATCTCGCTGGAGCGAAGAATTACTACCAAAGCATTTTTGGAAGAGCCGTTGATTCAGGTTTTCGATGAAGATGAAGATATTGAACTTGGCGATCTTGAGATTAGGAAAATTGAAGAAACAGATCCTGAAAAAGAAAAATTTAAAGATTAAATAGTTTCGTTATAAAATTGTTTTGATGAAAGGAATTATTCTTGCCGGTGGCTCCGGAACGCGTTTACATCCACTCACGCTTGCTATGAGCAAGCAGTTGATGCCGGTGTATGATAAGCCTATGATTTATTATCCCTTATCAGTGTTGATGCAATCGGGGATCAGAGAAATTTTGATCATCAGTACCCCGCATGATCTGCCACATTTCAGGCAGTTGTTGGGAGACGGAAAGCAATTGGGCTGTGAATTCACTTACGCAGTTCAGGAAGTTCCCAATGGCCTCGCACAGGCATTTGTAATTGGTGCTCCCTTTATTGGTAAAGAAAAAGTAGCCTTAATTTTAGGAGATAATATTTTCTATGGCAGTGGATTGGCTGAACTTCTTGAAAAAAATAATGATCCCGAAGGCGGTATCGTTTATGCCTATCACGTTTCTGATCCGGAACGGTATGGAGTGGTTGAATTTAATGTGGAAGGTAAAGCGATTTCTATCGAAGAAAAACCGGTTAAGCCAAAATCCAATTATGCTGTTCCGGGATTATATTTCTATGATAATTCCGTTGTTGAAATTGCACGGAATCTGAAACCCAGCGCCCGTGGTGAATATGAAATCACCGATGTGAATAAGGAATATCTTAAGAATGGTAAGCTAAATGTAAGCATCATGAACCGTGGTACTGCCTGGCTTGATACCGGCACTTTTAATTCGCTGTTGCAGGCTTCTCAGTTTGTGCAGGTAATTGAAGAGCGTCAGGGATTAAAAATAGGGTGTATTGAAGAAGTTGCCTACAGAAAAGGCTTTATCAACCGCGAAAAATTGATTAAACTTGCAGAACCCCTCCGTAAAAGCGGTTACGGTGAATATTTGTTAAACTTACAAGATTGAAAGTATGAAAATCAGAATTTTAGTGACCGGTGGAGCCGGCTTTATAGGAAGTGGAATTGCTGCTAAACTGGCGCAAAACCCCGACAACTTTGTTGTTATTGTCGATAACCTTCATACAGGTGCCTTGTCTAAAATCCCAAAATCTAATTTTGGAAATATTAAGTTTATAAAAGCTGATGTCAACGATTTTCGGGATATCTCCAGCATATTTAATTCTTACCGTTTCGATTTTGTATTTCACTTTGCCGCATTAGTAGGAGTGAAGCGCACATTGACTTATCCGGTTATGGTTTTGAACGATATTACCGGAATAAAAAATGTATTGAACCTTTCTAAAAATACCGGCGTGAAAAGAATTTATTTTTCTTCTTCATCGGAAGTATATGGTGAACCGGTTGAGTTTCCACAAAATGAACATACAACACCATTGAATTCGCGTTTGCCCTACGCAATCGTTAAGAATATTGGTGAAGCTTACCTTCGTGCCTATAAACAAGAATTTGATCTGGATTTCACTATTTTCAGATTCTTCAATACCTACGGTCCGAAACAAAGTAAGGATTTCGTTATGTCGAAGTTCTTATACGCTGCCTTGCACAATAAAGACATTACCATTTATGGTGATGGCTCACAAACAAGAACCTTCTGCTACATTGAAGATAATGTGGATGCTTGCTTGAGTGCTTTTTATAATAGCCAGATGATTAACGACGTGGTGAACATTGGTACCGATGATGAAATTACTATCCTCGATTTAGCAGCAAAAGTAATTGAAGTCACGAACTCCAGTTCTAAAATCGTACATGTTCCCGCGTTGAAAGAAGGCGACATGACCCGTCGTTGTCCGGATATCAGCAAAATGAAAAAGTTGCTCAACAGACCATTGACAAATCTCGAAGATGGTATTCGCCACCTTATTGATTCCAAGCATCTGATAGAAAATTAATCAGGCTTCTTCAGCAGTAGTACCCAATGCTTTTTTATAAGTAGCCAGACAGCGTTCGCGGGCAAATTTGTGATCCACGATAGGGGATGGGTATGTTAGTTGTTCAAACTCTGGAACCCATTTTCGGATGTATTTAAATTGCGGATCAAATTTTTTGGTTTGCTCTGAGGGATTAAAAATACGGAAGTAAGGAGCTGCATCACAGCCACTGCTTGCTGCCCATTGCCAGCCTCCATTATTCGCAGATAAATCGAAGTCGAGTAGTTTTGCTGCAAAATAAGCTTCACCCCATTTCCAGTCGATGAGTAAATGTTTCACCAGAAAACTTGCAGTGATCATTCGTACCCTGTTATGCATGAAGCCGGTAGCATTCAATTCACGCATACCCGCATCCACAATGGGATAACCGGTTTGTCCCTCACACCAGGCCTGAAATTCCTTTTCGTTATTCCGCCAGGGTATGTGATTGTAAGCAGGTTTAAAGGCGCTATCTGTAACATGGGGGAAGTGCCACAAAATCATCTGATAAAAATCACGCCATATCAATTCGTTTAACCAAACATCACTACCGGTTGCAATTGCAACAGCTGCTGCTTTACGGATGCTGATGGTTCCAAAACGAAAATGAATGCTGAGTCGACTGGTGCCCGGTAAGGAAGGAATGTCCCGCGTTTTGCCATAGTTAATCAGCAAATTTTTTCCTGTGTTCGATTCCGGAAAAGCAATGGAAGACGGGTTGAATCCAATCTCCTTTAGGGTGTGAAACGGTTTGTTTTTTGTCTTTATAAAATGAGCATGATATTTTTCCGTTGGATAACTTTTAATATGAAATGCTGTGCGCGTCTTCAGCCATTTATTCTTGTAGGGAGTGAAAACCGTATAGGGTTTGCCATCATCTTTAACTATTTCATCCCGTTCAAATATCACCTGATCTTTGAAAGTATGAAATGCAATTTTGTTTTTTTGAAGAAGTGTCTCAATTTCAAGATCACGATTTATGGCGTATGGTTCGTAGTCATGATTGGTGTAAACTGCGGTAACATCCCCGGATTGAATAATTTCCTTGAACGCCTTTTCCGGTGTGTTGTAATAGGTAGTTATTCCTGATCCCAGTTTGTGCAATTGTTGATGCAGTTGTTCAATCTGGCGGTGAATAAACGTCACGCGGGCATCCTGCTTATTATCGAGTTTGTCGAGTATATTTTTATCGAAAATAAAAATACACTCCACCGGAACTCCATTTTTCAAAGCATGATACAAACCTGCATTATCGTGCAACCGCAAATCGCGACGGAACCAAAAAATAATTTTCTTTTTCAATACTTATCAAGGATATTCCGCAAAGCATGACTCGCCTGTGGATAAGTAAAAGTAAAACCGGCCTCCTCGATTTTTTTTGAGGATGCTCGGGTGCCATCCAGTACCAATGCCGACATTTCACCCATGATTATTTTCATTAGAAACGCAGGAATTTTTAACAGGAATTGATTTCCCTCTTTCAGTTGTGCAAGCAACTTCATGAAATTGTAATTCGATAATGGGCAGGGACCAACAGCATTGTAGACACCTTCCATTTTTTCATTCGTAATTGCTTTGTTGAACATCTTGCACAAATCGTCGATGTGGATCCAGCTCTGATATTGTTCTCCGTTACCAAAAACAGGAGCTATGCCTAGCTGGATCGCTTTTAGTAAGGGCTTCAGAAAGCCACCATCTTCAGACAACACCAAACCAATTCTGAATATCACCAGGCGTTTTCCTGATTTCTTGAAATTTGAAGCAGCATCTTCCCAACGTTTACAGGTTTGCCCCAGAAAATCTGTTGCAGGATAATTATCTTCCCGGATAATCCGGTTATCTGTATTACCGTAAATACCAATTGCAGAGGCATTGATAACGGTAGTGATTTTATTGGGTACCTGCTGCAAGGTGTGAGCAAGCAAATCGGTAGCAAAAATTCTGCTGTTAATGATTTTACGCTTTTGTCGTGCAGTCCAGCGGCCGTCGGCAATGGAGGTGCCGGCAAGATTAATCAGAATATCTGCCTGTTTAATGGCAGCTTCATCAATAACCTTCTTCTCGGGATCCCAATGATAAAGTCCTTTGGTTGGGTCAGCACCTTTACGCGTAAAATTCAATACGCGGTAATTTTTGCTTTCCAGATGCTCTTTCAATCGAGAGCCAATCAGTCCGCTTCCACCGGCAAGTAAAACTGTTTTGATTTCAGGAGTAGTCACAAATAGCTAACAAAATAAACCGGTTATAAGTTTGGTTTTATGAGGTAAAAGTAAAAGTAGTAAGTCGGCAACTGCGAATGGAAAATGTTGAAAACTTT
The DNA here is from genome assembly GCA_016788065.1 of Bacteroidia bacterium. Lineage (GTDB taxonomy): Bacteria > Bacteroidota > Bacteroidia > AKYH767-A > OLB10 > JADKJB01. The sequence continues at coordinate 78,042 of JAEUTI010000042.1, read as the reverse complement.
AAAATTGAAAATTGCTTTTTTAGTGATTCTGCCTCGGCATTCTGCTAACTTTGAATCATCAAAATGAAGTAACCTATGAAATTTGAGAAGCATATTTTTATTTGCACCAATGAACGAGCTCCGGGAGAAAGAAAGTCGTGTGGTAAGGCACATGGACTCGAATTGGTGCAGTGTTTCAAAAAGCAATTGAAGGATTTAGGTCTGAATAAAACAATCAGAGCCCAACAGGCAGGTTGCCTCGATGCCTGTGAACATGGTCCGGCAATGGTGGTTTATCCCGAAGGTGTTTTTTATGGTGGTGTTCAGGTTACGGATGTTGACCAGATTATAAATGATCATCTGATTCATAATAAACCGGTTGAACGATTGGTCATTAATTTCTCTGAAAGTGACTGAGATGTAATATGATATCTCCCGAATTATATCGCCATGATCTGGAAGTGGTTCGTAATACTGCTGCTCAGGTAATTAAAGATTTCGGCTTGGCAGGCGTTGAAATTGTCTTTAGTGGCAATCCCCAAACCGCTTATCAGGAATTGCTTCAGCAAGTGACACCCGGTTTAGAGTTGTTATACAAAAAGCAGCACAAAACCTTCATGATGTTGTTGTATCGTATTGATGTTGAGGAGAGTAGGGTGAAGGCCATTCTTAGTCAGGGAACCGGAACAGGTTCTTTTCCAAAATTAGCAGCTCTGGTTTTGGAAAGAGAATTTATAAAAGTGGTTCTTCGAAAACTTTATAGTCCCCCAAGTGTTTAAAGACTGTTAAAATTGTATCCCCCCGGAATTTTGTCCCTATGAATCATTTCTCTATTAAAGACATTGAAAATCTGACAGGTATCAAATCGCATACCCTGCGCATCTGGGAGCAGCGGTACGGTATCCCAAGTCCGAAACGCACAGAAACCAATATCCGGTATTATGATGATGAGGATTTAAAGTTGCTCCTCAATGTCTCCATGTTGAATAAACAAGGACATAAAATTTCCCAACTGACCAGTCTGTCAAAAGCAGAATTGGAAAGTATGGCTCTTACCTATAGTGAAGATGTGGAGGATGCAGGGATTCAACTCGACAGCATGCTTGCTGCCATGTTTAATCTCGATGAAAATGCCTTTGAAAAAATACTTTCATCTCATGTACTGAAGTTTGGCCTTGAGTACACCATGGCTCACCTCTTTTTCCCATTCCTGAAACGAATTGGTGTGTTATGGCAAACAGGTCAGGTTAATCCGGCATTCGAGCATTTTATGTCGAATTTAATTCGTCAAAAACTGATTGTTGCAATCGATGCACAAGTACATACCGTAAAACCGGAATCTAAAAAATTCGTCCTCTTTTTACCTGAAGGTGAAATGCATGAAATTGGTTTGCTGTTTGCGAATTTTGTTTTGCGTGCACGCGGACATCAAACCATCTATCTTGGTCAAAATTTACCTTACACTGATCTCGATTCAATCATTGGTCAGTATAACGCCAATTATGTGATGACTGTTCTTACTTCCATTCCATTAAAATCAGGAATCCAGGATCTCATCAACAATCTTGCAACACGTTATCCGGAGCAAACAATGTTACTAACCGGAATGCAAGTGGCTAATCAGATATCGCTGAAGCTTCCGGCTAATGTAAAGGTGCTTAATACAATTGAAGATTTAACGATTCTGGCAGAAAGCAACTGATCAGATTGCCGTTAACAGAAAATATTGCTTTTTACCTTTTTGAAGAATCAGATATTTGTTGCGCAAAAGATCAGAAGTTGTAACCACAACATTCGTATCTGCAACTTTAACCTTATTCATACTTACACCACCCGCCATTACCATTTTTTTAGCTTCGCCTTTTGATGGAAAGATGGTAGTTTTTTCTGCCAGCAAATCTACAATTCCTACCCCCGACTGAAGATCATTTTTTGCAACAGTCATTTGAGGAACGCCATCCATGATCTCCAGTAATAATTTTTCTTCCAGATTTTTTAGTTGGTCAGCAGTATCTTGTCCGAATAAAATTCCACTTGCTTCAACCGAATTTAAATAATCCTGTTCTGAATGAACCATCGTGGTAAGTTCTTTGGCAAGACGCTTTTGAAGAACCCTGTTCTGCGGAGCGGTATCATGTTCCGCTTCCAGAGCTAAAACTTCTTCTTTAGAAAGGAACGTAAAAATTCGGATGAATCTTTTTGAGTCTTCATCACTGCTGTTTAACCAAAACTGATAGAACTGATAAGGAGATGTTTTTTCCGGATCAAGCCACACATTTCCTTTTTCGGTTTTTCCGAATTTACTGCCGTCGCTTTTAGTGATTAACGGAGACGTCATAGCAAATGCTTCACCGCTTTCTTTTCTACGAATGAGTTCGGTGCCGGTAACTATATTTCCCCACTGATCGGAACCACCCATTTGTAAGCGACAGCCTTTATTTTTGTACAACCAGTAGAAATCGTATCCCTGCACCAACTGATAGGTGAATTCGGTAAATGACAATCCGGTTTCAAGACGTTTTTTTACGGAGTCTTTAGCCATCATGTAATTCACCGATATATGTTTTCCGGTATCACGGATAAACTCCAGAAATCCCATGCCTTTAAACCAGTCATAATTGTTCACCATTTCAGCACTGTTAGCGCCACAATTAAAGTTCAGAAATTTTTCAAGCTGTTTTTGTACACAGGCGATGTTGTGTTGCAGCGTTTTTTCATCCAGCAGATTTCGTTCTTCCGATTTGCCTGATGGATCACCAACCATGCCGGTTGCTCCACCAACCAATGCAAAAGGCTTATGCCCCGCACGCTGGAAGTTCATCAGCAAAATTATTTGCACCAGATTTCCAATATGTAGTGAGTCCGCTGTTGGATCGAAGCCGATATAGCCTGAAACCATCCCCTTTGAAAGAAGCTCCTCAGTTCCGGGCATCATATCGTGAATCATTCCCTTCCAGCGTAGTTCCTCAATGAAATTCATAATCTGCTTTTTTTTGCAAAGATAAAACACTGCCGCAAAGTGGCAAGTGGCTGCAGACAGGGTGTTTTTGCCACTAGAAGCCCCAATTTATGAATGTTATTTCGTTCCAAAACAGTCTGAACCCGTTCGAAAATTCAAAAATTACTAACGGTTGTGCATATATGAAGAAGGAGTGGTTTGTCTTATAGGAAAGTCTATGACGCCATAATTCCACACAACACTAAATACATGGATTATTTTGAACCTCATAGGGTTTGCCTATCTTTGTACTATGATATTACTGACAGGAGCTTCCGGATTGCTGGGTTCGCGGTTGTTGCTCGATTTGCTGGAGGCAGGCAATAGGGTAAGGGTGCTGCAACGCAACAATTCGAGGCAAGGTAATATCGATAGGTATCTTCCGGCACAATCGCCCTTAAGAAGCCAAATTGAATGGGTAAATGGTGATGTAACAGACATTTCTGCTCTTATACCTGCTTTTCGTGACATAAAACAGGTGTATCATTGTGCCGGCAAAGTTTCGTTTCAACCTGCCGACCGGGAGGTGATGCACAACATCAATATTGAGGGCACTGCAAATCTGGTGAACTTATCAATTGATATGGGTATTTCGAAATTCTGCCATGTGAGCTCTATTGCTGCACTGGGCCGGACCGGAATCCCGGGAACCATCAATGAAACGGCAACGTGGAAGACCTCCTCACACAATTCAGAATATGCAATCAGCAAATATGGTGCTGAAAGGGAAGTGTGGCGAGGCGTTGCTGAAGGATTGAATGCAGTTATCATTAACCCGGGAGTTATAATCGGACCCGGTAACTGGAAGTCCGATAGTTCCATGATTTTCGGACAGGTACAAAAAGGACTAAAGTTTTATACCGATGGCGTAAACGGTTTTGTGGATGTCAGAGACGTTTCAAAAGCTGCTATTCAACTGATGCAATCGAATGTTTCCGGAGAGCGGTTTATTGTTGTTGGAGAAAGCAAACCTTTTCGGGATGTTTTCGACCGGATTTCTGACCGCCTGAATAAACCACGTCCGGGGATTCATGCCGGTCCTGTTCTTACAGGAATTGCCTGGAGAATAGAACGGCTCAAATCGATGATTACTGGGTCCAAACCTGTTATTACGAAAGAAACAGCGCGTTCTGCTTCCGGAATCAATTATTATGATAACAGTAAATTAAAGTCGACTCTGAAAATAGATTTCATTCCTGTTGACCAGGCGATTGATGATGCAGCTTCCTTTTTTATAAAAGAAGTTCAGAGTAAATAAGAAGTGCAAATTTTTGGCAGTGCCAATTATCCTTGATGCAAAGTCATTTCATTTAATCGCGGGCGTACTCTGCTTTTTCTGTAGACCGAATGAGCATCATGTTTAGGAAGACCACGACGTAATTTTACCTGCTGTTCGAATGGGAGATGAATAAAGTCGATACAGGTTTTACTGCAGCAACCTTCATTTTTGGCAGCACATGCTTCGCACTGAATAAAGAGCAGGTGACAATCATCATTAGCGCAGTTCGTGTGATGATCACTGGGAGCACCACACTGGTGACATTTTGAAATGATATCATCACTGATTCGTTCACCCAAACGATCATCGAAAACAAAATTTTTACCGATGAATTTGGAAGGTAATCCTTCCGCTTTTATTTGTCGGTAGTAATCAATGATGCCACCATGCAACTGATTTACATCGCTGAAACCAACATGACGGAAATATGCACTTGCTTTTTCACATCGGATTCCGCCGGTGCAGTATAAAAGTATTTTCTTGTCTTTTTTATCTTTTACCTGATCGATTGCAACAGGAAGTGTTTCGCGGAATGTATCCGTATCGGGAAGAATGGCATTCTGAAAATGTCCAATCTCACTCTCATAATGATTCCGTAAATCGATTACAATGGTTTCAGGAGAATCCATTGCTTCATTGAATTCGCGTGCAGTGAGATGCTTCCCTACGTTAGTAACATCAAAAGTTTCATCTGCTAATCCGTCTGCAACTACTTTTTCACGGAGTCTTACAATAAGTTTATAGAATGATTTGCCATCATCTTCAACAGCAATTTTGAATGGCACATTATTCAAATACGAATGTGAATCGACGAGTGCACGCAGCGCATCGAAATTATGTTCAGGAACACTGATTTGCGAATTGATTCCTTCATTAGCAATATAGGTTCGTCCCAATACACCCAAGGCTTCGAATGCTTCATAAAGCCAATCGCGGAATGCCTCCGGATTTTCAATGATTACATACCGATAAAATGAAAGGGTAACGCGACGAAAAGTTTCGTTCGCAAGTTTTTGTTTTAGCTCCTCTTTGGATGCAGTATTGAAGAGTACTTTTTTCATACCGCTAAATATTAATGGTGATACTGATTAATTGAATGATGCAGGGATATCTTCGGGCTTCCTGCGGTTTTTTCTCCAGATGTAAAAAGCTACTCCGCCAATAACGTATGGAATTGACAATAAATATAGAATCCCGGTGTTCAGTCCGGCCGCCGTTTTTTTAGCATCATTTTTAGAACCCGATTCAGCAACGGCACGACACATCGAACACTGACTTTGCGAAGGCGTTGTTGTAACTGTAAATGCTATGATAATGAGGGCAGTAATGAAGATTTTGATCGGCTTCATGGGACTGAAATTTGATGCAAATATACGCAAAAAAATGGCTTAAAACTGATAATAAGGAGAAATCATCAGGTAAACTATAACCCCGGTAATGGTAACATACAACCAGATCGGAAACGACCATTTGGCAATCTTGCGGTGGGCGGCCACTTTATTGGAAAGACCAAAATAAAAGCTGATCAATACCATTGGTAAAACCAGCGCAGCAAGTATGATGTGAGAAATCAGAATGGTGAGATATAGGGGGCGGATTGGATTATCGGCCGGAAATTTAGTTTCTACTCCGAAAGAATGGAAAGTAACATAGGAAAGCAGAAATATGCTGGAAAGTACAAAGGTTAACAGGTTAAGCTTTTTGTGCATGATCACATTTTTGTTCTTAATGTGATATAGGGAAATGATTAATAAAACAGAACAGGTAGCATTGATGAGAGCATTTAATTTTGGAAGGTATTTCACGAAGGGTGGGATGTGTTCTGCCTGTGGTAACATACCTAAAACTACCACTGCAATAAATATTACACCGCTCAGGACAAAGATCCCGCGCATGATGGCCTTTTCGTTTCCTTCTGTTAAATTCAACATCTTATTTCTTTTTATACTCCCACTTCAACACCAGAATTTCATCCATCAATTCATTCACGTTTTCATAGTCGGTACCGTCGTAGTAGCCTCTGATTCTTTTGTCTTTATCAATCAAAACCAGTTTTTCAGAATGAATAAAATCGTGTTCACCGCCATCACCATCCATAGCTGCCAGAAAAAAACCATGACGGGCTAAATCATAAATTACTTTTTTATCTCCCGTGAGCAAGTTCCATTTAGAGGCATCAACTCCATATTGGCTTGCATAAGCTTCAAGTGCGGCAACAGTATCTCTTGCCGGATCTACCGTGAATGATACCAGTACTATTTCAGGCTCATCTTTGAATTTTTCCTGCAGCCTTTTCATCTGCATGGTCATTTTCGGACAAATGGTTGGGCAGGTTGCAAAGAAAAATTCTGCAACAAAAATTTTGTCTTTTAAAGCTGTTGCCGAATTGAATTCTTTTCCGGTATGGGAAGTAAGTGTAAATTCAGGAATGGAATGGTATAAAGTATCGCCGGGACTGCCTGCTACAGGTTCCCTGGGACCAAAAATGGTAAGCTTTTCATAGTTGTTTTCACCCGATGAAATTACCAGGTAAAATATGGAAGGGACTAACAATATCCCAAGGAGAATCAGAACCTGATTTACACGTTTTAGTTTTGCCATTACATCCTATAACAGAAATTACCCTACAAGGTTTAGGTAATTTCCTTCTGCAAGTGCCATAACTATTAAATAAAGTATGAGCAGAAAAGGCAATACTATAGAGTAACGAAGTGATTGTTTCTCATGCTTCAAGTGCATGAAATAAGCAACAATGTAATAGGCTTTAACGATGGTAAGCACAATGAAAATGATGATCAGTATGCTGTGAGGAATAGAGGTGAAGGCAATACCTACTTCAAACAAAGTAATAACCAATAAGATCCAGAATGTTTTCCAGATGGTGCTTACCGAATTACTCTGGTGATGTTCCTCAATAAACTGATTGTGAATATCACCGGTATAGTAACCGTGTTTTGAATCGTGTTTGTCGTTGTTATGGTGTTCTGCTGACATAGCCCTGATCAGTTATTTCTGTTAAACAAGATAGAAGAATGTGAATACGAAGACCCATACAAGATCTACGAAGTGCCAGTACAAACCGGTTTTTTCAACCTGCTCATAATGCCCTCTCTTTATATAAACCCCATTCAATACGTTTATAAAGATGATAATGTTAATCACAACTCCCGAAAATACGTGGAATCCGTGGAAACCGGTGATGAAGAAGAAGAAGTCACCAAATAATGGATGACCATATTCATTCTTTACCATGTTAGCTCCATGGAAATGCTCTGAAGTAGCAATAATTTCTGCTGCCTCAGCTCCTGAAACTGTTTTTCCACCAGGTAACAATAATGTATTTAAATCAACTTCATGCGTTGTTGCATTTATAGAAGGGCGGGCAACAGTTCCATCGTTCATGATGTAAGCACCTTGCTCAGTTCCATGAATAAAGTGATACCACTCCCATGCCTGTGAACCAAGGAACATGAATCCACCAATTATGGTTAACAACATCCAGTTCGCAACCGCCTTGTTGTTTCGTTTATGACCCGCATCAACAGCCAATACCATGGTTACAGAACTCATGATCAGAATGAAAGTCATCAGACCTACATATGCCAATGGAATGTGTCCTTCAATAAAAGGGAAATGGGTAAACACATCGTTAGCCAATGGCCAGATATCTGCGAAACGATGACGCATTACTCCGTAAGCAATGATCAATGATGAGAATGTGAATGCGTCAGATACCAGGAAAAACCACATGTACATTTTACCCCAGCTTACATTGTAAGGAGATACTCCGCCGCCCCAGGCTTTGTTTTTTGGCTTTTCAGTCGTTGCTTCTACTGCCATAGTTTAATAGTGTATGAGTTGTTTTGCAGTAAGTTGGATGCTTAGCTGCGTTTCAGGGTGCAAAATAAATAGTTTTTTTATTGTTGCCGCAAAAATTTATTAACTGGAATTATTCTAAATAAGCTTTTTTATCGAATCACCAACAGGAAGACGAACAAATACAACCATAATCCGTCGAGGAAATGCCAGAATATGGAGCATAACTCAATCGGTACCAGGTTGCCTGAATGATACTTTCCCTGAATAGCACCTGCCGTTACATACAACAGGTACAACATACCACCGAGTAGATGCACCAAGTGTAGTCCTGTTAGTACATAAAGGAATGATCCTGAGGGGTTTCCTGTAAAGAAGACGCCTTCTTTCACCAGCACCGACCAGGCTGCGAATTGTGTAAATGTAAACGCTAATCCCAGCCCCAGGGTTATGATAAGCCCGATTCGTAATCCTTGTTTGTTATTCTTTTTTGCTGATGCCAGTGCCCAGTACATACTTCCGCTGCTGAGCAAAATAAAAGCTGTTGATAAATAAAATATAGATGGCAGTTCAAAAACAAACCAGTTGCTTTCTGCTTGTCTGACAATATAACCGCTCGTGAGACCTGCAAACATCATCACCATACTGACCATGGATAACCATAGCAATATTTTGAAGGTGTTCATTTTAGTATAAGTCTGCATTTTCGGATCCGGAATAGTAGTAACCATTGAATTATATTTTATCGAGCATCATAATAATCTGAACAACAGGGAGGTAAATGAATGAGCCGAACATCAGTTTTCTGGCTGCCTCCATAGAACAATTCTGATAAAGTTTCCATGCCAGAATTGTAAAATATATTCCGGCAACTACCAGCACAATCATTGAAACAACTCCTGATAATTCGAAAAAGTAGGGGATGATTCCCACCGGAATTAAACTAAAGGCATAAATGAAGGTTTGGAATGCCGATGATTTATCGCGTCCACCTTTGGAAGGCAATAATTCAAATCCGGCTTTTTTGTAATCATCATCCAAAACCCAGGCAATAGCCCAGAAGTGTGGGAATTGCCAGATGAACTGAATGCTGAATAATACCCAGGCTTCAGTACTGAAGCTGTTGGTTGCAGCAACCCATCCCAACAACGGTGGTATTGCCCCCGGGAAGGCACCCACAAAAACCGCAAATGGAGTGATCCTTTTAAGTGGCGTGTAAATAATTGTGTAACTGATAATGGCAATGAGTCCCAAAATACCACTTGCCATATTCATAAAGGTGAACAAGATTGCAAGGCCGCTTACAGCAAAAAGTGATGACACAATCAGGGCTTCAACAACACCCATTCTGCCATCTGCCAAAGGACGATTTCTGGTGCGATCCATTAATTTGTCGAGGTCTTTTTCGATAACCTGATTAAAGGCATTGGCAGCACCGGTTACTAAGAAACCACCGGCAATCAACAGTAAAAATTTACTCCAGTTTACATCGCCTCCGGAACCCATGATGAAGGCCATAGCAGCCGAAAAAACCACCAAAAACGAAAGCTTCATTTTGGTAAGTGCCGCATAATCGGCAACCTTTGATGCTATTGTTGGTGAGGTGTTTATGGCTATCCCGTTTTCCATGTCAGATTCGAGGCGCAAAGTTAGAGATTCATCCAATGGTTTCCAATGGAAAAGCCAATTAAATAGTTGCTGAATGCTACCTCTGGCAAATCCAGGATGGCTAACAGTTATTATCTCAGAAAACCGATTACTTCCCTGACCTCTTTAATGGTTTTGGCAGCACTTGCTTTTGCTTTTTCCTTTCCGGAATCCATCACTTTTCTTAACAAAACATCGTCGGTGACAATGGTTTGGATTCGATCGTACAGAGGAGCTGTAAACTTGATGATGTCTTCCGCCAACTGCTTTTTCATGTCTCCGTACCTGATGGTGCAGGAGTCATAAGCCTCATTAAAATGTGCTAGTGTAGCAGGTTCTGAAACTAGTCCCATCAAGGTGAACAGGTTGGTAATTGGTTCCGGTTTCGGCTGATTAGGCTGAGTAGGTCCGGAGTCGGATACCGCACGCATTACTTTTTTGCGAATTACTTCAGGAGGATCAGCCAAAAAGACCGCATTTCCTTCGCCTTCCGATTTCCCCATTTTTCCGGAACCATCCAGACCGGGAACTTTTACCAGATTGTTTCCGAAGTTAAAGGCATACGGCTCCGGAAAGGTCTCCGTCTGATATAACCGGTTGAATCGGTTTCCAAAGGTCCGGGCCATCTCCAGGTGTTGCTCCTGATCTTTCCCTACAGGAACCTTAACCGCCTTATGAATGAGAATATCGGCAGCCATCAAAGTCGGGTAGGTTAGAAGACCGGCATTTATATTGTCGGGTTGCTGCCTGATTTTATCTTTAAAAGATGTACAGCGCTCAAGTTCACCAACATAGGCATTCATGTTGAGCAACAGGTACAGTTCGGCTGTCTCAGGTAAATCACTTTGTACATATATAGTGCATGCTTCGGGGTCAATCCCACACGCCAGATATTCGGCAAGCACCTGTTTTACTGAATTTTTTAAATTTGCCGGAGTGGGATGTGTTGTTAATGAATGATAATCAGCAATAAAAAAGAAGCAGTTAAACTCCTGCTGCATCTTCAAAAAATTCCCCATGGCACCGAAATAATTTCCCAAATGCAGGTTTCCGGTCGACCTGATACCACTCACTACTGTTTCCATGGGCCGAAATTACAAAAAATGCCTAATTTCGCAGGATGAATTTTTTCCGAATAGCGCTACGAAAAACCTGGAGGTGCTTGTTTTTTGTAAACGGGATACTCACATTCATGGTTTTTTTTCCGGTTTTTTATGTGCTGTTGCAGAACGAGAAATGGTTTGGCAAGGTGTTCAAACTAAAGCGGGTATGGGCAAAGTTCCTTATTAATAATGTTGGTATTCGTCACCGCATTATTCGCGATTGTAAACTCGATCCAAACAAGGCATATGTAATTTGTCCTAATCACGGTTCTTACCTCGATATCATCCTTACCTACATTTCAATTCCTGTTTATTTCCATTTTATGGGAAAAGCAGAGCTGAAAAAGGTCCCTTTTTTCAACAAGTTTTTCGATAAGATGAATATTCTCGTCGATCGTAGTTCAATCATTGGTTCCCACAAGGCATTTGTAAGAGCAGCTCAGGATATCGATAAAGGAATCAGCATCGCTATTTTTCCGGAAGCTACAATACCGGAATGTGCTCCTGTTTTGGGGCGTTTGAAAAACGGTGCTTTCAAACTGGCCATCGAAAAGCAAGTGCCTATTGTTCCTGTTGTGTTTTTAGATAACTGGCGGCTGTTGCCGGATGGACATCTCAAATGCACCGGCGGCTGTCCGGGAATTACCCGTGTCTATATTCATGATCCAATTGAAACGAAAGGTCTGACTGAAAATGACCTCAATGCACTTAAAAAACAGTATGAACAAATACTGACTGCTACTTTAAAAGAGTATGGTAGTATTCATGCCGACGAAGATTGTCGCCGGCATGAGGTTACTAAAGCTTAGCAGAATTCATCGTAAGCAGTTGCCAGATTTTCGGCAATCATTTCCGCTGAACGTCCTTCAATATGATGTCTTTCAACAAAATGAACCAGTTTGCCATCCTTAAATAAGGCAATACTCGGTGAACTTGGAGGATAAGGCAGCGTGTATTTACGTGCCTGATTGGTTGCTTCCAGATCCTGTCCCGCAAACACGGTAACAAGTGTATCAGGGTGTTTTTCAGACTTTTGTAATGAAAGTTTAACTCCCGGACGAGCAGTTCCTGCGGCGCATCCACATACTGAATTGATCACTAGCAACAGTGATCCTTTACTTTGAGAGATTGTTTGATCAACCTGTTCCGGAGTTTTTAACTCTGAAAATCCGGCTGAAGTGAGGTCGGCACGCATTGGTGCACATATTTGTTCTGGATAAGGCATGATTATTTTGGTTTGTTTGAATTAATTGTTTGCGAATATTTCTGAATGCAAAGTTAACGGTTCTGACATATATTCAGGTAATTCATGAACAACTACCCACGGGTTTTGTTAGCAATGGTTGCTTTTTTTAACATCCCCGCAAGGAATAGCTGTTTTGAACAAAAAGCACACAATTCTTACATCTTACATTTTGGGTAAATTAAGTTTATTTGATCCTTTTCCCAAGGAGGTTACATTTTTTTAGTTCTCATTTGAGATAAAATCCGGCATTTTCTTACAACAGTCAGCCTTAACCTGTAGTGCTTGTATCTTAAAGATGTTGAAACCGTTTTTAAGAACACGACTATAAAAGCTACAGAAGATGAATCAAGAGAAACTACAAAAGAACGACGAAAGCTTATTTCCGGTATTCCGGTTTGACCTCGACAACAGATTAATTTATGCTAACATGCCTGCTTTGCCATTAATGAAACACTGGCACTGCAGAATTAACGAAAGGATACCTGCTGAGGTAATCAGTCAATATCCTGAATTGTTTCATGCATCATTGAGTCACCGACCAACAGATGTATCCGTTGAATTTAATAATTATATAGTGAAGTTTTCAATCGTTCCATTTCCGGAAGCCCGTTACATAGGTATGTATGCTTACTGTATAGAACTGAATGAAAATTTCGTAGAAAAAAATATCAGTGTTCCAACCGAAAAAGTTAAAGTGCTTCAGCATTCCTAACAAATGATAAATACTACCAGAAGCTCCAGGTTAAAAGTTAAAATTTCTGAAGTCGATTTCAAAGCGATCATTGCACAGGCTCTCACTAATCTGAGAAATCTGGAAGGTGCGCACCGCATTGAAATTAAAACCACTATTGAAGGGTATATACCTTTTTATAGTGATGCCGATCAACTGGCAGTAATCTTCAGCAATCTAATTTCAAATGCAATAAAGTTTCAACATGTGCATGAAGCACATCCGAGACTGGAAATGCATATTGAAGTGGATAAAACCAGAGGAGTTTTTACATTCAAGGATAATGGTATCGGAATTCCGAAAGAGAATCTTACCAAAGTGTTTGATATGTTTTTCCGTGCCCCCGGTAATGCTGCCGATGGTTCGGGACTGGGACTTTACATTGTAAAGGAAATCGTGCGTAAAATGAAAGGAAAAATTTTCGCCGATTCGGTGGTTAGTGAAGGATCTAAGTTTGTTATCGAGTTACCTAATAAAATCGATCCCGATTTGTTTCGTAAGTTGGAACAGTTAATGCAAAATTCAAAATAGTTTAAAGGCACGATATGGCAGGGGTTGAAAAGTATAGCAGAATAATGCTTGTGGATGATAATCCTATGGATAATCTTGTGAATTCTAAACTGATTGAATCAGCAGGTTTCGCGAAATCTATTAAGGTTTTTGAAACTGCAAAGGAAACGCTGGAGTTTCTGAAGAATGCCAAGAGCGATGATCTTCCGGAAATAATTTTTCTGGATATCATTATGCCGGGAATGGATGGATTTCAGTTTTTGGAAGAATTTGAAAAGCTTGGTGACGGCATTGTAAAACAATCGAAGGTTGTGTTACTTTCAACATCCGATAGCTTCAAAGACTTGAATCGTGCCAATAAGAATAAGCTGGTGCGGAAATTTCTGAATAAACCATTGACCAACGAAATGCTGTTGGCAATAAATATCTGATCAAACACGCTTCCTGCGGAAAAATTCACGGATCAATTCCGCACATTCTTCTTCAAGTACCCCCTTTTGAACCACTGTCTTTGGATGAGTCATGTATTCCGAAGTCTGGTGGTATCCTCTTTTTTCATCGGAAGCACCGTAAACAATCCGGCTGATCTGGGTCCAGAATGAAGCACCGGCACACATGTTACATGGTTCCAGGGTAACATATAAAGTGCAATCTGTTAAATATTTGGAATTCAAGTAATTACTTGCAGAAGTAAAAGCTATCATTTCGGCATGAGCTGTAACATCATTTAGTTTTTGAGTCATGTTATACGCTCTGGCAATAATCTGATTTTTGCACACAATTACCGCTCCAACAGGGATTTCCTCTTCCTCAAATGCTCTTCTGGCCTCATTCAGGGCTGCCCGCATGAAATATTCGTCTGAAAAAACTGAATCCATTTCCTTAAAAGTAAACCTGAACGGAAACATTTCCGTACAAGGAAGCAATATTACAATTTCCCCTAAAACAAATTACACATGAAGAACACTTATATCTTCATTTTATCTTGTCTGATCTGGTTATTGAGTGTTCCTGCGATGGGACAAAATCGGTTCATTTCGGAAGAAATTAAGATTTCCTGGTATTCCAGAACTGCGTTGCAGTTTGCAAATATTCAGGGAAGCTACTCTAAGAAACAATCGAAACCAATAATGAAAAGTGGTCCTGCCTTCGGTGGGTTTTTCAGTGTTGCTATAAATGACCATCTTCACGTTGAGCCGGGAATTTCATTTTCTATAAAAGGTTCGCGAGTAAAACCCGACTATACAACCGTTGTTACAACTGATGAACAATCGCTGAGCATTCATGAAAAAGGGCTGCAGAAAACGGATTTGTATTATGTTGAATGGCCAATTATGGTGACTTATAAGATGGAAAGTAAAGTGACCCTTGGTGCCGGTATATATGGTGCCATGTTAATGAAAGCGCGCTACGCCGATAACAGATCCATATCAACAGTCAATAACGGTAACTTAACAATCACTGAAATTAAAGAGCAAAGTTCCGATATGGCAGACTTCACCAAAAACGATGCAGGTATACTCATTTCAGCCGGATATATTTTACGTGATGGACTGGAAATCAGTGGTTTTTATAGCAAAGGACTTATGGATGTTAAAGATCCAAAATCGGAGTTTACAAATATTTCTTTTGGTTTAGCACTCTCTTGTCGCCTGCAACAATTCTGACATTTTAGTGTTCATATTTTTTTTCAGGTTAACACCTGCAGCCCTTGCATTGAAGTAACTTCGCTTCGCGCAACCGGTTGAATTCAATGTCGAAGAAAATCCTGAAATTAGATTTTGAGCAGGAATATGATTTCCTTCTTATAGCTGTGCTTTGCGGTTTTCGCGATTATCGATTTGTATTCGAATTAAATGAAGCACTTGGCATTAATCTGTGCCGGATGGATGATATTGTATTGCCGGCAGGTAAACCGGGCTCATCCACACGACATTCTCATTTTACAGGAGATGGTCATGATCATGAAACCTACCATGTTATATCCAATCGCGATAAAGCCGGTACCGGATTCTTTATTCCTGAATTAAAAAATATAGATTATTTCATTCTTATTTCCGGTGCCTATACCGGAATTGATCCCGGTGATTTTATAAAATTAGTTCGCAGCATTGAACTTGTTTCAGGTGCCTATGAAGCCGATCCGTTTGAATTAAAATCGGCTGATGGATTTTTGTTACTTACAGAAAATTAGATTTCGAAAAAAGAAATGGTAAAAAAATTAAATAAAACTAAAATCATTGCCACCATGGGGCCTGCATCAATGGCTCCGGGTGTGCTTGAAGCAATGATTAAAGCCGGTGTAAATGTTTGCCGAATTAATGCTTCTCATGGTGATCATGCAATGCATCAGGAAGCAATTGATATGGTTCGGAAGCTGAATGAAGATAAAAAGCTGAAAGTTGCCGTTCTGTATGATTTACAAGGCCCCAAAATGCGTATCGGTGATATTGAAAATAATCTTATTCATCTTACTGAAGATGAAACTCTGATTCTGACAATCGTTAAATGCATCGGTACAAAAGAAAAAATACAAATTAAGTATCCACTGTTTCATGATGATGTGCATGTTGGGGATACAGTATTGATTGATGATGGGAAAATTGAACTGCAGGTTATTGCTAAAGCCGAAAAGGAAGAAGTAACTGCAAAAGTAATTCATGGTGGTCCTTTATCTTCTAAGAAAGGAATTAATCTTCCCTACACTAAAATTTCACTCCCATCTCTTACTGAAAAGGATAAAGAAGATCTGGAGTTTGCTCTTAAAAATAATGTGGAATGGATAGGTCTCTCCTTTGTTCGTTCGGCAACAGATATTTCAGAACTTAAAGAAATTATAAAGCAAAACAATAAAACCACCCGAGTAATTGCCAAAATCGAAAAACCGGAAGCAGTTCGTGATATCGATAATATTGTGAAAGCAACCGATGCTATCATGGTTGCAAGAGGCGATTTGGGTGTGGAAATGGCCATGGAGAAAGTGCCGGTGATTC
Organism: Bacteroidia bacterium; assembly: GCA_016788065.1. GTDB lineage: Bacteria > Bacteroidota > Bacteroidia > AKYH767-A > OLB10 > JADKJB01. The sequence continues at coordinate 61,741 of JAEUTI010000042.1, read as the reverse complement.
AAAAAATGCTTGTGAGCAAAGCCATTGCAGCCTCCAAGCCGGTAATCATCGCTACTCAAATGATGGAAAGCATGATTCTGAACTATCGCCCGACCAGAGCCGAAACTAATGATGTTGCCAATGCTGTTTTCGATGGCGCAGATGCACTGATGTTAAGCGCCGAAACTTCTGTTGGACAGTTCCCCGTTAAGGTTATTGAATCAATGACAAAGATTATTGCAATGGTGGAAAGTGAATCTGTGATTTACAACCGTCATATTCAACCGGTGAAGCATTCTAAATCTTTTATTTCTGATTCGGTATGTTATAATTCCTGTGTAATGGCACAGCAATCGGGTGCGAAAGCAATTATTGCGATGACGCATTCAGGTTATACCGCTTACCGCATTTCGAGTCAGCGCCCCGACTGCAATATTTTTATTTTTACGGACAACAGAAGTATTTTGAATATGCTTAGTCTGGTTTGGGGTGTTCAGGCTTTTTTCTACAATAAATATGAAAGTACCGACAACACTATTAAAGATATCAAATTTTTTCTCAAAGAAAAAGGTTATCTGGAAACCGGCGACATGGCTATCAATGTTTTCAGTACACCATTGGATGAAAGAGGAATGGCGAATACGATCAAATTAAATGTGATCAACTAAAAAAAATAAAAATATTTGCCAAAAAAAAAGGCTCCGGATTCCGGAGCCTTTTTTTATATCGGTACTTTATTATTTTACTGTGATTCTTTTAACTGATTCTGATTTGTCAGATAAAATTCTCAACTGATAAGATCCTTTTGCAATTCCTGAAAGATCGATTTTAACTTTACCTGAAGTAGCAAGAGCAATAGCTTGTGTTTTAATTACTCTTCCTGAAAGATCAGTTAATTCAACACTGCCCATGGTTGCTTCAGCAAATTCAACGGTTACTTCATAGCTTGCAGGGTTAGGATAAACCTGAATTCCATCAGTAGCATTTACAGAGCCTATGCCGGTTGTAATATCAGCAACAACAGGAACACGGTCGCTCACACATACGTATGAAGGCTCTTGTACTTCCCAGTCATAGAAATAGTAGTAGAATGACCCACCTTGATTTGATCCGGTCAAGGAAATAACATTTGCTACCTGATAAGGATAAGCAACACCTGTACTGCTTCTGCGCAAACGTGGTCCGTTAAATCCGAAACTTGAATTATTAACTACAGGATTTGTTGTAAGTTCATAACCGGTACCAGGTACTAATGGAAAGTTTAATGTTACTCGTGAACTGTCAATAGGAATGTTTACCAGTAAGCTGTTTAAAACGGTGCCGGCAGCATTCTTAAGCTGAATTTCACGATCACCCGGAGTGTCGGTATAAACTTTTACTGATACCAGAGTAGCATTACCCAATACATCAAACTCAACATTGGAATTGGTTGCTCCACTTCCGCTGAATGCTGTTCCTGAATGATAAGTTTGTCCGGTAAATGAAACATCTCCAGGGTAGCTCGTAGTATTGTCAACCCAATAGGTTGTAGTAGTCGCCAATGGTGGAGTAGTATAAGAACTTCCATTAGCCAGCAATGTGCCACCTGTTTGCTGATCATACCAGGAAAGACTATCGCCGGTAGCTGAAAGCAACAGCGTAGATAATGGCGGTCCTGCAGCACCTGTTGTTACAGGTTCAGGAGCATCCAATACCGTTACACAAACAGGAGTAGAGGAGAAAGTGTTACAAACTCCCTGAATAGTTACAGTATAACATCCTGTTGTGGATGGTGTAATGCTTTGAGACGTGGAGCCATCAGACCACACATAGGAGAGTGCGGCAGTACTTGTGAGTGTTGTTGATCCGCCTTCGCAGAAAATAAGATCACCGGTAGTGGAAACAGTTGGAGTTTCATCAGGACTAACCAGTAATTCTATGCTTGCAGAAATGTTAGAACAACCTAAAGCATCAGTTACCATTACATTATAACTTCCGGCAGCAGAAACAGTAAGGGAAGCACCTGTACTTCCATCATTCCATAAATAAGAAGTAAATCCTGCAGGGGCATTTAATGTAAGTGTTTGTCCGGTGCAAATAATATATGGACCAGGAATGATATTTCCTGTAACAGTACAGCCTCCTTCAACAACAGTTACAAATTGATTTGCATCTAAATTCGTAAATGTAGTGGTGTTTCCTGAAGGAAACCATACAACAGCAGAATCTACATCGGTTTCTTGTCCCAAACCGAAATGCAATTGAAATGAGTTGCAGGTACCATAGCTTTCGCCGGCTCTTACTTCACGGATTTGAACTCCCCAGGGACCATAGATGGTTGCGCGTGCTCCAATTGCTCCTTTGTTACTGGTTGTTCCTTCAAGATTGAAAGTAATAAAATTATTGCTGTTTTTATTGTTCAGATACAACACATCATCATAGGTGTTGGAAGGTGATTGATAAATATTTCCATAGGAAGCATAAATATCAATGAAGCCATCATGATTCAAATCACCTGTTGCAAATGACAGCATTCCATTGTTTGCAAACATGGATGTTACTCTGGTGAAAGTTTTGTTACCGTTGTTACGATGGTAAACCCACTCATCACCGGTTACTAAAATGTCGATGAATCCATCATTATCAAAATCTTCCATTACAGATTCAATTGGTGTGATAGAGTTGGTGTTAAATCCTGTATTGGTAAGTTCAGTATAGTGACCGGTGCCATCATTTTCAAATATCTGGCTTGTATGATCATGGTTGGTAAGCATCAGATCCAGGTCGCCATCATTATCAATATCTCCAAAACTTGAAGTCCATGTTTGCCAGCCTACATCAATACCAAATGCTCCTGCCTGCTCCGTAAAATTGTTAGAGCCATCGTTTACGAACAAGCGGTTAATTCTGCGTAAATCAGTTGGACTGGAAGTGCTCTGACGGCAATGTGCAACATATAAATCAAGATCCTGATCATTATCGAAATCAATCCATGCACTTCCGTAATTTCCGGAATCAGCAGGATCACCACCATAAAATACTGTTGGGTTTACTGCAAAATTCACAAAGGTAGAAGGGTTCAGATTCCCGGCGCCATCATTCAGATAAAGCTTACTTGCATCGTTGTCATCGCAACAAAAGAGATCAATCCATCCATCATTATTCATATCGCAGAAAGTTGCATTCTGCAAAAAGAAGCCTGAATTGGCAAGAAGTGTATTAGTAGAAGTAATCACACCTCCCGATTCGAATATCTTCACCAAGCGAATTCCACTTGCGCCATCAGCAACAACATCTTTCCATCCATTGTGATCCACATCAGCCATGGTCATCGCCCATGAGCTTCCACCTCCCGGAGAAATATCGGCAATAAAGTAGTTTTCAAAATTCCCTTCTCTGTCCTGTAGCTCCAGGTTAATCATATGACCCTGATTCATCCTGACGATATCATCAAGCCCGTCATTATTAACGTCAACAACTGTAACTGCACATCCACTTCGGAAGTTGGAGTTAGTAAGTCTGCTGTTGGCATTGGTAAAGGTTGGCTGAGCTGCTGCCTGCTGTTGAAGCGCATTCATGCTGCAGAGAAGCATCGCCATGGTTGCAATACGTAATGTTTTTTTCATTTAATTGGAGTTTTTGGTTTTTGCGATTGATATGATGTGGTCAGGAATTCAAATTAATATTTTACTATTTTTTTGTAATATGATTTTTCAGATGTCGTTATTTTCAACAGATAAGTCCCGGCAACATCAGGCAGCGTATACTTATGAGTGCCTTTTGTGTATCTGTTATTCAATTGACTTATTTTTTTTCCATTGGAAGTATACAAGCTGACAGTGACAACCGGATTGTTTGTGTGGATAGTGAAATTTATTTCACGCCCGGACGTAATGGTTGGCCAAACCTGTATGTCTTCTTTAACAGTGTTTAATTGATTAATGCCGCTCAAAACATCGGTGAGACTATCTGCAGCAACCAGAATAGGATCCTTATCAGCTGCCATGTACATATTCCGGAAGGTATCAATAGCTGCACTGTTCAAAGTAAACATTTCATCGAGCCATTTTGGAGGAACTGCCTGATAATATAGTTTGGCCTTGACAGAAACCGTCCCGGTATAACCGGCAACCGGAATTTTGTAAATTACCTCATCAATTCCACTTCCTTCTACAGAACCAACTTTATTGAAATCAGCATCTGCAAGTGCATCGGCCGATATCATTACAGTGTCGTACATCGGAGCAGTTGTGGTAAATCCGGTAGGAGGAATCCGATTATCTTTTAATAAAATTGCTGCACGTTCTAACACAGAGGTAAAGTCGCCATTTACATCACCCATCACCATTTCATAAATCTGTGTTTTGTTATCCTGATTAATTACCGCATGATGTTGTTCGAATTGCGGTGTTTCTCCGGTAACCCTGTATTCTGAATCGAAAATTCCGGAACGGAAGATCGTATCATTGAATGCATCCAGCATTACGAGTTGTAATACGGCCCGACGCGATGGATAACCAGATGGGAACTTGTGTCCTGCTTTATTAGTGATTTTTACTCTGAAATAGGCAGTGTCTCCGGTAATGCCATCATTAATCAATTCAAATTCGACAGACTGCTTTTGCAACATGTGCAAATTCGCAGCCATCGAACTATCGAAATTGGCATCAGGAACATTTATATCCAGGCTGCTCTTATTATTCTTTATCAGGTCAAGCATAAAATGGTTGGCCCCTGCGAATGTGTGCTGATTAAATGGAAATCTGGCCTGTAAAGATAAATAGCCGTTCGCAATTACAATTGGATCGGCAACCTGAGGCATATGGCAGGTCTGGCATTTTATATTGTTTGCCGGAAAATCAGAATTCAGATATTCATGGTACGTTGCTTGTTCAACAAATTGTCCGCCGGTATAATTTCCTGCTAAATCAACTGTCTCAGTAATTAGGGTATGACAGGAAGAACAAACTGCTGAATTGTCCATATGCGGACTGTAAACAGGAGTATATCCTTCATATAATTGCATGGGGCCCGCAAATGGGAATGTAAAAGGCCCATATATATTTCGGGTGGTATCGTAGGGAATGATTCCTGAAAAAGTTGAACCAACCGATGGTCCGATGGTATGACAACCCGCACAAGAAACACCATCCAAACCCAAAGAATCATTTACAAGATCTGCAATGGTATAGGAAGTGGCTCCATGGTAAATAGCATTGTAATGTCCCATTGGAGCATGACACGATGTGCATTTCGTCTGTAACCCTAATGCATGAGCCGGATTTACTAATATTTCCTGGCTAACCTTTGCTCTCCATAATGGATCTTTAGCACTTAGTGCCATCATAGTGCTTTGCCAGCGATCAAATAAGTTCACATCGATTCCATTTTCATCAACATTTGCAAAACCCAAAGTATCAAACCCATGGCAACCTCTGCAACTTGAAGAAGGCTGAAAGTATTCCCCGGGACCAATAGGTGTCTGCATCCGGTGCTGAATTATGGCTAATTCCTGCGGAGTATGAAACGGCTGAGCCGCATCCATTTTAATCGTGAAATTACTTAATATGAGTATGAGGCTACAAAGTACTCCTAGAACCAGTAAACTGTTTTTCATTAGATGAAATTAGGATTGTTTGGCATCCCTGGGGTAGAATTGATTGGGAAAATCAGAACGCTAAGTTAAATACAAAAAACGGGAAAATCAAGGCTTTTTGACAGTTTGCTAACATGTTTTTGCACCAACCTGACAAAGGCGGTCTCACGCTACTTGGAACAAATTTGATTGAAAAACCTTTAACAAATCCTCAATTTATTTATAATGAATCTACATTACTGCGATTGTTATTTAAAACAACTTTTATGTTAAGAATTATTTACATCATTGCGTAAGTAACAACCTATGCCACAAACTAAGATCCTGATTGAGATTGGTGCTCGCATCAAATCTATCAGGAAAGACAAAAAATTATCACAATCAGATCTTGCGAATTTATGCGATTTTGAAAAGGCCACTATGTCAAGAATAGAATCTGGGCAGACAAACGTGACCATTTTTACACTTTTTAAAATCAGCAATGCATTAAACGTTCATATCAGCGAACTGTTTAAAAATTAAGGATGATGAGCTTGTTTTCAAGCTCAATTACCAATCTGATTCCTGCTGGGAGGTCAATTGAAAATTGGCTTATGTGGCATCTATTACCCTAAAAATCAACTTGGTCGAAAAAATTCTACATTCGAAAGTGAAACTAAATATGATATATATCATATTTTATCATGCTTGCAGAAATTTCTAAAATTCAATATTATTTAACAAGTTTTTAACAATTATCCGTTCGAGCGAATGGCTTCAACCGGATCTAATTGGGAGGCAGTGTAGGCAGGAATAAAGCCTGAAATGATACCAATTGTTGCCGAAATGAGGAGTCCGGTAATGATGTTACCCATGGTTAAGGTTAAATCGAACCCAATCATTTCAGTTGCTGCTAATGCTACGACGTATACAATTAGTAATCCAATAGCTCCACCAATTAGACAGAGGGTAATTGCTTCAGCCAGAAACTGAAAAAGGATGAAGTAATTTTTTGCACCCAGCGATTTTTGAATTCCAATTTGGTTGGTTCGCTCACGAACCGATACAAACATAATGTTGGCAATGCCAAAACCACCAACAAGAATCGAAAATCCACCTATGATCCAGCCTGCTAATCCGACAACATCAAATAAGCTAGAGACCTGATTGGAAAGTAATTTGGATTCATTCAATGCAAAATCATCTTCTTCAAAAGGACGCAATCTCCGAATAGAACGCATAACGCCACGTAAGTCCTCGGTTAGCTCATCATTGGAAACACCGGGTTTGCCTTTTACCTGAATCATCGGGCCAAGTCGTTCCGATTTCAGATTCATAATATTTCTGGCAAAATTCACTGGGATAATAACGGTATTGTCGAGACTGCTATTCAGCAAACTGCTGCCTTCTTTTTTAAAGACTCCAATCACAGTGAGTTTACGGCCCATGGCTTGAATTTCTTTACCAATCGGGTCACTTTCATTGAACAAACTGGCTGCAATTTCAGCTCCTATTAAAGTCATGGGTCGGCCTCCCGCAGACTCCATTTCGGTAAAATAACGGCCATCCGATAGTTCAAAGCTTTTTACTTTGTTAAAATCATGGGAGACTGCAGCTATATCGGAATTCTCCAGTGATGATCCTCCAAATTTCAATGTCTTCCCCGAAAGGAAAACCTGAAATACCATGGCTTCAGCTAGCCCTGATCTTTCGCTGAGTTCTTCCATTTCACGAAAGGTGGGTAAGGGGCGCTGCCAGTATTTCCACCAGGGGTATTCTGCACCAAAAGCCCAGGGCCATTTCTGGACATAAATTACATTCTCTCCCAGAGATGCAACCGATGATTTTACATTTCGCTCAAGTGCATCAACTATCGTAAAAACTACGATGATGGTGAAAATCCCAATAGTAATTCCCAGTAATGAAAGGACTGTACGAAGCACATTCACCGACAGTGCATGGAAGGCAAACAGCACACTTTCTCTAAGAAGTTTCAGATAAATAAACACAGTTCCCGATTGAATCCCAAAATTACAGAAACCTTCCCGATTAATGGTCTTTTAGAATTTTTATTTGATGGTTAATCTTTATAGCCACATATAAATTGTAGGGATGTAATGACTAACTTTGCGGTTCTTTTTCAGTTGCATTCATTACTTATTATACCCATGTCGGATATCAAAAAAATAGGATCAGCCCTTGTTTCAGTTTATCACAAGGAAGGGCTTGATGAATTAATTATCAAATTGCACCAATTGGGTGTTACACTTTATGCTACTGGCGGTACGCAGACTTTCATTGAAAAACTGAACATTCCTGTAGTACCTGTTGAGGATATTACCGATTACCCTTCGATTTTAGGCGGTAGGGTTAAAACATTGCACCCCAAAGTGTTTGGTGGGATTTTAGGTCGTCGTGAATTACAGGATGATGTGGCTCAGCTTCAATCATATGAAATACCTCATATCGATCTGGTAATTGTGGATTTGTATCCGTTTTCAAAGACAGTTGCCTCGGGAGCTCCTGCACATGATATCATTGAAAGGATAGATATCGGGGGTATTTCCCTCATTCGTGCAGCTGCTAAAAACTTTAATGATGTAGTCATTATTCCTTCTGTGAATGATTATCCATTGCTGCTGCAAACACTGGAGACAACTAATGGTTCTACCGATTTGAATTTCCGCAAGCAACAGGCATCAAAAGCTTTTGCAATCACATCTCATTATGACACTGCAATTTCAGCATGGTTTGATCCTGCTCATCAGGGCTTTTTCAAACAAAGTTTAGAATCATCAACCCCATTACGGTACGGTGAAAACCCACATCAGAAAGGTGTTTTTTATGGGGAATTGGATGAAATGCTGGAGCAACTTGCCGGCAAAGAGCTATCCTACAATAACTTATTGGACATTGATGCTGCTCTTTCCCTCGCATTCGATTTTGAAACTCCGGTTACAGCAATCCTAAAACACAACAATGCCTGTGGCGTTGCAACCGGAGGTACTCCTCTTGAAAACTGGAAAGCCGCACTTGCTGCTGATCCTGTATCTGCTTTCGGTGGAGTGATTGTTACTACTTCTCCGGTGGATGAAGCTCTGGCAACTGAAATAGGGAATCTCTTCTTTGAAGTACTAATTGCCCCATCTTTTACTGAAAAAGCCTTCGCAATTCTGAATTCCAAAAAGAACAGAATGCTTTTAAAATTAAAAAAGAAGATTACTCAACCAGCTCAATTCCGGACAATTCTTAACGGTGTGCTTTGGCAAGAAAGAGATGCATGTGTCGAGAAAAAGTCTGATCTTAAGTGTGTTACAAATGTCGAGCCGACTAAAAACCAAATTAACGATTTGCTGATTGCCAACATAATTGTGAAGCACAGCAGATCGAATACCATAGTTCTGGTTAAAGATTCCAAACTGGTAGCTGCCGGAGTTGGACAAACATCCAGAGTGGATGCCCTGGAACAGGCAATCGATAAAGCAGTGAAATTCGGATTTAGTCTGGAAGGGGCTGTGATGGCTTCTGATGCATTTTTTCCATTTCCCGATTGTGTTGAAATTGCCCGAAAAGCTGGAATTATGGCAGTTATTCAGCCCGGAGGATCGAAAAAAGATCAGGAGTCGATTGACTATTGCAATGCCAACGGAATGGCAATGGTGATGACCGGTGTCCGGCATTTCCGCCATTGACAATTAATTGTCAGTATCTTCCATATTTCTTTTATTAATAAGTAAAATACATCACTATCTTTAACCCCGGGTTAAGCAATTAATCCGTTACCGAAAAAATTATATTATGGGCTTGTTTGATTTACTGACCCAGGAGATCGCAATTGACCTGGGAACTGCCAATACGCTTATTATCCACAATGACAAAGTTGTGGTAGACGAACCTTCTATTGTGGCAATCGACCGCACTACCGGAAAGGTTCTTGCTGTTGGTAAGCAGGCCATGATGATGCATGGAAAAACCCATGAAAACATTAAAACAATTCGTCCCCTGAAAGATGGTGTAATTGCCGATTTCGATGCTGCTGAGCATATGATCAGAGGGATGATCAAAATGATTAATCCAGGCAAGAAACTTTTTACACCATCACTGAAGATGGTAATTTGTATCCCATCCGGAATTACAGAAGTGGAAAAACGTGCGGTGCGTGATTCAGCTGAACATGCCGGTGGAAAAGAAGTGTACCTGATTCATGAACCTATGGCAGCTGCAATCGGTATTGGTATCGATGTGGAAGAGCCTATGGGAAATATGATTATTGATATTGGTGGTGGTACAAGTGAAATTGCAGTTATTGCTCTGGGCGGTATAGTGTGCGACCAGTCCATTCGTGTTGCCGGTGATGGTTTTACAACCGATATCTGGGATTACATGCGTCGTCAGCATAACATCCTCATCGGTGAACGCTCTGCTGAGCGCATAAAGATTGAAGTTGGTTCTGCATTGCCTGAACTCGACAATCCTCCACCTGATTTTGCTGTTCATGGTCGCGATTTAATGACCGGTATACCAAAGGAAATTACTGTTTCCTATTCTGAAATAGCACATGCACTCGATAAATCAATTTCTAAAATTGAAGAGGCTATTCTGAAAGCACTTGAAATTACTCCTCCCGAACTCTCTGCCGATATTTACCGTACCGGAATCTACCTGACAGGTGGTGGTGCCTTATTACGCGGACTCGATAAACGGATTTCAATGAAAACGAAATTACCTGTTCACGTTGCGGAAGATCCGTTAAGAGCTGTTGTTCGTGGTACCGGTATTGCCTTGAAAAATATTGACAGGTTCAAGTTCCTGATTCCTTAATTTGTCGCTGTAATCTGCTGACACCAAAATAAGCTGCATATTCGATGAGAAGTCTGTTCCTGCTATTATGGAGAAATAACTTCACGCTTCTTTTCCTCTTTTTATGGACGATTTGTTTTTACCTTATTATCCGAAATAATAATTTTCAGCAGGTATCAGTTTTTAATTCAACCAATAAAGTTACGGCTTCTGTGCTTGAAGCTGTAAATTATGTAAAAGAGTACATTAACCTGAAAGAAAATAATGCCAGTCTGGCTCGTGAAAATGCACGATTGAAAAGTCTGCTCCCTGATGCTTATTATGAGAATGGAGTTGTGAAAACTATCGTAGCTGATTCAACCCGATCACAACAATACTCATTTATCACTTCCCGGGTGGTGAATAATTCTGTAAACAGAAGAAATAATTACCTGACTCTTGACAAAGGTTCCGTACACGGTGTGAAAAAAGATATGGGTGTAATTTCAAGCTCAGGTGTTGTTGGTATAGTTAAAGATGTTTCTGAGCATTATTGCACGGTCATGTCGGTGCTTCACAAAAATACCAGAATTAGTACACGTTTTAAGAATAGCAATTATTTTGGTTCACTGGTGTGGGATGGAAGTGATAGTAAAATTGCTTCATTGCTGGAAGTGCCCAAACATGTGAAATTTAATAATGGTGATACTTTGGTAACAACTGTTTATTCAACAATATTTCCCGAAGGTGTAATGGTAGGAATTGTTAGCGGTTCAGAATTGAAACCGGGAGATAATTTTTATGCCATTAAAGTACGCCTGTCAACCAACTTTGCCAATCTCTCACATGTTTACATTGTCGATAATCTTTTAAAGTCAGAACAATTAGGATTAGAAGCTCAAACTCTTTCAACAGATGATAACTGAACTGCTGGTATTTCTGTTTCGGTTTTTAATACTGATCCTTGTTCAGGTAGTAGTGCTGAACAACGTGCAGTTCAGTGGCTTTATAAATCCATTTGTTTACATCATGTTCATTATGATGCTGCCTGTAAGAATGCCCAAAACATTTTTACTATTAGCAGCATTCTTAACAGGATTGGTAGTTGATGTTTTTTCAAATACCATGGGTATGCATGCAGCAGCTTGCGTGTTCATGGCTTATGTCAGGCCAACGGTTTTGCGTATCATGGCTCCGCGTGATGGTTATGAAACAGAATCTAGTCCATCAGTTAAGGAACTGGGATTTACCTGGTTTCTGATTTATGCTGCTACATTGACTTTTATTCATCATTTTATTTTATTTTATATTGAAGTGTTTCGTTTCTCCGAATTTTTTACAACGTTCCTGCGTGTACTATTAAGCTCCGTTGCTACGTTACTTACCATTATGATCAGTCAATATCTTTTTGGTAAACCGATAAACGAAAAGTGATGCAAAACTCTGGTCAACGTTTTGTGATTTTGGGAATTTTTACGGTGGTGATTTTCATTTACCTGGTTCGATTATTTTATATACAGGTAATTGACGACAGCTATAAATTATCGGCGAACAACAATGTATTAAGATATATTACCGAATATCCTGCAAGAGGTTTGGTTTATGATCGTACCGGAAAATTGTTAGTTTACAATGAAGCGGTTTATGATCTCATGGTGATCCCGAAACAGGTGAAGGATTTTGATACGACTTCCTTTTGTGATATTATTGGGATAACCAAAGAGGATTTCGAGAAAAAATTAAAGAAGGCCAAAACTTATTCCAGAGTAAAGTCCTCTATTTTTGAAAAGCAATTGTCGGCTGAAACGTATGCCGTCTTACAGGAAAAGCTTTTTAAATTTCATGGTTTTTATGTACAGCCAAGAACCTTAAGGAAATATCCTAATAAAGTTGCAGGCCATACGCTTGGTTACATTGGTGAGGTTGATGATAAACTGGTAGCTAAGAATCCTTATTATCAGTCTGGTGATTATATCGGTGTCAGTGGTCTCGAGCAATCTTATGAAGAAGAATTACGAGGACAGCGTGGTGTTCGCATTGTTATGGTGGATGTATTCAACAGGGAAAAGGGAAGTTTTTCAAATGGCGATTATGACTCAGCGGCTGTTTCAGGACAGAACCTGGTTACTACACTCGATCTTGAATTGCAAATGTTGGGTGAGCGCCTGCTGGAAAATAAAATAGGTAGTGTGGTGGCAATAGAACCTTCCACCGGAGAAATTCTTGCAATAGTAACCAAGCCCGGATATGACCCGAATTTGCTTGTAGGAAGGGTTCGTTCTAAAAATTATTCCCAATTATTGAAAGACGAACTGAAGCCGCTTTTTAATCGTGCTATGATGGCATACTATCCTCCCGGTTCCACATTCAAACTCGTAAATGCACTTATTGCACAGCAGGAATCAATAATAAATCCAGGAACTGTGTTCCCTCACTCTTTTGTGGTAGGTAGTAAATCTGTTAAATGTCACCCGCACCCCGGCGGCTTAAGTCTGGAAGGTGCTGTTCAATATTCGTGTAATCCTTATTTCTGTAATACCTTCCGCGCCTTTGTCGACAACCGAAAGTTTGTTACGAGTGAGAAGGGTTATAAACTGTGGCGCGATTATGTTCTTAGTTTTGGTGTTGGTAGAAAAATTGGAGTCGATTTGCCTCATGAACTGGCAGGGAATGTACCAAAGGTTGATTTTTATGATCGTTATTATGGTAAAGGAAGATGGAAAGCTTCAACCATTTTTTCATTGGGCATAGGTCAAGGTGAGCTAGGCGTTACCCCACTGCAGATGGCAAATATTATGTGCATCATTGCCAACAAAGGCTACTATTATACGCCACACATTGTGAAGAAGATTGGTGATAAGAAAAATACAACCAGAAATCTTGCTGAGAAACATGTCACCATGGTTAATGCCTCACACTTTGAAGCAATTCAGGATGGTATGCAAAAAGTAGTGGAGGCAGGTACTGCAAGGGTTGCCCGTTTCGGCGATTTTGTTATTTGTGGAAAGACCGGAACTGCACAAAATCCACATGGTAAAGATCACTCTCTTTTTGTTGCATTCGCCCCTCGTGAAAATCCTAAAATCGCCATTGCAGTAATGGTAGAAAATTCCGGATTCGGTGCAACATGGGCTGCACCGGTTGCAAGTCTCATGATGGAGAAATATTTAACCGATTCCATTTCGAGACCTGAATTGTATGAGCGTATGATTAAGGGTAATCTGTTGCCTACAAGGAAAGATTCGTTATTTAAGAAAACCGATAGGCCCAAGGTCCCCGAATTCGAATCTGAAGAGGATGTGATTGTTGATATTAAAACAGATCAACCATGAGGAAACAGAAGAGCATCTTCGAAAATATCGACTGGCTTATTGTCGGAATTTATTTGGCATTGGTACTGATTGGCTGGGTGAATATTTATGCCGCGGTGTATAACGAAGATCATAAATCGATCCTGGATATTTCCCAGAACTATGGTCGCCAGATGGTTTGGATTGCCACCTCCTTGGTGCTTGCTATTTTTATTTTGGTGATTGATGGTAAATTCTTTGAAGCATTTGCCTATCCTATCTATGGTTTTGTTCTCTTGATACTGGTCGCAGTGTTGTTATTCGGAAAGGAAGTTGCAGGTTCCAAATCCTGGTTCGAAATTGGAGCATTCAGGTTGCAACCTGCCGAATTCGCCAAGTTTGCCACCAACATGGCTCTCGCAAAATATTTGAGTACCGTGAATATTAACATGAAAGATTTTCGTACCAAATTGGTTGCCGGTACATTTATTATCATACCCATAGCAATGATCTTGCTACAAAACGACACCGGATCTGCGCTCGTTTTTTGTTCTTTTATTTTCGTTTTGTATCGCGAAGGATTATCTCAAAATGTATTGATTATTGGTTTCTTCGCTGTACTGTTGTTTGTTTTGGCTTTAATGGTATCGAAAATAATTATTGTGAGTGTACTTGCCGGCATTGCTGTTCTGGCAATTGCATTACTTCGGAAAACCAGAAAAAATATTATTACGATTTCAGTTATTCTTGCCATGGCTGCCGGAGTTGTATTTAGCGTCGATTATTTTTTTCATAATGTTCTCGAGCCACACCAAAAGCAACGGATCAATTTTCTTCTGGGAAAAGATACCGATCTGAAAGGTGCCGGTTATAATGTTAATCAAAGTTTGATTGCAATAGGTTCCGGTGGCTTAACTGGCAAAGGGTTTTTAAACGGAACACAAACCAAGTTTGACTTTGTTCCGGAACAAAGTACCGATTTTATTTTCTGTACGGTAGGAGAGGAGTGGGGATTTCTAGGGTCTTTAGTGATACTTGGATTGTTTACAGCACTGCTTTATCGCATCTTATTTATTGCGGAACGACAGAAGTCGGATTTCACAAGGATTTACGCTTATGGAGTAGCTTCCATTTTATTCATTCACCTGATGGTAAATATTGGAATGACTATAGGATTATTGCCTGTAATTGGAATTCCTTTGCCTTTCCTCAGTTATGGTGGTTCATCCTTGTGGTCATTCACCATTCTGCTATTTATTCTGGTAAAGCTCGATAGTTACCGGACTTTTATTCTCCGTTAACTATTCAGCTTTACGAATAGCATATATCAATTCATCAAAGCGCTCATTATTTTTGATCCAGGTATTTTTAAACCTGCCTTCTAAAATAAATCCGCATTTTTCAAGTGCTTTCTGTGAAGCTATGTTGGTGCCAAAAGGCCGTGCAAAAATGCGGTCAATATCGAAAGTTGAAAAGCCATATTCAACAATTTTTGGAATGCACTTCGTTATAATTCCTTTATTCCAATAAGTTTCCCCCAGCCAATACCCGATTTCAGCGTTCATTCTGCTGATATCGGTTTGAGGAAAAATGCCAATACCACCTATGGCCTTATCTTCAATGGTAATTGCAAAAACCTGTGCAGGGTTAGACTGCATGGTTTTACTAATAAACTGCTCTGCAGCTTCTCTGGTGTAAGGATGTGGGAATTGATCCATCATGAATGCTGCCACCCTGGGATTGTTGCCATGAAAAATCAAGTCATCAATATCACCCGGTTGCCACGGTCTTAAAACAGGATTAAGATTCATGGTTGCCATTTGTCACTTTTCATTTAAATGTTTGGTGGTGGAGACGCATAGCAATGCGTCTCTAAAATAATTGTCGTGGAATGCTACCCGCTTTCCGCGACAATTATTTGAATTGCCCCAGAAACCGCATATCGTTTTCAAAATACAATCGTAAATCACTGATTGTATATTTTAACATGGCAATCCTTTCAATTCCCATTCCGAATGCAAACCCGGAATATTTTTTACTGTCGATACCACAATTTTCCAATACATTCGGATCGACCATTCCGCAGCCCATAATTTCGAGCCAACCGGTGTATTTACACACATTACACCCTTTGCCATTACAAATGTTGCACGAGACATCCATCTCAGCCGAAGGTTCTGTAAAAGGGAAGTATGAAGGGCGAAGACGTATTTTTGTTTCGCTGCCAAACATCTCTTGTGCAAAGTACATAAGTGTTTGTTTGAGATCGGCGAATGAAACATTCTCATCTATATATAATCCTTCGACCTGATGAAACAAGCAATGTGCTCTGGCCGAAATCGCTTCATTGCGGTATACTCTTCCGGGTGCAATTATTCGAATAGGTGGTTTTGAGTTTTGCATAACACGAACCTGCACCGATGAGGTATGTGTACGAAGTGCCATACCCCATTCGTCATCCATAAAAAAGGTGTCCTGCATATCGCGGGCAGGATGCTCAGGTGGGAAATTCAGTGCCGTAAAGTTGTGCCAGTCATCTTCAATCTCCGGTCCTTCGGCAACTGCATATCCAATGCGATTGAAGATTTCAATAATATGATTGCGGATGATCGATACAGGATGTCTGCTTCCAATGGTTATTGGTTCACCAGGCAACGTAGGATCCAGTTGCGGACCATTGTCTTTTGCCACTTCTCCAAAATTCTCTGCAAGGGCACGGAATTTTTCTTCGGCTTTATTTTTTAATTCATTTACTTTCAGGCCAAAGTTTTTCCTTTCTTCGGGTGCAATGGTTTTCATTGCAGCGAAGAGATCGGTGAGTGGACTTTTTTTACTAAGATATTGTATGCGGAATGATTCCAGTTCTTCCCGGCTTTCTACTTTGAAATTCTCAACTTCAAGAATTAACTCTTCAATTTTCTGAAACATAAAAACCGGATAATAGAAATCTGTATTGGTATTTAAACGAAATTTATTTTATAACTTTTACCTGCATTTTTACATTCTCAACCGGACGATCACCTGGTTTTGTTTTAACTGCAGCAATCTTATCGATTACATCCATTCCTTCAATTACTTCACCATATACAGTGTAGTTCTGATCAAGGAAAGGAGTACCTCCAATGGTTTTATAAATGTTACGTTGCTCAGGAGTGTATTTCGAACCCATACGTTGTTCCATCTGGTCCAGTTCAGCATCAGTATGAGTCTTGCCCTGTACAATATAAAACTGACATCCGCTGGAAGCCTTTTCAGGATTTCCGTCACGGGCAGCACACAAAGTTCCTTTTTTGTGGATTAAACTTTTATCAAACTCTCCTGGTACTTTGTATCCAACATCTCCTGCTCCTAATTGTACATCCGGACCGGCGGTTTTGGAATTTGGATCGCCACCCTGAATCATAAATCCATTGATCACACGATGAAATAATAAGTCGTTATAAAATCCTTCGCTGGCAAGTTTGATGAAATTGTCGCGGTGCTTTGGCGTTTGATTGTAAAGTTTGATTTTCATCTTACCATAAGAGGTGCTGATTTCTACTATGCGTTCTTTTTCGCCTGACTGCCCTTTAGCTTGTTGAGCCTGAACAGCGGTAATTGTAATTAGTGATAATGCAATGATGGCAAAGATCTTTTTCATATGGTTGATTTTAAATTTTTGTAATATTCCGGAAACAAAAGTTTCCTTTTCACGTAAAGTTAATATACTTTTGGATTTTAAGACCGATTGTTCAGGCAAAATTAGTCAAATTGATAGAAAAATGAAAGCATTCAAATTCCTCTTATTCGCATTGGTAGTGGCTTCTGCAGCATTTTCATCCTGCAAAAAAAGCGGTCCCGCTGAAGCAATGATCACGGTTGTTGATTCCACCGGCCAAAGAATTTCAGGGGCGCTCGTAACTTTAAGTCAGGATAGTGTGATCAATCCGGTCAATAATGTTCAGGCAAGTGCTAATCAGGTAAAACAGTCGGATGCTGCAGGACAGGCATTTTTTTCCTTTAAGTTGGAAGCCGTACTTAATGTAGAAGTGGTTAAAGGCACTAAGGTTGCCAAAGATTATATTCGTCTGGAGCAATCCAAAACAGTGACTAAAACTGTGGTAATTCGCTGATTTTTAATTGTCTCTGAAATAATCCAGCACGGCTCTTTTTAATACCAGATCCTGTTCCTTGAGAGTTAGTACCGGCAATTTGCCAACTCTGCGCCAGTGAGGCCAGCCATCATCGTCCAATCCATCTAATTCGTAATATCCGTAAGTGCTTAATAGTCTGCACGTTGCAATATGCATCAGATCTTGTTTCTGATCTTTGCTAAAATTGGAAGGTCCTTTGCCAAGTTCCTGAACACCAATTAGAAACAAGATTGCCTGCAAATCAGGTTCTTCACCAAATTGAGCCTCCAAACGCTTGGTCAGGAAGGTCCATTCATCCTTCAGTTCTTCAATACTTTTTAAATCCATATTGTTAACAAAAATACGAAACCCGCAGTTACTGTGCATTTTCGGGTCTTAATTTTGCACAAGTCCTCATATTTCAGGGTTTTCCGAACTTCTTCCGGTAAATCCCTGATTCGGACATGCCCATGAAAATTATCAAAATATTCATTTTTTTCTTTTTCCTGTTGTTCTACACCGGCAATACTTCATCGCCATCCCGTGGTCGTGAGGCTATTGATGTAGTGCTTTGTCTCGATTTAAGTGGTAGCACCAATGGACTTCTTGATGACGTCAGAGAAAAACTCTGGGATATAATTAATCAGGTGAATTCGTATCGCCCGGCACCGGAACTTCGCATTGGAGTAGTTGCCTTTTCCCGTCCTTCATTTGGTGCAAAATCAGGGTATGTCAAGGTGCTTCAAAACCTAACCAGTGATTTCGATCAACTCAGTTTTGAATTGTATAAATTGAAACCTACCATCGAGAAAGGTGATCAGTTAGTAGGTGAAGCTTTGCGCGTGTCAGTCAAACAAATGAACTGGTCTGATGATAATGATGCTCTTAAGGTGATTTATCTCGTAGGAAATGGAATGGTGAATTCGGGTGGTGACAATTATCGGGACGCTTGTGAATTAGCATCAGACAAAAAAATAATTGTAAATACCTTGTATTGCAGGACCCGCAATAATGCCGATAAAGAATTGCCGGGATGGAGAGAAATTGCGCGGCTTGCAGGTGGTGAGCAATACGATATGAAAATTCATAAGCGTACACCTTTGGTTTTAACATCCACCAATGTTCCGGAATTCAAAGAGTTGGCCGGCAAATTAAATGCTACTTATCTTTATTACGGGAATAATGGTTCGGAACGTTATAAGATGATGACCAACATCGACAAAAACGCTTTGCTTGCCAATGAAATGACATTTGAATCGAGGTTGTTTTATAAGATTTCAGATCGCTATCAGTTTCATCAGCAAAACTGGGATTTGATCGATTATATTAAGATGACGAACTCTAATCTCGAAGCTTTGGAAATGTCTTTGCTTCCCGATTCTCTAAAATTTAAAACTCCGGAGTATGTCAGAAATTCTGCTCTAAACCTGAAGGAGAAAAGAACCAAAACTATTTCTGACTTACGAAGACATATTCCTTACGACAGACAAATTACTATCAATAAAAGGCTCGAGGCCCGTGACATTGATAAGTCAGATATTTTCGAAAGAATAGTTATTCAAGATTTAAATCGCCGTGCTGCAGAAAAAGGTTTCACTACCGGAACTTCAGCCAGCATTGAATTCAGACGATGAATTTTCTGGATGTGATTATTGCTGTGCCATTAGTTTATGGTGCATACAAAGGATTTCAAAAAGGATTACTTTTCGAAGTAGCCATGATCATTGGCCTGATTCTCGGCGTGTATCTTGGATTTAAATTCTCCGGCTTAGCTTATGATTTATTGCAAAAGATTACAGATGATGAAGGGCATTTACTGCATTACATTTCATTCCTGATTGTATTCGGAGTAATCCTTGTAATTTTCATTTTTTATGCGAAATTGATGGAAGCCGTTTTGAAAATTGCTTCTCTCAATGTGTTCAATAAAATTGCAGGTGCAGTGTTAGGTGTTTTGAAATTTGCTCTTGCAGTATCTGTGATTTTCTGGTTGTTGAAACCACTTGAAGGAAGCTGGAATCCGATTCCTGAAAAGTCACGGAAAGAATCGGTTTTATATCCCTATGTTTTAAAAGCAGCATCAGCACTCGCACCTGCAGTGAAAGATGTGAAAGATGAATTCCGTGAAAACTTAGGCTCGGGTTCGTTAATCGGCGAGTAGCATTTCTACACCCGGCAACACTTTTCCTTCTATGTATTCCAACAATGCACCGCCTCCGGTAGATACATAGGAAACTTTACTTCCCAGATCAAATTTATTAATCGCTGCAGCGGAATCACCTCCTCCAATCAGTGAAAAAGCTCCCATCGATGTTGCATGTACAATTGCATCTGCAACCATGCGGGTTCCTCTTTCAAAATTCGACATTTCAAAAACTCCCATTGGACCATTCCAAAGAATTGTTTTGGAATGACTGATTACTTCTGCAAATTGCATAGCTGCAACAGGTCCAATATCTAATCCCATCCAGCCATCAGGAATTTCACCGGATGGACATGTTTTGTGATTGGCTTCATTGCTGAATGAATCCGCAATAATGGAGTCAACAGGCAAATGAATTTTTACTCCTTTAGCTGCTGCTTTGTCTAAAATTTCTCTTGCAAGATCCAGCTTATCTTCTTCACAAAGAGACGATCCAGTTTGACCTCCCATGGCTCTGAAAAATGTGTACGACATTCCTCCACCAATAATCAGATGATCAACTTTATTCAGCAATTGTTCAATGATTAATATTTTGTCAGATACTTTCGCACCACCCGTAATTGCAGTGAATGGTTTTTGTGCACTGCTCAATACTCTGTTCGCATTGGTTAATTCATTCGCCATTACATAGCCGAATAATTTATTTCCTGGAAAGTACTGTGCAATTACAGCTGTAGATGCGTGACGACGATGTGCAGTTCCGAAAGCATCGTTTACATATACATCTCCCAATGAAGCAAGTTTTTGTGCAAAAGCTTCATCGCCTTTTTCTTCTTCTTTATAAAAACGCAAATTTTCCAACAAAAGAACTTCTCCTGGCTTTAAACCCGCCGCTAGTGTTTTTGCCTGCTCACCAATACAATCATCGGCAAACTTGATATCCTTTTTCAGTAATTCTGAAAGAGTCTTCACAACATGACGAAGTGAATACTTATCTGCTGGCCCTTCTTTCGGTCTGCCCAGATGCGACATTAATATTACAGAACCACCATCAGCAAGAATTTTACGAATAGTATCTATCGCTGCTCTGATTCTGGTATCATCTGTAACAGCCAAAGTAGCTTTATCAAGAGGTACGTTAAAGTCTACTCGAATTAATGCCTTCTTTCCGGAGAAATTATATTGGTCGATTGTTTTCATGGTGCAAATTTACATCAATAAGGCTGTTAATTCAATAGGCGGAATTCCGACATCCGGGAAATCCTTAGTATTTTTGTGGAGAGATAGCTTATGAAATTTTCTGAAATAGTTGGTAAACAAGATGTTATAAATAGACTGCTGCAGTCGGTGCACGACAAGCGTATTAGTCATGCTCAATTATTTGCTGGCTATGAAGGCCATACAGGATTAGCACTAGCAATGGCCTATGCTGCCTTTATTCATTGCGAAAATCCTTCATTAACAGACTCTTGCGGAGTTTGTAGGTCGTGTATTAAGCACCGCAAAATGACACATCCCGACCTGCATTATGCCTATCCGGTTTTCTCCGGCAAAAGTAAACCATCAAAAAGCACCGATTTTCTTACTCAATGGCGGGAAGCAGTACTAGCAAACCCATATCTGGATGTTAATCAATGGTATGAAGCATTGGGCTCCGACTCGAAACAGGGATTCATGTCGGTTGAAGAAAGCAGTGACATTCAAAGAAAGCTGAGTCTGAAACCATATGAAGCTGATTATAAAATTTTGATTGTATGGCTTCCGGAAAAAATGCGGGTAGATGCAAGTAATAAATTGCTGAAAATTCTGGAAGAACCACCAGAGAAGACCCTATTCATTTTGGTTTCAGAACATCGTGAACAATTGCTGTCTACCATTCTTTCACGAACTCAATTGATTAAAATTCCGCTACTTACCGTTTCTGAAATTGCAGAAGGCATAATGAGTAAAATGCGGGTTGATGCAGTTCAGGCTCGCAGAATTGCGAATCTCGCTGATGGAAGGTACAATGTTGCTTTAACACTGGCTGGAAGTTCAGAAAATGATTTTAGGGTTGAAAACGACTTTATAATGTGGATGCGGCTCTGCTACAATCCGTTTCATGAAAAAGGAGGGAAGCATGCCTGGCATGAACTCAACAACTGGATTGAAAACATTGCGAAAGCCGGTCGGGAATATCAAAAGACATTCCTTGGCTTTTGCCTGGAAGCAGGGCGTGAATGCATGCTCGTAAATCATGCCGATCGGTCCATGGTGCGGTTTGATGATGAAGTGATTCCGAATTTCAGTAAATTCACACGATTCATTCATGAAGGAAATATAGCAGAAATAGCTAAATTGCTGAACAGGGCTCATTACGCAGTCGAGCGGAATGCTAATGCCAAAATATTATTCTTAGATTTGTCTTTTAAAATGAATCAGTTATTGAATATTGCAAAACCTTAAAATGCCATGATGGCGATTAAGATTGAATGCGATGACAGCCTGATTCGTTCCTATTTCCATAACTAAAAGAAACAAAAAATGGGTTGCAGTTCATGTTCAACCAGTACAGGTGATACTTCTCCGGGTTGTAAAAATAATGGCACATGTGGTACCAGTGGCTGTAATAAGCTGAATGTTTATAACTGGCTTGCCGATATGGAGCTTCCTCAGGGAGAAAAGCCTTACAACATAGTTGAGGTCCGATTCAAAGGGAGTCGCAAAGAATTTTTCCGAAACTCTGAATATCTGGAATTGAAAACCGGAGATATGGTTGCGGTGGAAGGAAATCCGGGTCATGATATTGGCACAGTTTCTATTGCGGGCGAGCTGGTTCGTTTTCAGTTGAAGAAGAAAGGTGTTACAGAAGATAGTGATGAAATTAAAGCACTATATCGGTTAGCGCGTCCTGCTGATGTCGAAAAATTCAATGCTGTAAAGGCATTGGAAGTAGAAACCATGTACAGGGCTCGTTCCATTGCACTTAGTCTGAATCTGAGGATGAAGCTGAGTGATGTAGAATATCAGGGTGATGGTAAAAAAGCCACCTTCTTTTACACAGCCGAGGAACGGGTAGATTTCAGAGAGCTCATTAAAAAACTTGCTGAAGAATTTAAGGTTCGTATTGAAATGCGCCAGATTGGAATGCGCCAGGAAGCAAGTCGCTTAGGTGGAATCGGATCTTGTGGAAGAGAATTGTGCTGCTCGACGTGGTTAACCGATTTTAAAGTAGTAAGCACAAGTGCTGCCAGGTATCAGAATTTATCGCTGAACCCGCTGAAATTAGCCGGGCAATGTGGTAAATTAAAATGCTGCCTGAATTATGAACTCGATTCTTACTTAGATGCTATTGCAGACATACCTGATTCTAATTCCCGTTTGGAAACTAAAAAGGGATATGCACTGCACCGCAAAACAGATATTTTCAAAAGAATGATGTGGTTCGCTTATGTTGAGACCGGTGCACCAGGTGAATTTGTGAATTCCGATAACTGGATTGCATTGTCAGTTGACAGAGTAAAGGAAGTAATTGCCTTGAACAAACAAGGTGAAAAGCCCGTCGATCTGAATGATTATGTAGAAACCACTTTATATGAAAAGCCACTCGATTATGCTGATGTTGTCGGACAAGATAGTCTGACCCGCATGATGGAGAAAAAAGGTAAGAAGAAAAAGAAAAAGGGTGGGGCAGAGAACAATAAAAACGCAGGACCATCTCAGGCAAGACCATCGGGACAACCACAGGATCGTTTTAAAAATAAAAACCGGACATCCCCGGATTCAGGTCAATCGCAACCGCAAAAGGCAAATTCCGGAAATGTGAATGAAAGAAATGATCGGAAGCCTTTACCACCCCGGCAAGGTCAGGATCAAAGACCTCCAAGGCCAGCGCAGGATAATACTTCAAATGAACGTACGGAACGAAAACCTTTGCCACCACGTCAAAGTCAGGAATCAAGACCACTTCCGACCGAGGAAGGTCAGCTTCCGGGAAATTCATCACAACCGGCCCCTTCACAAGGGAATCGCCCCGAGCGCAGACCGACTTCACCATCATCCAGTTCAGAATCAAAACCACCTGTTCCACCACAACAGTCAGCTGCTCCTCAGCCACCTAGGCCTGCAACTCCTCCTGCAAGTTCAAATCCATCAAATGCATCATCATCAGGAAGTGAGTCATCGAGGCCACAACGTGTTCGTCAGGCACCTCCTAAAACAGAACCTCCAAAGGAATAAGATATGACCCGGGTTTTCGTGTGCTTGTTGTTCGTAGCTATTGCATTCACTTCATGTGATTCGTCTCGCTATTTTGAAGAGAATAAAGAAATACCAAAAATGGAATGGGACAAAGATGTACCAATCAGTTTTTTAGTTTCTGTAGAAGACACTTCGTTGGGTTACAATGTTTACATTAATGTTCGTAATGCCGGGTTTTACCGGTTCAGCAATCTGTATCTTTTTGTGAATACTACCTTCCCACAGGGACAAGTTCATCGTGATACGGTTGAATGCATTCTTGCCTCTCCTGAGGGACGATGGCTGGGAGAAGGCTTAGGCGATATTTGGGATAACAGGATACTTTTTAAAGAAAATGTTCAGTTCACACAGCCAGGAGAATATAGATTTGAATTGAATCAGGCTATGCGGATAAATCCTTTGCCTGGAATTATGGATGCAGGAATCAGGATTGAAAAGGTTGATTAAAGCGCCTTTACTTTAATTGCAATCTTTCTTGAATTTTTGTGTGACCAAGTCTTGCAAAATAGGTGAACCAAGTTACAATTCCGAAAAGTTTTACAGCATCTTCCAGAAATGAATCTTCGGGTAAAGGCATCGGAATCGAATCAACAAATTGAGAAGCACCAATCATTCCAGCAGCAATAACAAGAACAATATATTCGCTTTTCTGAATTTCTGCACGAAAGAGTACGGCATACACCAGCAATATATTCAGATAAAGGAGATAAACTACTTCTTCAGGAAGCAGGAATATTTCCGGAAGGACTAATTCGTGTAGCAGGAATAAGTCATCAAACATAAGCAAAGAGGTAACCAGACCGGAATAAAGCATAAAACTGCGGAGTCTGATGTTTTCGGTTGTTTCCGGTAGGATGGCTCTGGTATAAAAGCAAATCACTGCTGCAGCACACCAGAATAGAATTCCTACATAGGAAAAGAATCCAAGATAAAAAGGTGTCGACATAATAGTTGCTGGATCCTGGGTAAAATGATCCAGTTCAATATTATGTTCAATGCCCAGGAAAATAACAATGGAAAGAATTGCGGTGGTAAAGGCATAAACCATCACCAACACGGGCGCTGAAACTCTTAACTGACTTTTAATATCCATACCTGAATTACAAATATAAAATTAACTTTTAGAGTTACCTTCAAACGTTAATAAATAAAAAAGCCGTTCTGGGTTTCAGAACGGCTTTGATTGCCAAATGGCAGTATTTTTAGTAGTATTTACCTCTGTTATCGGTAATATTGGCTTTCTCTTTAAGCGCATTGAACACTTCATAAGTTGTTCTTTGCTGTAACTGCTGGATTGCTTGCTTTTTGTTATTAGAATAATCTGTTGTAGCAGCAGGTTCTGAAATTCTGTCTATAACAGCAACAAAAACACCGGTTGCTCCTTCCACAGGTTTAGACAGTACACCTTGTTTAAGACTGAATATGGTTCCAACCAAAGCTGGTTCAACACCCAGATTTGCAACGAAACTGGAATTAAAATTAACACCTTCAGCATTTTTAACCTGAACACCTAATGCTGATGCCAATGCATCGATAGTAGTTGCACCGCTCATCTTGGCATTTATTTTCTCGATGAACATTTGAGCTTTTTTCTGAGTAATCACTTTACCTTTTACCAGATCAAGCGCTTGTTCGTATGGAGCAATACCTTTTTCTTTCACTTCAGTAAGAACAGCAATAACAAATTTGTTTCCGAAATCATAAACTTTAGAAACATCTCCTTTTTTAGAATTGTAAGCCCATTGAACCAATGCACGAGGGGATTCCAATCCTGGAATGAATTTGTCTGTTTCTTTAAGATTATCAGCTACACGCTTGTTTAATCCTTGTTCCTGAACAGCTTTTTCAAAGGCTTCAGGAGTTTTATTTTTCGCTGCAAACTCATTGGCTTTAGCAAACGCTGCCTGGAATGTTTTAGAGCCCGGTTCAATGCGGCGATCGATAGAAGCAACCTGTACCTGACGAACAGCTGCAGTCTGATCCGTTACTTTAATCAAGTGAAATCCGAATGGAGATTCAACTAATGAAACCTGACCTTTTGCAGTTTCGAAAGCTCCGGCTTTAAATTTAGGATCCATTGGGCTTGCCTGAGTGATCCAATCAAGATCACCTTCTTTTTCTGCTGCAACTTTATCGTCAGAAGCATTTTTTGCAATATCAGCAAAGCGATTGCCGTCTTTTTTAATAATTGCCAGTAAGCTGTCAGCTGTTGCTTTGGCCTGATCTCTAGTGCGGGTAACTTCTGCAGGAGCACGTTCAGCGCCAGCAAATGCAACCAATGCATGACTCACTTTGATAGAGTCTGACATGTTTTTGGAAGCAAGCAATTTAGAAACCTTATAAGCATTTCCTTCTTCGTATGGTCCGATTACTGTGCCAACTGCAGCGCCTCCAAAAAATGGAGTATCGATAACCGGAGCAAGAGAATTTTGTTTGAAGTATGCAATTTCAATTTTGTTATCAGAATTGATAGAAGTGAACAACGAATCGTCGGTAGTTTCACGGAAAGCCTGCACCAATTTTTCAAGACTGGAAATAGCATTTTGTTTGTCTTCTGTTGAAGGAACTACATCGAAGGTAACATACTCAAGTTTGCGAGAAGCTTCCTGTTTGAAGTCATTCTGGTGTGAATTATAATATTCACGTAATTCTTTATCTTCAACTTTAATTGTTGAATCTTCAATAGATGTGTAATTGAAGTCAATAAAACGAACAGAGGCTGTACGATTTTGATTCTCATACATTCTTTTTGCTTCGGCAGTAGTAACGAACAAACCATGTTTGATCATTTCATTATACTTTTCTTTAACCCGTTCTTCATTAATGTACTTCTCAAATGCTACCCATTGATTTCTGGTTTTACCGGTTGCATCGTTATCCATGTTTTTCAAAAACTGAATTACATTCGCAGCTGAAAATTCGCCGGTTTTAGGATCTTTAAACGCCTCCTTGATCTGAGGATGTGGATTTTTTCCCTGAATCATATCAAAAAGCTCATCAGCACTTACTTTGATTCCGGTTTTTTCAATTTGTTTCCCAAGTATTTCTTCGTTCAAAAGCTGAGTCCATGCTTGTTCACGAAGTGACTCTAAGGTATTTTGATCTACCGTCTGGTTGCCGGTATTTATCTTGTAGTTTTCTTCAAGCTGTTTAACCAATGCTTCAAATTCCTGAATATCAACCTTTTTGCTACCAATGATAGCAAGTTCATTTCCGGAACCGGTTATAAAACTTCTGTTTGATGTGAGAAGGTCCCCCAGAATAAAAGCCACTAAGCTAAAACCCACAATACCAATTAGCAGGCCTGCTCTCTGGCGGATTTTTCCAATTACAGCCATTTGTTGTTTTTCTTTAAATTATGTTTTTGATATATAATTAGTTAGGTATCGGCAGACGAATATAATTCACCCTCTACACCGAAATAGCGTGCGAATATACGACGGAAATTCCAATATTAAAAGGTTTGAACGAATGGACTAGTTGAAATTCAACTGTTATTCCACATCTGCCGGAGGAGTGACAGGAGGCTTTTTTTCGTACGAGATCCGTTGTTTCCTTCTCACCAGGTACATGCAAAAGGTGATAAAGGCAAAAATCAGGGGGAAAAAGGCGGCAGATAACCCATCGCTGAAGAAATGGTAAACGAACAGGCCTAAAGCAACTATACTGGTTATCAACCAGGAAACTTCAAGGATTCGTGGTATGTTCATCTTTGTCAATGGTTATAGTTCCCTTAATATTAAAAATTTTATAATTGGTAAAATCCTGATTTGCTTCAAATCCGTTGCCGAATAGAATTTTATCAGGAGTGGTAATTTTCACAAACTTATCACTGTAAATTTTGTGAGTTCTTTCATTCCAGATCAGGTGTTCGGTATTTAACTTTTCTCCTTTTTCATTCACCACAACCACATCATTTTTAGCCTCCATTATATTTTCGTTATCTTTTCGGATAGCATATTTGGAAGTGAGTGTTGAAGTGACATTCAGATTCTCATCAAAGAACTTTACAGATACTCCTTTGGGTAATTCGGTATATGGATTTTCACCATCATAACGATTCATGACCGGTGTATTTACCTTGACCTTTACTTTTGCCGAATCGCTGTATAGAATTTCCATATCAGTAGAAGATTCTATAGGCAACTTGGATTTCCCTGTTACCAGCGAAACTTTTTCAATATCATTTTCGCACGACGTTAGGGTAAGCGCAAACAAAAATAACATAAAAAAGCTGGCATAACCAGCTTTTTTATGTAAAAAAATTATGTTGCAGGAGCAATACATTTTAGTTGACGCGAATAGTTGTTGTTTCGTTGATCCAGCATTTCACTGTATAGGAATCACCAACTTTTAAGTTGTTAAAGAATACGTCATCCTTCTTAGGGAAGTATTTAGTGTAAGTTCCAATTTTACGGTTGGCTTCATCTGCAAGAGAAGGGTCAACTGATTTAGCTTTTTGATACTTGTCAATTGCAGCCCAGAATACAGATGCTCCGCTGAATTCATCAGGACAACCGGAAGAGCTTGAAGCATAAATGTCGCCAATCATGATATATGGTCGACCCCAACCCGGACGGAGTGATGCAGCTCTTAGTGCCAGTGTACGAGCTTGAGAATAGTTTTTCAGAGTTCTCAAATTAAAGTCTGCAGTTTCCAAAACAATATTTGCTTTTTTATTATTGTCGGATTCGAGTTCAGCAGCTTCACTATAGTATGATGATGCTTTTGCAGATTGTCCTTTTGCTGCATACATACGGGCCAGACTTAAAGAGGCTTTTGCAGTAGGTTCAGTTTTGTGAAGATTTTCTGCAGCCTGCATGTAAATAGCTGCATCATTACATCCCTTTTTACCAAATAAATTTACGATTTTACGAAGTAATACCACATTATCAGGTGTTGCTTTTAATCGTGGAGTATAAATCTCAACCAGGTCTTCGCAAGTTGCAAACGGGCCGAAGAAAGTTTCCACATTCATTCGGGATTTGTCATAATTTGCAGAGTCCGGTCCATCCAGATTGGCATCAATTTGTTCACTGACTTGATCATAAACATCAATCACATCTTCTTTGGTGATTTTCTTTTCAGCAAACAATTCCGTGTTTACCTGAAAGTATTTGTACAACACAGCAGGACCTGATTTAGGACCTTCTATTTCTACAGATTTTTTGAATAAGGCATTGATTTCTTCTTTACGCTCAGGTGCGTAATCGTAGATAGCAATTGCTTTTTTTCCAAGAACCAAACCTTCTTCACCAAAATATTTTATACGTTGATCATAGATTGCCAACAATGAATCCAGATATTTGGATTTAACTGCAGGATCTTTTTCATCTGCAATAAGTTTTTCAAACATGGTGGCACCATTCAAATATGTTCTTTTGGTAGCAGCAGGGCAGTTGGTGAATACCCATCTCCATGGCTCAAGAGCATCTACGTAATTATTCTGTTTGAAATATTCATTAAACAGGGAGATATTCGTGATACAGGTAACGCTATCGGTTCCGTATTTAGAGCCTGTTTGAGCAATAGAAGAAGTGATGACTGCGAACGATAATGCAGTTAACAATAGGTACTTTTTCATTTTGGTTTTTATTGGGTTAAATTTAGTCGTATTTTGGTTTGATAAACCAGATATCTGTTAATGTGAATCCGAGATTTAATCTGATATAATTTTCTTTTATCAAGTTACTTTCTGTTGTGCCTCTTGACCCAAGTTCAACAGCAATGTTGATTGCTGAAGGTGGACGTTTTGGAAACAACTTCAGGATGCTTAACCCAAAAGTTATGCCATAATCATTTAGCTGGTTGTTGTTAAGGCTAAGATAGGTTTGTGTATATCTTCCACCAACACGATAAATCAGTTTTTTAGTTTGGTATTCGCCCCCAATGGAAAATGTGTAACTGTTTTTTAATGAGTCTTTTGAATCGAAATTACGGAATTTTTCCCAGTTGTTGTAAGAGAAATCAGCACCTGCCATCCATTTGCCGGTTTTGCCATAAGATACTCCTGCACGGTAGTAATCCGGAAGTCTGATTTTACCTGACTTTTCCGATTCTTCATAAATGGAATCTTTAACAATTTCGCCACCAAATGCTGAAATAGAATAGTTGTAGTAATTCTGAACATTGGAAGCATTCACGCCAGTAGAAAGTGAGCTGGTCAGTCCAACACTTATAAACTGTTCTTTCTTCAACATCTTATTATAAAGCAATCCATAATTAAAATAGAATCCCTTTGCAGTTACATCATTTATATACCGACTGTTAAAATAATTTACGTTGTATGGGAATTCAATACTTTTCCTGTTTTCAATGGTGCCGAAAATATAGGAAGCATTCACACCGGCGCTCAATCCATCGAAAACTTTAATTCCGGAAGCAAGATAAACTTTGTTGAATCCACCTTCGCCTTCATAGCGATATTTTACTGTCCCTACATTCTGTACTTCTTCAAACACATTAATATTATAACCAACGGAAGAGAAGGGGAGCAGGCCAAAAGCCATGCCCATTTTATGTTTAATAACAGGGAATGCCAAACTGAAATAAGAAAAGGAGGCACTATTCAGTGTGGAATTCTGGGTGTTTCTTTCGAGACGACGAATTTCACCATTAGCTGCAAAGTCGAATATGGTAATTGTATCGTAGGCCAATGCTGCAGGATTGATAAAATTAATCTGGTTTGGCGAAATTAGAGCAGCACCAATTCCACCCATGCCTAACTGATAAGTAAAGCCTTCAGGCAAAACATCACCAATTCCATATCTGGAATAGGGGCTGAGTGAGCCGGTTTGGCTAAAACCTTTGGTAGCTAGTACCATCAAAAAGAGCACAAAAACAAAGAGTTTCTTATTAATCATTTGCATCCAGTATTACTTTTAAACCGTTCAAAGTCAGGTTTGGGGCCACAAAGATGGGACTTTTTAGCTTATCGGCAAACTTAGGATGGTCGCCACCGGTAAGAATTACAGAAGTTCGACCAAATTGTTGACTATAAGCTTCGATGGCACCTTTAAGTTCAAATAGAATTCCATTTTCAACACCCGAACGTATGGAAGACTCTGTAGATTGTCCGATAAGTTCCGGAAATTCTTCAATTGGCTTAAAATAAGGTAGTTGTCCGGTGAAACGGGTTAACGCTTTGTACCTCATGGCAAGTCCGGGAGCAATAGCACCTCCATGATACAGGCCGGTTTCATCAACAAAGTCGTATTTGATGCAAGTACCCAAATCAATTACCAGTGTGTTTTTATCAGGATTGAATTTCCAGGCGGCACAGGCATTTGCAATCCGGTCCTGGCCAAGCGTTTGCGGAGTTTTATAGCCATTTTTCACCGGGAGCATCATTCCGCTTCTGAAAAAGAAGATTTTTCCATCATAAAAGGCTGACAGCATAGCAATTACCTCTTTTTCAGGAATGCTAACTGTTGAAACCATAACACTAAACGGACGACCATAAAGTGAAAATATCCGGTTAGCTTCATTAATGAAGTTTCCTTTTACATTGCGCAATTCGAGCATATTAGCATTTTCGAAAACCGCAATTTTAGTTCGGGTATTACCTATATCAAAAATGAACTTAACCATGTGACCAGAATCCATTTGGCAAAAGTAATTATCCTGATCACTTTATTGGAAATCTGGCTAAAAGTGAAAAGAATAAAATATTTAGAAATTTATTTTCGGTTTTGAATGAAAAAAAATTTTACTTTTGCGCCCATTGCAGTTTTAAAATGGTGATGTAGCTCAGTTGGTAGAGCAAAGGACTGAAAATCCTTGTGTCGGCGGTTCGATCCCGTCCATCACCACCACACACACTTCCACTCGGATCCCCCCTGCCCGGTATAGTTAGTTTACAGGCTTAAAACAACTCAACAATGCCAAAATTCAGGAATGTATTATTGGTAGATGATAATGAAATTGATAACTTTATCAATGAAAGAATCATTGTATCCTCCAAATTTGCCGGTGAGGTAATTGTCAGGAATTCGGCTGATGGCGCACTCAATTTTCTTCGTGAAGTTGCCACAGATGAAGAAAAAATCCCTCAATTTATCTTCTTAGACCTGAATATGCCTGTGAAAGATGGGTTTGGCTTTCTTGAGGACTTTGAAAAGCTCGACGCAAAAATTCGTCAAAAAGCTAAAGTTATTGTTTTGTCTTCTTCAATAAGTCCTGAAGACATAAATCGTGCATCCACCAATCAGTACGTTTACAAGTATATAAACAAGCCCCTAAGTGAGAAGTACTTAGAGGCTGTTTAAGTTTTGGATTTCCTATTCTTTATTCTTTAATAGGATTTGTCATTTTCCGGATAGTGACTTCGTCCAGTTTTACATATTTAAGAATTGCATACTGACCATGGTTCGATTTTTGAAAATCATTCCACATTTCAGTAATTTTCTTGACTTTCTTTCTGTAGTCAGCCGGTTTTAAAGCCGATTTCAGGATTTTTATGAATTGTCTGGTCGATTCAAACTCTGCATCCTGATCCCGGATCTGGCGTTTCAGACTCGAAAGAATCTGCATGCACAATCCGTCTTCACCTAAAATGCAATATTGTAAAGCCTGGAATAATTTACATTCAATGTCGGTCATCAGGTATTGCTTCAATGAAACCTGATTTCGCAGATCGTTCATAGTACGTGCTGCACCGGTAAAATCGCGTTGGTAGAATTTACAAACAGCAACATACCTTTTGAATGCTACAAACTGATATGCTTCATTGGTGTCAATATCGAGATGTTGAATGATCTGATCATGCGATAACATCAATTTATCGATATTCCCATCTGCGAGATATTTCTCAATTTTGCTTTCAAGGAAACGAATTACATGGAATGACATGAAATGTTTACCACAGAGATCTTCGATATGACAAATTCCTTTGTCGTGGTAATAATCAGCGCGAACCTGATTGCCTGTTAGCTGATAATATTCGAAATAAATAAATTCTGATATGAACTTAATATTCTGGTAGAAAGTATCCATATGATACTTCTGGAAAATACGATTCATTTCCTGAAGAATGCCATCAACTTCCAGTTCCTTAGCTTTCAAGCCTTCGGTTGAATTTTCAATGGTGATCATGTGATAAAGACGCACAATGTTGTAAATTACATACAACCGGTGTGAGTCATAAAGTTCACAGATGTTTGAAATTTCTCTTTTGATATCAATGATAGAATTGTAGTCATCAGTTGATTTTGTAAGCAGGTATTTACCCGTTCTTAAAATAAACTGATAGAATAATCCTTCTGCTTTCGATACTGCAAGAGAAAAGGCGACATGCTTTTTATAAAGATTATCATAGTGAGAAAAATCCTCATTATATAAATGCAATTGAGCCAAAGTTTTATAAACAATAATAAGTTCTGCTGAAAGATCATACTCAATAAGTTGCTTTTCGAGTTCTTTCAATGCTCTTATAGAAAAGTCTTTATTGTTTCCATACAAATTCGCCGGGACACGGGTAACCTCATCCATCAATGAGCTGATGGGGTTTTGCACACTTTTAGAAAGAATAGCAGCAATTTTGGAGTTCAGTCTCGACTTCAATGTATAATAAGTGCTGGCATTTACCTGCAGCATTTCCATCATTTCCGAATCGGCGATATCCCGCTGGCGGGTAGTTTCCAAAACTACAAAAGGCTTATTCTTTTTCTTTCCGGAGACCTGCATCAATAATGCCTGGTACTCTTCCTCACTTAATTTTTTAATCGTCTTGTTAAGTACATCCATAATCATTCTGGTTAAGTGAACATCTCAAATTCCTGACTTTCTACGCAGGTTTATTGTGAAGGTTCGCGGAAGCTGGAAAAATGATTAAAGTGGCTGTAAGTCACTGGTTTTCTTTCCTTTAAAATAAGGATAGTATGTATTTGTAACCCTTTTGCCTTGAATCCCGTTTCAGACCCTTAACCGATAATAGGGATAGCAGAAAATGTTCTAAAATCCTAAAATCTTACATCAGTAAGAAGGGTCGGCAAAGAGCGCAACATTAGCGTGAGCAACACTGTAAATTAAGTCTATAATAAATAGAGGAGGAATAAACTATGACAAATCAATCAGAATCCATGGAATTGTACCAGATGATCAGGGAAAACCGGATGGCGATGTACTCAAAGCCCAGACGTTACTACAACAGAGAAGGCGAGAAGGGTTCTGCCTTCAAGTTTCTATTCCTTGTTGAGGTAATGGTATTTTTTATGTTGGCATTTGCTGCTGGAAATGTAATGGCACAAGAAGTTCAACAATCACCAATGATGCATGCATCTGCATATTCTCAGCAAAGCACCAATATCTATAATTATACTACAGTTTACAATTCAGGGAAAGTATTTCTGAACTGGACAGCAAAAGAGGAACCTGCTGACTGCATCTATATTGTAGAGCGTTCAGCTGATGGTCGTCAGTTTGAATCGGTAGGTGTTAAAGAAGGTATTGGAACCAATGTTGAATTATTCTACAGCTGGATGGATCACAATCCTCCGGGAGGTTTCGCATACTACCGTGTAAAGAAAATAGCCAAAGACGGTACGCAGTTTTATTCTGCAACGAATACGATTATTAATCAGGGATCGAGTTTTAATCCCAAATCGAATTATGCACAAGGTGATGAGCCACCTGTGATTAAGCAATAAAAAGTTATTGAACTGCCTGTAATGGAATGGGCAGTTCTTATTTTTTTTAATAAGTTTTAAAAGGGAGCGTATGAACTTATCTGAACAAAAAATTAAGGCACTTAAATTTCTGGTTATAGTAACCGGAATTTTTGCCTTGTTGCAATTGATGCCGGGGCGGGCAAATGCTCAGGTTCCAAGTGCATCATTCACATCCAATGTTATCACAGGGTGTGCGCCATTATCTGTCGATTTTATTAATATGTCGACTCAGGCAAGCAGTTATGTTTGGTCATTTGGCAATGGTAATACATCTACCTTGCAGGATCCGACTACGGTTTACCTGACACCTGGTCAGTATACAGTAACTTTGGTTGCTATTAATCCATTGACCGGAGATGCGGATACTTTAGTTGCAACCAATTACATTACTGTTGTAGATGATCCTACAGTTGATTTTGTTGCAAATCCATTAATCGGATGTCAGGGGAATAATGTTATTGCTTTCTCCAATCTATCATCAAATGCGACTTCTTATATCTGGGATTTTGGTGATGGTAACTTTTCAACTCTTTCAGATCCTGTTCACAGCTACTCATCCGTAGGAACTTACACCGTTAAATTGATTGCACGAAATGCTTTTAATTGTTCAAAGATTGAAATTAAACCAGCATACATAACAATTGTACCGAATCCTCCAGCATCTTTTACTGTTAATCAGCAGTCTTCTTGTAATACAGGAACAAATTTTAATTTTCTTGCAACAACACCGGGAGCAACCTCCTGGTTTTGGGATTTTGGAAATGGTGTAACATCAACAGCTCAAAATCCTTCTTATGTATATGGTGCAATGGGATCATATGATGTAACATTGATTGTTACCAATGCAAATGGTTGTACCGATACACTTGTTAAACCTGCGTATATTAATATTGGACCATCATTAGTGCCTTCTTTCACAGTAACTAATCAGGCAGGATGTTCACCTTTGAGCACCACCTTTACTTGTACTGTTCCGGGAGCGCTAACATGGTCATGGGATTTAGGTGATGGCACAACTTCCACACAGCAAAGTTTTTCTCATACCTATGCGAATCCGGGCTTATACGATATCACTTTAACTGTTACGACTGTATCAGGGTGTAATGGATCAGTAACCTTGCCGGGATACATTTCAGTTGATGCCTACCCAAATGCATCCTTTACAGTAAACAATCCAACCGGCTGCAGACCTCATTCCGCACAATTCACAAATACCTCAACAGGGGCTGCAACTTATTCATGGACATTTGGAAATGGTAATACATCAACAGCATTTAATCCTGTAAATATTTATAGCACTACCGGTTCTTATGCAGTTAGCATGATAGCAACATCTACCAATGGTTGTTCCGATAGCGTGAGTATTCCTGCAGCTGTAACAGTGAATGGTATAACTGCTTCTTTTGGTGCAACACCCCGGTCAGGATGTGCGCCTTTGTCAGTTACATTTACCTCCACCACACCTGGTGCAGCCGGATCTTTTTGGGATTTTGGTGATGGAACTACGGGTACGGGATTGGTTGTAAATCACGTTTATCCAAATGTTGGTAATTATAATATTACACAAATTATTACATCTACTAATGGTTGTAAAGACACTCTTGTAAAGACAAATTATGTTAAAGTTTACAGTGGAACTGTTCCGTATACAGTTCCTGATACAATTCTGGTTTGTACACCTCCCGGTGCAGTTAGTTTTACTGACCCTACTTTGGGAAGTAGTACCTGGATTTGGCATTTCGGAGATGGGGATTCATCGACCATAAAAAATCCTTCCCATAGTTATCTTGTGCCCGGTGTTTACACTGTTACATTAACCACAACCATGGCCGGAGGATGTTCTCAAACATTTAATCCGTATGCGATTATCGAAGTATTACCATTCCTGGTTTCTCCAATTACATCGGTAGTAGTAACCCCATGTGGACCATACACAGTTCAATTTAATAATGGCACTGTAAATGTAGCCACTTATTTATGGGATTTCGGTGATGGCACCACATCAACTTTGGCAAATCCATCGCATACTTATACACAGCCAGGGACCTATAATATTTCTTTGCAACTCGTATCTGTTAATGGCTGTCTGGTTTCATTATCAACATCTGTAACAGTTGGACACGTTTCCCCACTGGCAGTATCTGACGCTGATGCCTGTCAGGGTGATACACTTAATTTTACGCTTAATCCTCCATCGGCATTTGTATCTGCAAGCTGGAATTTTGGTGATGGAAACACATCAACAGCATTTCAACCTTCGCATATTTATAATACATCCGGAAGTTTTACAGTTACAGCAACCTTGACTGATACAGCAGGTTGTGTGAATAATTACACCTTAAGTCCGGTGTTAATTTCGAACCCTGTACCTTCATTTACGGTTAATCAAAATACAACCGGTTGTTCACCTTTTGTGGTTCCTTTTACAAATACATCCACAGGTGCAACAAGCTATTTCTGGAATTTCGGAAACACGAACACTTCTGTCGCAACGAATCCATCAAACACTTATATTAATCCGGGAACTTTTTCCGTTACATTGCAAGCAACCGGTAATGGTTGTACCCGAACTGTGACAGTGCCAAATTACATTACCGTAAATCTTGCTGTTGCCAATTTTACTTTCACTCCTGCATCAGGATGTTTACCGGTCAATGTAAGTTTTACTGATCAAAGTACATCACCTGTATCCTGGTTATGGGATTTTGGAGATGGTACCACATCTACATTGCAAAATCCCGTTCATACTTATGTGACTGCACCTGTTACAGATGTGAGTCTTACAATCACCGATGCAAACGGTTGCACCGGAACCAGAACTAAAACCCCTGTTTCTGTTGTATTGCCACAGATAGGTGTGAATGATAGTACAGGTTGCCGACCTTTTAATGTCAACTTCACATCTGCAACTCCGGCGACTTCCTATTTATGGGATTTCGGAGATGGAACTACATCTACATTACAGAACCCAACTCACTTATATACTGTTGCCGGATCATATACAGTTACTTTAACTTGTGTGTTGGCATCAGGTTGTACTACTACAACGGTGAAGCCAGGATTTATTGATGTGTTAGCACCGGTATCAAATTTCATGTCACCAACCGTGGCTGTTTGTGCACCATCATTGGTGAATTTTGTTAACCAATCTACCGGAGCAACATCATGGTTCTGGGATTTTGGCGATGGAACTTCGTCAACAAATCAGAATCCATCGCACATTTACAATGTTCCGGGAACATACACCGTAACATTGATATCAACATCTGCAGCTGGTTGTTCCGATACATTGGTCCGTCCGGATTATATTCTTGTACCAGGAACCTTGTCTAATTATACCATTACCTCCCAGTCAACTTGTCTTCAAACAATTGCGCAGTTTGTTGATCAGTCAATAAATGCTTCTAACTGGTTCTGGAATTTTGGTGATGGATTCACTTCTACACTTCAAAATCCGACCCACACTTATGTCACCACAGGTAGCTTTACAGTAACATTGATTACCACCGATAGTGTTGGTTGTTCTTCATTTTATTCAAGTCCGAATCCTGTTGTTGTACACCCTGATCCGGTTGCATCAGGTTCGGTTACTATTAAAAATGGTTGTAATCCATTAACCACTTCATTCGTTAATAACTCTACTGGTGCAGTTTCTAACATCTGGTATTTTGGAAACGGGGATTCGTCAACTGTTTCAAATCCTACTTACACCTATACAACTCCGGGAGTTTATCAGCCATACATTGTTGCTATTACATCGTTTGGCTGTACTGATACATTTTATTTAAATTCGAGTGTGGTGGTTTATTCAACGCCGAATGCAGCTTTCACACCAAATGTTTCAAATGGTTGTTCGCCTCTGACTGTTAATTTCGCTAATCAATCAACGCCACTTGATAATCCGGTATTTAACTGGAGTTTTGGAACAGGAGCCACCAGTGCATTGCAAGATCCTTCTTACACATTTAATAATCATGGTACCTACACGGTGCAGATGATTGTTACAAATCTTGGCGGTTGCACGGATACAGCATCAGCAACGATAGTTGTAGCTCCATCACCTGTTGCTATTGCACAACCAGACATTACAGTTGGTTGTTCGCCTTTAACAGTGAATTTCTCGGAATCTTCGACAGATGCTGTATCCTATTTGTGGGATTTTGGTGATGGAAATACATCGACAAGTCAAACTCCATCGCATACCTATACATCCGGTGGTTCTTATACAGTAACTTTAGTAGTT
The DNA here is from genome assembly GCA_016788065.1 of Bacteroidia bacterium. GTDB lineage: Bacteria > Bacteroidota > Bacteroidia > AKYH767-A > OLB10 > JADKJB01. Next base: position 22,735 of record JAEUTI010000042.1, on the reverse strand, counting down.
ACCAGCGCAACAGGATGTACAGATACTTTGGTTTTTGCGACACCAATTACTGTTAATCAAACGCCAAATGCAAACTTCTCCCGGTCTCAGAATAATGGCTGTGAACCATTGACTGTTTTGTTTAACAGTACATCCACTTTGCTGAATAATCCACAATACAACTGGAGTTTTGGGGATGGTGGGACAAGTGCAGTTTCAACACCTACTCACACTTTTAATTCATCAGGAACCTTTAACGTTACTTTAATTGTTACTAATGATGGTGGATGTAATGATACAGTGGTTAAGCCGGTTATTGTTTACCCAAAACCAGATGCGATCGCCAGTGCCTCAGTGATGTCGGGATGTTCTCCTCTGGCAGTTACCTTTACGAATAGTTCGCTGAATGCTACCACCTATACCTGGGATTTTGGAGACGGAACATCTTCGACTGCAGCAAATCCTAATCATACATATACCGCTGCCGGTAGTTATCAGGTTATGCTTATTGCATCAAATGCCAATGGTTGTATAGATACTTTATTATTTAGTAATCCAATTGTTGTTAATCAGACTCCGAATGCTAATTTCAGCAGAACGCCGGTTAATGGTTGCACACCTGTTTTGGTGACATTTACCAATACTTCTAACCAGTTAAATAACCCTGTTTATGCCTGGAATTTTGGAAATGGTCAAACCAGTTCATTAGCTTCGCCAACATTTAATTACACTACCGCCGGCAACTATCAGGTTATGCTTGTTGTAACAAATGATGCCGGCTGTTCAGATACAGTAACCAAACCTGTTACCATACATGAGACACCAGTAGCAGCTGCATCATTAGGTGCTGCTCAAGGGTGCTCGCCGGTAACTGTAAACTTTACCAACAATTCTGTAGGTGCATCTACATATAGCTGGAATTTTGGGGATGGAGGAACTTCAACCCTTTCGAATCCTGTGTATACATATACTACACCTGGAGTTTATACTGTTAGCATGATAGCTACATCAGGTGCAGGCTGCTCTGATACCGTTACTTTGCCACTTCCAATAAGTGTTTATCAGATTCCTGTAGCGAATTTCTCAAGAACTCCCTCGTCCGGTTGTGCCCCTGTAAATGTGGCGTTTAATAATACCTCCTCTTCTCTTGTGTCTGCTACTTATGCCTGGGATTTTGGTAATGGACAATCAAGCACTTCTCAGAATCCATCTATTACATTTACAAATCCGGGAACTTATCCGGTACAATTGATTGTAACGAACACAGGTGGATGCAGCGATACAATTGTAAAAAATGTAACCGTTTATGGTGTTGCTATCGCATCTGCTACCGTAAATGATACAGTTGGGTGTACACCATTCAATGCAGTATTTACAAATTCATCCACCGGAGCTACTTCTTATACCTGGGATTTCGGTGATGGGTCTGGATCAACAGGTGTTAATCCTTCACACACCTATACCACTGCCGGAATTTATACAGTAACTTTAATTGCTACTAACGCAAATAATTGTGCAGATACTTTAGTTTTCCCAAATAGTATTCATATCAATCAGTCTCCGATAGCCAACTTCAGCAGGACTCCATCATCGGGATGTTCTCCATTGACTGTTGTGTTCAACAATGCTTCGCAACAACAGCAAAGTCCGACTTATCTATGGGATTTTGGCAACGGACAAACTACCACAGGCACTGGTGATACAGTTTTGTATGTCAATGCTGGAGTTTATCAGCCTACGCTTATAGTAACCAACAGCAATGGTTGTTCAGATACACTTTCAAAACCTGTTACTGTTCATCAGACTCCTGATGCAATAGCAACTGTTAGTGGAACCAATGGTTGTGCTCCATACGCAGTTACATTTGCCAATAATTCGCTCAACGCAACATCTTACAGTTGGAATTTTGGCGATGGATCAACCAGCACCAATGCTAATCCATCACACACTTATACAGTTGCAGGTGATTACACCGTAACATTAATTGCAACAGGTGCAGGAGGATGTAAGGATACACTTATAATTGCTCCTCAAATTCATGTAAAAGCCACACCTTCTGCTGCATTTACATCGAATGTAACAGCAGGTTGTATGCCATTGACAGTTAATTTCAGTGATATGTCGACAGGTTTGGTTGGAGCGCAATATGCATGGGCTTTTGGGAATGGACAAAGTTCATCTCAACAAAATCCTGTAGCTACCTTTACCGCTGCCGGAACGTACACCGTTCAATTGGTAGTAACCAATGATGAAGGTTGTTCCGATACCGCAAGTGCAACAATAGTGGTTGATCCACTTCCTGTGGCTCAGGCAACAATGACCAATACAACAGGTTGCAGTCCCCTGATAACATCATTCACAAATATATCAACGGGTGCCGGTTCTTATACCTGGTTCTTTGGTGATAACACGACATCTGCGGCAGCATCACCTTCTCATACCTATACTGCAGGTGGAAATTATACCGTTACTTTGGTTGCAATGAATCAGTTCGGATGTTCCGATACATTTGTATTCCCTAATCAGGTTATGGTAAATCAAACACCGGTTGCATCTTTCACTCATACCGGTTTGAGCGGTTGTACACCGTTGAATATTAATTTCACAAGCACTTCTACATTATTAAATTCGCCGGTTTATACCTGGGATTTTGGTAACGGACAAACATCAGCGTCTGCAAATGCATCAGCATCCTATACCACAGGAGGCACTTATCCGGTTTCTTTCATTGTTACCAACAATGCGGGATGTGCAGATACTGCAATTGCCACAGTTACTGCATTTGATCAGCCGGTAGCAATTGCTTCTACAATTGATACAGTAGGCTGCGCACCACATACTGTAACGTTTGTAAACAATTCATTGAATGGAACAGGTTATTTATGGAATTTTGGAGATGGAACTACCTCAACTTTGCAGGCTCCTTCACATACTTACACCACTGCAGGAAATTATATTGTTTCCCTGATTGTTACCGGTGCTGGAAATTGTGCAGATACCATTGTCTTCAATTATCCAATACATATTAAAGCACAACCGGTTGCAAACTTCGGTCCTGTATCCGTTACAGGTTGTACTCCTTTGACCATCAACTTTACAAACCTTTCAACCGGTTTGGTTGGTCCTGCGTTTAACTGGGATTTTGGAACAGGAGCAGGGAGCTCAGTTAAAGATCCTTCTTATACCTACACTGTAGGTGGTACATTCGGAGTGGTTTTAACTGTTACGAATAGTGAAGGATGTTCAGATACAGCAACAGCAAGTGTAACAGCTAATCTGACTCCGATAGCACAAGCCGCCAGCATTGATCCGGATGGATGTGCTCCACATGCAATTACTTTCAACAGCACTTCTTTGTTAGCAGATACTATTATCTGGAATTTCGGAGATGGAACTACTTCAGGTTTAAGTCAGATAGTTCACAACTACCCTGTTGCAGGAACCTATTTCCCATATCTGATTGCTTCAACAACAGCAGGTTGTGCCGATACTTTCTTCTTTGCAACTCCGGTTCAGGTGAATCCTGTTCCAACAGCTGCATTCACAGTAAATCAAACAGCTTCGTGTTCCGGTACTACCTTCCAGTTTATGAGTCAATCGACACCTACCACCGGATTAACATATAACTGGAATATAGCTGGTACATCTTATACAACTCAAAATCCTGCGGTTCCAATTCTGGCGCCAGGGTTTTACAATGCCAGCTTAATTGTAACCAATCAGTTCGGATGTTCCGATACCATGGATCAGCCTAATTACATTCAGGTTTATGATACATTACCTCCGGGTGCTACTCCAATTCTTAGTGTTTCTGTTGTAAACAACACGTCTGTTGAGATTACCTGGCAAAACAGTTCGGCACTTGATCTTGGAGCATACATACTGTATCGTTTGAACAATGTAACCGGTGTTTATGATCAGATTTATCGCGATAATACACCGAATAACTCATCGATGTCTGTAACTTCAACTTATGTTGATCAAGGGCTAGCCACTTTGCAAAATGTATACACCTATAAGTTGCAAACACTCGACCAGTGTGAATATGCATTGCCATTGACAGCTTCTATTCCTCACACAACAATGAATGTTACTGCTGTGCCACAGAATGATGATATCAGAGTTACCTGGACTAAATATTTTGGGTGTAATGTTTCATCTTATGAAGTCAACAGGGTGAACCTGGCTGATGGAACATCGCAACTTGTAGCTACAGTTCCTCCAAACACAACTAGTTATCTTGATCAGGGATTCTATTGTCCCGATGAATATTCTTATCGTATTACAGCGACATCACTTTGTGGAAATGCTTATATTTCATTAAGTGATACTTCAGTTGCTGTTCCGGCAAATCCTTTAGCGGATCAAAAAGTGGAAGTTGTTCGTTCAACAGTAATAAATGACAAAGATGTATTGACTGAGTGGTTGCCACCTGTGCTTGCTCCTAACAGAGTGTTGCAGTACAATGTACTTCGCTCAGCAGACAATATCAGTTTTGTTGAAATTGCAAATCTGCCTGCATCAGCGTTAAGCTATATCGACTATGATACCGATGTGCATCAGCAGGAATATTATTACCGCATTGATGTGGTCAGCGATTGTGAAATTGCCGGAGCGTTAAGCAATAACAGTTCGTCTATTTTATTGAAATCTGACTGGCAGAATGAAAAAACCAAACTATGGTGGACTAAATATACCAATTGGGATACCGGTGTTGATTACTATATAATTGAACAAGAGAATTCTTTTGGTCAATGGGATCCGGTGAAGACCGTGGATGGTAATGAAACACAAACAACATTAGACGAATAGTGCAAATCACTATATAAAGAAGCTCCTTTTATTTAATTCCATTAATGAAGGTTAACTGCAGGGCTCCCTCTGCGGTTTTCCTTTTTTTAGACAGATTTGTGAGGAGTATGTCAAAATCACAATTAAATTTATGGCTATCTGAAAAATTGAAGCGGGAGTAGTTATATTTGTACTTTAATCCCTTACTGAAAAACGCTCTTCCTTATGAGACCCCTGGTATTGTTTTATTTGCTTGTGATCTATGTGTTGCTTCAATTTTCGTGGTGGGCATATTTACTGCTTGAGTTAAACAATGAAGTTGTTGAACAAAAGACCGAATTGTATGAGTTGCAAAAGGATCAAATGCCAGCCCATGAAGTTGATTTTTTCTCAAAAGAGCTGAATCAGCGAACGGCAATGGTTGTTGGAGAGGGGCTGGTGTTTCTGGCAATTTTATTGATCGGAATTTACATTACTCGCAGGTCCTTTAACAAGGAATTCGCTTTAGCCCGTCAGCAAAAGAACTTCCTCTTATCGATTACGCATGAGTTTAAATCGCCACTCGCTGCTGTTAAACTAAATCTTCAAACACTTCAAAAAAGAGAGTTGGAAAAAGAACAGCGAACATCTATTATTGCCAAGGCGTTAAATGAAACTGAACGGATCCACAATCTGATAGAAAACGCCTTATTAGCTGCGCGAATAGAAAGCCACAGCTTTCAAATGCATGTGGAAGAATTTAATGTTACGGATTGCATTTCATCTACAATTCAAAGCAGAATTATTCCCGGTGCTGAACTTAAAAATATAGAACTCGATCTGGAAGATAATTTGTACATGAAGGGAGATGCTTTGGCAATTTCCTCCTTAATTTTGAATCTGCTTGAAAATGCTGAAAAGTATACCCATGATAAATCATCAATATCAATTTCGCTGAAGCAGGTAAAGAACCATTTAATCATTGAGGTTGCTGATCATGGAATTGGTATTGCAGACACGGAAAAAACTAAAATATTTGAGAAGTTTTATCGCGTAGGTAATGAAGATACCCGAAACACCAAAGGTACCGGACTCGGACTTTTTATAGTTAAACACATTGTTGATTTTCATCATGGTACAATCGAAGTTCTGGATAACTTGCCGAATGGAACCATTTTTAAAGTAATTTTGCCGGTGGACTAAAAATGTCGTTATGGAAATCACAACAGGGAAAGTAGTTTTGATTATTATGGACGGTTGGGGTGAAGCTCCTGCCACCAATAGAAATGCTGTAGCTTCTGCTAATACCCCATTTATTGATAGTTTATATGCCAATACTCCTCACTCACACCTGCTAACTTCGGGCGAAAACGTTGGATTGCCTGATGGCCAGATGGGCAACTCTGAAGTAGGCCATTTGAATATTGGAGCCGGAAGGGTAGTTTTTCAGGAACTGGCATTGATTAATAAAGCAATCCGCGAAAAAACAATTGATGCAAACCCTGTCCTTAATAATGCATTTGAATATTGCATAACAAATAAAAAGCCCTTGCATTTGTTTGGTTTAATTTCGGATGGTGGTGTCCATTCACATACCGAGCATCTTATTCATCTATGTAAGTTGGCTTCACAAAAAGGAATCTCAGAAATTTACATTCATGCATTTACAGATGGTAGAGACACCGACCCAAATGGTGGTTTGCAATACATGCAATATTTGGAAGGAAGTCTAAGCGGTACTTCTGCAAAAGTTGCTTCAATCATTGGCAGGTATTATGCAATGGATCGCGACAAGAGATGGGAGCGGGTAAAACTTGCTTATGATTTGATGGTACATGGTACCGGTACTCCTTTTGATTCGGTTACAGATGCAATCAATGCTTCCTATGCAAGTGGGGTAACAGACGAATTCATTAAGCCGGTTTCAATTCAAAAAAACGGATTACCGGTTGGAACTATAAAGAATGGTGATGCGGTGATCAGTTTTAATTTCAGAACCGATCGTTGTCGTGAAATTACCGAAGTTCTTACGCAACATGATCTGCCTGAATTCGGAATGCACAAAATGAAATTGCATTATGTGACCATGACGAATTATGATAGTAAGTATGTTGATGTGAATGTTATTTATGATAAGGATAATTTATCTAATACCCTTGGTGAAGTAATCGCAGATGCAGGCAAAAAACAAATTCGTATTGCTGAAACTGAAAAATACCCGCACGTTACCTTCTTCTTTTCCGGTGGACGGGAATCTGTTTTCAAAGATGAACAACGCATAATGATTCCTTCGCCGAAAGTAGCGACCTATGACTTACAACCTGAAATGAGTGCCTTTTTGGTTCGGGATGCATTGGTTGCTGAATTGAATAAAGGGGAAGTTGATTTTGTTTGCCTCAATTTTGCCAATGCCGATATGGTTGGTCATACAGGTGTTTTCAGTGCTGCCATGAAGGCAGTTGAGACAGTTGATACCTGTGTAGCTGATGTTGTTGCAGCCGGGACTAAAAATGGGTATTCCTTCTTAATTACTGCCGACCATGGAAATGCCGATATGATGATTAATCCTGATGGCTCTCCAAATACAGCCCATACCACCAATCCGGTTCCGTGCTTTTTGATAAGTAAACATAACCCTACTTTAAAAATATCAGATGGTAAACTGGCTGATTTAGCTCCTACTATATTGACATTGATGGGTTTGCAAATTCCTGTGGAAATGACCGGAAAGGTCCTTTTGAGCAAATAAAGTAGTGCTTAATGGCCTAAAAGTCAAGGTTATTAACAATGGTTTTTTTAATAAGTCCTTGAAAATCCCCCTTTTCGCTAATTTTCGGCCGTATCTTTGTGGATAAGTTGAATAGATAACTTATGCGATGCAAAGCAGCAAAAAAATAAAGCATCTTTTATCAACCTTAATGGTTGTTTTAATTTTTAGTACAAATCTTAACGCCCAATCCAATGTTTCATTTGCGGTTGGCGGAGGAGTTATGTTTTATAATGGAGATCTTAGTGAAAAAGGCTTCCTGCCAAAGGCCGAATTGTTGAATCTGTATTACGGAGGAGATATTTCGCTTTTGTTGGTAGATCGTACTGATTTGTCGTTCCGCTACATGCGTGGAAAAGTGGAGGGAGATGATCGAATTTCGAATGAAAATGACAATCTGGCCCGTAATCAGCATTTCTTTTCAAACATTGATGAACTTTCAGCCTTGCTTCGATTCAGGTTCTTTAGTGTTAAAGATAAACGTAGGTTCAACCCATACGGAATGTTTGGTTTGGGATACTTTTGGTTCCGGCCAAAGGCAGAATTGAATGGTGTGGTTTACGAACTTCAACCATTAGGTACTGAAGGGCAATTTATAGAGGGCGGCGACTATGAAAAACCTTATAAATTAACCAGCTCATCACTGACTTTTGGTGCAGGAGTATTTATGCGATTAAACGATAATTTTTCACTTCGTTTAGAAGCTGCACCTCAATTAACTTTTACCGATTATCTGGATGATACAAGTACAATTTATCCTGACTCGACGGCTCTTGCTGCAACTCCAAAGGGTGAGTTGGCAGTGTTGTTTTCTAGCCGACGTCCAAAAGGATTTCCCGATTCCGGACGTCGCAGAGGCAATCCCGATCGCGATGATGTTATCGTAACAGTTGGATTGAGTATTGTGTACACTCCCGGATCCCGCAAAAGCGGACCTAATTCCAAGCCTGGTATTTTCAGTCAGATTTTCACCGGCCGAAAAGGATGGTGGGGAATGACACCTAATTAATCGCTGGCAATCAGCGGCCCTGTTGCATTAAATCCTCAATAGCAGCTACTTCCAAAGGAATTTTAGCCATCAGATCGACAGGCTTAGAATCGGTAATCAGAATATCGTTTTCAAGACGGATTCCCAAGCCTTCTTCCGGAATATATATCCCTGGTTCACAAGTAAAAACCATTCCCGCAGCCATTGGCGAATATCGGTCACCAATATCATGTACATCCAAACCAAGGAAATGCGAAGTGCCATGCATGAAATACTTTTTATACAATGGATTATTGGGATCCTGAGCTTTCACGGCTGCCTGATTTAACAAGCCTAATCCTACCAATTCTTCTTCCATCACTTTCCCAACCTCAACATGATATTTTTCAATAGTATTACCGGGAACGAGCATGGCAGTTGCAGCTTTCATTACTCTAAGGACAGCATTATAAACATCCTTTTGACGGGCAGTAAACTTGCCATTTACCGGAATGCACCGGGTAAGATCGGCAGCATAATTGGCATATTCTGCCCCAAAGTCCATTAGAATTACATCGCCATCCAGGCAAACCTGATTATTATCGTTGTAATGCAAAACATTGGCATTTTTTCCGGAAGCAATAATAGGATTATAGGCATGACCTGTAGCGCGGTTTCTTATAAACTCATGTATAATTTCAGCTTCAATTTCATATTCGGTAACTCCGGGTTTAGTGAATGCCAACACTCTGCGGAAAGCTTTATCAGTAATGTCCATTGCTACCTGCATCAATTTGACTTCGGTATCAGATTTTATAGATCGCAGCTTAGCCATGATTGGACCTGATCGTTCAATCTGGTGGGCGGGATATTTCTTTTGGATAGTTGCTGCAAAGCGCAATTCCCGGTAAGGAACTTCGGAGGCAAACCGGTCGTTTTCATTGATATTGATGTAAATTCCTGTGCTGTGATTCAGAATCACATTTACGATTGCATCCATTTCTTCCAGCCAATAAACAGACTGAATGCCGGAAGTAGCTCTGGCTTCTTCTTTTGTGTATTTGTGACCTTCCCAAACAGCAATCTTCTCATTGGTTTGTCTTAGAAATAGTACTTCCCGATATTGAGGCAATGGGCAATCGGGACAAATCACCAAAACGGTCAATTCCTGATCAATACCTGAAAGATAGAACAAATCGGAGTTCTGACGGAAGGCAAAAGTGCCATCTCCATTACGCGGCATTTCATCGTTGGCATTAAAAATTGCTGCCATCCCGGCTTTCAAATGTGTCGCAAAACGCTTTCTGTTTTCTATAAACAGTTGCTTATCAATAGGTAGGTATTTCATATCCCGATTCGATTAAAGAATTTGATGCCTGTAAAATTAAGATTCAGGAAGGGAAGCGGCAACACACAACTATAAATATTGTTATTTATTTGAATAAGATCAAATCAGAACCTAAATTTGCACCATAACAATCTTTCTGAAAATGAATTCAGCGTTTAAGTTTCTCGACACATCCATTGGTCGTAAAGTATTAATGTCGCTTACCGGCCTTTTTCTGTGTACCTTTCTTATTGTACACGTTTCCGGTAATATGCAGCTCTTTAAAAATGATTACGGACTGGCATTTAACCAGTATTCGGTATTCATGACCACCTTCACACCCATTAAAGTGGTTTCTTATCTGCTGTATCTGACCATTATACTGCATGCAATCAGTGGATTCCGTTTAACCATGCAAAACCGTGCAGCCCGCAAAATTGGTTATGGTGCTGCCAAAGATCCACGGTCATCATCCTGGGCATCTAAAAATATGGGAATTTTAGGAACCATCATTTTGTTGTTCCTGGTAACGCACATGGCTAACTTCTGGTTCAAATACAAATTTGGAGATGTTCCTTATGTGCAATACATGTTGGATGTTAATTCCGGTGAGGTATTAGGTGCTCCGGTGGGACTAACAGACAGCGGACATATGAAGCCACATGAAATTATGGCCTCTGATGCAAACGGACAACCGGTAAAACTTGTTATAGTAAGAGATTTGTACAATGTGGTGAAAATGGCTTTCCAGGAAACATGGTTAGTTGTTTTATATCTGTTGGGTATGATTGCGCTTGCCTATCACCTGGTTCATGGCTTCCAGAGTTCATTCCAGTCGTTGGGAATTCGTCACCCCTCATATGCTTCCCTAATACAGGGAATCGGAGTGTGGGTTTTTGGTATACTGATTCCTCTCTTGTTTGCAGCCATGCCTGTTTATTTTTATTTCATGAAATCCTGATTAATTTAAATACCTTCTGAAATGACATTGAATTCGAAAGCACCATCAGGGCCACTTGCTGAAAAGTGGAATAATCACAAGTTTAATCTTAAACTGGTTAATCCTGCGAATAAAAGAAAGTATGATATTATCATTGTAGGTACCGGACTTGCCGGTGCATCGGCAGCAGCATCTCTAGCTGAGCTTGGTTACAATGTAAAAACGTTTTGTGTTCAGGATAGTCCGCGCCGTGCGCATAGTATTGCTGCTCAGGGAGGGATTAATGCTGCGAAGAATTACAGAAACGATGGAGACAGCGTTTATCGTTTATTTTACGACACCCTAAAAGGAGGTGATTACCGCGCACGGGAAGCCAATGTTTACCGTTTGGCTCAGGTGAGTGTAAATATTATTGATCAGTGCGTGGCACAAGGTGTGCCTTTTGCGCGTGAATATGGAGGATTACTAGATAACCGTTCATTCGGAGGTGCACAGGTTTCCCGCACCTTTTATGCGAAAGGCCAAACAGGTCAGCAATTGTTGTTAGGTGCTTACAGTGCAATGAACAGACAAATTGCTACCGGTAAAATACAAAGCTATACCCGTCATGAAATGCTGGATGTAGTGATGGTAGATGGCAAAGCACGAGGAATTATTGCCAGAGATCTTGTGACAGGTCAAATTGAACGACACAGTGCACATGCAGTGGTGCTTTGTACCGGTGGCTACGGAAACGTATTCTATCTTACAACCTATGCACGCGGTTCCAATGTAACAGCTATTTGGAGAGCACATAAAAAAGGTGCTTATTTTGGAAATCCTTGCTTCACACAAATTCATCCAACATGTATTCCTGTTTCAGGTGATCACCAAAGCAAGCTTACATTGATGAGCGAAAGCTTACGTAATGATGGCCGCATCTGGGTGCCTTTGAAAAAAGGTGATAACAGAAAACCTGAAGATATTCCTGAGGCAGAAAGAGATTATTATTTGGAACGTATCTATCCTTCATTCGGAAATCTGGTGCCACGTGATATTGCTTCCCGTAAGGCAAAAGAAATGTGTGATCAGGGAAGAGGAGTAGGAGCTAGCGGATTGGCTGTATATCTCGATTTTTCTGATGCCATTAATCGTCTGGGTGAATCTACAGTTGCATCCCGATATGGCAACCTGTTTGATATGTACAAACAAATCACAGGTGAAAATCCTTATAAAACACCAATGAGAATTTATCCTGCCGTGCATTACACAATGGGCGGACTTTGGGTTGATTATAATTTAATGACTACTATTCCCGGTTTGTATGCTTGTGGAGAAGCAAATTTTTCTGACCATGGCGCTAACAGATTAGGAGCAAGTGCACTGATGCAAGGTTTGGCAGATGGATACTTTGTACTTCCTTATACCATTGGTGATTATCTGGCAGGTGAAGAAAGGAAAGAAGTTTCTATTGATTCACCTGAGTTTGTAGCCGCCGAGAAAAATGTAAAAGATCAGTTGCAAAAACTGCTTAGCATTAACGGTAATAAAACAGTGCATGAATTTCAACGGGAGTTGGGTCTCATTATGTGGAATCATTGCGGTATGGCACGAAATGAGAATGGCTTGAAAGAAGGAATTGAGAAAATAAAAGCACTTCGTGCAGAATTCTGGAAAAACATTAAAGTTCCCGGAGTTGGTGAAGAATTGAATCAGAATCTGGAGCGTGCCGGTCGTGTTGCCGATTTCCTCGAGTTAGGAGAATTGATGATGCAGGATGCACTTCAGAGAAATGAAAGTTGTGGTGGTCACTTCCGTGAAGAATACCAGACTCCTGAAGGAGAAGCATTACGTGATGATGATAACTATGCTTATGTAGCGGCATGGGAATACAAAGGTGAGAATCAACCTTCCGAAATGCATAAAGAAGCATTGGAATATGAATTCATCAAGCGATCACAACGTTCTTACAAATAACAATTACAGTTTTTTATTTCATTTAACAGCACAGTAAATAATAAAGCATATGAGTGGTAATATGAATCTTACGTTGAAAGTCTGGAGACAAAAAAGTCAAAATGCCCAGGGCGCTTTCGAAACATATGAAGCAAAAAATATTTCTCCCGACATGTCATTTTTAGAGATGATGGATGTGGTAAATGAAGACCTGATTAAAGCAGGTAAAGAACCTATCGCATTCGATCACGATTGTCGCGAAGGGATTTGCGGAATGTGCAGTATGTACATTAATGGACGAGCTCATGGACCGTTAAAGGGTGTTACAACTTGCCAGTTACACATGAGAAGTTTCAGCAGTGGTGAAACCATTACGATTGAGCCATGGCGTGCAACTGCATTCCCTGTTTTGCGTGATTTAGTTGTTGACAGAACAGCATTTGAAAGAATTCAGCAAGCTGGAGGATATGTTTCTGTTAACACCGGTTCCGTACCTGATGCGAATGCAATTCCAATATCTAAAGAAAATGCAGATGAAGCCTTTTTATCAGCGGCTTGTATCGGATGTGGCGCATGTGTTGCTGCTTGTAAGAACTCATCAGCAATGTTGTTTGTCTCTGCAAAAGTTTCGCAATATGCATTGTTGCCACAGGGAAATGTGGAGCGAAAAGAACGCGTTCTGAAAATGGTTTCTCAGATGGATCAGGAAGGATTCGGCAATTGCTCGAATACTGAAGCATGTGAAGCAGAATGCCCGAAAGAAATTAAAGTAACCAATATTGCAAGAATGAACCGGGAGTTTTTAAGAGCTAAATTGTTCTCCTGAAAAAATAATAATATTTATAAAAAAGAGTTCCGGTCATCGGGACTCTTTTTTTTTGACATGTGGTTAGTCTTATTTTTTACCATTTTCAAGAGTCGAACTTATTGCCTTGGCATGTGCGATAAGTTCAGGGAAGAAATGCCTGAACTCTTGCTCGTAAAAATTGTAATTAGCATTTAGTTCTTCCGCTGCATGTTCCATATTTGATACGAAAGTAGTTCGCCTCGACATTCCCGAAAGTACGCGATGGATTCCCTCTACCGAACGGTAAGAGACCAGCCAGTTGCCTTTAATTAAATGAGGCATCATTTGTAAAGTTCGTTCGGGAAGAATATCCTTGTTTGCATTTAAAACTTCATAAAAATCTGATGCATAATTTTCCAGATTTATTTCAGAAAACTCATGCCAGTATTTAGCCAGAAAGTGATCGTAATAGATGTCACTGATAACAGGAGCATACTTGTGAAAACTTCCTCTAAGTCGTTTTTTAGTGATTTCAACGATTGGGTGATTGTCGGTAAAATTGTCAATTGACCGATGTAAAAGAATTCCCTGGAGGACCTTTTCAGGGAAGTTTAGGTAGCTTTTGCCTTTAACGGAGTCAGCGATGAAATTTCCCAGTTGAATTTGTTCATCGGTTCCGGAAAGGTAAAGATGGGCCAGAAAGTTCATTGCGGGGTTAATCTTCCCACCTCAGAAATAGAATGACAGAGCAACCGTTTTGTTCGGCAAGCACTGCAGAGGGGTAAGGGTTTTGGGGGTCGGGATAAGTGCCGACAAAAAAGTTCACGGTACCTATTAAAGTAGAATCGGGAAGTTCATAGTCGTAAACATTCACATCGATATTGGAGCCGAAGGGAATCACTTCATAGTTTTCCAATAAGTTGTAGCGGGTAGTATCATTCGATCCCACGTCGGAAAAGTGAGAATTCTGACTCCAGAAAACCGGTGGATTAGGGGAGGGGTCGCTAATATTGAAGAAAATATCAGCCTTGCCATTAACATCACCGGTAGTTGTATCTATTGCATCCCAGCTGTTACCGGAAGGATCGGTACCCGGGAAGCTATTGATTTGAATGCCTGTAATAAAAGCTCTTGACTTGGGAGTTATTATAACATCTTCATTGTCAGCTGGTTCAAGAACAGGATCTTCCTGGCAAGCCGTAATTAGTAAAGCAAAAAACAGAATTAAAAATAGACCTGATGTTGGAAATTTAAACTTGCCTGTAAATAGATTCATACCTGCTAAAACTTAATTTGGCCTTTATTTAGTGCCTGAACTGAAGCAAAAGTATAAAAAAATATGAATCTGAAAGCCGGAGTTTAGATTACAGCCACGAACCTTATATAAATTTTTTCATTACTTGAACATTTGATTATTAAATCCATTATTTTTACTCCAAATTTCTGATTTAAACAAAACAGATACGCTATGGCAACCCGTACTTCTAAAAAAGGCAAAGCTTCAAAACCTGCCTCAAAAGCTGCTCCTAAAAAGGCAAAAGCTGCTCCTAAGAAAAAAGCAGCAAAGGCGGCTCCTAAAAAGTCTGCAGCAAAGGCTAAGTCTGCAGTAAAATCTAAAAAAACTGCAGCTAAGAAAGCACCTGCTAAAAAAGTGGTAGCAAAGAAGCCCGTAAAAAAGGCGGCACCTAAAAAAGCAGCTAAGCCGGCAACTAAAAAACCGGTGGCTAAAAAGCCGGCTGTAAAAGCTAAGGCAAAAGCTAAAGCAAAACCGGCTGCTAAGCCTAAAGTATCTGTTAAAGCAAAAGCGGCTGCTCCAAAAGCACCTGCTAAAGCAGCTCCGGTAAAGAAGGTGGTTCAGGCCAAAGCTCCTGTAGCTCCAAAAGCTCCGGCGCCAAAGCCTAAAGCGGTTGCTCCAAAGCCCGCTCCTGTGAAAGCTGCTCCTGTTAAAAAGGCAGAAGCTCCAAAACCTGCTCCGGCTCCTAAACCGGCGCCTGCTCCTAAACCAGCTCCTGCTCCGAAGCCGGCTCCAGCTCCAAAAGCAAAAAAATCACCTGAACCAAAGCCAGAAGTTCCAAAAACAGAAGTGACGGAAAAAGTTACTTTTATTCCACCGGCGACAACTATTCGTGAAACCAAAACCGAAACGAAAATTGACAAGGATGGGATGAAAGGTAAAATCACTACCCGCTTAACTGAAATAGATTCAGAATTGGATGCGGATGATGATAATATCGACGATTTTAAAATGCCCGGTGAGAAAATGCATGACTGGGGTGAATTACTCACCCGCGACGATGATGATGAAGACGAAGATGTAGATGATCTGGATGATGATCTATTTTAACTAATAAAAAAAGCTGCTCGAAGGGCAGCTTTTTTTATTAGTTATCAGTTATTAGTTATCAGTTATCAGTTATCAGTTATCAGTTATCAGTTATCAGTTATCGGTTATCAGCGCCGCCCTGAGCGGAGCGAAGCGAAGTCGATGGGTTATCAATGGAGGTCACTTTTAAGTGACCGTATTCAAGAAAATCAACTATGAGTGACTAGAAATCATTGACCAGTAATCAGGTTATCAGTTATCATGTATATTAATTGATTGCTAATCAATGGAATGATTCATTGATTGCCGAAATAAAATTATTGGCAATCAGTTGTTGGTAATCCAATTGAATTGTTTACTTTTGCAATCCCATTCAGATGCCCTCTTTGAGATTCAATCTGAAAAGTGAAAAAGATATATTGCGGGGTGGATTCCGCCGCATGGCGGATAGCTCGTTGGGAAAGAAATATTGCGGGGTGGAGTCCGCCGCATGGCGGATAGCTCGTTGGGAAAGAAATATTGCGGGGTGGAGCAGTGGTAGCTCGTTGGGCTCATAACCCAAAGGTCATCGGTTCGAATCCGGTCCCCGCTACTAAAAGCCGACTCATTTGAGTCGGCTTTTTTTTGGACTTCTTTTTATTTACACTTTTTAATTTGAAAGGTATGTTTTTCACTTATGCTTTATATTCAGATACATTTGACATTGTTTACAGCGGGCAAACTGACAACTTGCAAAAAAGAATCAATGAACATAATGGTTTGGGTGAATTCAAAACTTGGGCTTGCAGATATAAACCATGGAGGTTATTATATGTGGAAGAATTTTCAACCAGACAGGGTGCTATGGCAAGAGAAGACCAATTTAAATCCGGGCAAGGCAGGAAATTTCTTCGTTCCTTGATTTAGTTTTTCCTGAAAAATAGCATCACCAATGAATCTGTGTGTGCAAGTTAATATTTCAAAGGCCATTCTACTGGAGTGCGGGGTGGAGTCCGCCAGCTGGTCCGCCGTCTGGCGGATTGGGCTCATAACCCATCCGCCAGTTGGCGGACATCGGTTCTCCCGATAGCTATCGGGACCGGTCCCCGCTACTAAAACCGACTCATTTGAGTCGGTTTTTTTTTGACTTTTTTTAGTTACACTTTTTGATTTGAAAGGTATGTTTTTCACTTATGCTTTGTATTCAGATACATGTAACATAATTTACAGCAGGCAAGCTGAAGATTTGCAAGTTATAATTGGTCAGATCCCTGCACACAGATTACTGCTCACTATGCACTTTTTGCTGTTCACCGATTACTGCTTACTGCTTACTGCTAACTGCCTACTGCTCACTGCCTACTGCACACTGCCTACTGCTCACTACCTACTGCTCACTGCCTACTGCTCACTGCCTACTGCCTACTGCTAACTGCTCACTGCTAACTTGAAAACTATTATAACTCAATTACATACAAATTTCGTACCTTTGCGCACTGATTCCGGATTCAGAGAGTTCGGGGAATATTTAAAAAATGACACATAAGGCTGGTTTTGTTGCAATTATAGGTAAACCCAATGTCGGGAAGTCTACTTTATTGAACAAAATGCTTGGTGAACAATTGTCGGTTGTTACGCCTAAAGCACAAACTACACGACATAGAATTAAGGGTATTTTGAATGATCCTGAGTACCAAATCGTTTTCTCGGATACCCCTGGAATTATGCAGCCTGCTTACAAGTTGCATAAGAAAATGATGGATGCAGTTGATTCAACTTTGGTGGATGCCGACCTGGTTATGCTGGTTGTGGAAATTCACGAAAGAGCACTTTCAGAAGAAGTGGCCGAGCGTTTAAAGAATTTGGTGGTGCCTTTTATATTGGTCATCAATAAGGTTGATTTGGCTGATCAGGAAACGTTAGAGCAGAAAGTGATATTTTGGAAGGAATTGTTGAATCCGGGAGCAATCATTCCGGTTTCAGCAACAGAAAAGTTCAACATTCAGCCGTTGGTGCAGACAATAGTGAGTTATCTGCCTGCATCACCGGCATTTTTTGATAAAGAAGATATCAGCGACAGAAATGTTCGGTTTTTTGTAACGGAAATTATCCGTGAGAAAATTTTAGTGAACTATCAGAAAGAAATTCCTTATTCATGTGAAGTAGTGGTTACCGACTACAAAGAAGAGCCTGAAATTCACCGTATCCGCTGTGAGATTTATGTCGATCGTGAATCACAGAAAGCAATTTTGCTTGGTCACAAAGGAGAAGCGATTAAGAAGCTGGGAACTGATGCCCGAAAGAAAATAGAAAAGCTGGTCGATTGTCATATTTATCTGGAACTAACCGTAAAAGTTCGGGAGAATTGGCGTGATGATGAAAAGCAGTTAGATAAGTTTGGTTATAACGAAGAATAAAAAATAATACGTGGCAAATATAGTAGCAATAGTAGGTCGTCCCAATGTAGGGAAATCGACTCTTTTTAACCGGTTAACAGAATCCCGTAAGGCAATTGTTGATGAAGCAAGTGGAGTTACGCGTGATCGTCATTATGGTAAAGCAGATTGGAATGGAAAGTCTTTTTCATTAATCGATACCGGTGGATATGTTCGTGGTTCGGATGATGTTTTTGAGGACGAAATAAGAAAGCAGGTTGTGTTGGCTGTTGAAGAAGCCGATGTAATAATTTTTGTAGTTGATGTAACTACCGGTTTGACCGATTTGGATGATGAGGTTGCAGGAATGCTTCGTAAATCAGGGAAGAAGGTGGTGCTGGTTGCAAATAAAGTGGATAGTTCTGCAAGAGCATTCGAGCATACCGATTTTTATAAATTGGGATTGGGCGAGATATATACGATATCTGCAATTAGTGGAAGTGGAACGGGAGAATTATTGGATGAGGTTGTTAAAGATTTTAATTCAGAAGAGCCCGAAGAAACGGAAATTCCAAAAATTGCTATTGTCGGACAACCTAATGTTGGAAAGTCTTCGTTGCTGAATACATTACTCGGATTAGAGAGAACAATTGTTACACCTATAGCAGGAACCACTCGGGATACCATCTACACAAGGTATAAAGGATTCGGTTTCGATTTCTTTTTAATTGACACGGCAGGATTGCGTCGCAAAGCAAGAGTAAAAGAAGATATCGAATTTTATTCAGTCATGCGAACCATTCGTGCTATTGAAGAGTCGGATGTATGTATCGTTATGATTGATGCAACAGTTGGATTAACCGCACAGGATATCAACATTTACCATCTTGCAGAAAAAAACAAAAAGGGAATAGTGTTGCTGGTTAATAAATGGGATCTTATTGAAACCGCAACTAAGAACACTAAAAAGGTGGAGGAGGAAATCCGCGCCAAGCTTGCTCCGTTTAACGACATTCCTATTATTTTTACTTCTGTTTTACACAAGCAAAGAATTCACAAAGCTCTTGAAGTTGCTTTAGAGGTTTATCAGAATAGAAAACAGCGTATAGCTACTTCCGTTCTAAATAAAGTGATGCTGCCATTTATTGAGCATTATCCGCCGCCTGCAACAAAAGGTAAAACGATTTCAATAAAATATGTTACGCAATTACCGGGAGGAAATCCGCACTTTGCGTTCTTCTGTAATTTGCCGCAATATGTTAAAGATCCATATCGCCGGTATATAGAAAATAAACTTAGAGAGAGTTTTAATTTTCAGGGTGTGCCAATATCATTGCACTTCCGGCCAAAGAATGATTGATGAATTAAATTCAATCATTATCTATGTACAAATGTCAGAATATTCGTACATGTCTTTTCAATGTACTCTTTTCCCATTAACATAGGTCGGAATTTATTCGTGTTATACATTATGCTCTGATCCTGGTAATAGGGACTTCTCATATGCCCCGATTGTCCGGTTGGCAATATGCTTAAGCCATTATTAATATCATTAAAATCGAGCAGAATCCGCATTGCGGGTCCATAGCTCACCGGATATTTACCGGAAGTATTTAAGTGGAAGCCGGCATTGTTTATGGTTTCAATTCCGCCGGGAACCTGAAACGGACCTACGTTAAAAATTTTATCGAGTGGAGCCTGTCTTCCAACAGGATGAACATGTTCTAAAGTATGTACACTTCCCCAGGTCCAGTTGTCCATTACACCTGATGATGCCTTTAGTTCATTAATGGTGCTCTTGAAGGCTTCAACAAAAATAGTTTTTCTGGTTTCCTTTATTTCCTTAGTGCGAATATCATCCCACCATGGACTATTATCATCCTGCAGGAAAATAGTGTAGCTATTCTTCATCAGATGAGTGTTCACAAAGGAGTTGTAGTCTTCTTCACCCAACTCATCAATCATTGCCGATTCGAAAATGTGAGAAATTAATTTGTAATAAATGGTTGGTGCAATATCATTCAACTGATGATTTCCAGTCCATGATTTCAGAAAGTAAGCAGAACGTTTATGTTCACCGGAATGAACCAGCACCGGATCATTCGCAAGTACATCCAGAATAATTGCAGCATTGCCGGGTTGTGTCATGGAGGTAACATCTGCAGTTATTGATTTCATATCGGAAACAGACCACTTATTTCTTGCTTTCAATAATTCAGTGATGCGTAGTGCCCGGTCGTGTGGTGCATAATATCCGGGGTATAAAATTCCTGCAATGGTGTCGGGCTGATTGTTGGCAGAATAGACATATCCTTCAGGAGGATTCTCTGACATTGGATTTTGATCGAAATCATAATAGCCCAGAATATCATCCTGGCCTGATGTACCATCCAGAATTAATTTGGTATTCATTCTTGCAGGATAAATTGGAAGTTTTGCTGCTGCCCACCAGGCTATATTTCCTGAAGCATCACCAAACATGATATTCAGACCCGGTGCATGTACCATAGATGCTGCCTTTCGTGCATCTACAGCATTTTTCGAATGGGCAAGATGATAGGTTACTTGTAAAGCCGTGCCGGGAAATTTTGTGTAGGCCCACCATAATGCCACAGGTTCCACTGAAGTGGAGTCGAGTTGCTTGAGTACATCATTAACAATGGGACCATGTATACTTTCTCGTATGGTAATTACGGAATCAGGTTTATCCTTGATGGCAATTGTTTCAGTTCGCGTAGTATATTTTTCTTTGTTGCCTTTGTAGATATAATATTCTTTGTTTGCAGGGTCTTCTTTTTCACGATACAAATTCATGTCATCGTTCTCAAACATGGTAAGTCCCCATGCAATATTTCTGGTATGACCAACTAATGGGAACGGAAAACCTGCAAGATAATTTCCATAGAGAGCAAAACCGGGATATTCAATATGTGCTTCGTACCATACAGCAGGTTGCTGATAGCCAATGTGTGTATCGTTTGCAAGCAATACTTTTCCGGAAGCAGATTTAGAAGGCGACATCACCCATCCGTTACTGCCCAGCCAGGGTTGAATTGGCAGTTTGCTGATGACCTGATCGGTAAAAGCCGATAATTTGGAAGTGCCGGTAAGCAGCGAGTCGTGATGATTTTCAATTTTTTTATTTCCGGCGATATAAGAATGGCCAAATACTTTCATGTATTCGGGGCCTAATGTTCGGGAAATTTTATCGAAGACAGGATCGGTGCGCAGAGCTTCGGCAAAACTAAACGACATGTAACCGGTAATAAGAAAAAAATCACGGGTGGTAAATGGTTTTGCAGGAATACCAAGCAATGCAAATTCAGGTGGCATGTTACCATTCTCAATGAAGTGGTTGATTCCTTCCATGTAAGCCAAAGCATCTTTTTGCCATTGCTCGGTTGGATTATTAAAGAAAAGTGCATTGGATTGATCAGCAGCTTTTCCTATACCAATAGTTCTGAAAAATGCATCTACTTCGGAAAGATCAGACCCAAATATTTCTGCCAGATTGCCACCACCAACGCGACGCAGCATCTCCATCTGAAAGAGACGTTCCTGAGCATGCACATATCCTAAAGTGAAGTATGCGTCCTTTGCTGTTTGTGCATAAATATGGGGGATACCAAAGTCATCGAAATAGACTTTCACATTTGCAGCAACTTTTGTAGTATGTACTTCTCCATGATAAACAGGCCGACTGCTTTGAACATACAGCAACAAAAACGAAAGTATACCGGTGGTGATTACCAGAATCCCTATAATAAACCATTTTACAAATCTCATGTGAGCAGACAGTGATATTTTATGAATTGAAGGCAGGAAATCCTTCTACGAATGCGAAGGTACCATTTTCAAATTTACAGCAATAATGTTGCAATCCATTGGTAATAATTAAATAGCTGACATTTAATTTAAGATGGTAAGAAGCTGCCTGATAAAAGGCTTCTTCCGTAAGCACCACATGTGAAGCTTTGCATTCTACAATCATCCAGGGCATGCCGGAACGGTTATGTACCACAATATCGGCTCTTTTACTTCGCTGATTGACTTTAAATCCTTTTTCAATTGCGATCAGAGATGCAGGATAGCCCAATTCATTTTTCAGGAATTCCACAAAATGCTGCCGTACCCACTCTTCAGGAGTCAGAAGCACAAATTTTCTGCGTAATGAGTCAAAAATTTCCTTACTTTGCCCGGTAGTTCGGATTTTGAACGGATAGGAAGGAAGATTGAGCTCGGCCATAATGATCCTGTTAAGAGACCGATGCTAAGGTAGTTATCGCTGTTCAAATTAAACAATTTATTTTTGATCATCTAACCGAAATAAAATTGGAAAATAAAAAAGACATTGTAGCAAATTGGTTACCACGCTATACCGGAACATCACTCGATAAATTCGGAAAATATATTTTGCTCACCAATTTTGGCAATTATGTGGAACAGTTTGCGAAATGGCATAAAGTTGCCATCTCCGGCAAGGATAAACCAATGCCAAATGCAACTGCTAAAGGGATTACCATCATCAATTTTGGAATGGGAAGTGCCAATGCAGCAACAATAATGGACTTACTTTCTGCCATCCA
>JAEUTI010000041.1 GCA_016788065.1 Bacteroidia bacterium | reverse complement strand
TATCTGTCCATGGGTACTATGTGTTGCATGAGTTTGATTTTCCCTAAAAATAGCAATCAAAATGCTCGAGTTAGGAACAATTTTTCAATAGAAATTAACAAAGGGATGAGGAAAATTAGTATTTTCACAGTCTGACGTTATCACCAAGCGAATATGGTCAAGGAAATGCTATTTGAACAGAGTGGTGTGAAAGAAAGTTGATCGATTGACTGGCAAATAAGAAACAATTTATTGATGAGGTGGTGGACTTTTATCAACTCTTCATAGATGCAGTTTACATTAATTCAGAAAACCTCTACACTAATAATTTTCCAGTGAAATTTCCAAGATTGACATTTTTATAGTTAAGGATAAGATTTTGAATGCGTATATTAATAATTTTGGACTCAAAGTAGTTCCGGAAGTTTATGATAACAAACTACCAATATTATTTATTCGACAATAAGCTTGGTATTCCGTTGATAGATTTGCTACGCCTGCTTTTAACAGCCGGTGTTGCACAAGCTTTAGACAGCTTTCAACCAAATGGCAAATTTACGAAGGACATTGCTAAACTTTTATAGAGATGGCAATAGTGGTTTGATTTTTGTAACTGTACAAAATATGAAAAAGCAAAACTATTCGAATCACAAAAGGTATTATATTCCACACCATTTTGTTTTTTTACCCATTTTACTGATATTAATTTTTATCGGTATTAGAAACATTTACTTAAGTGAGGAAAACAATTTGTCATGGTTACTATTTACTGTTGCGATATCTTGTATACTTTATCTTACTTTAATGGTAAGACAACATTATGCTTTGGGTAATCAAAATAGAATAGTTCGTTTGGAATTTAAATTAAGATATTTCGAATTATTCGGTAAAAGAACGGATCCGATCGAAAAACAGTTGACCTTTGATCAAATCTCCGCTCTACGATTTGCAAATGATGAAGAGTTTATTACACTCCTTCAAAGAGCATTACACGATGGTTTAAAAGGTGACCAAATAAAAAAATCAATTCAGGAATGGCAGGCTGACAACGAACGGGTTTAACTGGCATTTATAGGCCAGCGTACAACATCGGTGACCGTTGCCTGCCAATTCAGTCGGAGAGGCACAACTTTTTAAAAAAAAATATAACTTTTGTTAGTGCAATTAGCTGCCTGATATCGCTATCAGATTTTTATAGAGTACCAGTCGAAACAGCCGGTTTCTGTATCAAAATGTAAAAAACAACATTCATTTTGTTAAATTGCAAGTTAATTGGGCTTTGTCTTTTAAAATGAATCGTAGATCGAGTTCCTTATTCAAAACCCGGTAGAAGTTATCCTCATGGCACCCTTTCAGATAGCTGAAACGATTTTATCAATTTTGGGGAATTGTTCTTGTTGCCTTGCACAAATCAAAGTTAATCTGCCAAATACCCCTCTTTTTAAAAAGTTGCTAAGATGAAGAAACATTTGTACTTTTAATGCTTAATCTTTAAATCAATACCCAGTGAAATTCAAACTTACAATACTTCTTTTTATGCTCATCAATTGTTATTTCAATGTAAGTGCACAATGGGTGAATTGCAATGGGCCAAATGGTGCGGAGATTCTTTGCATGGGAGTGAAAGGAAATGAGGTGATGGCAGTATGCAGCTTTGGCAACAGTAATCATTGGAGTCAGTTGTTCCGCTCTGTTGATTTAGGAGAAACATGGAGTCCTGTTTTATGTACTAATGGCTATGTTATAAGAGATATAGCCTTTCAAGACTCACTAATATTTATGAGTACATCCGACAGTGGTGTTTACCGGTCTGTTGATCATGGAATCACCTGGTTACCATCTTTGAACGGGTTGGCATCCAATGAATGCACCTCGCTTGCTGTAGTAGGAAATCAAGTATTTGTAGCTATTGCAGCGGGAGTTTATGTAACCACTGACGGTGGAATAAATTGGACAAATGTTAGTTCAGGTCTTCCAGCTCAATATTTTGTCCACGATCTGGCTACCAACGGACTGCAATTGTTTGCAGCTACACCTGTTGGAATGTATCGAACCGATGATTGGGGTCAGTCCTGGCAGGCATCCAATAATGGCCTTACGGGATACGATATTAGATCTATTGCTGCCCGTGACTCAAATGTTATCGCTGGCTCACAAGGAGACGGTGTGTTTTTTTCAGCAGACCTTGGAAATACCTGGTCGAATATAGGCTTTTCAATTTCAGCTATCAAAGATGTGAGCTTTTATGGAGATACATTAGTGGTCGGCAAAAATAATGGTGTTTTCTATTCACCAGATCATGGACAAACATGGGCCCCTTCCAATACTGGAATGGGTTTTCGTGAAATAACAAAATTAGCAGTTGATGATTCCACCATCCTGGCCGGCACTATGGGTGGATTGTACAAATCTTATCAGGTACCATCCAATTGGTCACTGAAAGGGTTGCCGGCATTAGATGTAATTGCGATGGGTGGATTTGGTGATGTGTTGTTTGCGGGGGCCATTAATGAAAATGGCGAATCTGCAGGTGTTACTGTTTCTAAAAATAATGGAACCTCCTGGAAGCCGGTCAATGCAGGATTACCCTTTCAGAATTTATATAATGAATTTCCAGCATGCTTTTTAGCTGTAGACAACAGCATGCTTATGTCGTTGTATAATCATGGATTATTTATGACTGCAGATACAGGTTCAACGTGGGTAACTGCCAGCAACGGAATTGCGGATTCACAAATTGTTGCACTTAGGATGCATGATGGAATTCTTTATGCAATTGGAAATACAGGACTTATTCACACCTCGGTGGACTCTGCTCAAACATGGAATTTATTTTCCAGCATTACTCTTACAAACAGCAACTTGGTGGACATAGCGTTTCTTGATACTTCATTATATGTTGCAACCTCAGGCAATGATGGTATGTTTGTTTCTAATGATAACGGTGTTTCCTGGACAGCTATTAACAATGGTTTGAATTCCGCCAATATTTGGTCGATGACAGTTCTTGATACCATTCTATTTGTAGGAACTCAACCGGGGGGAATTCATAAATCTATTGATTACGGTTTAACATGGATTCCATATAATTTTGGAACACCGGAGCCATGGATAAGTGCATTGATATCAGTCAACAACCATGTGTTTGCAGGAACTGTTTTCCATAGTGGTATTGTATATTCTGCCGATGCCGGCGATTCCTGGAGCGATTTAAGCTATGGTTTATATCCTGAGCTCGATATTGTAGATATCCGTTCCTTTTATGTAAATAATGACTATTTGTTTGTCAGCACAGGCAGTTGGCGTACCCGATTTTCAATTTATCGTAGACCCTTAAGTGATTTTACCGGACTTGGGGAACAAATTTCTGAACCTAACGAAATGCAACTTTATCCTAACCCTGCAAACACGCAAGTTACTATCCGCATGCACGAACGTATTAAATCGGGTCAACTGGAAATTCTGGATTTATCGGGGAAATTGCATCTGAAGAGATCTATTCACAACACAACTTCTTTGCGTCTGAATATCTCCAATCTTTCACCCGGGATGTATTTGGTTTCTATCCTAACAGCTAAGAAATCATATTATAGGAAATTAATTGTAGCGGGATTTTGAGAATTGAATGATTAAAGTAAGATGGAATGAACAGGTATAAACAACTTGCTCTGCAACAATTCTTAACCACCACTTTAAGCAAACCTTAAAACTTCAGATGGAATTATTAAATAGAGCACCAGAAATTGAGGATGCGAATCTTATTGAATTTAATTAAATGGAAGATTATTATTTAAACAATTATCCCTGATACTGCATATCAAGTTCGGTTTAGGCAAACAGTACAGCGCTCCTAAATCACCAACTGCAGATAGCTTAAAAACATCAATAATCCTTATCAATCTACAACAAACTAAAATATTTTATTATGATGGCTCGATTCCAACCTTCAAAAGTAGTACTCTTTTTCATATTATCATTTTCAATGGTATATACCAGTTGCAATAAGGAAGATGATTGTGAAATTGGTCCTCAGGGTCCGCAAGGACCGAGTGGAGAGAATGGAGCAATAGAGATATATTCAAAAATAGTTACCGTTGCTCCGAATGATTGGTATACTTATAATACTTCAGCAAATAGTAATGATTCTGCAGTGTTATCAATCCCTGAAATTACTCAAGCTATACTTGATAATGGTATGGTTGTTTGTTATAAACTGGATAGTACCGTGTATAAAAGTATGCCGTTTTCTCAATTCAATGGCCTCGCTATGAAAACATTTCAATTCTATTTTTATTTGGGTAATTTGGTTGTTACCTGCAACTCAAATTTTGTGGGAGGCAATAATTTAGGAAATGAAACATTTAAGGCAGTAGTTGCTAATGGACATTTAAGATTAATGCCGGAAGAAATCAAAGCAGATGAATTTGACTTGTATTTAAATACGAAGTGAACAAAATTAATATCAGAATCTGAGTAAGTGCTATTCCAATTTGCAACACCAGGTAGAAGTTTTCCTCGCGGCATTGAAAATATTTATTATTTTTGAGAAGCCTGAGATTTTTAGATGGTGTGGGTAGCGGCAAGTTTAAAAAATAATTCAAGTTATGGGAAATCCAATTTTTATTATTCCTTTCCTGGAAGGTTGGATCATGATAATTGCACTTGGTGCGTATGGTTTCAAAGAAAGGCGAGATCACCCGGAAAATTATAAAGCAATAACCATTTCTAACAGCCATAAGACTATTCTGTAATTCTAAATAGCACATGACCAGTATATTTTAGAACATGAATCGAAGTAAGGTTTTGCCAATCACCATACCATAAACGAAAGCACAATTTCATTAATAACCTCTAATAAGCATTCTCATGAAAAAGCAAATTAAAAAATGGACCCTTCGATTAACCGTATCAGGATTATTGATCACCATTCTGTTGCTGCTGATTATTTTAAAGCCGGTATTGACTTATGCCGGAAAAACTACTCATTCTAATTATTCCGTATTTCATCATCAACCCCTTGATCCAACTCTTTTGAGTCATCTTGATAACGCAACTGAACATTTAAAAACGAGTGAATTTTACAACCCCAATCTGCACCTTGACATTTGTTTGAATGATGGTTCCAGTTATCCGGATCTGATGAAAACATTGCGGGGTCCTGCATTTGCATGGGGCTTCTACAATAAAGTTATCCTGCAGGGAACCACCAATGTTCCGGAAAATATTGTCGAATTACATGGTTACAGGTGGAATTTAACTCAGCTATTAACTCATGAGATGACGCATTGTTTGCAGTTCGATTATCTGGGTCTTAGGAAATCAAATCCAATTGCTGCTATTCCTGATTGGAAATGGGAAGGTTATGCGGAATATATTTCCCGTCAGAACCCCAATCAAAAAAACCTTTCCAAAAATATTGATCGGTTAATTGCAACAGATGAAACTTTGTGGGAAGTTAAATTTGAAGATGGAACAATATCACCACGGGAATATTATAACTACTGGACGTTAGTTCAATATTGCATGGACATTAAAAAGATGTCTTATCTGCAAATTCTCGATGATACCACCAGCGAGCAGTTGGTCAGAAATCAAATGATGCATTGGTATTACCAAAGAAATTAAGGTCCTGCTCCAATTAAACACTAAATGGGCATTATTTTGCCTGTGATTGAGTGTTTGTGATGGGAGGTTTTATCAACCCTCGATCATTAAAGTTGGGACTCTATTCCAATAAGATTGTCAATTCACTATGAAAAAATTACCGTGGGGCTCCTTACCAGTGATTGGGTCATAGGAGGAGGAGGTACATAAAGGCAGAAATTGAAAAATCGGTGCTTTGAATATCGTAGTTCCCATATATGTATCTGAATAGACGGATAAAATAAATCTGCTTTCAAAGTTGAAGTTTTTCTGATAACAGGTTATCAATTACAGTGTGGAGCGTACACAAAAGTGTTCGCAAGTTGTTGATTATACTGATCTTAATAAATGTTTGAAAAATTTGGAAAGGTGGGTACTAGCACTTAATTTAGCCTCAAATAGATTTTTGATCAAATTTTTAAATGAAGCCATATTTTAGCAAGTCTGTTTCAGGTTTATCTTTTAAAAAAAACAGATGTCCGGTTATTCAAAATTCAATGCGACCAACTAATCTTTGTTTGCTTTTGATTGCATTTTTTTTATTTTATCAATGCGCATTATCACAGGTTCCTACAACATTTATTCCATCGAAACTGGTAGTAAAAGACTCTGTTGCTCAGGTAAGAATTGATAAAACATATAACCAGTCGATTGCATTAATTCAAAACGAGGAAAAATATATTAAAGACTATCTTAAAGATATTTATACGGAGCGAAAAGAATATCTTAAATCGGCGATCAGTGGTGGAGAGTTTTTATTTGATTCATTTCTGCAGACGTATGCACAAAATGTTTTAGATCATATTTTAAGCAAAAACCCGGTTTTGCGAAAAGACATGCTTCTTTTAGTGTCCAGAAATCCGATGGTAAATGCTTATTCTTTAGGGGATGGCATTATAATAATTTATTCGGGATTGTTAGAACGGCTCGATAATGAAGCACAGCTGGCATTTATCCTTTGTCATGAACTTGCACACGATCATAAAAACCATAATTCCGCCAAAGCTATTGGAAATGCCAAAAAGTATTTGGATCCGGAATTTCAAAAGAAATTGAAAGAGGTGCTGCAGGAGCAGTATATGGTGAAGCAAAAACTTACAGATCTTGTAAAGCCAGGTGTATTAGAAGATATGCGATATAGCAGGGATTATGAAATTGAAGCAGACACAATAGGAATGCGTTTTTTTCTGAATACCGATTACGCCCCGGCAGCTGCACTTGAAATAATGGAGATTCTCGATAATGCGGACAAAGAGTCGGATTTGTCGCCAATAGATATTAAAGAGGTATTCAGTTCTCCAAGTGTGCCATTTAGAAACGGATGGACCTATTATGAACCCGGATCTTCATTGGGCGTTTTTGAAGAAGAAGAGCGGACAGCAGATGAGGATTCGCTGAAGACGCACCCTGACACAAAAATCCGGGCTGAAAAAATCCAATTAGTAATTCCACCAAACGCGAAGTCGGGAGGCCAATTTTTTCGACAACCGGAGACCCAATTTGCTCACATGAAGATGGCTTCTGAAGGCGAGATAGTTGAACTTTATCTGGCAACAGGAAATGTGGGCCGAGCCATTTTCCTGGCAACTCAAATGCAGAAACACTGGCCGCACGACACCATTTATTCTAATGTAACGATGGCACATGCGTTCGCTATGCTATCCAATTATCAGGAAAAAACTTCTGCAAATAAAGTGATGCCTTTACCCAGCCATTTTTATGATGAAAATTATAATCGTATCATAAGCTTCCTTTGGGAGTTGAAAAAGAGTGAGACCGCCGGAATTGCAGAAGTTTTCCTAAACAGAGTTCCTTCCTCTATGACAGAGCATGAGCATGTGCTTTCGGCATTTGTTTACCAGGCGTATATAAGTAAACAAAAAGAATCATTTATTAAATACCAGACAGAATTTCTGAAAAATTTTTCAAAAGGAAAATATAATTGGCAGATCCGGAATTTAAACTTAAACTAACCAAATACACAAATGAAAACAAAATTGACACACGTTTTAGCATGATTGATGACACTAACCATGACGGCCAATGCACAAATCACTAAACAATTTGAATCGGCAACAAAAATCACACTGAACAGTACCGGGTACATTAAAGAAATGGACAATGTCGCCGGATATTATGCGCTCTACCGATTTGATAAAGCCGACAAGACCAACGACATGTACAAACTCGAGTTGATGGACGACAATTGCAACTCTGTTAAAACGGTCGATATTATAGAACAAAGAAACAGTCGTTTATTGGAAATGGTTTTCAATGGAAAGGCGTTTGTGCTTACTTTTTATCACCCGAATAAAAGAGAAATGCAGTTTTTAACTTACGACAAGTCAGGAAAAAAATTAGGTTCAAAAGTGTTCGATGATTTATCACGAATGGAACTGATGCGTATCGATCAACAATTAAAGAGTGATGAAGAGACGGGCAATGTGACCATCTTTCCGTTGTCTGAAAATGGATTCGTGCAGATGAGTATGTTGAAAAACGATAAGTACGGTTATATTCTAAACGGTTATGATAATACTTTTAAACAAATTTGGAAATTTGGTTCCGACCCTAATTCTGAAATGATTGAAATGGCTGATATCGTTTACTCATCATCAAAATATGTTGTAGCCAATGTTGTAAAAAAGAAAAACCTCATGTCTGGTAACGGAGATGGTTTTCTGATAGCTGTTGATGCAACAAACGGGAAAAAAATCTTTGAATATCCATTAAAGGAAAAAAGCAGTGAAATGTCAGCTATAAATGTACTTGTTAATGAAGCTGAAGGGAAATTTCAGGTGGTAGGTGAATATTATGCACCTGGTGAAGACATGCTAAAAAGCAAAAGCAAAGGAATGTACGTACTTGTACTCAATGCTTCCGGCCAGAAACAAATTCTAAGCAATATATCGTGGGACGGTGATGTAAAAAAAGTTATTAAAGGACAGATGGATGAAGATGATAAAGATGAACTCCCAAGAGTTTTTGTTCATTCCGTTTACCAGTCTCCAGACGGAGGCATTGTAGCTATTGGCGAACAGTATAAAAAAACTGTCAGCGGACTTGGTGTTGCCGGAGCTGTTTTGTCGAAAGGTCAATCAGGTGCTTCTCAGATGACTATTAAAAATATGGTTGTAATGGAATTTGACAAAGACTTTAAGATTAAAAATTACCCGGTGATTGAAAAGAAAAAGACAAGGTGTCCGCTACCAGCAGGAGCTGGTTACCTTTCCTCTGCAGCTCTTGCCATGTATATTAAATCTTTGGGAGGGTTTGATTTCAAATTTGCATCTACCGACAACAGAAACCGCTATTTCGCAATTTTCCAGGATAGCGATAGAAAACAATCGGATGGAGAAAAGGCTGACTTAATGTTAGGTGTAATTATGTATGAAGATTTGAAAATTTCCACCAACAAATTTGCCATAAACTCAACGGCTACCAATATATGGATTCATCCTGCAAAACCCGGTTATGTTAACATCGTGGAGTATTACAAAAAGAAAAAAACATTAACAAGCAGAATAGAAAAGGTAAATTATCTTTGATAATCTGTGTCCGTTCCACAAAGACAGACATTCCATGAAAAAGCCTCATTAAATGAGGCTTTTTTTGTGGAATTTAAAGTGATAAATAAATTTAATGGTAGCTTTTTTTATTGCCCTGGTGTATTCCATTGAGCTTGTCAAAAGGACTCAGGACCATGAGCCTGTCGAAAGGGCCTGGTGAGCCTGTCGAACCAGATTACTACCTTTGCACCATGTCAACCTTATTCCCTTCTTACGATGTAATTGTAGTCGGTGCCGGACATGCCGGTTGCGAAGCTGCAGCGGCGGCGGCCAACATGGGTTCCAAAGTACTTTTGGTGACCATGAACATGCAAACCATCGCTCAGATGTCGTGCAACCCCGCCATGGGCGGTATTGCGAAGGGACAGATTGTTCGGGAGATTGATGCACTCGGAGGTTATTCGGGAATTGTGAGCGATCGGTCCATGATTCAGTTTCGGATGTTAAATCGTTCGAAGGGTCCGGCAATGTGGAGTCCACGGACACAAAACGACCGGATGCTTTTTGCAGAACAATGGCGACTGATGCTCGAGCAAACACCGAATGTCGATTTTTGGCAGGATATGGTCAGTGGATTGCTTGTTGAAAAAGGTAAAGTTTGCGGTGTTGTCACCGGCATGGGCATAGAATTCCGCTCGCGGGCGGTGGTTTTAACCAACGGAACTTTTTTAAACGGACTCATTCATATAGGAGAAAA
This sequence comes from Bacteroidia bacterium, assembly GCA_016788065.1. Taxonomy (GTDB): domain Bacteria; phylum Bacteroidota; class Bacteroidia; order AKYH767-A; family OLB10; genus JADKJB01. The sequence continues at coordinate 3,914 of JAEUTI010000041.1, read as the reverse complement.
ACGCTTTGGCGGTGGCCGCACCGGAGAAAAAGCATCGATAGGAATTACCGAGCAACTTCTGACTTTAGGATTTACCAGTGGCCGGATGAAAACGGGAACACCTCCCCGCCTCGATGGTCGCTCGTTGAATTATGATCTTATGGAAGAACAACCGGGAGACGAAATCCCCGGGAAGTTTTCATTTACAAATACAGCACCTCCGGCAATTCAAAGAAGTTGCCATGTTACTTATACCAACGAGGCGGTTCATGAAATTTTAAGAACGGGTTTCGAAAAATCACCGATGTTCACCGGCCGAATCCAGGGATTAGGTCCGAGATATTGTCCGTCTATTGAAGATAAAATTAGTCGCTTTGCGGAACGCGATCGTCATCAGCTTTTCGTTGAACCTGAAGGTTGGAATACCGTTGAAATTTATGTGAATGGCTTTTCTTCTTCCCTTCCGGAAGATGTACAGTTAAAGGCTCTCAAGCTAATTCCCGGTTTCGAAAATGTGAAGATGTTCCGTCCGGGATATGCCATTGAATACGATTATTTCCCACCGGATCAATTGAAGCTTACTTTAGAAACCAAAAATGTAGAAAACCTCTATTTTGCTGGTCAGATTAACGGCACCACCGGTTACGAAGAAGCTGCTTGTCAAGGACTTATGGCCGGTATTAATGCCCATTTGAAATTAAACGAAAAAGATCCTTTCGTATTAAAGCGTTCGGATGCTTACATAGGTGTATTAATCGATGACCTGGTTACAAAGGGTACCGATGAGCCGTATAGAATGTTCACTTCGCGCGCTGAATTCCGCACCATTCTAAGGCAGGATAATGCCGATATAAGGTTAACTCCTTTAGGTTATCACCTCGGACTGGCATCAGAAAGCCGGTTTAGGGAAGTTGAATCAAAAGTTTCCGGAACCAATGAAATCATTGAATTTTTCAAAGAAACCAGTATTTCTCCGGATGAGGTTAACCCTGTTTTAGAGCAGTATGAAACGGAGCCAATCCGTCAAAAAATTAAGCTGGTAAACGTTGTTAGCAGACCACAATTAGGCATACCTGAGCTCCGTGCTGGCGTTCCTTTTTTAGAGGAAAAACTGAAAAACTATGCTGAAGAAGTTGTAGAGCAAGCCGAAATTTTAATGAAATATCAAGGCTATATTAACAAGGAACAAGACATGGTTGACAAGATGAATAAGCTCGAACATATCGCTCTGGATGCCGATTATGACTACAGCAAAATTCAATCTTTATCTTCAGAAGCCCGCCAAAAACTCACCAAAATCAAGCCAATTACGCTTGGTCAGGCCTCCCGTATTTCCGGTGTTTCGCCTTCAGATATTTCCATTTTAATGGTCCACATGGGACGGTAATTCCGTTTAGCTTTTTCCTGAATTAACATCCTTTCGGAACCAATATTTTAGGCAAAACACCTCACCAATCAGGGGGTCTTTTAATAAAACAGGTCCCTTGGTCTACCCCATTTCTTCCGGAACTCCACACATACCTCCTGCCCATCCAAAATCTACGAAAAAAGTTATAAACCATTCACTATTAATAAAATAATTGAAGGGACTTACACACTTTTGGTCCTTTTACTGACCTTTACTTCATTAAACTTAAACCTAGTTTCACGTGGAACCTACCAAAACCGAAACCCTTGTTGCTTGTCCCGTTTGTGGCCTTCAAAACCTCACCAATTTCATGGATTTGAACGACTACAGCATTAGTCAGGAACCCTTTAAAATTGTACAATGTGACAACTGTACATTCCTTTTCACCAATCCGAGGCCAAAAAGCGAGTATATAGGCCCATATTATGAGTCAGAGGTCTATATTTCCCATAGTAACAGCTCAAAAGGACTCATAAATAACATCTATAAGCAGGTTCGGCACTATACAATAGCTAAAAAAGTCGCCTTAATGATGCGTTTAGTCGACGGAAAACGCACTATACTCGATTATGGATGCGGAACAGGCGAGTTTTTGAACGTAATGCAGCTAAATAAGTGGCAAGCCAGGGGAATTGAGCCCAGTGAACAGGCCAGAAAGCAGGCAATCGACAACTATAAGCTTGAAATTACCTCACCAGAGACCATTTATAACCTCGAAAAAGGCCAATTTTCCATTATTACCATGTGGCATGTGATGGAACACATCCATCAGTTGAATGAAACGATGGCCCAACTGAGAAGTCTGCTCTCAGAAAAGGGAAAAATGGTTATCGCAGTACCAAATGCTGAATCAAAAGATGCTCAAATCTATGGCAAGTACTGGGGAGGTTGGGATGTGCCACGACATCTTTACCATTTCACTCAAAAAACAGTCGAAAAGTTGCTCGAAAAACATCAGCTAAAGGTCGTTGATGTTAAGCCGATGGTATTCGATTCGTTCTACGTGTCGCTTTTGAGCGAAAAATACAAGACCGGAAGCATGAATCCCGTGAAAGCTTTTTGGAACGGCTTACGAACGAACATTGCAGGCGTTCAAAAAGTGAACAATTACACCTCGCTAATCTACATCGTAGAAAAGATGTAGACTTTTCTTCCTGTTCGACCAGGAACCTATCGGAGCTTTTCGGACTCCATTTTTTCATCAGACTTTATCACATGTTTCATGTGAAACAAATCTAACGGCCCTTTCGACGGGCTCAAGGGCCAACTTAGTTTATCGATGAATAGCAGAAATTATTCGGCCTCTGCGACAGGCTCAGGGGCCAGAATTATCTTTCAATTCCAGAAAACCTACAGCTCATACGTCAAGTTCAAGGGCCAATTAAGATTCTGTATAGTCGCCACATAAAAAGTGGCTAAAAACAGATCAAAATCGTTTTTCTTTTACATTTCAGATCTATCTTGAATTAAATTTGAGAAAATATTATTTAAAAGAAAACACATGGAACAAAAGTGAGAGTTTTTTATAAAAATTATTATTTCACGTGAAACTCAAATTTTCAAAAAAGAAAATAAAATCAATTATTAAATAAATTTAATAAACTCGGAAATAAATGAAAAGGGGAAAATCAGAGAAAACGGGTATAAAAATCAATAAAACCAATCTTGAATACTCCGTTTGAAAAGTTGGAATGTCAATTTAACATAAAGTTGGAAAGGACATGAAAAATGAAAATCATGTTCCACGTGAAAACGTCTGCATCACCTCCAATAATTCTGGTCCCGTTTTGAATCCATTCATCCGCCAAACGACTTCACCATCTACAAATAAAAGAAGCACCGGAACGCTCCTGATCTCAAACTCAGTCGCCAGATCGGAAAACAGTTCAGTGTCGATTTTTAAGATAGAGGATCCTTCAGGTATCGATGAATTGATCGATTCCAGGATAGAATCGAGCCATTTACAGGGTTCACACCAGGACGCATAAAAGTCGACTAAAACAATGCCTGACGCCCCTGTAATTGCCCTAAATTCACCTTCAGAATTGATCGTTTTCATAGTGTTTTTAGAACGTATACGGGGATAGATAGTTTCGAGGAGTCGTTTAAGCGATTCTCAGAGACATGAAATGGCTCCTGCGACAGGCTCAGGGGCCAGATGAGAGTTTAGATGAATAGCAGAAGTATGGTCCCTGCGGCAGGCTCAGGGGCCTGTCAAGAGTATCGATGAATAGCAGAAATATGGCCCCTACGGCAGGCTCAGGGGCCCATCAAGAGCACAATGAATAGCAGAAATTCGGCCCTTTCGACAGGCTCAAGGGCCAAATAAGATTATCAATGAATAGTGAGTCTCAATAGGCTCTTGAGCTTGTCGAATGGGCCAATCGGTGAAGAGCTGGATTCGTGAAACCTTTCTGCTTAAATAGAGTAAAACAGCACTGAAAAAGTGTCTGAAATCATGGAAAAACAACAGAACGATAGAGCTATTCTTCGCGTTTTAATGAAGCACAAAGCAATTACAGTGGGT
>JAEUTI010000003.1 GCA_016788065.1 Bacteroidia bacterium | reverse complement strand
TCACACATTGGTTTACAATCCTGCAACTTTAGATTTGACTATCGTTACTCCAGGTGTTACTACCGGATTTGATGTAAACGGATTATTAGTTCAGGGTGGTGGAACCATTTGTGCATCATTGGATGTTGCAGGTGCTCCATTCACAATTGAAAATCCTTCAGCAGGAACTTTAACAGCTGTAAATTCAACAGTATGTTTCGATGGCGGTTCAGCACAATTAACTGCAACAGCTAATGGCAATGCAGTTGTTCCTGCAGGCTACCAGACAATTTATGTATTGACTTCAGGTGCAGGCCTTGTTATCGAACAAGTAAATGCAACTCCTGACTTCACAATAACAACTGGTGGAACTTATACTATTCACACATTGGTTTACAATCCAGCAACATTAGATCTGAGCATCGTTACTCCAGGTGTTACTACCGGATTTGATGTAAACGGATTATTGGTTCAAGGTGGTGGAACCATTTGTGCATCATTGGATGTTGCAGGTGCTCCATTCACAATCGAAAATCCTTTTGCAGGAACTTTAACTCCAAAAGTTGCATCATCATGTTCTAATGGAACTCCAACCACACTTGAAGCTTTAGCTTCTGGAACAGCTGTAGTCCCTGCAGGTTACCAGGTTATTTATGTGTTGACTTCAGGAGCCGGTCTGGTAATTGAGCAGGTAAATGCAACTCCTGTATTCAATGTTAGTGGAAATGGAACTTATACCATTCACACTTTGGTTTACAATCCTGTAACTTTAGATCTGAGCATCGTTACTCCAGGTGTTACCACCGGATTTGATGTAAACGGATTGTTAGTTCAGGGTGGTGGAACTATTTGTGGATCACTTGATGTGGCAGGAGCTCAGTTTACCATTTCAAATCCACAAGCAGGGACTCTTACTGCAGCAGCTACTTCAGTATGTTTCTCCGGAAGCGGAACTGTAGTTTCAGCTACACCAAACGGTGATGCTAATGTGCCAGCTGGATATCAAACAATTTATGTATTGACTTCAGGTGCAGGTTTGGTAATTGAGCAAGTGAATGCAACTCCTTCCTTTACTGTAACAACAGCTGGAACTTACACCATTCATACTTTGGTGTATGATCCTGCAACTTTAGATCTGACAATTGTTACTCCAGGTGTTACAACCGGATTTGATGTAAACGGATTGTTGGTTCAGGGTGGTGGAAGTATTTGTGGTTCTCTTGATGTAGCAGGCGCTCCTGTTTCAATCGCTAATCCGGATGCAGGAACACTTACAGCAAGTAATATTAATCCTTGCAGTTCTGTAATCTCTGCAGTTGCTGATGGCAATGTTGTTGTACCAGCAGGATATCAGATTTTGTATGTTCTTACTTCAGGTGCAGGTTTAGTGATTGAGCAAGTTGCTCCAACACCAGACTTCACAGTTCCAACCGGTGGTGTTTATACTATTCATACATTGGTTTATGATCCTGCAACTCTGGATCTGAGCATTGTGACTCCTGGTGTTACAACCGGTTTCGATGTAAACGGATTGTTAGTTCAGGGTGGTGGATCTATTTGTGCATCACTTGACGTTGCAGGTGCTCAGTTCAATATTGAGAATCCGAATGCAGGTACCTTAACTGCTGCTTCAAATTCTGTATGTTTCACAGGTGGATCAGCGGTGATCAGTGCAACTGTAAATGGAAATGCATTTGTTCCTGCAGGCTATCAAACGATATATGTTTTGACATCCGGTGCTGGCCTTGTAATCGAACAAGTGAATGCTACTCCATCCTTTACAGTAACTGCTTCAGGAAACTATACCATTCATACCTTGGTTTACGATCCTGCAACACTTGATCTGAGCATCGTTACTCCTGGTGTAACAACTGGATTTGATGTGAACGGTTTATTAGTTCAGGGTGGTGGAACTATTTGCGCATCACTTGATGTTGCGGGTGCTCCAATATTCGTAGGAAATCCATCAGCAGGAACAATCAGCAATAACGGATTATTCCGTTGCCTGCAAGGTGGAACAGCAACACTGAATGCAACTCCAAATGGCAATGCGCTTGTCCCTCCGGGCTTTAGCACCATCTATGTATTGACAAGAGGTCAGGGATTGGTAATTCAGCAAGTGAATGCAGTTCCGGTATTTAATGTTAGTCAAATTGGTTTATACCGAATTCATACTCTGGTTTATGATCCTGCAACTTTAAATCTTGGAATAGTTGTTCCCGGAACAACAACAGGATTTGATGTAAATGGATTGTTAGTTCAGGGTGGCGGAAGTATTTGCGCTTCATTGGATGTAACCGGTGCTCCATATATCGTTCTCGGACCAATTATCTGCAGCATCTTTAATCTGGATAGTCAGGTTGGAAATGATATCAGTGCAGAAACTATGGAAGCAATCAGACCATATCTTGAAAGCGGAACAGATGCGGTACTTTTTGATATAAATGTTTATCCAAATCTTGCAAGTGATGTTTTGAATGTAACATTCAATTCTAATCTTTCAGGTACTGCATCAGTGATGATCTATAACAGTGTTGGTCAGTTGGTAATTGAAAAAGCATTGACTATCAATACCGGTTTCCAACAATCTAACATGGATGTATCTGAACTGCCTTCCGGAAATTATTTGATTCGGGTTTCAACACCTGAAGGCTTCAGTTCAAAAATGTTTCAGGTTAGTAAATAGTGTCGGGTTTTAGTTTGAAAACGAGGTTGCTCCGTAAAGGAGCCTCGTTTTTTTTTGTTTAATATTTCGAATAAATCATAATGTGCTTATATTCAGTAAGATACTATAGCTTTTGTATTTAGATTAAATAAAAATATTGTATCTTTGCACCTATGAAAAGTGTAGCAGAGCACGAAGCTGAGATTATTGAGAATTTCGAACTATTCGATGAATGGACCGATAAGTACCAATACATTATTGAGCTGGGCCAGAAATTACCACCATTGGATGAGCAATTTAAAACAGATGACCGTAAGATTAAAGGTTGTCAGAGTAGTGTTTGGCTCAATGCTTATGAAAAAGATGGGAACGTTTTTTTTGAAGCCGACAGTGATTCAACTTTTGTGAAAGGTGAGATTGCTTTATTGATACAGGTATTATCAGGTCAATCGCCTGACGCAATTGTAAACGCACAACTTGGGTTTATAGATGCAATTGGATTGCGACAACATGTTGCTGTGACAAGAGCAAATGGATTAGCTGCAATGATTAAACAAATGAAGTTATACGCTTTAGGAATTTCATCCACAACAAAGCAACAACAGTAAATAAATGGAAGCTATAAAGACATTGGAAGAACGGGTAGTGGATGTGTTGAAGACTTGTTTTGATCCTGAGATACCTGTAAACATATACGATCTTGGGCTCATTTATGAAATCAAGGTTGATGAGGGCAATGATGTTAAAGTTAAAATGACACTCACTTCCCCTGCTTGTCCGGTAGCAGAAACTTTGCCACCTGAAGTAGAGCAGAAAATACGGGAGATACCTGACGTTAATAAGGCTACAGTCACTATTACTTTCGATCCACCATGGGATAAGGAAATGATGAGTGAAGAAGCGCGACTTGAACTGGGGATGTGGTAATTGAAAATACAATGGATACAATCATCAATAAAGTTTCTGAAAGTGGTCTCCTGACAATTGATCCGGCTGATTTTTACACAGCGGGTGAGCGTGCTGTCATTGATCTGAAGCCATTGCTGGTTGAGGAGTTTTTGCTCCGCGAGAAAGATTTTCGTGAGTATGTTAAAGGAACCGACTGGTCGAAATACCAAAACACTTTTGTAGCCATTCATTGTTCCAATGATGCTATTATTCCGGTGTGGGCTTATATGCTTTTGACTGTAGCACTGGAGCCATTTGCAGCAGGCATATTTTATGGCACGGCAGCTGAAATGGAACAAATGATTTTCAAACAAAAATTAATGCAGTTTGACCCGGAGATTTTCCGTGATAAAAGAATTGTTATCAAGGGTTGTGGCGATATTCATGTTCCGGAATCAGTATATATGGAACTTACAAGAATATTGCGCCCAGTAGTCAAAAGTATTATGTACGGCGAACCCTGTTCAACGGTACCTGTTTATAAAAAAACTAATGCCTGATTAACTTCGGTATTGTTAAGGTTGCAGGTTTTTACATTTTTTCATTTATCTTCGTTCGCTGTAAGCAACCTGTTTCATGAACAGAATCAAATTAGTTGCAGGTCCATTTGCAGCTTTATTAATCCTCCTTTTCACCGATCTCGATCCTGGTAATCCTATGGTTACCAGAATGGCTGCTATTACGGTTTGGATGGCAATCTGGTGGCTTACGGAAGTGGTTCACCTGGCAGTCACTGCCTTGGTTCCTTTTATTTTTATTCCGCTATTGGGAATAGCTGATCCTAAAATTGTTGCTGCCCAATATATGGATCAGATTATTTTTCTTTTTATTGGAGGATTCCTGCTTTCGTTTGCTATTGAACGATGGGGTTTGCATCAGCGGATTGCATTGAAAATATTGAATCTGGTAGGTTCCGGAAATTCACGTATACTAATGGGAGTAATGCTTACTTCCTATATAATTTCAATGTGGATTTCCAATACTGCTACAGTAATGATGTTATTGTCGGCAGTGCTTGCAATTATTTATATGACTGAACAGGTTTCAGGAGACGATAAACCATCAAAGGGATTGTCAAAAGCACTTCTTATAGGACTCGCATACGCTGCTACCATTGGTGGAATGGCAACTTTGGTTGGCACACCTCCAAACATGGTGTTTTTCAGATCTTATCAGGAGGCATATCCCGATAATAACGATATGAATTTTGCATCGTGGTTTGCCATTGGTTTTCCGGTTTCGCTGGTATTGCTTATCATCTGCTTTTTTGTGCTGAAAAAAATGTTTCTCAGTAAAGCTGATCAGGTACATGTTGCTAAAGATTACTTTGCCAATGCATACCGGGCATTAGGGCCTTTTTCCTATGAGCAAAAAGTGGTATCTGTAATTTTTATTCTAACCGCATTGCTTTGGTTTTCCCGCGAAGGTTTCGATTTTGGAATGGTTACTTTGCCGGGATGGAAAAATTTATTTAATAATCCATCATTTGTCCTTGACAGCACAGTAGCAGTTTTTATGGCTTTAATTCTTTTTGTCTGGCCATCAAAGTCAGAGAAAGGAAAATTTTTACTTTCATGGAGTGACGCAGCGAAACTACCATTCGATATTGTATTGCTTTTTGGTAGCGGATTCGCCCTCGCAAAGGGATTTGAACTTTCCGGATTGAGCGACTGGCTGGCATCAAATTTAAAAGTACTAAAAGGAGCTGAGCCTGTTATGCTTATTCTTTGCATAGTTGTTGTTGTTTGTGTGATCAGTGAATTTGCATCTAATGTTGCAAGTATACAATTGGTAATTCCTATTCTAATTGCATTTCAAAAAGAACTCGATCTCCATCCTTTAATACTCATGGTTCCTGCAACATTAGCTGCTTCACTTGGTTTTATGCTTCCTGTGGCAACAGCTCCCAATACCATTGTTTTTGGTTCCCGTAAACTCGATGTAAAGGATATGGCATCAGCCGGGTTTTTGATCGATTTGGCCGGAATTCTGGTAATTACCCTGGTGATGTTGTTTTTCCTTTGATTCGTCACATAATAATGTGAAAACCATATTAGAATAAGGTTGTTCTTTTCTAAAATGGGTAAATTGCACCCATAAACCTCAAGTAAACCAATAAAACCCTTAAAATCAAATGATTAAAAAAATGTTCGCATTTGGAATGGCGCTCTTTCTGCTCCTAACCAATATTGCAAAAGCCGATGAAGGCATGTGGTTACCATTGCTGCTTAAGAAGCTCAATGAAGGCGATATGCAGAAGGCGGGATTAAAACTGACCGCCGACGATATTTACAATATCAACCAATCCAGTATGAAGGATGCCATTGTTCATTTTGGTGGCTTTTGTACAGGGGAAATGATTTCAGAAGACGGATTAATTCTTACCAATCACCATTGTGGTTTTGATGCTATCCAAACCAACAGTTCTGTTGAGAACGATTACATCACCAACGGATTTTGGGCTATGTCAAGAGATAAAGAATTACCAAATCCGGGTTTGTTTGTAAAGTTTTTAGTGCGAATTGAAGATGTTACAGAAAAAGTAAATTCTATGCTTCCTGATACTACTTCAGAAGCTAACCGCACTGCGGAATTGAATAAAATATTTGCAAAAATTTCTAAAGAAGCAAAAGGGGATACACAATATCAGGTTGATGTTCGTGCATTTTACAAAGGCAACGAATACTACATGTTTGTTTATGAAGTATTCAATGATGTTCGTCTGGTAGGGGCACCACCTGAGTCGGTTGGTAGCTTCGGTGGAGATACCGATAACTGGATGTGGCCTCGTCACACCGGTGACTTCTCTTTATTCCGTGTTTATTGTGGTAAGGATGGAAAACCTGCTGCCTATTCAAAAGATAATGTTCCTTACAAACCCAAACATTTTCTTCCAATTTCAATGAAAGGTCTGAAGAAAGAAGATTTCACCATGACCTTTGGTTACCCCGGTACCACTGATCGTTACCTGACTTCTTACGGAGTAAAACAAGCAATTGATATTACAAGTCCTGCAATTGTTAAAATCCGTGAGAAAAAATTAGCGGTGATTAAAAAAGATATGGATGCTGATTCCAAAATCAGAATTATGTATGCTGCAAAATATGCGCAGACTGCCAACTATTGGAAGTATTTTATTGGTCAGACAAAAGGTTTGAAAAGAATGCGTGTTGCAGAGCAACGTGCTGCAGATGAGGCAAAATTCCAGGCCTGGGCTGACAGTGATCCTGCACGTAAGGCAAAGTATGGTGCTGCATTGCCCGGTTTGAAAAAGAGCTATGAAGATATGAGCAAATATGCTTTGTCTCGTACTTATATGAATGAAGCTATTAATCGCGGTGCTGAAATTTTCATGATGGCATTTCAAACACAATCTTTGGGAACTGCACTTGCATCTAAAGAAACCAAGCCTGAAGAATTATCTGCTTTGGTAGAAAAGGCAAAAGGAAGAAGTGAAGGTTTTTATGAAGAGTTTAATATGGCAACCGACCGTACCTTGTTTGCTGAATTACTTAAACTTTATCACAAAAATGTTCCAAAAGAACAACATGCTCCAATTTTTCAGGAAATTGAAACCAAATACAAAGGCGATTTCGAAAAGTTTGCCAGTGAAGTTTACAACACTTCTATTTTCGCAAGCAAAGAAAAATATGATGCATTCATGAGTAGCCCGAATTCAAAGAAACTCGAAAAAGATTTGGGATACCGTACGATGAAATCTATTACTGATTTTTATGCTGCGAATTCAAGAAATGCTATCAATGCAATTACGAATGACCAGAATAAACACAATCGTGCTTACATGGCCGGACTTCGTGAAATGAATCCTGATAAGAAATATGCTCCGGATGCTAATGGTACCATGCGTTTAAGCTACGGACACGTTCGCGATTACTACCCAATGGATGGTGTGTACTATAATTACTTCACTACCACTGATGGTATTCTCGAAAAAATGGACAATACCAACGAAGAGTTTATTGTCGACAGCAAATTGGAAAAACTGATTCGCGACAAAGATTTCGGTCCTTATGGTGAAGATGGTAAAATGAAGGTTTGCGTTATCACTACCAATGATATCACAGGCGGAAACTCAGGTTCTCCGTTGATTAATGGTAATGGTGAATTGGTTGGACTTTGTTTCGACGGAAACTGGGAAGCTATGAGCGGAGATATTGCTTATGACCCTGATTACAAAAGAACCATCAGTGTTGATATCCGATATGTATTGTTTATCATAGATAAATTTGCCGGTGCAAGTCATTTGGTAAAAGAAATGAAACTGGTAAATCAATAATCTTACTAAGTAAAAAAAAGAGCCTGCAGAATTTCTGCAGGCTCTTTTTTTTTGACCCCTTGTTTAAGTATTAGTGAACCACTAATTTCTTATGTTGAATACCCTTTTCACCGGATATTCTGATCATATATATCCCTTTTTCATAGTTACGAAGCGAAATGCTTTCTTCTGATCTGCAATTTCTTTTTGCATGAACCAACTGGCCATTCATATTGAATAGTTCCAAATCAAAAGTGTTTTTATCATCTGATTTTACAGTAAAATATTCGGAAGCAGGATTTGGACTTAATGTAACTTCATTTACAGCAGTCGGTGCATCAGAAATTCCCGTAAGTGAACCTGAATCATACAACAATCGTAAAGCTGCAACATCAGCCTGAAGTTGAGCTACACTTGCCAACGGACCGCCGGAGGTTGCTCTTGAATACGTGTAACCAACATCGAATGTGATAACTCCATTAGCAGGTAAATTGAATGGTCCGATTGCTCCAAGTATTCTACGGTCGCCTGGAAAGTTTCCTGCTACAGATTCGTCCCAAGCTCCATTTGTGATGTACAGATTTGGGTCGGTCATTCCAGGATATACGTAGGTAGTAACCGGATTGGAAGGGTTTCTTCCATTGCCACCATAAGTCAATGGTAGGTTATCCAACCAGATTGATTTCAGAAGATTGTAATAGTCATTGCAACCTGCTGGATTTCCTAAAGGGCTTCCGTTAATATTGTCGTAGGTCATTGAACTCGACAGTGTTTGATTTAAAAAATAAACTCCCTGTGCTGGTGGATTTATTCCATATCCGGCAGTAGTTTCATCATCTGAATCACCATTGTAAGCATAAATCATATCCAATGAGACATCTGTTCCAACATAGTCATCAACTGCATTTCCAAGATCAAAATCAATCCAGTTTCCTACGCGAAAATCTGTATAGTTTTCTCCTGAAAAATTCTTGATATAATACCTCATAAATATGGTGTTACTCAAAGGAATATTGGCAGGATCATCAAATGCAAAAACTTCTCTATGGACTTCAACGCCTAACGCATTACAAGTACTTTCAGAATGTGGATATAAATCATTAAAAATGGAATAAATACTTTCATCACCTAAAATATAAGGATAGTCACCGTTTTGAGGATCATAAATGCCATTCGAATTAAAATCTGCAAAAGGTGCAAGTACTCGTGAAAGAGATGGCTCATAACCTGGCCAATTTGCAATATTTGTCGGTACCACATACCCCGACGTTGTATAGTTTAGCTGGTGCTGGATAATTTCAGCCTTGCTAACTTTCCATGACATATCCCAAAGTGGTGAAGATGTAGCAACATCAAGAGCGGTATCAATTGGTCCACTCCACATGTCATTTCCGGTTTGACGGTAAGTTTGACCAACCATGTGGATATTTCCTCCGGCATCAAGGCCTCCCATCCACATGGCTCCTGCAAAAATGGTGTGTTTACCGCCTCCTTTAGGAACTTCAAATTTCGGGTTACTAAAATCCCAAAACATATCATTTGTAGATGAAACTGAAGTGTTGACATTGTTGTAGTCAATAGCTGTAATTGACGCCGGATAGGGTTGTGCAACAGAGGGTAGCGAATAGCATGTAACAGCTATTGGAATCAGAAGTAATTTTAATGCTTTCATGTCTTTTGGTTTTAGGTTAAATTGGTTTCTTTAATTAGCAGACCCTATAGTTTGTTAATCTGCTGCCTGCTTTTTCGAAAAATTATATTGAACTCCGAATCCTAAATTGAAGCTGTTATTTTTTTGACTATAGAAATAATCATCTTTTAAAATACTTCCTGGAGAATAGGTATAAGATGGATTTGCAAAAAGCAGTAATTTTTCTGTTATAGTCCATCCTAAATGTATCCCTCCTGTAAATGCAAGCTGTGCCGATTTGTTATAGTAAGCGGTTTTATCAGATTCTTTAAATTCCGCATTAAAGTTTGTAGACCCATCATAGAAATTTATCATGTTCAGTTTTAGACCTACTCCCGGTGAGATGACAAATTTATTTATTGGTAAATTATATCTGATTTCGGTTTGTAAGGCAATAGAACTAAAGCTCATTTTATGGTTTATAGCATGGGTTGTCTGATAATCGTTCAGAGAAGAGTCAATATTAGACATCATAACCGGTGGTGTGAAAGGAAATAAGATAAAATAGGATATGGTATCAATATCTAATAATGTGTAATATTCTGTAAAATCAAAGTTGAATTCCTCTTGCCATTGATTGAATTGTGTACCAAGACTTATAACAATTTTATCATTTAAACGATATAAGGCATTCACACCAAAGTGACTGCCTGTGACAGAAGTTTCTTCAGCATTACGCACATCTATCAATCGATTCAATGATGTGTCATTCGTATTCGATTCCATTTCAACATTTCTGAAATTTACACCCCCATAAATTTCAACAAGCCACCTGGAAGGTAAATGGTCATCGAACGCAGTACCTGTTGGGTTCATCAATTGAACACCCTGAATAGGTTTCATCCCGGATGGCGAATGTCCAAGTGTTTGCATCGATAATACCGGATCATAATTCGCATATCCACTTACAGGAAGTTTACCAAATGCCCCGGACGAATTATTGCCTTCAGATTTTCGAACAGGATAATAAAAGGAATCATTTCTGTTACCGCTTTTTTTCTTATTCTTTTTTGAAATATTTAAAGCAATACTTTCAGAATTATCAAATTGTTCTGTTGTAGAATTGTTAGAAATCATGTTGCCACTTTGAGCTGCAGAAGTTTCTACTGATGTTAGTTGTTCGTCGGAATTTATGTTAGCTATTGCTGTTTCATTTTTATTAATTGTAGCACTATTGTCCGGGTTCTGATTAAGTTTCTCAATGGTCTTGGAATTTGCTGTGTTATTTCTGTTGTTATTGCCAGATTTCACCAAATGTATTTTACCTTTATTAAAATGTACAGTCAATGCAGTCGATACAAGGATTAATATACCGGTAATCCATATCCACAAGAATCCTCTTTTTTTCTTTTCTTCCGGAATTATCTGGTCGAATAATCTGGGTGGGGGCTGAACCTCGCTCCCGGAGACTTTCTTCCTGATATCATCATCAAATTTCTCTTCCCACGTCTTCATGCTGCAATTATTTTCGTTTCCTTTAGTTTCTTTTGTAATGTTTTTCTGGCTTTTACCAATTGCGATCTCGAAGTGCTGGCAGTAATTCCCAGCATTTTTGCAATTTCTTCATGATCATACCCTTCAATTACATAGAGGTTAAACACCATGCGGTAACCATCAGGTAAAGTAGATATGAGTTTTAGAAGTTCTCGTTCTGTCAGTTTTGAAATAATATCATGTTGATCAGAATAGGTATCGGGAACTTCATCATGAAATAACAGATTTTCTGAAAGGTGCCTGACTTTATGATAATGATTGATTGCGGTGTGAATGAATATTTTTTTCATCCAACCTTCAAAACTACCCTGGCTTTGATAAGTATGTACTTTATTGAATACTTTAATAAACCCGTCTTGCAAAATATCGAGAGCCTGATCCCGATCGTGGCAGTACCGCAGACAAATAGCATACATGATACCGGAGTATTTTTCATACAGAGACTTCTGGAATTTCCGATCCCTGTTTATACAACCTGATATCAGTTCATGGTCAGTCATACTAAAAAATAGTTTTGCCTTTTTGGCCCTTAAGCATCAGACTGAATTAAGGTCGATTTTGCTGCCTGTTGCTCTAAATTTATTTAGAAAAAGGATATGATAACCCTGAATTATATGTAAATAACTGTTTATCAGTTAAATAATCTATTTTATGATTAACCTCCGGTCAAAAAAAAAGCACCGGAGCGAACCCCGGTGCTTTTAATTAATTTTAGAATCAGGTTTATTCAACCACAATTTTTTCAATTGACTTTTGATCGCCATTGATTACTTCAAGGAAGTAAATTCCAGGAGCAATTCCGGTTAAGTCGATTGTTGATTCATTGCTTCCTATGACTGATTTGCCACTTAAAACGATAACTTCTTTTCCAATCAGATTAATTAATCTTACAGAGTTGTTCGTTTCAGTTGCGGATTCGAAATTGATATTAAGAATTTCATTCGCTGGAACAGGGAATATATTTAATTCCATGGCACCTGAAATTTCAGCATTGCGGCAATTGAAAGTTACTGCTTTTGCAAAGTAGCTTGAACTACCACAAGCATTGGTTGATCTTACTCTTACATTTCCGGCTGTAGTTGCAAAGTTTACAGTTACTGATGTAGATGTAGTTGTAAGGGTTGTAGATGTTGACAGTACAGTTCCATCATTAATTTTTGCTCCTGTTGGAACATTCCAGGTATAGTTAATTGCTGTTGCTATCGGAGCGATGGAATATGGAACACCAATTTGATTTACACAAGCAGTTGCCGATCCATTGATCACTGTAGGTAATGCAGGTGTTGTTCTCACTGTCAGGTTACGTGGGTTGCTGGTTCCACAAGCGTTTGTGGCTGTAACCTGTATCATTCCTGTTGTAAATCCTGTGAGGTAATCTGCTGTAATAGCATTTGTGCCTTGTCCAGAAACAATGTTTGCATTTGGAACAGAGAAATTCCATGCATAGGTCATTCCAGCAACAGCAACCGTTGAGTAGGGAACATTACTTAAGCCACACAACCCGTATGTTTGTCCGGTTAATGGTGCCGGAGTTGAAGGATTATTTCGTGAAATGGTTAAGTTACGTGGTAAACTATTACCACAACTGTTAACTGCGATTACACTAAGTATGCCACTTGCTGCTGTGAATCCAGTTGTATAATTTACATTGATGGAATTAGTTCCCTGACCACTTACGATTGTTGCACCAGTAGGAGCAGTCCATAAATACGAAGTTGCACCTGATACAACAGCAATAGAATAAGTTTTAGATTGTCCGGGACAAACTTTTGCTGCACCACCGGCTGTGGTAATCGATCCTGGAGTTGCAGGAACGGTACAATTGTTAACCGTAGTAGATTGATTGGCACTGTTTGTACAGCCATTTCCATTTGTATAGGAGTAAAGAATTACATATGGGCCTCCAACTCCAGCTACAGCAGGAGAAAATGTATTGCCACTAATTCCGGGTCCACTGAATGTTCCGCCTGCAGGCGATCCGGTTAAAGTTGCAGGAGTTGCACCAACTGCATAAGATGATGCTAAGCCGGAGAAACTTACAGTAGGTAAAGGGTTAACAGTGATGGATGCCGGAGAGCTGGTGTTCGTGCAACCATTTCCATTCGTAAAGGTGTAAGTATATGTAGTAGATGGTCCGGAATAAGGATTTGCTACACTAAATGTTCCACCTGCAGGAGAGCCGCTGAGTGAAATAAGCGAACCGGCACATCCGGTTACATTGCCTGCTGTAACTGTTGGAAGCGGATTTACTGTGATTGTAGCAGGAGCACTGGTGTTCGTGCAACCGTTTCCGTTTGTATAAGTGTATGTATATGTAGTGGAAGGTCCTGTATATGGATTCGCAACACTAAAAGTTCCACCCGCAGGAGAACCATTCAATGAAATTGCTGATCCTGCACATCCGGTAACGTTACCAGCAGTAACAGTTGGTAAAGAGTTTACTGTTATTGAAGCAGGTAAACTTGTTGCGAAACAGCCATCAACAGTTGTAATAGTATATGTGAATGTTGTTGATGGACCGGTATAAGGATTAGCAACACTAAACGTTCCTCCTGCAGGTGATCCTGAGAGAGTAATTGGAGTGCCGGAACATCCTGTCGCATTGTTGGCTGTCGGAGTATTAGGTGAATTAAATATAGTAAAATTCGCTGTTCCTGAAGCACCCGTACAATTTGCATTTGATCCAAATACTGAAACTGTTGCTACCGTAGTTGGTTGACCAGGAGGGAAGACGATAGTGACCTGAGTAGTACCCTGGCCATTTGTGATGATACCTCCTGCATTTACAGACCAGGTGTAACTGGTTGCATTTGCAAGCGGAGCAGTAGTGAAAATTATCGGAAGATTAGCACAATAAGCTGATGAGCCACTTTGAGGAGCACCGGCAGCAGCGACTTGTGCCGATATAGTCAGATTTGCTCCATTATCGCTACCAGTAACAGCAGGATTTGAACTCACCACACGAATACGATATCCGGTGCCTGATGCTGTTCCTGAAGGAATCACACAAGCAATAGTGCCCGCTGTTGTTGAGGTAAGTGTTCCGATTGAAACCGGTGATGCAAATGAACCTGAAGCATTCGATAATTGTGCAGTGAAAATATTCCCTGCATTAGCACTTCCATTTGTGGTGAAGCTGACATTGAGTCCAGCACCTGCACAATAGTTTGTTGTTGCGATAGATGAAGTAGTAATAGAAGAGAATGCACTTGATGTAATTGTGAAGTTTGCATTGCTCATATCGAAATAAATATTTCCAACCGCTTCAACTTTAATACGAGCCTGAGTAGTAGCAACGTTTGGAACAGTAATAGTTTCAGTGCCGTCGTTAGCAGTACTTGCCAAAATTACAGTTGAGAAGTTGTTACCACCATCTGTCGACAGTGAAATTTTTACGTTAGCAGTATTAATTGGAGCGCCGGATGTTCCACTGACATTCCAGGTTACTGTTTGTGAGGAACCACCTGCCCAGGTTACAGCCGTATTTGGAGCAGTAACAGCAAATGCACCTCCGGTATTTGCTACAGTAATAGTTACAGTTGAATCAGGGTGCATTACACCTCCACCACCTGCAATATTATCGCGAACAGTTAATTGGAAATTCAAAGTTCTTGCTACGTTTGGCAGAATCTCTCCTACCGTAGTAGTGTTGTTGATGATATCTGACAATTTAGGGAAGGTACGTGATGGAGAAGTAGTTGGTGTGAATGGACGGAAAATTGGAGCATTACCAAGATTCGCATTCCATGCACCTGCAGTTCCTAAGTTAAATTGTTCCCATGAATAGGTAAGTGCATGTCCATTAGCATCTGTAGCAGCTCCGGTTAATACAAATGGAGTAGAGATTGGAATAGTATAATTTGCACCCATGCTTGTTACTACCGGAGGAGTGTTTCCTGTTGCAGTAATTACCGGACAGTTATTACCTGTTCCTGTGGTACTGAAGATAACAATCTCATCGAAACTTTTGGTGTGGAAATATGCAATACTATTTGGTGCAAGATTATCTGATCCGCAAATTCCTGCATAAGCCATGATCGTAATTCCACTTCCGGGTTCATAAGCTGCAGATGCAGCACGGTTACCGGAACAAGAACCGGTAGAACTGTTGAAGGTGTGATTACCTGCAAACTGATGCCCCATTTCATGAGCAACATAATCAATATCAAAGGGATCTCCAACCGGATTCGATTGTCCTGTAACTCCTCTTGCTTTGCTTGTTCCGCACACAACACCTAACCCCGCAACTCCACCACCACCGGTACTGAATACGTGTCCGATGTCATAGTTTGCAGAACCAATAACAGCATTGCAATTGTTAATGTTTTCAGTAAGCATAGTGCTTCCATTTCCATTAGTGTAAGGATCAGTTGCGCTGTTTGTA
>JAEUTI010000080.1 GCA_016788065.1 Bacteroidia bacterium | reverse complement strand
ATCAATAGTTTATGCAAAGGAAACTGTAAATTAATTCAAATCGTTGCCAAGAATTAAACAGTCAAAACCTAGTAATATCAATGCTTTCAAAGAACTTTAACTAATTTTAACGCAACGCTAGTGATGATAGATGATAAATGAAATTTGTAAAATGACCTAATGACGCGGCTTTGCCGCAAATGACATTTCATTAATGACAGCGGCTTTGCCGCCAATGACCTAATGACGCAGCTTTAGCTGCTAATGACAGCGGTTTTGCCGCAAATGACGCGGCTTTGCCGCTAATTTGGAAGTTTGCGTCGGAGATCCGGATAATGGACGGAAGGACAATTTTACGCCTGTCCGGTGCCATAGGTGCAATTTGTTTCATGATATTATTACAATCAATTTTGAGATTACAATATAATCATTATATTTGCATCGTCAAGTAAAATCGATAAAAAATAAGTGAACTAACAGATAATCAACTCAAAAAAATGTACTTCTCACAAAACATCAAACTGCTCCGCAAGCGGAGAAACCGGACACAGGACGTGGTTTCGGGAGAATTAGGGTTTAGTCGTTCCACCCTGAACAGTTACGAAAACGGCATTGTGATTAATCCCACACTGGAGGCACTGGTGTCATTCTCGAAGTACTTCCGGGTATCAATCGATACCATGATAAAGGTGAATCTTGCTCAATTATCGGAAAGTCAATTGTCGGAAATCGAAAAAGGATACGATGTATACATGACAGGAGGCAAACTGAGGGTACTGGCAACTACTATAGACAGTCTGAACCGCGAAAACATCGAAGTAGTTCCTCTCAAGGCAAAAGCGGGTTATACGGCAGGCTATAACGATCCGCAGTATATAAGTGCCCTTCCCACCTTCCAGCTTCCATTCCTATCCTCTGAACGCAAATACAGAGCCTTTCAGATCGATGGCGATTCGATGTTGCCTATTCAGCATGGATCATGGATTATAGCCGAATTTGTACAGGACTGGCGTGATGTGAAAGATGGCAGTGCTTATATTGTTGTCACCAAAGACGAGGGCATTGTTTTTAAAATTGTTTACAATCAAACCCGCAAACAAAAAAACTTCCTGCTACGTTCGCTGAATACATCCTATGAACCATTTGAAGTTCCGGTGAACGAAGTAATAGAAATCTGGAAATTTATCAACTTCATAAGTAGTGAATTACCGGAACCGGAATCCACTCAGGAACAACTGAGCAAAATGGTCATGCAGTTGCAAAGTGATATTTCAGAAATCAAAGCAAGTGCCGGCGGAAAGAAACGCTGAGTTGCAGCAAGTCCGCCAGCCGGCGGATTGATTTGCGCTTCATGAGGCAGAGGAAATTAATTAGCTACTGGGCAGCCTTAATTTGGGCTGACGCGGACCCCACTTTGCTAATATGACTTAATCAGTAGCTGACACTACAGGATTCGAAATTTTATTTTAGTTGATTAATCGGTTATTTTGTGTAGAAATAGTATATATATTTACACATCATATTTTTCACTTTAAAACACTTTTCATATGACAAACTTTGGTTTTGAATCCCTGGAAATTTATCAATTATCCAGTGAAATTGGTAGATCAATCTGGGATACGTGTTCAAAATGGAAACATTTTGACAAAGAAACACTAGGAAAACAAATAGTCCGAAGTGCAGATTCTATTTCACTGAATATTTGCGAAGGCTATGGTCGGTACTATTACAAAGACAAAAAATTATTCTATTATTATTCAAGAGGATCGTTGTATGAAACATTCGAAGCACTGAATAAAGCTAAGGAACGAAATTTAATAAGCGATGAAGAGCATAAAAGTATTACTCAAAAAATGGTACGCCTTGCAGTAAAGTTAAACAATTACATTAAAACACTTAAACCTCCACCAACCGAAGAAAATCTGACGTTCTAAATGTGTATTGGTCAGCAGTTTGTGAATCACTTCATTGATCACTTAATCGTTAATCAGTTTCATAAAATGAGCCGCAGGCGAATAAAATCAGGCAAATGAGCCGAAGGCGAATAAAACACATTCCGATGAGCCGCAGGCGAATAAAACTAGGCCAATGAGCCGCATGCTAATAAAATCACATCAATGAGCCGAAGGCGAATATAACTTGGCCAATGAGCCGAAGGCGAATCACACCGCTCCAATGAGCCGAAGGCGAATCACACCGCTCCATTGAGCCGAAGGCGATCCATGTCCACTACCTAATTAACCACTTAATTAACCACCTAATTAACAAAAAAAGGAACCCAAAGGTTCCTTTTTTTACTTCCCGGCTTTCTTCGCTTTTTTCTCCAATCTCTTTTCTTTCAGAGTTTTTGCGGGAGCTTTTTTCTCTTCTTTTCTGACAGTTTTTTCCTTGGCCATAATGATATTGGTTTATAACGAGGTGAAAGTAAAAAACAAAAATGAATATTTAATGAAATGGCTGAATTTCTGCTTAAAAGTTTGTTCGCTTTCTTTTACTTTTGTCGAAACCCCAATTCTATGAAAACCCTGTTTACTCTGTTATTAACAGTCTTAATATTTAACTGTGATGCCCAATGGGTGGTAGACCCTATGATCAATACAGAGGTGAAAGACTCCATCGGACCGGAAGAATCAGTTCCATTGATGTCGAATACTTCTGATGGTGGCACCTATGTCTCCTATTTTGCATTATACAATGGTAGTTATCAGATGAGACTGCAGCTACTTGACAGTGCCGGAAACCGGTTATTTGGCCAAATGGGGTTACTGGTGAGCAATCAGCCTCAATCGACTGCTATATTCAGATACGATTTAAAAACAGACGCCAACGATAATGCTGTAATAGCCTTTCAGGATATTCGCACAGGTGGAAATTTGAATGTGGTTGTATATAAAATCGACAAACAGGGGAATTTTCTTTGGGGAAATAACGGGGTGCAATTAATTGATCCGATATCGGATGAAGGACTTGCCCCGACAATTGGATTTACCAATGCTCAAAATGTTATTATTTCATGGAATGCATCATCATCTGCTAGCTCATGGGTAGCAGTTTCTAAACTTGACCCTTCAGGTGTTTCGTTATGGCCAAATACTTTACGGGTCATCGATTCCACTTTCTCCAAAAGATACACACGACCTACAACAGTACCGGCAGGTGCCGATGATTTTTCGATGTTATATGTTGAACAAACTGGATTTGGTCTTGGGGTCTCCAATATGTACGCAAATAGGTACGACGCAAATGGTATTCCGGTTTGGAGTGCACCTGTACATGTATCAACCAAAACTATCTCCTTCTTCTACTTTTGTGAGGCTGTAAGTGATGGTTTGGATGGCTTTTTTGTTGGATTTACTACTTCAGATAATAATTTTCCGGCCATCAGTGATGTTTATGCACAACATGTGGATGGAAATGGTAATCTGTGGAATTCAACCGGCAATATCGCCTGTAATCTGGCAAACACACAACGTTATTGCAATGCTACCCGATTTCAACCGGGCAATGGGTTTTACACGTTGATTAAAACGACGGATGTGAATCAAAATCAATCTGGTGTTTTGATTCAGGCATTCGATATTACAGGAAATCTATTGCTGACTCCTCCGGGTGTTCAGCTCATTCCTACTCAAGCGGCTTATGCTGATCCTTTTGATTTCGCCTTTACATCTGACGGAATAATTATTGGTTACACAGAAGGAGCGCTTCAAAATAAAGTGATCAAAGCAATAAAATGTGATTTTGTTGGCGCCTTTCTATGGTTAGGGTTTCCGGCTTACATGTGCACTCAAAACACACCCAAAGATGATCTTTCCTGTGGATTGTTTTTGAACAATCAAGTGGTTTTCGTGTGGATGGACGGACGAAATGACTTTGGCATTTATGCTCAAAATGTCTCTAATGAAGGACTATTAGGTCCACTTTCAGGAATAGCCCAAAATGAAATCTCTGAAAATTCACTGAAGTTAATTCCTAACCCTACGTTTGATCAAACTACACTCAAATCAATTGCAGAATCACCCATAAATGCAGTGGTCACTATCTCAGATATTTCAGGAAAAACCATTACTACTATGATTTGGAATACGGAGTTAACAAAACAACTGGAACTACCGATTGCTGAATTAAACCAAGGTGTTTATTTGATTGAGGTGGTTACAGAATCAACATCCAAAACATTGAAACTGGTTAAACAATAATTTCTTATTACCATTTCTTGAATACAAAAAACACCGCCAGAACTACAAAACCGAATCCCACCAGGTGATTCCAGGCAAGCTTATCGGTTTTAAATACAAATACTGCAAAGAGTGTAAAGACTAGTAAGGAGACAACTTCCTGAATTAATTTCAATTCAAATAAATTAAATGGGCCGCCATTATCGGTGTATCCAATTCTATTGGCAGGAACCTGGAAAAAGTACTCGAACAAAGCAATGCCCCAACTGATCAAAATTACTCCGAAAATACCCATCTTAGCCAGCCAGGGAATTTTATAAAACTGGAGGTGTCCGTACCAGGCCAATGTCATGAAACAGTTGGCAATTATCAATAATGTAATTGAAGAAATTCCTTTTAACATAGATCCATAATTTTACATCGTCAAATATAGGATCTTCTTCACAAAAAAATCGAGAATACTCCTGTAAATTTTGATTCAGGAGTATTCTCACAAAATTATCAGTTACTACTTTTTTTACGTTCTATGAACATATAGTAAGATACCAGACTCATTCCGCCAAAAAGGAAGATCATTGAAAAATAAGATACTTCTTCCTGTAAAGAGGTTGTTTCTGTCAGAATGTTACCGGTTAAAATGCCCAGAGCAATTCCGATTAAAAACATACCGAACCTCATACTTGCATTAGAAGGACCCTTTTTCGATTGGAAGAGTGTCGCATCAGCTCCTTTCTCGATCATCGACATACGTTCTTTATGCCGGGTATTAAAATAAACATACAGTACTCCAAATAAACTCAGGAAGAAAGTAATGGGGATTAGAATTTCGTTATTTTCCATGATTGCTGTTTTTTAATGTTATTTATTGTTACTTTTCGGATAAGACAACATGACAGGCGAGTCGGTTACAAAATTTATTCTTTTTTATTTTGTAACCAGTCAACAGTCGGAAGCGTCTCAAAATCATGGCCTATAAAGAAGACTCTTTTTATATTGAAAGGATTTTGCAACATGCTGATAATGCAGCATTTGCGAACCTTATCAATAAACACAAGACCATGGCCTTTAATATAGCATTTAGAATTACCGGGAACCGGGAGGATGCTGAAGAGGTAGCACAGGATGCCTTCATAAAGGTTTTTCATGCACTGCCTGGATTTAAAGGTGATTCAAAATTTACCACGTGGCTGTTTAGAATAGTCTATAATCTGGCTATCTCTAAAACCCGGAAAAAGAGTCTTTTTAGCCAATCAGTCGACGACGAATATTTTGTCGAAACGCCCGACCAAGCTGAGTTATCGTTTCATGATAATTTCAGCACCAAAGACCGTCAAAAATACGTTCTTCAGGCTATAAATTCACTTCCTGAAGATGAGCAATTACTGATCACTTTATATTATATGGATGATCAACCGGTTGATGAAATAGCTGCTATCACGGGATTATCCTCATCCAATGTTAAGGTTAAATTGTTCAGATCACGAAAAAAACTTCAGGAACAACTCACAATGACATTAAAAGATGAGTTGCAAACCATATTATAAATTTTCTTAATTTTGAAAATCATGAAAAGGAAAACGAACAATAACCAGGATCCATTACGGAACATCATATCAGCTAATATGCTGGAGAAGCCTTCCGCTAATTTTACGGATGACATCATGAGCAAACTTGGCATTGCTGCTCAACCCGTAAAATATGAGCCCGTAATTTCTAAAAACGGATGGTATTTCATTTCTTTTTTGGTTATAGGAATTTTGTACCTGGTAGTATCAGGCTCTGGAAATGTACCTGAAATTCCGGTTGCTCAACAAATTGATAACACACTCCATGAAAGCATAAGAACTATAAGTAATTTATTCGAAAGTTCTGCTTTGATGCTAATCTCTCTTGCAACATGCACAGTCTTTATACTGGTTTATCTCGACTCAATATATCGCCAAAGTAAATTGAGGACTACCTAAATCATGAGTGGAAAAACTGCGATCATCTTTGGTTCAACCGGTCTGACAGGAAGTTATTTACTGGATTTTTTGGTACTCGATGACCGCTATGATAAAATCATACGTTTCATCCGAAAACCTGTCAAAGAAAATCATCCTAAAATTAAAGATATCATCAGCAACCTCGATGATATCAGTGCTCATAAAAATGAAATTCATGGTGATGAAGTTTATATTTGTCTGGGCACTACTATAAAAGTTGCCGGATCTCAGGCCGCATTCCGAAAAGTCGACTATGAATTCCCAGTTCAAATTGCAGAAATTGCGGCTGAAAATGGAATTCCGGTAATTGCAGTAATATCCTCTATTGGTGCCGATCCTTCCAGTTCTAATTTTTACCTAAAAACAAAAGGTGAAATGGAGACTGCAATAAATTCAAAAAAGATAAAGTACACCTATTTTTTCAGACCTTCCATGCTGTTGGGAGATCGCAAAGAACAACGCACGGGCGAGTATGTAATGAAAAATCTGATGCAGGTTTTATCCTTTATGTTCATTGGTCCGCTAAAGAAATACAAAGCAATTCATGTGAAAAAAGTAGCAGCATCTATGATTGCAACAGTAAACAGCAAAGTGCCTTCTCAGGTAATTTCATCCGAAAACATGCACGGGTAACCAAAATAGTTACCCGTGCATTATAACTTTGTTTTTTTTAAAGTTTAATATTTCACCAACTTCGAAGAGCTAATTGCTCCTGTTTTGGTAAGCATCGTTACAAAATAAACTCCTTTATTCCAGTCTATGGTTGAAATAACCATTGGTTCGTTGCCATTCACAGCAGCTTTAAAAATCTCCCTGCCTGTGACATCAGATATCACAACATGCTGATATTCGAAATTATTTTCCGAATTAAAATATATTTCAAATTTATCAGTCACCGGATTCGGAGCAATCACAAAATTACTTCCTGAAGTGACTTCACTAATAGATAATGGTCCTTCGGAAATACTGAAGTGATCGAATGCACCTTCCAGCGGATTTCCAGAACCAAATTTATCACTAATTGCAATGGAAACTTGCATTGTTGCTGAAAGAGAAAGAAAATCAAGTATTCGTTTGCTTACTGGAACCCAGCTGGAATTAGTAGATGAAGGACCTGTAACTAATTCAACCACTTCCGTTGCATTGCCATTATAGATGCTTATTACCATGGTATCGTTCGCAGCAGGATTTGCTGAGAATTGTTCAAAGAACCATCTTTCATAATTCAGGTATGGATTTGTGTAAGAAGAAAGATCAAATACCGGTGATGTTAAAATGGTAGTGCCATCATCAACATCATCATTATTAACGCTGCCTCCTGCATTTCCGGTAACAAAAGCTCTGTTGGCGCAATCTGTAGATGCATCAACATCAGGATTAGCCTGTGTTGTTGTGAAAACAGTTCCAACCGGCTCACCCCATGCCCAAATTCCACCGGTAGCATTTCCTGATACTGTCCATCCGAAATCAAATGTGAAATCGTCATAAATGCCGGGGGTAATTGGAATGATTACAGTTCCGGGAGCTCCTATTGTTGCAGTTATACAACCTGAACGGTATCCCCACAGAGCAGCGGTAAATTCATATGTTCCGGGAGAAATAGTGTTTAATGTAAATTCACCGGAAGCATCTGCAGTAATAGTGATATCATTGGCTCCACTAAGCGCCCTCACTTTTGCAAATGGGACTGGTAGCGATGTAACGGCATCAATTACTTGTCCAACAGCAGAGAATGATTCTAATTGCACATCCAACGTTGTAAGAATGCCTGAAGAAAGCACAACACCATTTATAACTTTGGTGATATAACCGTTTTTAGAAAATTCAACATCAAAGGTACCGGGTGTAGGATAACCTGTTTTATAGTCACCATTCAATTTGGAAGCAGTTTGTGCTGTGGTAGCCATAATTTTTACCTGAGCACCATCAATGGCAAGTCCGGTATTTAAATCAGTTACATTACCTTCCAGATAACAAGCCCTAACATAGTATGGAGCAAATACATAAAATTCACCGTCCATATCGGAAGCAATGATATTTCCAGATGGCAAATATGGAGAAGCATCCCAACATAGATATCCACCGGTACCATAACGAGCGATTTCAATGAGGTTTTCGGGACGGGCTCCATCAATAATAACTAATTGACTTCCATATGAAGGAGCAATTACATAATCATTGAAAACCCTTACGTTATGTACCTCTTCGCTAGGAAGACTATCATTATAATAGGTTGCAACCAATTCAATGTTGGTGATATCAGAAACATCAAACACACCTACAGGAGTATTTGGTAATTCATCAGTAGTGTATAGGTATTGTAAATTATCAGAGAACCAGGTATTGTGATTAAATGCCCCGGGTGTTGGTTGAGTTGCAAAAAGTACCGGATTTGATTTATCTGTTACGTCAACAACACTGAATTGACCTGCATAAATTTCTGCACCATACAAAGTATCATTCAAAACATATCCATCATGAATGTAATTATCATCATACAAACCCACATAAGTCGGATTCCATGGATCAGCAAGATCACAAATAACTGCCCCTCCTACTCCAATATTAGAACCAAAAATATAGAGGTATTCGCCAAAAACCTGAACAGTGTGAGATGAACTTAATTGACCAGCGATGGCACCATCACCATCATAAATTTTTGATGTATAGGATGCCGGAAGATTGCTTAAATCGATAATGGTGATCCCTCCACCTCCTTCAGTTCCGGAATAGGCATAATGACCGTAGACTTTGATTTCTCTCCAAAGACTGGTTGCTCCGGGTACTGTAAATAAAACTACGGGATTAGTTGGTACCGTAACGTCAACGATAACTGTTCCGTTCCCGTTTCCAATTAATGCATACTCATTACCTGAACCATCAGAATAATGCCATACCCCCGCACAGGTGGTTGGAAAGCTGAGTTGTCCCAGTTTTTGAAGGTTTTGAATTTGAGCATCAGCGATAAATGCCACTAATGTCATTAATAAAGTGAATACAATTTTTTTCATAGCAAGGGTTTAAATGAATCTCAAATTTAGAGAAAATCCGGCAATAAATGCCGAACTACATGATAATGCGAACTTGTTTTACAGTTCAATTACAAGTCTACTGCATTTACCACCATTTTAAAAAGGAGGATGCAAGAAAATATATTATGGGAATTCTCATACAAAATCAATTAAAGCATTACCAACATACTAACTATCAATAACATAGCATATTTAAGTAAACATACAAAGGACCTTGTCAAGCTACAAGCAGTGGCTTTGCAACTGATGATTGAGAAAAAATAGCTATTTTTAAGGCTTCAATTGAACTTATCAAAACCATTAAAATGAATAAAAATTTACGTAACTTCTTAACTCTTAAAAGTTTTGCCGCCGGTTTATTAACCCTGGCAACTTTTAATTCTTATGGTCAGTCGACATTAGGATGTTCAGATGCAGGATTGGCATCTGCTTCGGCTGATTCAACTTGTTATCTTAGTCCAACCACATTAACTCTGACAGGTTATACCGGAAACACTTTTCAATGGCAAAGTTTTGATGGAACTAACTGGGTTGATGAAACCGGTGCTGGAGCAACTACCGACACTTATTCAGTTTCCCTTTTGGCCACTACAAATTTCAGGGCAATTGTGACACAAACAGCTTGTCCACCCGATACCTCTAATGAAGTATTAATAACTGTTGGTGTAATACCGGTTCCAACCGGAAATGCCGTGACCCGATGTGGTCCCGGGATTGTAAATCTTACCGGAACAGGCTCCGGAACTTTAGAATGGTTTACCGATCCAACAGGTGGCTCACCAATTGCAACAGGTTCAAATACCACTGCATTTATTCCCGCAACCACAACGCTTTGGCTTGGCGATAATGTGTTAGGTGGTGGTGGAAATGCCAGCGAAATGCAAATCATGGAATTTGATCTTGGAAATAACGATTATCTGGAAATTCAAAACGTTTCCCCTGTGCCTGTAGATGTAACTGGCTGGAAAGTGGCAATCAATAATAGCTACACAGATATAAATCTCGTTAATGCCAATGTTCAGGTGTTATCAGGAATCATTCCTGCCGGTGGAATTTTGACCTGGACAGATTTAACAACTGCGACTAATTATTGGGGAAGTAATATGCTCTGGAATCCGGGTGCCTTTCCAACTTTTACAGGATGGGCTCTGATTCTTGATGACCAGAATAATGTAATGGATTTTGTACCCCTTAACTGGCCTGCTGCAAATATAGCTGCTATGAATCCATCAATTCTTGGTGTCCCTGTTTCCCCCGGAACTATCTGGACGGGTGATGGTGTAGATATTTCTTCTGCCATTGCAACTACAGGTGTTAGCAGAGTTGTAAGCACCGACAATAACAACAGTGCTGATTTCGCAATCACCACGTTAAGTATTGGAACTACAAATGCAGGTTTGGTACTCCCATTCACAGGTTTTGGCTGCAACAGTCCACGTGTTCCAGTTTCTGTAACCATTAATCCATCTGACCCTATTACAATAAATGCATCCGCAACAGATCTATGCCTCTCCGGTTCAGCTACTTTTACTGCAACAAGTGCAAATGGTGGATATGCATACACCTGGTCTCCGGCAACCGGATTAAGTAGCACTACCGGTGCAACAGTAACCTGCACTCCTCTGGTAACAACCACTTATGTAGTTATTGGAGATGATGGTGTGTGTTCGAATGTTGACACTGTTACTATTTCAGTTGGAGCTCCTACTGTACCGGGAATCGCAAGTACTGCTCAGGATTCAATTTGTCTCGGTAAAGACACCGATCTTTTATTAACCGGTTCAACAGGTGACATTCAATGGCAACGTTTTGATGGATCGAATTGGATCGACGAAACCGGGGTTGGCTTTAATACTGCTACTTATAATGTAGCTCCTATTGTCAATACTACCTACCGTGCCTATGTAAGCAGTGGCAGTTGTCCACCCGACAGCTCGAACATCCTTGATATTGTAGTTCTTTCCATCACTGATCCGGTAACTACCGGCGATTCTATTTGTGGTGGTGGAAATGTTACACTCACTGCTACAAGTCAAGGTAATATCACCTGGTATGCGAATGCTAGCGGAGGCAGTGCTATCAACAGTGGAGGAAGTTATACATTTACTGCATCGACAACAACAACTGTTTATGCTGAAGCATTTGCCGGCACCCAATATTCCATTGGCCCGGTTACATCTGCAATTGGTAACCAATCGCAGACAACAAGTACAGATGCAGGTCTGTCATTCGATGTAATCAGACCAATCACGTTAGATGTAGTGCATGTTTATCCGACGCAAACTGGAAACATAACCATTAATTTACGCCAAACAGCCGGAGGAACAATATTGGCAACCCATACACAAGCTGTTACAGCTTTCACCGGTAAAGTTGCTATTAATCTTGGGTTCTCAGTTCCGGTTGGAACAGGTTACAGACTCGAAATTGCAGCAGGCAGTGTTCAGTGTCAGCAAAACACTACGGGAGCGGCTTATCCATACACTGTTGTTGGAGGACCAATGAGCATCACTGGTTATTTCAATCCTAATCCTCAAACCGGTGTTGCTTATTTATGGATGTATGACTGGAAAGTTTCAGAAGGATGTCGCAGTAACAGAATTCCTGCTACCGTTGTAGTAACCCCTTTCCCTTCTATTCCTACCATCACCCAAAATTTCAACACTCTTACTTCATCAGCACCATCCGGAAACCAATGGTTGTTGAATGGTGTAATATTAGTTGGTGAAACCGGACAAAATCTGGTAATTACACAAACTGGAAATTACACTGTTGCTGTAACTGTAAATGGATGCACAACACTCTCCCCTGTTTTCAATGTTACCTTTATAGGTGTTAATGAAATTCCGGAAAACAGTATCGCCATTTACCCTAACCCTGTGAGTGATGCACTTAATATTTCAAATAACGATTCCCGCAATATTTATAATACGTTGCAAATTTCTGATATAACAGGCAGAATGATTTATAAGGAATCATTAAACGGAAACGCTTTGAGTTCATATGTAGTATCGACCCGTCAGTTTGCTGAAGGAGTTTATATGCTGGAACTGATTTCTGATAAAGGAACAGCCAGAAAAAGATTTGTCATAGAACGCTAAAACCTTGTCATAGCAACGAAAGGCGGCTCCAACGAGCCGCCTTTTTTAGTTATTAACAAATCAACATTCGATTGTGAATAAGTATGTTAAAGGGATTGTGACCTGCAGGCCAAGCCTGTATAATTTTGATCCGGATAATAAATCAAACTGCCCACTGATTATTTCGTTATCCTTTAGCCAATGAGAAAGTATCTATTATTCTTAGTTCCGGTAGCCATACTGGCAGGTTGTAAAGATTACAAACCTGAAATGGAACGCGCTCTGATGGAACGCGATTCGATCATGTTCATGAGCGAAGTCAAGGACTCCTCAATTAATGCATTCCTTGCAACGTTATCTGAAATTGAAACCAATCTCGACAGCATCACTGCTAATCAGGAGGCCATTGCGATGGAGACTACTGATAATGTTGAGTTCAATAAAGATATCAGAGAGCGGATCAATGAAAATATTCAGGTTATAAATGACCTCCTGAATAAAAATAAGGATATGATTTCTGCGCTGAATGAAAAGCTAAGAAAATCTAATGTCAATATTGCATCGTTGAAAAAGATGATTGATAAATTGAATTCTGATATCGCTGTAAAAGATGCAGAACTGGCTTCACTCAATACCCAACTGGCAGATCTTCGGTTGATGGTAGATAATCTGAATCTTTCAATGGATTCGCTGACAGCAGCCAATCAACAGAAGGAAGCAGTTATCAATGAAAAGACCAACCAATTAAATACCGCATACTGGGCAATTGGCAATTACAAGCAATTAAAGGCAAGTAACATTCTGAACAAGCAAGGTGGCTTTTTAGGTATTGGTAAAGAAAAAGTTCTTAAAACCAACTTCAATAATGATGGCTTTAATCAGATTGATATTACCAAAGTAAATACGTTTGATATAAATAATAAATCGGCGAAGGTAATTACTAACCACCCAACCGACTCTTATACTCTCGAGAAAGACGCCAAAGGTGTTATTCTTAAACTTGAGATTACCGATCCAACCAGATTTTGGAAAGCTTCTAAATATCTGGTTATAGTAACTGGTTAGCTTTTCTGTTCATGAAGATGGGGAACCCGGTGTTGCGCAAGCTTCACCGGGTTATTTTTTTTACTTAATTCTTCTGAACAACCGGTGATGGACAAACACGGAATAGTCCATTGCTATATATTGCTAACGGTTTGCCGATTAATTCCATTCCTGAAAAGGGGGTATTCTTTGATTTCGAAACCATGGAGGATGCTTCAAACACCCATTTCAACCCGGGATTAAAAACAGTAAGTTCAGCCTTTGCACCGACTTTTATTTCAGGAACCGGAAGACCAAATACTTTTCGTGGGTTTACAGTAAATGACTCAATAATTTTTTCTATTCCAACCTTATTTTGACAAGCCGTAGTGGCAACTGCAAAGGCTGTTTCAATTCCTGAAATTCCGAAAGCAGCAAAATCAAATTCAA
Source organism: Bacteroidia bacterium (assembly GCA_016788065.1). GTDB lineage: Bacteria > Bacteroidota > Bacteroidia > AKYH767-A > OLB10 > JADKJB01. The sequence continues at coordinate 41,800 of JAEUTI010000080.1, read as the reverse complement.
CCACTTTATTTTCTTCATCTTCGGGACTATGGTCAGAACAAATACAATCAATAGTTCCGTCAGCAATCCCTTCCATTAAAGCAACAATATCCTGCTTTGAACGGAAAGGAGGTTTTACTTTATAGTTAGTATTAAATTCGAGGATGGTAGTGTCATCAAAAAACAACTGATGAGCTGCCACCTCTGCTGTAACATGCAAACCTTCTGCTTTTGCTTTTCTGATTAAGGCAACAGCACCTGCTGTAGAAATCGTAGAGAAATGCAATCTGCCATCGGTATAACTGCAAATTTTCAAGTCCCTGTTAACCATTAATTCTTCCGCAAAAGAAGGCATTCCCTTCATTCCAGCCATGGTTGAAGGAATTCCTTCATTCACCTGACCTTTTCCTGAAATGGTTGGATCATCTGGAAAATGAATTATGGGAGAACCAATATTTTTGGCGTATTGTAAAGCCCGCATGAATAACCCGGAATCAGAAACCGTGCGTCTATCATCAGTAAATGCAACAGCACCGGCATTCTTCATATCAAACATTTCCGTAATATCTTTTCCATCCCGGTTAACGGATAATGCTCCTGTTGGATAAATTTTCACAGGATGTGCATGTGACTTTCCTTTAAGGAACTCAATATCGGCTTTCGATTGAATAGCAGGTTGGGTGGATGACATCAGTACCACTCCGGTAAATCCACCGGCAGCAGCCGCCTCCAAACCATTCTTAATACCTTCTTTAGTTTCATGCCCTGGATCACGAAAATTTGCCTTACTATCAACCCAGCCAATAGAAACCCATGCCCCATTTCCATCAAAAACTTCTACACCATTGGATGCGGTTTGCGAGGCTCCTAATTTGGATATTACTCCGGATTCAATCAAAATATCGGTTGCATCCTTAGAGGCTTTTCCTGATGAATCCACCAGGTGAACTGATTTGATTAATACATTCATTTTCGCCAGAACTTTAATAGTAAGACTTCTATTGCCAGAAATAATAATGCTAAAATTATACAATATTTCCACAACCTGATTCCTTCACTCAATTGCGAAAAATGGTTTACGATTTCAGATTTTTCAGCATTCATCATTTCAAAATTGGTGAGCCGGTACTTTCCCAACTCATCCGATATTTGATCGGCTGTTAAGAAGGACATATCAGATTCAGATCGGTTAAAATTAAATGCAGGAACTGCCAGTAAACGATCATTTGCTTTCAAATCATAATTACCGGCAAGTACAACCTGATTTTTAATATCTACAAGTGTTCCTTCTGCAGTAGTCCGGTGTCCCGGGATGATATCGAAATTGTTGCTTTCATTTATCAAATGAAATACTTCATCACCTGAAACAGAAACACCTTGTAAATCTATGGTTTCATCAACTCCAATAAACCCCGCTAATGCCTGATTCTTCTCGCTCAATAAAGCAATTCGGTACATTACAGGAACAAATATCGCATGGCGGGCAAAATTGGTAAGTGAACCGGTGAAAGGCGAATGAAATAGATATACCGTTCCTTTTCCCTTTTGAAACCTGGTTAAAAACGGGGCACCACTTCGCAATTTCATCAGTACATCACCGGTATTTGCACCGTTTCCGGAGACAAAGTAACCCGATACCAAAGGTAAGTCTGTTGCTTCTGTTACTTTACCCGCATTCGAAAAAACACCATCAAAAACAGGATCTTCAAGTTGCAACGACTCTATACGCTCATCATTCCTGATAAATCCGGTAAGCGGAGCCATGCCCAATGAAGCAAGACATTCGCTATAAGACATTAAGTTGGAGGCTGAATCAGGAACTATGACAAGACTACCTCCTGCATTCACAAACCGGTTAAGTTCAGAACTGAATCCACTGGAAATGGAAACAACCTGATTCATAACTATCAGTTTGTTCTCACTAAAGGAAGAATAATTAGGCTGAGCTTCTGAAAATTCAGAAAGCTTAAAATAATTATCGGATCCAAATAATGCTTTCACATACGGACCGGAACGTGCACCGTTGATACTCAAAATCGGAACATTTTCCGATATTAAAAATGAGAAGTAATATTGATCATCAAAAGTGATCGGATTATCGGTTATTGAAACAACAGCCTTTTGCCATCCGGTTCCGGAAGGTGTAAAAGTAAGTTTAACAACTGCTGCGCTTCCTGATGAAACATTTGCACCGGCAACAGCCTTCTGAGCTCCATTTATGGTTAGTTTTACAGGTAAGGCTTCCGCATCAATTTGTCCGTTGTTACGGATGCTGATATTCAATTCAGCCGGTTGCATTTTTTGAACTACCGGAGCGGTAAACCAACAGGAATCGATGAAAATATTTGATACTTCCTGTGCAGCAATTGGGATCACGGCAACAGCAATGGAAGAATCCATTTGTACCTGTTCAAAATTGGAAATGAAAGCCTGGAAATCGGATAATAAAACAGATTTTTTCTCTTCTGCCCCTGACATACTTAAAGCATCTGCCTGTCGGGATAGCACACTGGTTAATGAACGGGATACCGGACTTATTTTAACCTGATCGAGCAACGAAATGAACTCATCGCGACTAACCAACCTTTGATGAACCGGGTCAAAATCATTTGTCAGGAGTTGAAACCGGTCGGAAGGTCGGTACGCCATTGCAATGGAGGCAGCCTGTTTTTTGGCGACATCCAACAAGGTTCCTTCCCTGGTGACAGCTTCCATGCTAAAGGAATTGTCAATGTACAAACTAACTGCAGTGGAAGCAGCGATCTTTTTGCCCTGTTCAGCCGGAATATATGGTTGAGCAAAGGCAAGCACCATAAAAGTGACAGCTAAAATCCTGGAAAACAATACCAATAAGTGCTTTAACCGCGATCGGTTGGAGGTTTCTTCTTTCAGTTCTTTCAGGAACCTAACATTTGTAAAATAGACCTTTCGGAACCTTCTGAAATTAAAAAGGTGAATGATTACGGGGACAGCTATGAGGGAAAGGGCAAACAGAAAACCCGGGGTAACAAAGCTGATATTCATTCAAATAAGGATCCTTTTAGGTTGTTTCGTGCAAAGATAACGATTAGATATGAAATATCTTGTTATTAACACCACGCTGTCAATTAAATTCCCGATCTCAACTGCCAACCCATGTTTGAGGGTATAAATTTGTTCTACCCATTCTGCTCAAAAATAATAACGTTCTTAATCTACCCACTGATGGCCAAGAAAAACGACCGCAAAGTATTTGTAATCGACACCTCCGCTATATTATTTGACCACCATGCCATACACAATTTTAAAGAACACGATGTTGCCATCCCGATAACTGTTTTAGAAGAAATTGACCGTTTCAAAAAAGGAAATGATGTAATCAATTTCGAAGCTCGCGAATTTATCCGTAACATCGATAAACTGAGTGGTCAGTTTTCGCTTCAGGATTGGATACCATTAAATGGTCCCACTAAAGGCAAGATTAAAGTGCTGATGCACGAAAAAGCCGGTATCGATGCCAATCAGGTTTTTGGCGAAAAGAAAGCCGATCACAATATTCTTAATGCCGCTTTGCATTTGAAAGAACAAATGCCGGAACGGAAAGTGATTCTGGTATCGAAAGATATCAATCTTCGATTAAAAGCGAAATCACTAAATCTGCAGGCTGAAGATTATAACACCGGTAAAGTAAAAGATATTGAAGGGTTATACACCGGAAAAACCGTCATTGAAAATGTAAATAAAAAATTCATTGATCAGATTTATAAAGATGGCTTTTGTAATTTTTCTGAGCTGGTAAAAAAAGGAAAGCCAATCGCCAATCATTATTATATTCTGCGCAGCAAGTATGAATCGAATTCAGCACTTGCCTGTTTCAATCCAACCATTGGCCGGCTTGAACGGGTCATGAAAGAAACTGCGTACGGCATCAGACCTCGTAATGCCGAGCAAACTTTTGCCATGCACGCCGTATTAAATCCCGATGTAAAACTAGTGACCATTCAAGGGGTAGCAGGAACAGGAAAAACATTGATTGCACTGGCATCTGCGCTACAAATGAAACAAAGCTACCGGCAAATTTATCTCGCGCGACCTATTGTTCCACTCAGCAATAAAGATATTGGTTACCTGCCGGGAGATATTAAATCGAAGATCAATCCCTACATGGAGCCCTTATGGGATAACTTGAAATTTATACAGGGACAATACAAAGAAACTGATAAGGAATTTCAGAAAATCACAGACATGGTAGACAATGAAAAACTTCACATTACTCCGCTGGCTTACATTCGCGGAAGGAGTCTTTCAAATATTTGTTTTATTATTGATGAAGCACAGAATTTGACCCCACACGAAGTCAAAACGATTATTACCCGTGCCGGAGAAAACACTAAAATAATTTTCACCGGTGATGTAAACCAAATCGATACTCCCTACCTCGACTCTCACAGTAACGGTTTATCACATATCATAGATAAACTGAAGGGTAACAATCTGTATGCACACATCACCTTAGAACGAGGCGAGCGCTCCGAACTGGCAAATTTGGCAGGGAATTTACTCTGATAGTTCTATCAGAATTTCTCGAAAACACCCAGTCCAAATAATGCAAAATCATATTTAACAGGATCAACGGGGTCCATCTTCCGAAGCGATTCTGTTAGCTCAACAACTGCTTTCCAATCATCGGAAGGACGGCATAATAATCCCAGTTTACGTGCTACATTGCCTGAATGCAGGTCGAGTGGACAATACAGGTATTCCGGCTTTACAGACTTCCATATTCCGAAATCGACGCCACATTTATCCTTCCTTACCATCCATCGCAAAAACATATTCATTCTTTTGGATGCAGAATTCTTTAATGGATCACCAAAATGTTTCACCGCCCTGGAAGTAGTTGATCCTTTAAAAAGTGTCGCTCTGAATTCAGAAATAGCTAGTGCCGTTTCATTGGAATGTTTCTTCATTAATCCAGAGAAAAGGAACTCCATCCCACCCTCATTTTTGTAAATATGCTGCAACCCTTTAACAATCACAATTAAATCCTCACCATTCATTGTACGATGAACAAATGGTTTCAGCTTTTTAAATTCGGGTGCTTTTGCAGAGGTAATAAAATCATGTGGAGCAAACTCCATCAGGTGCATCATTTTATTTGCATTAGTAAGGATTACAGGGCGCTGACCCCAAGAAATCAATGCCGTTAAAAATCCGCTTATTTCAATATCTTCTTTACCTGAAAACTGATGAGGGATAGAAACTGGATCGGTTGCTATAAAAGGTATAGCATTATAAGTCAACACCTTCTCATTCAGAAATTTGTAAAAATCGGGCAATTGCTTCATTTGATTTGATATGAGCATCAAAATTAAGTACATTTGATAGTACAATTCACCTAAGTTTAACTTAAATTATAATCTATGAAGAAACTGCTACCCCTTATTTTAGTTTTGTTTAGTGTAATTTCAATAGCCCAACCTGCTTATCAAATGCCATACATTCCATCATCATCGTGGAGTGTTCGGGTTGGTACTACGAATGGGTTTGGAAACGGATGTGTTTTCTACCGTGAAATTAACTATACAATTACCGGAGATTCACTCCTCAATGGCAATTTGTACCAAGAATTACATTCTTCCGGAGTAACATACGAAATGTCGTTTATGCCTCCAACACAATGCAATACTACACCGGTTTATTATTCTGAACCGGCAGGATTTCTTAGAAATGTTGGACAAAAAGTGTTTTATCTGCCACCGGCAGATTCCATAGAGGTATTGTTGTATGATTTCGACCTTGAAGTTGGAGATACTTTACCTGACACTTATAATCATTTTGGAAACAACATTACCACTATCACAAACATCGATACTATTCTTGTGAATGGTGTGCAGCGTCGCCAATACTACTTATACTCCATGAATGGTACTATGGCAACCAAGATTATTGAAGGTATTGGTCACGATCGTGGATTGCTGGAAAGAATAGATTTGATGCTCGATTATGCAAGCGAACTCTATTGTTATTCTGAAAATGGAATTCCGGTTTTCCCGCTATCCGGTGCATTCTGTTTGTCAGGAATACCGTCTGCAAAGGAATCACTTTCGTTTGAAGTTCATCCTAATCCATCCTATGGAAACATGTCTGTTTCCCTGAATGAAAATGATTCGAAACCAGTTACAGTTTACTTGCTCGATGTAACAGGAAGAAAAGTTTATTCAGAACAAATGATGGTGACAGATGGTATCCTTTCTTTCTCAACCAATCTGAAAGGCATCTTCCAATTGGTAATTGAATCGGAAAGTAACTCAGCAACCAGAAAAGTCGTCATTTATTAATTCACAGGAACTCTGCCAAGCATATGCATGGACCTCGAAATTATTCGCAGGTCCTTGCTTATGCTATAATCTCTGGCATACAAAGCATTCAACCGTTCAGCTGCATGACTGTCCGGAATAAGATCTCCAATCCCATCGGCAGGGTGTAAAATTCCTTTGCGCATACCTTTTGCTTGTTTGGCAACTTTATCGCTTATAAATCCTACCCAGGAATAATTTCCTGACAACACTTTAAAAATATTTCCGAAAAGTCCACCGGGATTTTTGACTCTGAAAATTAATATTGGCGATATCAGCAGGAATAGTAGTGATAATCCCATATCCAACAAACGTTTATTGCGCTTGTTGGATCGTTTGCTGACTGCATTAACATCTACCAGATACAAATCACCCTGATCGTCGATTGAATTGCTGCCAATGATAAATAAACTTTCAGGAGGAGCTATTTTATATTCGATATCGAGTCGGCTTAATAATAGCATCTGATTTATAATTTCCTGGGAAGAAACATCCTTCGCGCAAAAAATAACTTCATTTACAGCATATAACTCGGCAATTTCACTCAGCTTAGAAACAGAGCCCAGGAAATAACCTGAATTACTTTCATCCGATTTTATGGATGACTCATTCAACGTTACAAATCCAATGAATGAAACGGGTGAACCCGACATCTGTAAAATGGAAAGCACTCTCCTGCCCTCTTCTGGCTCGGCAACTATCACCAGATTTTTACGCTCATTTTTTTCGAGTTTGAACCCTTTAATGCCGCTTACATCGAGTAAGATTCGAAGACTCGCAGCCGACAAACTAGCCCAGGCTGTTCCCAACAAAATGAGTGCCCGAGAAAAACGATACTCTTCACTTAGCAATGCATAAACAACCAGAATAAAAAGAGTTCCAGACAGTATTCCTCTTATTGCACGCGAGATTTTCAGCGGACGATCGTAACCACCACTAAAATAAACGGAGGTTATCCAAATTACAATGTACAACGGCATTACAACATACAAAAATACCGGTGGGTAATTCAGTTCTTTCACCGAATGTTCCCAATACCATTTAAGAATTAGCATACCACCCATAAACAAAGTAGCATCAGCTAATGGAAGTGAAATCTTTTTAATAAAGCGGTTTAGTATGGCAATTCCTGCTCTGAGGTAAACGGCAATATTTATGAGAAACGAAAATATGCGGGCATTACTTTGAGAAAAATGTTTTGCAGCAAAAATTATCATCGCCTTATAAAAAACGATTACATAATTGACACTGCTTTTCTTGGTGCTTTCTCCTTTATAATGAATGATTCTGGTTTCAGGAAAATAATAATTTTTGTATCCACCCTTTTGAATACGGTATGAAAGATCAATATCTTCACCATACATAAAAAATGTCTCGTCGAGTAATCCCACCTTGTCAAGTGCCGCTTTACGCATAAGCATAAATGCACCAGATAAAATATCAACTTCATTAGTGGCATTTTTATCGAGGTAACCCAGGTGATATTTTCCAAAAACTTTTGACTTAGGGAAAATGGTCGATAAGCCAAAAATTTTATAAAACGCAACTGCGGGACTTGGCAAACCACGTTTCGATTCGGGAAGGAAATTACCTTTTCCATCAATCATGTGTACCCCCAAACCACCGGCATCGGGATGTGAATCCATAAAATCGACACACTTCCGGAAAGTATCCTCTTCCACAACTGTATCCGGATTCAGCAATAACTGATATTCACCTTTAGCAATTCGTAATGCCTGATTGTTTGCTTTCGAAAACCCTGTATTGTCATTGTTAGCAATCAGAATTACATTCGGAAAACGGGTTCTTACCATTTCTACCGAACCATCCACCGAATTATTATCAACAACAAAAACTTCGGCATCAATTCCCATGATTGCCTTCTCAACAGAAAGCAGACATTGCTCTAAAAAATGTTTAACGTTGTAATTGACAATGATTACGGAAAGCTTCATAGATTGAACCGTTTTACCAGCTGCGCTTTAGGAAATTACGAGCCTGCTATCGGGCAAGCGCATTTTCATACGGAGTACGATTTAAAATAGAACGGCCCAGAGTAACTTCATCGGCATACTCCAGCTCGCCGCCAATAGCTATACCTCTGGCTATGGTGGTCACCGGAAGTTGAAATGGACTTAGTTTGCGGAACAGATAAAATACCGTGGTATCTCCCTCCATGGTGGTGCTCAAAGCCATAATTACTTCCCTCACTTCACCTGACGAAACCCGGCTGAGCAGGCTTTCAATATTTAATTGCTCCGGCCCTATTCCATCCATAGGATTCAGAATACCACCTAAAATATGATACAAGCCCCGGTATTGACCGGTATTTTCAACTGCCATCACATCTCTGATATCTTCCACTACCATTACCAATCCGGCATCCCGACGGGTATCTTTACAAATAGCACAAACATCGGCATCGGTTATGTTATTGCAAACAGTGCAATATTTGACCTCACTACGAAGCTTCATCAGGGAATTTCCGAAACGGTCCACATCAGCAGGAGCCTGTCTCAATAAATGCAATACCAACCTCAAAGCAGTCTTTCGACCAACTCCGGGCAAACGGGAAAACTCATTAACGGCTGACTCTAATAGTTTGGATGGATAGTGCTGCACAGGCTCTTTCGAATAACAGCCCAAAGTTATTGATTTTCCATGAAGAAAACACAATTTCCGGAACCTCAATTACTGTGTAAAACTTTGTTAATAGGGATATTCCGACGAAGCCTAAGTAAGGCGGTTATTTCATTTTCTTTGTTTGGAATCAAAAAAAGACCCCAATATGTCGCCTGAACTGATATTAACGGTGATTGCAGCCTATTCTGCACTGCTATTTCTGGTTGTTTGGATAACCAGCCGCAATGCCGATAATGAATCCTATTTCATTGGAAATAAATCATCCAAATGGTACATCGTTGCCTATGGAATGATCGGCGCCAGTTTGTCGGGGGTAACTTTTATGTCGGTGCCGGGTGCTGTAGCAACTACGCAATTCAGTTATATGCAGGTTGTTTTCGGCTATCTGATTGGTTATTCGGTCATTGCGATGGTATTGATGCCCGTGTACTACAAAATGAACCTCACTTCCATTTACACTTATCTGGAAACAAGGTTTGGGAATGCTTCCTACAAAACAGGATCGTTTTTCTTTATTCTTTCCCGAACAATCGGCGCCTCCTTCCGCATTTACATTGTAATTAACGCACTTCAAACCTTTGTTTTTGATGCCATGGGGATTCCGTTTATTGTTACGGTTGCCGTTTTTATGGTGCTGATTTTGCTCTACACTTACAAAGGAGGGGTCAAGACCATTGTATGGACTGATACCCTTCAAACAACCTTCATGTTAATAACCGTTATATTTTCTGTAATCTTTATTTCCGATCATTTAGGGATCGGACTGGGTGATTTGTTGGGTAAAGTAATGAGCAGCGATTTGTCAAAGATGTATGTCGACGACACCCTTTCACCAAATTATTTCTGGAAAAATTTTCTGGGTGGTGCATTCATAGCAATTGCCATGACCGGTCTCGATCAGGAAATGATGCAGAAAAATCTCAGTTGTAAAAATATTGGAGAAGCTAAAAAAAATATGTTCACCTTTTCCATTGTGCTGGTAGTGGTAAATTTCCTCTTTTTAGTTCTGGGTGCTGTGCTGGTATTTTATGCCACACAAAACAATATGGTTATTGATCCTAAACATACCGACAATTTATTCCCTGATATTGCATTGAATCATCTGGGACCATTTATTGGACTATTGTTCTTAATCGGATTAATTTCTGCTGCTTATCCAAGTGCCGATGGCGCTTTAACGGCACTGACAACCGCATTTTGTTTCGATTTTTTACGTCTCAATAAAAAGCCGGATATCACAGAACAGGAACTTAAAAGAACACGACACTGGGTGCATCTTTCATTTGCGATTATTTTGCTGCTAATGATAGTACTGTTCCGGGTTATTAATGATGATGCCGTTATCCGTAATCTATTTAAAGTTGCCGGCTACACCTATGGTCCGTTGCTGGGATTATTTGCTTTTGGATTCCTCACTAAATTGAATATCAGAGATAAATGGGTTCCGGTGGTTTGTGTAATCTCCCCTGCCATTGCCTATTTCATCAACGAAAATGCCCCACTGTGGTGGGATGGCTATAAATTCGGATTTGAAATGCTGATCGTAAACGGATGCATCACCTTTGCGGGACTTGCACTCATATCCGTCAGGAAAAACCAATCGGTTTCAAATCTATAGTTTAACAGGTATTTTAGTTACTTTTGAGCCATCAATCAAGTAGAATTCCATGAGAAAAGATGTTTATTACGGAGAGTATCTCCAGTTGCAGAAAATATTAGATGCACAGTATCCTGAAAGTGATAAAGAAGGGATTGATGCACACGATGAAATGTTGTTCATTATCATTCATCAATCATATGAATTATGGTTTAAACAAATCATCCATGAATTAAAATCGATTCATTCCATTTTTAAAAAGAATGAAATCAATGACAATTCTCCCGACTTATACCAGGTTGTACATCGGTTAAAGCGTATTGGAACTATTCTGGATGTTGCTGTCCATCAGCTTTCCATTATGGAAACAATGACACCACTCGATTTTCTTGATTTCAGAAACCTGTTGCGACCTGCTTCGGGCTTTCAAAGTATCCAGTTCAAAATTGTGGAAGCCATGCTGGGTCTTAAACTGGAACACCGCTTTGGGAAGGAATATTATGTTTCGCAATTAAATGCCGCAGATAAGGAAACCATTCGCTTGACAGAAGAAAACACTTCGGTGATTGAAGAACTCAACAAATGGTTGGAGCGCATGCCATTTGCCGATGACAACGGCTTGTGGGAAGGATTTAAAGCATCACATGGTTCCGGAAATAATTTCTGGCAAGATTATAAACTGGCCTACAAAGCAAGTCTCACACATGGCGAAACTGAAAATGTAGAGCGTTTCGAAAAATTATTTTTTGATAAAGAATTTGTTGCCGACAGAAGATTTTCGAACAAAGCAAACAGAGCTGCCTTGTTTATAATGCTATACCGCGACTACCCTATTTTACAACTTCCTTATCAACTTTTAAACCAGTTGCTTGAAATAGATGAATTATTGTCACTCTGGCGGTACCGTCATATGAACATGGTTCACCGGATGATTGGTATGCGTGTTGGAACCGGAGGAAGCAGTGGCAAAGACTATCTCAAATCGGCACTCGATAAGCACTATATTTTTGCTGAAATTGCTGAATTGAATTCGTTTCTTATTGAACGAAGAAATCTACCCGCGTTGCCTATAGATCTTGAAAAACGATTAGGTTTCGTACATCAATAAAAAAGACGGCTTCGGCCGTCTTTTTTATTATAGTTTTATCGAGATCACCGGAAATACTTCCTTAAAATCATCTGCTATTACCAATCCGGGCATAATTGCAATATGCTTAAGTCTGCGTTTGTAATAAACCATCATAGTTGCATCCTGAAAGTATTGTCCTTTTGATTCTACCAGATAACCTACTCCCAGACCATTCCAGTTTTTAATAGTTCTGTTGAAGGGTGAAAAATTTAGCAGAAACTCAGCATTCACAAAAGTATTTCGGTTGATTTCATAGCTTTTATCTAACTGACGTTCAAAAAAGAAAAAGCTGGATGTATTGATATTTACTTCATAGCGTTCTTTGTGGTTGAATCCGAGATTTATGTAGAAAACCGGAGCCAATTCATTTCTGATCAAACTAACACCAAATCCGGGATAAATAAGAATACTTGTTTTTCGGGCACTATCCATTCCTAATGACAAAGGTGCAGCCGATGTTGTTTCTGTTTCAAATTGGGCATTTACGGGTTTTGTATTTCCCAAAATTATCAGAAAGGCAATTACGAGATACTTTTTCATACTGGTTGATTTTCGGTTTCGCGAACCCAAATATTGAGTCCGTCAAAACGGGATACTACAATTTCCTTGCCCGTTTCAATAAATCCCGATTCTGCATTGGCGGAATATGCTTTTCCGTCAATGGTTACTTTGCCGGAAGGTCTTAAAAATGAAATAGTAATGCCGGTTTTACCCACTAAAGTTGTTTGGGTGTTATCGGTTGAAACAAAGCCTTCAGATGCCTTCATTTCCCCTGAATGTACCATTTTTGCGAACCTCCGGGAATTGACAATACTGCCTGCAGAAAATACAGCTACCAATACCCCACCCAGGGTTGCTAATAGCACAATTGCCAGAGAACGTAAAAGGTCATTTTTGTCCACCATTTCGAAATCGAATCCATCGTTACCTACCATGCTTATGGTGAACGCAGTTACCAATAAGATTAATCCGGAAATACCGGCAATACCAAATCCGGGAAGCACAAATATTTCTATTGCCAGCAAGGCTAATCCAATAACTGCCATCAATATTTCCCAATTTGCGGCTAATCCTTCCAGATACAAGGGAGCAAAATATAAAATAGCAGCTATAAATGCGGCTAAGAGCGGAAAACCAATTCCGGGAGTCTGCAATTCAAAATAGATCCCACCCAGCATCAGCAACAGCAAAATTCCACTGACTGCAGGATTAACCAGAATCGATATCAGATTATCGAGAAAAGTAGGCTGATAATTTGCCACCCGGAATGTTGACCGATTCGAAACCTTCAAAACTTCCTCTACCGATTCAGCCTCACCATTACAATAACCGTTTTTTATTGCTTCTGTAGTTGTGAAAGTAAGCACTTTGCCGGAATCATTTACACCTGGAATATAAGTTCGTGAATCTACCATTGCTTCAGCAATCCTGGGATCCCTTCCCCTTTTTTCTGCGGTGGTGCGCATCATGGCGCGCATGTACGATTGGTACTTATCAGGTAAAACCGCTGCATTAGCATCAACAACAGTAGCAGCTCCCATGCTGGCACCCGATCGCATGTATATTTCATTGCAGGCAATAGATATAAGTGCTCCGGCCGAGGCAGCATTATTATCGACAAATGCAATAACCGGAATTTTAGAATTTAATATCCTTGTTCTGATGCTATCAGCTGCATCCAATAAACCACCATACGTATTGATGTGGAGCAAAATAGCATCGGCCTTTAAGTTTTCTGCTTCAATAAAAGCTTTATTCACCTTTCGCACGATACCGGGTCCAATTTCTTCCCGAATATCAATTTTGTAAATCAGGCTATCCTGACTCACTCCAAAAAGTGGAAGCATCCACACCAAAAGCAGTGAAAGCAGCGTTATTCTATGCAATTTAAGTTGGAACATCTTGTTAATGTATGAATTACAACTTATTAACACACTGTTAATTTCTTTGTTAATAATCATTTGCTATCCAACCGCACAGGCTGATTGTTTAAATCTATAATTGTGTAAAATTAAGACGTACTCTGCAATGATTCAACGAATTTCGATTATATTCTTTCTGATTACCATTTTGGGTTGCATGAATAGCACTGTATCTCAGGCTGAAACCTTTGCCGGTGCTGATTCTATCAGGGTAAAGTGGATGGATGGAAAGAAGTTTATTTTGCATAAAATTGAACCAAAAGAGACCTGGATTTCCCTAACAAAACGGTACAATTGCGATCTTGATGAACTAAAATCATTCAATAAAGGAGTTGAAGATCTTAAAATTGGTCAAATCATAAATATTCCAGTTTCTGTAAAATCGGAGCCAACTTCCATTTCTGAACCTAAAGTAGCAACTACCAAACCAAAGGATAATCCTGTTGCACCTGTCAAAGCAGCTGCAACCACTCCTGCCACACAAACACCGGTGATGTACACGGTAAAACAAGGGGAAACACTTTACAGTATTGCAAAACGATTTGAACAAAAAGTTGAAGATATTAAGCAATATAATAATTTGACTTCTGATGCTTTGCACAATGGTCAAAAATTGATTGTGAGATATATCTCCAAAAATGATAATTCAAAACAGGTAAATGCAGTTCAACCTGTTTCAGGCAAACCTGAAAATGTCACTGAGAAAGTTAACCCTGCTTCTGAAAATTCCTTTTCTGAAAAAGCAACCAAGTCGGTATCTCCGGTAAAAAAAGCGAATGGCGGCAAAACTCTGATGCAGGTTACTGAAACTGGTATTGCTTCGTGGATCCAGGATGGACAAGTTAACCAGGATAAATATTATGGTTTACACCGCACTGCTCCTATTGGAACAATTATGAAAGTAACCAACCGGATGAACAACCAATTTGTATATGTAAAAATAGTTGGTGTGCTTCCTGATACCGGCGACAATGATAATGTAATCATCAAAGTTTCACAAGCAGTTTCTAATAAACTAAATGCTCTTGATGCACACTATCAGGTTGAAGTGAGTTACGGTTTGATGCAATAAGCCTTTTTCAGGATCGCGTTTTTATACTTCTCGCGGCGAAAAGACAAAACATACTCGACACAATTGCAATGTATCCGATTATTTCGTAGTTTTCCATTGTGCCATTACTGCTTTTTACCATTATAAGTCCACCGATAAAGGAAGCTAGTCCCGCCGATAATTGCTGAACCGCAGTATTCAAACTCATGAAACTTCCCCGGTTTTTAGGTTCAACTGCTGCACTAATCATGGTAGTTGCCGGTATCGACCTTCCTCCCATCACAATAAAGAATAATGTTGTTACGGCTAATGCTACAGGCAATGAAACCATTTGAATGTTGGTGATCAGATAAATTGGTATCAGTGATGCAAAAATAAAAATGGTGAATATCCGCAGCTTCCCGTATTTATCAGCCAGCTTGCCAATCAACGGCATCGAAATCATACTCGCCAAACCACCTGCGAGATAAATATAGGGTAATTGTGATTCGGAAAATCCAACATTGGAAACCATATATGGACTGATATATGGAATGACCGTGAATTGTCCCAACATCAAAAATAACATCACCGACAAAGCAACCAGGTGATTCGAATCGCTGACAATTTCCTTCACCATCACCAGCGGATTTTGTCTGACAGATGCATGTTGAATGTGAGAAGTGATAGATGGAATATTTCTGTAAATAAAAAATAAAATGACTCCTCCCAACCCGCCTAATAATAAAAACGGAGCATGCCAGTTAAACTGATTGGAGAGAAATAAACCAAAAGGCACACCAAAAACGGATGCCAGCGAGAATGCCATCATCACCATTCCCATTGCCGATGCCCTGCGTTCGAACGGAATCAGATCACCGATAATGGATAGCACTAATGTTCCAATAATTCCTCCGAAAGCACCGGTTGCCATCCGCGCAAACAGCAACATTTCATAGCCGGGAGATAAGGCACAGGCAATAGTTCCAATAGCGAATCCGGAATAGCAAACCAACAACGCTTTTCGTCTGTCGAAACGGTCAATGAAAAATGCAGCTGCGAAACCAAAGATGCCCGCAGCAATGGTGTAGCTGGCCACTATGAAGCCAAATTGCTGGGGAGTTATGTTAAAGATACGCATCAATTGCGGACCCAAAGGCATCACAATCATGAAATCCATGATGTGTGTAAACTGTATTGCGGCCAGTGTAAAAAGAACTGTCTTTTCGTTAAATTTCATAGGGTGTTAAAGTGCAAACAGCTTGTCATGGTCTGAATGCTTTTTTCGGCTGTAGCCGGATAAAAAACTAAAATCCCGGAAGGCAATCAGTCAGATACCCTCCGGGATAATTAAACTGATTGAATTACGCGTTTAACGTAGATTCGTGTGTGATATTCGTATTCAGCGATTTTGAAATGGGACAGGTTGTTGCAGCTTCTTCAACACATTTGGTGAAGGCATCAGCGCCGATTCCCGGAACAACAGCAGCCACTTTCAGGTGAGAATTGGTGATTGCTCCGTTTTCAAGAGTGATTCCACATTCCGTTTCAATGGATGTAGGTTCAAAACCTGCAGCACCAAGCACAAAACTTAGCTTCATTGAGAAACAGCCGGCATGAGCAGCAGCTATAAGTTCCTCAGGATTAGTACCTATACCCTCTTCAAAACGAGAGCCAAATGAGTATTGAGCAGTATTAAGTACACCCGATTGGGTTGTCAGATTGCCTTTGCCGGTTTTGCCGGGGCCGTTCCAGACAGCAGTTGCTTTTCTTTTCATGGTAAATGATTTTAAAATTTGAGAGTGCAAATAGACAAAGAACCGAGCTTAAAGACAAGGTTTTGCTTAAAAATGATTCAAAAATCAACTAAAAACCTATAAAAATGATGGAATAAACATAAAAAGCAGTACTTTTGCACCCTGCAATTTAAAAATTGCCCAGGTGGCGAAATTGGTAGACGCACCACTTTGAGGGGGTGGCGCCGTAACAGGTGTACGAGTTCGAATCTCGTTCTGGGCACAGGAGGATTAAGGATTAAGGATTAAGAATTAAGGATTAAGAATTAAGGATTAAGGATTAAGGATTAAGGATTGGGGTTTAAAAAGTAATTTTCTTTACCATTTACATTTTTCCGCTTCACTTTGAAATTTTAATTCAACAGCAACTCAAGCGCGAGTGGCGAAATTGGTAGACGCGCAGGTCTCAGAAGCCTGTGGAGTAAAATCTGTAGGAGTTCGACTCTCCTCTCGCGCACGATCACTATAGGAAATGATAGATTATAGATGATAGATGGATTGCTGCTAAAAAAATGTGCAGCGGACGGAATAATTAAGGATTAAAGATTAAGGATTAAGGATTATTTTGTCCATCCAAATTTTAAAATTCGTTTTTATTGTAAAAAATGGCCTGATTAGTAACAAGCCAATACTCCCGAACTAATGAAACGTAGACTTCTCAACCAATGAGAGGTCATTTTTTTGAAATTAATATTAATCAGCCTGTGGAGTAAATCCCGATAGCGATTGGGAATGATAGATTATAGATGATAAATGATAGATGGATTGCTGCTAAAAAAATGTGCAGCGGACGGAATGATTAAGGATTAAAGATTAAGGATTAAGGATTAAGGAATATTTTGTTTCATCCCACTACAAATACTTTTTAACAGAAGATTTAGCAGTTTTTTCGGATAAGGGTATGTTTGTTCAGAGTCAGAATTAAAGATTGAATTTACTATGAATTTTTAGGAAGCAACAAAGTTGTTATTCATGAAGAATTAACCTTGTTCCTTTTCTTGTAAAATCTTCTTTATCTTGTTGTCAAAGTCACTTAAACTATTTCAAAATAGATTAACATTTGCCCTGTGACTTATAACTTCCTTTTTTTTGAACGCAGAGTTTGGGAGACGCAGAGAATTGCGCTTGCGCGCTGAGGAGAACTTTTGATTGCTCATGGTTAAGTTTTATTTTAATGACAGCGGCCCTGCCGCCAATGACGCAGCTATGCTGCCAATGACCTAATGACGCAGCTATGCTGCAAATGACCCAATGACGCAGCTATGCTGCAAATGACTTAATGACAGCGGCTTCGCCGCTTTTCGCCGCTAATTATTTGATTTTCAATTAATACTTGACAAAACTCGCTTTTTGTGCTTTCTTGCCGTAAATTTGTAATCTGCTTTAATTGAAAGGTGAATTTTAGAACATGTTTGCAGTAGTTGATCTTGAGACTACAGGAGGCAATCCCGGGACAGATAAAATTATTGAAATCGCCATTTATATTCATGATGGTGAAAAAATTGTCGATTATTTTTCAAGCCTGGTAAATCCTGAAGTACCTATTCCGGTATTCATTGCGCGTCTTACCCGAATTTCGGATGAAATGGTAAGCTCTGCTCCTCTTTTCAGTGAAATCGCAGAACAGGTTCATGCATTTCTGGCAGATCATATTTTTGTTGCCCACAATGTGATGTTCGATTATTCTTTCTTGGCATTCGCACTCCAAAGAGAAGGTTTTCCGTATGAAAAAAAGATGTTATGTACCTGTAAAACCAGTCGAATGGTTTTTCCCGGACACCCTTCGTATAGCTTGTCTAAAATTTGCAACAGCCTTCAAATTGAACTGAAAGATGCCCATCGCGCTTCAGCTGATGCTTATGCTACAGCTATATTACTCGATAAAATCATAAAAAAGCAAAATGGTTCCCTGGATGCATTTTACAATTATCACGTAAAACCCAAGAATCATTCGAAAATTCCCGATCAGCAATTGGAATTACTTCCTTCCAAAGCCGGTGTTCTATATTTCGCCGACGATAACGGAAATGTTATTTATGTTACCAAATCTTCGAACCTGCGCAAAAAGGCAGCATCCATCCTGAGTAAACTACATACCAAACGGTTTGCAGGCATTGCGGCAAGTGCAACTTCAATTGATTTTGAAACTACCGGTGGCTTACTGTTGGCTGCAATCCGGGAAATTGAAACAGTCGATGCCATTGTTCCGCGTTTCAACCGCCGCATATCCAACAGTGAGTCCCGTTTTAGCGTTTATGAAACACTTGGTGAAAATGGTTTTTTAATGCTTCATACAGCTGAATTCAACAAGGACAGGCAGCCATTGGTGACATTCTCCAATGAAAAAGAAGCACGGCTTGAACTGGCAAAGGTTTGCGCTGAATTTGGGTTATTCACTTCCAAAGAAATACTTTCCCACCAACCGGAGTTATTCGATGAATCACCTGATTCCTATAATGAAAAAGTGGTTTTGGCCATAGATAAGCTTAAATCTTATCGTAAAAATTTCCTGATTGCCGATCGTGGAAAAGAAACAGATCATGTTTCCATGGTGGTGATTAAGGATGGGATTTTTACCGGATATATTCATCTCGACCGTCATCAAGCCAAAAATAGCGTGGATGAAATGCTCGAAATGATGAAACCATCGAATGATCATCCGTCCATTTTCAAAAGTATTGTCCGGCATGTGAGTCAGGGAAAATATCAGAAAATCATCAATTTTTAGTCGGGTATGAACCAAACTGCCTCTAATTTGCTGATGGTTCGACCGGTTCATTTTGGTTACAACGAACAGACTGCTTCCACCAATTTATTTCAGGAAAAAACCACCTCAACCGGCATTGCACAAGTAGCAACCTTGGAATTTGATAAGGCTGTGGAACGACTTCGGGATGCATCCATTTCCGTGATTACACTTTCCGACAGGAAGGACCTTATTACTCCCGACGCTGTTTTTCCCAACAACTGGATTTCATTTCATGAAAACGGAACCATCGTAGTTTATCCGATGATGGCTCCAAACAGAAGGTTGGAAAAGCGGTTCGACATACCAGATATTTTAGCTGAAAAACATGGCTTTTTCTATAAGGAAATCATCGATTTGAGCATATTTGAAAAGCAAAATCAATTTTTAGAAGGTACCGGAAGTCTGATTTTTGACCACCTCAACAAGAAGGTTTTTATGGCCGTCAGTAACCGGTCATCCCCAAAAGTGCTGAATGAGTTGTCGAATATGCTAGGCTATAAGCCAATCATATTTAACACACAGTTACTAAATGGAATCCCTGTTTATCACACCAACGTGATTATGTGCATTGGAAACAATTTCGCCATTGTTTGCAGTGAACTGATTGAGCCATCCGACAGGAAAATGGTACTGCATCAATTGGAAATATCTGGTAAGCAGCTGATTGAAATTACCAAAGACCAAACCTTTTCGTTTGCCGGAAATATGCTGGAAGTCCGGAATGAAAAGAAGGATCCATTTATTCTGCTTTCTGAAACAGCATTAAATTCTCTGAAAATTACCGAACGAAAAGCTCTGGAATCGTTTGCCAGCTTGCTGCCTGTGTCAATTCCCAACATAGAAAAAACCGGCGGTGGCGGCATTCGGTGTATGTGTGCCGAGATTTTTCTTCCAAAAATTGCTCCACCCGAAAACTTCCAAATAAGTCAACCGCAAACTACTGCCGAATTTGAACAATATTTTGCCCTGCGCTGGAAGGTCCTGAGAAAACCCTGGGGGCAACCGGTTGGATCAGAAAAGGATGAACTGGAGGAAACATCAATTCATTTTATGGCTACAGCCTCCAATCGAAGTCTGGCCGGTGTTGGAAGATTGCAGTTTTTAGATGATCAAACTGCACAAGTGCGATTTATGGCCGTTGATGAGAAATTCCGTGGCTTAGGCGTGGGTAAACTGTTGATGTTGGAAATGGAATCTATAGCACGCAAAAACGGCAGAACCATACTCTTTCTGCAGGCCAGGGAAAATGCTGTCCCGTTTTATCAATCAATTGGATACCGCATTCTCGAAAAAACCTTCCTTTTGTATGGTGAAATTCAACATTTCAGCATGGACAAAGTGATATCTTAGCTAGGCTTTTAACTCTTCTTACATTAAAGTATTACATTAAATAATTTATAATATATTATTGCATTACAATTTATTATATTTAAAATAATATTCCTACTAAACTTCCCTATCTTTGTGATTTAATTGAATATGCTTCAAATCGACATCATAACCGTTTTACCGGAATTGCTGGAAAGTCCCTTTCAGCATTCCATCTTAAAGCGGGCACAAAGCAAGGGTTTGGTTCAGGTAAATCTGATTCAGTTGAGGGATTATGCCAACAACAAGCACCGTTCGGTCGATGACTATGCTTATGGAGGAGGTGCAGGTATGGTAATGACCATTGAACCTATTTTGAATTGTTTGAATGACCTGAAATCGAAGCGCCAGTATGATGAAATCATTTATTTAAGTCCGGATGGCGAACTACTTGACCAACAATTAAGTAACAAATTGTCATTGTGTCAGAATATGATTCTTTTATGCGGACATTATAAGGGAATTGATGAACGGATCAGGGAGCATTTGATTACACGGGAGGTTTCTATCGGGGACTATGTTTTATCGGGAGGTGAACTGGCTGCTGCCGTTTTAGCTGATAGTGTAATCCGGCTGCTTCCGGGTGTACTGACAGATGAAACCTCAGCTTTGTATGATTCTTTTCAGGATGGTATGGTTGCTCCTCCGGTCTACACCCGACCAGCCGATTTCAATGGATGGAAAGTTCCCGATGTTCTCCTTTCGGGAAATGAACGGCAGATAACGGAATGGCGCCATGAACAAGCTTTGGAACGGACCCGAAAAAGGCGCCCTGGATTGCTGAAAGAAGGAGAATAAAAATATTTTTCACAATCTCTTTCAGCATTAAAAAAATCATTAATATTGCAGTTCCAATTCCGGAACGACCGATTTGGTCAAAATAGTTGAAAATCATGGACTTAGTTAAATTTGCTGAAGAAGCACTTATCGAGAAAAAAGAATTTCCTGAATTTAAAGCAGGTGATACTGTAACTGTTGTTTATAAAATTAAAGAGGGAAACAAAGAGCGTGAGCAGTTGTTCCAGGGTGTTGTTTTACAGCGCAAAGGACATGGCTTAACGCAAACTTTCACCGTTCGTAAAATTTCGAATGGCGTTGGAGTTGAGCGTATCTTCCCACTATCAAGTCCTAAAATTACAAGAATTGATTTGAACAAAAGAGGTGTTGTACGTCGTGCACGTATCTTCTATCTCCGCGAGATTTTTGGTAAGAAAGCAAGAATTGAAGAAAAACGTGTCTGACAATCAACCGTCTATATTTGAAAAAGCCTTCCTCACAGAAGGCTTTTTTTTTGCCCTTTTTCGTCAGGTTTATCCTTAATTTTGAGCCTTTAAAAGAGCTGTTTTCTTATGTCGATGCCAGAAGATTTAGACCCAAAAAAATTCATAATAATAAAAGGAGCAGCTGTTCATAACCTTAAAAAGTTAGATGTTGCTATTCCCCGCAATCAGTTTGTGGTGATCACAGGACTCTCGGGTTCCGGCAAATCGTCATTAGCTTTCGATACGCTTTACGCCGAAGGTCAACGTCGGTATGTCGAAAGCTTGTCGTCGTATGCCCGTCAGTTTATCGGTCGCATGGATAAACCCGAGGTTGAGTATATTAAGGGTATTGCCCCTGCCATTGCCATCGAACAAAAGGTAAATGTGAGAAATCCCCGATCAACTGTCGGTACTACCACCGAGATCTATGATTATCTGAAATTACTCTTTGCAAGAATTGGAAAGACTTATTCCCCGGTATCAGGTATTGAAGTCAAAAAAAATACGGTTACCGATGTGGTCGATTTTTCACTAAAGCAGAAAGAAGGCACCAAAATCTTGTTGCTTTGTCCATTGCAATTGTTGAATGGCAGAAGCTTGCGCGAAGAACTGGCGGTGCTTCTGCAGAAAGGTTATAGTCGTATCCGTATCAACGACGAAGTAAAGAAAATAGAGGATCTGCTTGAAGATCCAAAATTTGATAAGGGTCCGGCCACAAAAAGCAAATCCAAAAAAGCAGCTGCAGAAAATACTCCGGAAGTTGAGGTTCTGATTGATCGTTTCGTTTCTGATGGTAATCCCGAGTCGGAACAAGCGGCGCGGATTGCAGATTCGGCTCAAACTGCTTTTTTCGAAGGTCATGGCACCTGCGTTTGTCAGGTCGAAACCACTTCAGGAAAAACCTCCCGCACCACTTTCAGTAATAAGTTCGAAGCCGATGGAATGCTGTTCGAAGAACCTTCCACCCTGCTTTTCAGCTTTAACAATCCGTTTGGTGCCTGCCGCAAATGCGAAGGCTTTGGAAGTGTTATTGGTATTGATGAAGATCTTGTTGTTCCCGATAAAAGTTTATCGGTTTATGACAATGCCATTGTATGCTGGCGGGGCGAAAAAATGAAGGAATGGAACGATGCACTCATTAAGGTTGCCAATAAATTTAACTTCCCGATTCATCGGCCTTATTACGAATTAAACAGCCAGGACCGCGAAACACTGTGGACCGGGAATAAATACTTCAAAGGTCTGAATGAGTTTTTTGAATTCCTGGAACAACAGAGTTACAAAATACAGTATCGCGTCATGCTTTCCCGTTACCGTGGAAAAACCGTTTGTCCCGATTGTAAGGGATCGCGCCTCCGGAAAGATGCCAATTATGTGTTGGTCGGTGAAAAGTCGATAACAGATATAGTACTGATGCCTGTTTCAGCATCCAAACAGTTTTTTGAGCAAATCAAACTCACGGCTCATGAACAAAAAATAGCATCCCGCATTCTGATTGAAATTAAAAACAGATTGGAATTTTTGAATAATGTAGGTTTGGGTTACCTCACTTTAAACCGACTTTCGAATTCCCTTTCAGGAGGTGAGTCCCAACGAATCAATCTGGCAACTTCATTGGGTAGTAGTCTGGTGGGTTCCATGTATATTTTAGATGAACCTAGCATTGGATTGCATTCCAGAGATACCGAACGTTTAATTGGAGTTTTAAAGGCTTTACAGCGATTGGGTAATACGCTCATAGTTGTGGAGCATGATGAGGACATAATGCGGGCAGCCGATCAGTTAATTGATATTGGCCCAATGGCAGGAACACATGGTGGCGAATTGGTGTTCCAGGGAAAATTTAAAGATTTACCAAAGGCTTCGAACAGTCTTACAGCAAAGTATCTTAACCATGAAATGGAAATACCAGTGCCTGATCGCCGCCGCCGCTGGAAACCTTTCATTGAAATCGTTGGTGCCCGGGAAAATAACCTGAAAAATGTTACAGCCAAATTCCCTTTGGGAGTTCTTACCGTTGTTACGGGAGTCAGCGGATCGGGAAAGACTTCCTTGGTAAAGAAAATTCTTTATCCTGCCATCAAGAAATTGTCAGGAGGTTATGGTGAGCAAACCGGAAACTATGATAAACTGAAGGGTGATTTTAACCAAATTACGGATGCGGAAATGGTTGATCAGAATCCAATAGGTAAATCATCACGCTCGAATCCGGTAACGTATGTCAAAGCTTACGATGAAATAAGAGCTCTATATGCCGATTTACCAATGGCCAAAAGCCGGAATTTAAAACCTTCTCACTTTTCATTTAATGTGGATGGCGGTCGATGTGATGCCTGTCAGGGTGAAGGAACGGTTACCATTGAAATGCAGTTCATGGCCGACATTCACCTGAAGTGCGAAGCCTGTAACGGAAAGCGTTTTAAGGAAGATATTCTAACCGTAGAATTTAAAAATAAGAACATTGATGATATTCTTCAGCTCACAGTTGATGATGCTTTAGAGTTTTTTAATGATCCGGCAAAAACCAAGTATTCTAATCAACTGGCTAAAATCGTTACCAAGCTGCAACCATTGGCAGATGTTGGCTTAGGGTATGTTAGACTGGGACAATCATCGAACACCCTAAGTGGCGGCGAAGCACAACGTATTAAACTGGCCTCATTTATTGGGAAAGGAAATATTGCCTCCTCTACCCTGTTTGTGTTTGATGAACCAACTACGGGACTCCATTTTCACGATATCCGGAAACTGATGGATGCGTTTAATGCACTGATAAAGCTTGGAAACACAATCATTGTTATTGAGCACAATCTGGAAATTATTAAGTGTGCCGATTGGATCATTGATCTCGGTCCCGATGGTGGTGATAAAGGCGGACAGATAGTTTTTGAAGGCACTCCGGAAGACCTGGTCAAATGCAAGGCTTCTGTAACCGGACAATATCTGAAAGAGAAATTAAAGTAAGATTCTCCTAAGCTAAGGGCTTTCGGTATTTTAAAACCAGCGGATTCATTTTACTGAAAAAGAGCGGCGGTATCAAGGCATAATAAATCATGGAGACATAGCCTCCCGGTAAAATGGGACTGGTTTCATAGGATTTCAGTTCCTGATAAGGCTTGGATGCGTAGTAGTGATGGTCGGCGTGACGGCTCAAATCGATCAGAAAAAAACGGCTTATTAACTTGTCTGTTTGCCACGAATGCAATTCGGTAACACGTTCCTTATCGGTTCTTGCCAAACCATAATGTTCTATGTAATTGGTGTACTCCAACAGAAAGTTAGCCATGAATGCCTGCACTAAATAAATGACTACTCCAATTACACCCAGAAAATAATATAATACAACCCACAATACCAGTTGCAACATTACTGAACCTATAACATAATTAATGGAGCGAATCGAAAAGCCTTTTTCTTTTTGCAAACGTTCCTGTTCCAGTTTATAAGAACTTGCAATTTGCTGAACTGTTGACCTGATAAAAAATGCATAAAGCGTTTCTCCAAATCTCGAAGTTGCCGGATCTTTTGCTGTTCCCACCCATTTATGGTGAACTTTCAAGTGATCGATATAAAAGTAAATGTTGCCGGCACTGAAGAGTAGCAACTGACCGCATCTGCGCATAAATGTGTTTTTGCGATGCACCAGTTCATGTGAAATCACAATTGCGGCTCCTCCTGAATTTACTCCTGTAGAAATGCCCATAGCAATTTGTTGCAGTAAGGATAATTCATGATTGGCCAATGCCCAGAACATGGAGCCCAAACAAGTCAATTGACTTACTACATGAATCAGTAGTAACCCGTCGGGAAACCAACCGGGTTCATCCGATTCGTTAGATGTATCGGTACCGATAAATAATTCTAAAAATGCGAGTATTCCAATTGAAAATATGAAATTGGATACCACCCACCAATCACCTGCAAGATTACCTGCTATCACTATCAGACCGGGAAACAAACTCCATAAATACTTGTAATTCCGGTTTCCCATCTTATTTCGATTGTGCAATCAAATTTACATAATTCTCAGAGTAATTTTCAGATTTAAATTTTATATAATTGATATTCAATTATATATAATATTTTATCGAATATTTTTAAATTTATATGTTACAACATATATGTTATTACATTATATTTGCACCATTAAACTTAAACAAGACTAAAAATGAAAAAAATGATAGTACTCTTATCAATGGTAACAACAGCAGGAACAGCACAGGCACCGGTAAATTGGGCAATCGACAACAGCCATTCACAGGTGATGTTTACAGTTTCTCACCTGGTAATCTCAGAAGTAACCGGAAATTTTAAAGGATTTTCAGGTAGCATTGTTTCATCTAAGGATGACTTCAGCGATGCATCGGTGACCTTTGCAATAGATGTGAAGACGATTAACACCGACAATGAAATGCGGGATAATCACTTAAAGGGAGATGAATTCTTTAATGCTGAAAAATATCCTCAGATGACCTTCAAAGGAACAGGATTGAAGAAAATCAGCGGTAATAAATACACCATGACCGGAGATCTGACAATCCGTGATGTAACCAAACCAGTAACTCTGGATGTTACTTATTTTGGAACCGCTAATGATCCATGGGGAAATACGAAAGCCGGATTCAAAATCAAGACCACCATTAACCGTTTCGATTACAATTTAAAATGGAATACATTAACGGAGGCAGGAGGTGCAGTAGTTGGACAGGATGTTGAGATTACAGCAAATCTGGAATTAGCAAAACCAAAATAATAAACACACAAATCTGAAGGGGTTGCCGGAAACGGCAGCCCTTTTTTTATTCAGTTCTTATTCCAAAAGGGTGTGCTTTATTATATCTTTCCAGGAAACTGTATAATTTTTTCTTTCTCGCTTTAGCGGATGAAATAGCTTTAAATTCTGCATGAAGGGCTTCATCATTTTCGATGAGCAGCAGAAAGCTCTCGGGATTGTAATCATACAATTCTCCTGTTTCCATATCCAGCAAGCGGTAATAAGAAGCGGCTTTGGTATCGGTAACCACAGGAGCCATATTCCGGATTACGGGGTATGATTCAAGGAAATAACTGATTTGACCCAGGGTATGTATCTTATGGAATTTCTTTCCTAGAAAGATATGGACTACCCCACTTTCCGAGAATCCCCAAATAGAATCGCGTCCTAACATTTGCTTATTTCCCTGTGCATCGGTATAAAACAAATTTTCTGTTGTTGACCATTGTTTGATGGTAAATTCTATTTGCTGAACCGACTTAATGAGCTGCGATTTAACCAAATCGGGTTTGCCATTTCTAAAGGCTTCGAAAGAACTGTAGACCCCATCAACTGGGTAAGAAACCGGATTTTGCGCCAGGGTAAACATGGGTATTAACAGTAACCATGTCAGGAGAAAGTTTTTCATAATAGCTGTTTCGTTGCAAAGATACTATTCCTGTCCTGTAAATGGGCGGATGATACAATCGATTATTCTTGTTAATTTGCAGCCACAAAAATAGCGGCATTGACTGAAGTTTTATACCTTTCTTATGATGGCATGACTGATCCGTTGGGGCAGTCACAGGTTATCCCCTATTTGGAAGGACTTACCAAAAAAGGTTATCATTTCCATCTCATCAGTTTTGAAAAAGAAATTCCCTATCAGCGGGATAAAGAATTAATCGGGAACCTGTTAAGAAGTAAAAACATTGAGTGGCACCCACTCACCTATACCAAACGCCCTCCGGTCCTTTCCACATTATGGGATTTATACCGAATGAAAAGTAAAGGTGCCTTACTTATCAGGAAGTATGGGATTAGTCTGGTACATTGCCGGAGTTATATATCAGGGTTGGCAGGGTTGGATTTTCAACAACGTTTTAAGATCCCTTTTTTATTCGACATGCGTGGTTTTTGGGCTGATGAACGGGTAGATGGAAAACTCTGGGATGTGAATAAACCTATTTACAAAATTGTTTATTCTTATTTCAAGAAAAAAGAAAGGGAGATGCTGTTCAAAGCAGATGGCGTAATTAGTCTGACCGAAAACGCAAAAGCAGAAATTGAATCGTGGAAAGTCCGCAGTACCAAAAAACTTCCCATAACAGTTATACCATGCTGTGCCGATTTGAATCATTTTAATCCGGCGAATGTCACAAAGGAAGCTTTAGATAATCTTCGTACTTCTCTTAACATCAACGGACATCCTGTAATCAGTTATTTGGGAGCAATAGGCACCTGGTATATGCTGGATGAAATGCTGGCATTTTTTGCAGTATTTCTGAAAACATATCCGCAAGCTACTTTCCTTTTTATAACCCGTGAACCTGCAGCAGAAATTATTGCCAAAGCACAGAAACTAGACATTCCTGAAAAGGCAATCAAAGTTATGTCAGCCGGTCGCAGTGAAGTTCCTGCGGCATTGATGTTATCTGATTTATCCCTGTTTTTTATCAGGCCCACCTATTCTAAAAAGGCCTCCTCACCTACTAAACAAGCTGAGATCATGGGAATGGGCAAACCATTGCTTTGCAATACAGGAATTGGTGATACAGATACCATTGTTAATAAATATCATTGCGGAATGGCAATCGACTTATCTGATCCGAATGCATTTGAAGAGGCAATTAAAGGGATGGAAACATTACTAAAAACTCCACCCGAACAAATAATGGCAGGAGCTTCATCCTATTTTTCACTGGATGCAGGAGTTTCTAAATATGAAAGTGTTTATCAGAACATGCTAAAGAAAGTGTAGCATACTCCTTATTTATGATGATAGGATTCATTCCGAATAATTGTAAATCCCCGGTATAATTGCTCAACAAAAATAAGTCGTACCATCTGATGAGAGAAGGTCATTTCAGATAGTGCAATTTTCATATTGGCGCGGTTTACCAAATCACTTCCAAAACCAAAAGCACCACCAATAATAAAAACAACTTTTTGTGTTCCTCCAACCATCCATTTTTCCAAAACTCCTGCAAATGCTTCTGATGTAAATTGCTTCCCGTTTTCATCGAGTAAAACAACCCAATCGCGATCATCAATTTTTTTCAGGAACTGCGAACTTTCCATTTCTTTTAATTGAGATTCACTGAGTGAGGCAGGGTTTTTGATATCTGGAATTACTTCGATGCTAAAATCGGTATAATGCCTGAGACGCTTCACATAAATATCGATTCCTTCATTGAGCCAGGAGCCTGAAGTTTTACCAATTACCAGTAATTTGATTTTCATAGTGGATATTATTTGTAGAATAAATACTACCTATTGTTTAAAGGCTGTTAATAAAGCACTCCATAGTTTTGATCTTTAATATATTACACAAATTAATAAGAAGCAAGTTATAAATCCCCCGAACCCATTGACAATCGCTAATTTAGGCCCTTGAAACACCACATAGCGGGCACAATTTGGCTTGATTTTTGCAAATTAACCGTGAAATTCTAAATGAAATGAAAAAAGCATATAAAATAATAATGGTTTTATTGCTTACAGCAGGTACTTCTATTGCATCACTCGATATCTATTCTGACATTGGAGATGCAATAAGATCGGGAGATGCGCGTGCGGTAGCGAGATATTTTAATACGACAGTTGACTTAACTATTCTTAATCAGGAAGAAGTTTATAGTAAAGCTCAGGCAGAACAGGTTTTACGTGATTTCTTCTCGAGAAACACTCCAAAATCATTCACCATGATACACAAAGGTGTATCAAAAGAAGGTGCGAAATACGCAATTGGAAATTTGGTCACAGCTCAAGGAGCACAATACCGAACCTACTTCTTTGTCAAACAAAGCTCAGGCGGTGAAGTAATTCAGGAATTGCGGTTCGAAAAGCAATAAGCTTCTAAACTTTAACAAAGCCATCGGTAAATCCGGTGGCTTTTTTGTTGCATTCAGGATAAAAGTCACTGTTTAATTTCCCTTAAAAGTGCATCTTTGCACTACTAAACCGATCCTTATGAATTTAACAGAATTTATTCGTTTATCGCTGCAGGAAGACGTTGGTGAAGGCGATCATACCTCCTTATCAACCGTCCCTGAAAATTCATCAGGTAAAGCAAAACTTTTAGTCAAGGAAAGCGGCATTATTGCCGGAGTAGAAATAGCTTTGGAAATTTTCAAAGAAGTAGATTCGAACCTCATTGTTGAGGTTTTGATCAGTGATGGAACACAGGTAAAACCGGGAGATATTGTACTTACCGTTTCAGGCAGTGACCGATCTATTCTGAAAGCAGAACGTTTGGTGCTGAATTGTATGCAACGCATGAGTGGCATTGCAACAACCACCCATAAATTCAATATCAAACTTGAGGGTTTGGCAACAAAAGTTCTGGATACCCGCAAAACCACGCCATTGATGCGAGCATTAGAGAAGATGGCGGTGCGTATTGGTGGTGGACATAATCACAGAATGGGATTGTATGATATGATTTTAATAAAAGATAATCATGTTGACTATGCGGGTGGGATTAAACAGGCAATAAGGAATGCAAAAGCCTATTTGCATGAAAAAAAACTTACTATTCCGGTTGAAATAGAGACACGCAATTTAGGTGAAGTGGAAGAAGTACTTGCGGAAGGCGGAGTAGATCGCATCATGCTGGACAATTTCAATACTACAGATTTAAAAAAGGCGGTAGCACTGATCAACAAGCGATATATTACCGAAGCATCCGGAGGAATAACTCTCGACACCATTCGTTCTTATGCTGAAACAGGAGTCGATTTTATATCTGTTGGTGCATTAACACATTCCGTAAAAAGTCTTGATTTGAGTCTAAAGGCATACAAATAATTAAATGAGTGCAATTACCCGGTTACGAAGTTGGTTTGGCTACTTAAAAGCCTTTCTGCATCAGCGGATCACACGTCCACTGATGGTAGTAGCCGATCATATCAAATACCCGGGACCGGAAAGTGTGAGCTTTCTGGATATCGGAAGATTTTTTATTCTGGGATTGCAGCAAGGAGACATTCAATCAAGAGCCCGCTCCATTTCATTTGATTTCTTTCTGGCGATTTTCCCAACCATCATTTTCTTCTTCACTTTAATACCATATATTCCCGTAGATGGTATACAGGATCGGATGTTATTCCTTTTGCAGGAAGTGCTCCCACCCTACACATTTGAAGCTGCCCGAACAACTATTGAAGATATCCTGAAACAACCGCGGGGAGGATTACTATCATTTGGTTTCTTGTTTGCGTTATATGTTTCCACAAACGGTATCAATTCATTGATCGATAGTTTCAATCAGAGTTACCACGGCATTGAAGTCAGGTCTGCATTTCAACAAAGGATGGTATCACTTTATCTGACCTTGATGCTGGCAATAATTGTAATATTATCAATTGCCCTTATAATCATTTCAGAAATTGCAACCAATTATTTACAAACCAAGAACCTGCTGAATGCTGGTCCTCGGATATTGCTTCTTCAAACCGGAAAATGGATCATTCTAATTGCAATGTCACTTTGTATGATATCTTTCCTTTACTTTTTTGGTCCATCTAAAAAAAATAAGCGACCTTTTATCTCCGTAGGTTCAGTAACAGCAACCATTTTATTAATAGCAACTTCCATCGGCTTCAACTACTTTATTGCCAATTTTAGTCAGTATAATAAACTTTATGGATCAATTGGTACCCTGATCGTAATTCTGATCTGGATTAATTTTAACTCGCTTCAATTGATAATTGGATTCGAGTTGAATGCCTCCATAGAAAATGCAAAGCGATCAAAATCGGGAAAGAAAAAATTAATTCCCGGCGATCAATCAGGTAAAGACTTACCAGGTGAAAGTAAAATTTACCGGTCTATATAATCGTTTACACTACCATCAACAACCTGAATTGGTTGCCAGTTTCCATTCAAATCAACCCGTTCAATAACGTAGTAATCAACTCCAGTATCCCAATCTTTGTATGGTGTCCATTTTAAATGGGTTCTGTTCTCATCATCGATTGCACCGGTAAGAAGAATAGATGACCCCGGATCACCTTCTGTGGTCTCCAGATTGCACAGGTTGTTTACTTTTATTTTGTAGTAATAATTCTGTGACTTAACTTGAGTACTGAAATCGGAGTAATTGGTTTCCGTTGGAGGAAGAGTGGTCAGCAGACTCCAGTTTTGCATGTCATAAGAACGATACAGTTCAAAATTGGTAACCAGTTGCGGTGCCAGAACAGGTGGTGCCCACTCAGTGAATACATAATTGTCATCATTAACCGTAGATCGGATAATATCGACTTTCTGGTTAGCCAGAATTCCGGGAGCATCGATTGCTTCTACATCACTCCATGCTTCGAATCCTTCATTACATAAATCTGTAGCCTTTATCCGGTATGCTGCCAGCATGCCGCAATATATGGTTGAATCAATGAAGGAATATGTGGAATTCCCTAATTCAGCGATCAGATTAAAGCTTCCGGTCTGATGATCCTGACGGAAAACTTGATACCTGGAAACACTACAGCCATCATAAAGATTCCAATCGAGATGCACAGCATTATCGACTATTGCAGCATTCAAATTGATTGTTGTATGCGGTGTATGAAGTGATAAATCGGGCTCTGCCAGACATTCATTCATAGCCTGAACAACATAGGTGTATGTTTCTGAAACCGTATTTAACAGCGTATCAACATAGGTTGAAGTTGCATTTAATGAAGTGTTTCCTGGATTGGAATCGGTATAGATCAAATCAAATACAGAAAATGCTCTGTTGAAACGATATACTTTATAAGCTTCCAGATTTTGAATAGCAAGATTACCCCAGGTTAGTTCCACTGAACTTCCATCGATCACACTGGCGCTTTTTAGTTCTACAACCGGAGGAGGTGTTCCAACATTTACTTGTACAATTCCGGGCAAGGTTGCAGATGCACTGCAAACTCCGCCATTTACAGCTGTCAGGGTTACAGAATAAGTGCCGGGGACATGATACACATAAGTGGGTTCACTGTTTGAAGTTGATAGTCCATTTCCCAGTGACCACGTAAATTGGGTGGTACTGTCGGTCATAAGCGACTGATTGTGGAATGTCACTGGAAGAGGTGGACACCCAATATTATTGCTTACATAAAATGCAGGTTGAGGTGTTGCTGCAGCAACTACTGGAATGGTCGTTACAACACTATCGGTGCAACCGGTACCATTCTGTGCTATTAAAGTAACATAATAAGTTCCGGGAGTATTATACACATGGGTTGGAGTTGGAGCCATAGAGCCTGTTCCGTCACCAAAATTCCATTGATAAGATGTACTGTTTACAGAATTATTATTGAAGGTAATTGATAAAGGCAAACAACCAGTTGTATCTGACATCACAAACGATCCAACAGCATTAGGTTGCAGATTAAATGGCACAGGACTGGTATAAAACGATTGACATCCGGTAGTATCCTGAGTCATTAAAGTAACTACATAATTTCCGGGCTGATTGTAAGTATGCACCGGATTTTGTTGGGTTGAAGTATTGCCATCACCAAAATTCCATATCCAGTTGAATGCACTGATAGATGAATCCTGGAACTGTACCTGCCAAGGGCCGCAACCGGTTGGCGTTGCTGCTGTAAAGGAAGCAACTGAACCTGTAATATGTACCAAAGCCGGTCTGATCAATGTATCGGAACATCCTGAACCATCAGTTACTGTAAGGGTAACATCATAAATTCCGGGTTCATTATAAATATGCACAGGATCATTGATGATCGATTGATTTCCATCACCAAAATTCCAATTCCATTGCAAAGCCCCGGATGAATTATCATTAAAATTCACAACTGTTGGTGCACATGACACTACACTATTCAAAGAAAACTGTGCCTGAGGTCCGCTAACCTGAACATGAGCAACAGGATTAATGACCTGAGTACAACCTGAAGGTGATGTTGCAGTTAGCGTTACGGGATAAATCCCATTAGCAGAGTAAGTGTGAGAAAGATTATTTCCATTTAACACAGTACCATCACCAAAATTCCATTGCAGGGAACTTACATTTAAAGATGAATCGGTAACATTAAAAGTAAACGGACTACACCCAACTGAATCGGAAACAGCAAATGCAAGGAACATTGCATTGATATTAGGTTTTGATACGGTCCGCATACATCCGTTCACATCAGTTACCGTTAAAGTTATAACACCAGCAGGTTTATGAGTGTAAGTGTGAACAGGATTTTGCTGAGTTGAGGTAGCACCATCACCGAAATCCCATAACCAGGAAACCGCATCACTGCTACTATCGGCAAACACCGCCTGCACAGGTAAACATTCTGAAGACTGTGTATAATTGAAATTCGCCTGAAGGAATGGTACAAATACAGCATTCTGTACGGTATGAACATCACTGCATCCATCAGCATTGCTGGTAAGTGTGACATGATGTGTACCGGGCAATGAATAGGTATGAGATGGATTTTGTTGAGACGATGCTGTTCCATCTCCAAAATTCCATTGCCATGAGGTAGCACCGGTAGAATTATTGGTAAAATTCAGAATGGTACTTCCGCAACCATTTGTTGTAGTAGTGAAAGTAAAATCTGACACTGGTTTTCTGATATTAACGAGGTAAGGAACATTCCATGTGTAAGTACATCCCAGGGAGTCGGTAACAGTTAGCGAAACCTGATAGCTTCCGGAATCGGCATATACATGAGAAGGATTTGCCAATGTAGAAGTGGTACCATCTCCAAAATCCCAGGTGTAATTAGGGAAGTTCAGATAACCACTTGTAAAATGTACGGTATCATTGGCGCACGCTCTGCGGGTGCTGGCATTGACGGATGCTCCTATAGCTGCATAGTAACTGCGTGACATAAAATCGGTGCAGCCCAAAGAATCGGTCACTGTTAGTGATACGATATAATTCACCCCGGTAGTGGTATAATTGTGAACCGGATTCTCCAAAGTAGAAGTGGTACCGTCACCGAAATTCCATAACCACGAAACTGCGTTTACAGATGTATTCTGAATAGTTAAAGTTGAACCCAGGCAATTGTTGGTGTATGAAAGTTGGAAATCGGCGCTCGAACCGGTGAGATAAATAGGTGCCGGCTGTATAATAGTATCGGTATTTCCGAAGGCATCCCAGGTTATAAGACTAACAGTATATGTACCGGGATCGGTATAAATATGAACAGGGTTCTCGGTTGTAGAAGTATCACCATCACCAAAATCCCATAGCCAGGCCACAGTATTCAAGGCTGGATTTGTAAAATTCATCTGATAAGGAACACAACTGTAAACCGGATCTGGAACATGCAGTGAATCGCCTCCCCCACCAGGTAAAACAGTTCCGGAACCAATAGTTACACCCGTATAAACATACGT
Organism: Bacteroidia bacterium; assembly: GCA_016788065.1. Lineage (GTDB taxonomy): Bacteria > Bacteroidota > Bacteroidia > AKYH767-A > OLB10 > JADKJB01. The sequence continues at coordinate 6,666 of JAEUTI010000080.1, read as the reverse complement.
GAAAGTACACTCCGGATTTGAAATTGTAAGCGTAATGTTGTAGGGACCAGGGACAGTGTACTGATGAACCGGGTTCATTAATGTTGAAGTTCCTCCATCACCAAAATCCCATAACCACATAGTAGCACCTGAACTATTTGCATTAAATGTTGCATTTATAGGCAAGGTAGTATCAGGAGATGTTGCAGTAGCATTAGCGACCAAAGGAAGGAAAGTCACAGCATAGTTATGATACTCGGTATAAGTACATCCTTGTGCAGTAGTTATTGTGAGCGAAACATTGTACGATCCCGGAGTTGTGTAGACATGCACCGGATTTTGTTGAGTGGAAGTTGTGCCATCACCAAAATCCCATAACCAGGAAACAGCATTTACCGACTGGTCGGTGAATGTTGCAGTGAAAGGTGGACACAGTGTTTGAGTTACATCAAATCCTGCAGAGCCCCCGTTGATTATATAGGTAGCATAGGGAGAAACACTTTGTGAACAACTGCTTCCGGAAGACTGAGTCTGGAGCGTTACAATATAAGTTCCCGGATCTGTGTAAGTGTAAACCGGATTCTGAATAGTTGCAGTTTCGCCATCTCCAAACGACCACAACCAACCGGATGTTGCCGGAGAATTGTCGTTTAAATTGATAGTAAATGGAGCGCAGGCAGTAACTGGTGCAGCGGGGTTAAAATTGTTTACACCGGAATTAACATGAATATTATTTGGTAAGGTATAAGTATCGGTACAACCGGTAACATCTGTGATTGTTAAAACTACTGTATAAGTACCATTAGTTGCATATACATGAGACGGAGATTGTTGTGTTGAAGAAGTACCATCGCCAAAATTCCAGTTGTAAGTATAAACACCACCACCAGGATGAGTAAAATTAACCGTGTGAGGAGCACATCCTGCAAGATCGTCTGCAGTAAAAGTTGCATTTGCTTCAGAAACAATTATCGGCAAAAATGAAGAAGCCTGAGCGGTACAACCAAAATTATTGACGATATTCAGTGTAGTATAGAATGTTCCGGGTGTGGTATAAGTATGAACAGGTTGAAATCCGTTACCTGAAGAACCATCTCCGAAAGTCCATGAATAGGTGTTATTGGAACCGGTCGATAAATTTACAAATGCCGGAGTTAAAGGCGCACATCCCTGATTGTTGTTGATCAGATAATAGGCAGTGGGTTTAGGATAAGATTGCACATGCACCGTGTCGGAATTGGTACATCCATTTGCATAAATTACTTCCAGCTCCAGAATATAATTTCCGGCATAATTGTAAGCATGATAAGGATTTGAAAGCTGAGAAGTTGTTGTGTCACCAAAATCCCACGACCATGAAGTGATGTTTGGAGTTGTGGTTGAAAAAGAGGCATAAATTGGTGTACACTTCTGTAGCGGACTGGTGGATGCAATTACCGGAACCGGATTCGATTTTACTTCGATATAATCGGCAACTGTTACTGTATCGGTGCAGCCTAATTGATTGGAAGTAATTAAAGTTACCGAATAAATACCTGGATTTGAATAAACGTGAGAAGGAGAAGCTTGTGTTGAAGTAGTACCATCGCCGAATTGCCACAGATATGAAGTAGCAGACGATGCCTGAGCAGTGAACTGAAAAGGTTGCGACACATCACATGTACTGGTAATGTTTGCCTGAAAAGATGCAGCAGGATTGCTAAGGATTGTGATATAGGCATTTTTAGACAAGGAAGCGTTGCATCCAAGCGAAGTATTGTAGGCAATTAAAGTTACCGTATAGGTACCAGGAGCTGTATACTGGTGTAAAGGATTCACAGAAACGGACGTTACACCATCACCAAAATCCCATAAACAGGAATCGTATCCGGAAGATTGGTTGGTAAATTGAATCTGATTACTTTCCAGACAAAATAATGTTCCGGAAGCAGAAAATGCAATCTGAGGCTGCTGCTGCACCTGGATAAAGCCTGAATGAACTACTGAATCGGACTGCCCAGAAATACTTGTCGCAATTAATTTTACAGTATAGCTGCCGGTATTCAGGTAAATATTACTTGGATTTTGAGCAGTAGAAAAATTTCCATTTCCAAAGTCCCAGAAATAAGAAACAGCATTAACGGATGTGTTAGTAAACTGTGCAGAAAGGGGAATACAACCAGACTGCTGGTTTACGGTAAAAGAAGCAACAGGTGCCTGTGCGAATGAGCTTGATGACTGCAATATAAATACTGCAACCAACAAATAAATCAGGTTTCTAATGCCCTTGAATATCCTTTCAGGATTCATGGTGTTATTGGTTTTCAGGTTAAGGTTGCGGATCCGGGCAGCATCCTTGAATTGTGCATTCTTACGACCAACTGTTATAAAAGTTGCTGTTTTTGTGCGGAAAGGGTATTGACAAAATATGGAGCTTACTGAGGCTAGCAAAACAACTACAGTTTATCTATTTGTATATCAAATAGATATCTCTTATTATAAATGAAGAGTAATTCAAAACCCGGTTTGTAAGAAAGTCTAAAAAATGGTAAATTTTGAGAAGAATTGATTACTTTTTCAATAGCAATACGTAGTCTTATAACACAATTAACAAGATGAGTATCACACAAAAACAAACCCAAAAAATGCAGACTGTTTGATAAATCCTACTCTATTACTTGTATCTTTAACCTTTATCTTCGAACAAAAAACATAGAAACCCATGAAATTTTATTCAACATTCATTTTCCTTTGTCTAATTCAATTTTCAATTCAGGCTCAAATAGCCATAGAATGGAGTAAAACTTTTGGCGGATCGGGTTCAGATAATGCCCATAAAGCTATTAACACAGATGATGGAGGTTTTGCTTTCATTGGTCGAACCGGTTCATCGGTAATAAATGGAGTAAGCTGTTCAGGTAGCGCTCCAACAGTCTTAATCAAAACCAATAGTGCCGGCATTGTTCAATGGACAACCTGTTTATCGACATCTATCGGTACTTTTGAACGTTTTTTGGCTCAAACTGCGGACCATGGTTTTGTAATATTATTTCAAACCACTTATTCATCAGGGATGAGAGTAACGAAACTGGATAGTATTGGCAATATAGAATGGAGTGTTCTGCACGGGTCTTATATTGGTACCGATATACATCAAACTCCTGACTTAGGATACATTATTGCAGGCTATACTCCTTCAGGCAGTTGCAGATCGGGTGGGTATTCTAAAGATTACTTACTTATGAAAATTAATTCCTCTGGTACCTTTATGTGGAATAAATGTTATGGCTATAGTGGATTTTCAAGTACTATCGACCAAGCATATTCCATAGCACTGACTCCAGATGGCGGATTTATGCTGGCCGGAATATCAGAAGGTGGAGATCCGTGGATAGGATATCATGGCGGATTCGATTGCCATGTTATAAAAACAGATTCTGTTGGCACGTTTGAATGGGAAAGATTTTATGGAGGATCAGGGGATGAAGAAATATATTCTATCAAAACGACCTCTGACGGCGGATACATCATCGGAGGTGTAGCCAGTTCAAGTGATGGAGATATTTCAGGTTTGCATTCATCAAAGGACCTTTGGATATTCAAAATAGATTCTGTTGGCACACTTCAATGGCAAAAATGTCTGGGAGGATACAATGGAGAACGGGGTTTTGATGTCATTGAAACAAACGATGGAAATTATATGATAGCGGGCTATGTTATCTATGATTCCTACAATCCTGCACCACAGCTTAACTACCTGGGAGGAAAAGATTTCTACGTTGCAAAACTAGATGGCAACGGAGAATTAATATATGAGAAAACTTTAGGTGGGTCAAATAATGAGATTGCCTATTCAATTCTCAACACTACTGACAATGGGTATGTTGTGATTGGTGAAAGTTTATCTAAAAACGGTGATGTACCTAATACATATACCAACAATGATTTCTGGGCAGTAAAATTTAAAGATGCTTATAATTCAATTACCGGTTCAATGTTTATTGATATCAATGGCAACAATGTAAAAGATACATCAGAATTTCCAATAGCACAACATAAAGTATTTGAATCAGGTTCTGGTAATATATGTTTTACAGATAGCAATGGAGAATTTAAAATCTATCTTTTAGATTCCGGTAACTTCACCATGATACCGGACCCCTTAAATTACTACAATGCAGTTCCAGCATTTCATGCAGCTACGTTTACAGGAACCAATCAAAAAGATAGTCTCAATAATTTTGCTTTTCAGCCTTCGGGACCAATAAATGATTTATGTATAAGTATAACACCGCTTGGAAACTTTCGATCCGGATTCCAATCTGCGTACATGATAAACTATATAAATGTAGGTACAACAGACCTTACCCCTACAATTATATTTAAAAAGGATCCCAATCTAACAATCAACAATTCTATTCCGACAGGAAACATAATAACAACTGATTCAATTATGTGGACTCCCGGTTTATTAAAACCATTTCAATCGGGCTCAATCATTGTAAATGTTCAAATCCAAAGCGGAATATCGATCGGAACACTTATCAATTCTTCCGCCTCAATAGAACCTATTGCAGGTGATAACAATCCTGGATGCAACGTAGCTTATTGGGAATTATTTACCACAGGCTCTTACGACCCGAATGACATTATTGTAAATCGAACTCAACTTCACCCAAATGAGTTTCCTAACCCTCCTTATCTTGAATACATTATTCGTTTTCAAAATACGGGCAATGATACCGCATTTTTTGTGTATTTAAAGAACAATATTTCAACTTTATTAGACATCAATACATTTGAAATTGTAGCCAGTTCACATTATTTAGCCAGTGAATACAACCCATTCTCACGTCTTATGTCTTTCAGATTTGATAACATACTGTTACCTGACGATAATGTTAATGAACCTGCAAGTCATGGATTTGTGAGATATCGTATTAAACCACTAGATACTTTGCAACTGGGTGATGTTATTAAAAATTTTGCATCCATTTATTTTGATTTTAACTTACCGATTGTAACTAATACTGCACAGACAACTGTTGTGATTCCAACAAATTTATCCGAAATAGATGCACTGGCAAACTGGTGGGGTGTCTATCCAAATCCCGCCAATTCCAATCTAAATGTGATCATAGATACGAGAAATGTGAAAAATATTAAAATTGAGTTGCAAAATATTGTAGGCCAAAGATTATCTGAAATATTCCAATCTGATCTCTTAACAGAGAAAACAACTGTTGCTAAAAATATTGAGGATTTACCTAAAGGCATTTATTTTATTAAATTAACAAGTGATTCGGGTACAGAAATGAAGAAATTTATTAAGCTATAGGAAAACAATATTTGAAGATCTCAGTTATCTTTTCAGAATACATTCGAACAGATGCCATTTAGAAACATATTAAAACATAAATCGGGAAAAGCTTTTTTCACAGGAATTGTAATAATTTTTTTGTGGATTTTTGTAATAGAAGCGGGAGCCTATAACAGACCGGATATTTCGCTGAAACAAGTAATCGAGTTGCGTTCAGCTTTCAAATATGAGGAAGCGTTATTGATTGCTTCCACTCTACTCCGTTCAGATTCAACAAATACTCAATATTTAAATCAGGTTTCCTTTTTGATGGCTATCCAATCGTATCCCGGGCAACCGGAAACAATCAAACAATTGAAGTATGAAAAATCGAAATACCTTGCCGAAAAATCTCTTCAGCGTAACAAACAGGAAGCTGATGCCTATTATAATTTGGCTTTAGCACTTGGAAGAATCAGTGAAAATGCATCGGTCAAAATAAAAATTGCCAATGCAAAAGCTATTCGGGTGGCTTCTGAGAAAGCATTGCAAATAAATCCTAAAATGGCAGGGCCGCATCACATAATGGGAAGGTGGCACCGGGTTGTAGCGGGGTTTAATGCCTTTGAAATGGCAATGATCAGTACATTTTTTGGCAAAGGTTTAGAAGGTGGAACCTACGAGGATGCTTTAAAACACTTTAAAAAAGCTCATGAATTGGAGCCATTAAATCCGACTCATTGTTTTGAAATGGCAAATACCTATTTAGAGCGCGATGATTCGGGAGATGAGAAAAATGCCCTGGTATGGTTTCAAAAAACTGTCGAAATTGCCCCAAGGTCGGAAGATGAGAAAATGGTTGCAAAGCATGCAAAAAGCATGATTGCAAAACTTAAATAACCCGTACATCGTAACTTTCTTGATTGGAAATTTACGTAATACAATTGTAAATATTTTGTCTCCAGCCCTATCAAATTAATTACAATATATTGATTTTTAATTGTTTACAATTGCAAAATAAAACGACTAGCACTAGTTTAAATCAGGCATTTTACACCGTTCAGAATTGTTCCAATTTCATAACTTTGCTTTGTAACAATCAAAAAGCTTGCATTTCACCTGGTAAGCCATTAATCATTTAATTCATTAATCAGATGTTTTCAATCAAGCTTATCAATTTCATATTTGCTTTTTTAATCTTGCCTTTTTATTCTAATGAAAAGTTAAAGCCAACCAATGACTTTAGCTGGATGATAGAATTTATTCCATTGACTGAATCTGTTTCTGTTGAACATTGGGAAACTGATCCGGCTATATCATTTAATGAAAAAGGCTGGGCACTGGCCAACAAAAACTCGAATCCTGTGACTATTAGTCAATATGCTTTGGTTTGTTTTGATACTTACAGA
>JAEUTI010000079.1 GCA_016788065.1 Bacteroidia bacterium | reverse complement strand
AGTTGACCTAGTATTGGCTGTCCGGTAAAAAATGTACTTTTGTTCATAGTTAGAGTTTGTTTTGGTTGTGCTTAACAAACATACTAACTCTTAAGGAGACTTCGGTCTCCTTTTGCCTTTTTTACCGGACACTAGTGATTATAAATGATAGATGCTAGATAAACTTTTCGCAGAATCAAAGTGATGCTTGAACTAAATGTCACTATTCACTATTCAATTCTTGCTAATCAGTATTCAATAAATCATAATGAAAGCTAAAAGCTAACAATTTTACCATTCACATAGTAAATCGTTTGTGAAAAACGAAATTTCATTCAGGCAAAAGCCTCTCCAACTTTAAACTTACAACTCAAGTGCAGTGACATCTTTTGACTCAGGAGCACCAATCACCAAACCACCGACCTTCGACTTCGCTCAGGGCAACGCCCATTCGACTTCGCTCAGGGCAGCGCTTGCCACTTATTTGCAGTCACCCCGCCTCGTTTCTTGCAGGGATCACATTTTTTAACTCAGAAACACCAATCATCAAATCATCAAACCATCAAATTACCAAATTTTTTGTAGAAGCCTCTTTTAACTCAGGAATACCAATAAAAACTTTATTTATTACCTTTGCCATTCTCAAAGCATCTTCATGGAATCAATTTTGAATTACATTAATGGTAAGTTACAGGCTCCGGTTGGGCAGACTTACTTCGATAATATAAATCCTTCCACAGGGAAAGCATATTGTTTTATTCCCGATTCTGATGAACGTGATGTGGAATTGGCCGTAAGTGCTGCTCAAGCTGCGTTTCCTGCCTGGAGTTCGATGCCTGCCGCCCGTCGGTCTGCCATTTTGGTGAAGATTTCAGAGCTTATTACCCGAGATCTTGAAAAATTGGCTATTGCCGAAAGTCGTGATAATGGTAAACCTCTATGGCTTTCGAAATCAGTTGATATTCCCCGCGCTGCCAGCAATTTTTATTTTTATGCCACCGGAATTTTGCATCAATCAACAGAAGCACATGCCATGGAGGGAATGGCTATCAATTATACACTACGACAACCAATAGGAGTTGCAGGGTGTATCTCACCATGGAACCTGCCCCTTTATTTATTTTCCTGGAAAATTGCTCCAGCATTGGCGTCCGGCAATTGTGTTGTTGCAAAGCCATCCGAGATAACTCCTTACACTGCATATATGCTTTCAGCGTTATGCATAGAAGCAGGATTGCCGGCCGGAGTTTTAAATATAGTGCATGGCACCGGACCTAAAGTGGGCGGACCAATTACAGCTCATCCCGGTATACCGGTAATTTCTTTTACAGGTGGCACTCAAACCGGTGCGGCTATATCAAAAGTTGCAGCACCCATGTTCAAAAAAATGTCGCTTGAATTGGGAGGAAAAAATCCGAATATCATTTTTGCCGATTGTGATTTTGATGCTGCAGTTAAAACTACTATTCATTCATCATTCTCAAATCAGGGTGAGATATGTTTGTGCGGCTCCCGCATTTTTGTGGAACGTCCGCTATACGAAAAATTCAAACTTGCCTTTGTTGAAAAGGTGAAAGCATTAAAAGTTGGTGACCCGTTTCATGAAGAAACCCGCATTGGTGCCATTGTTTCGAAGCCACATCTTGAAAAAATTGAATACTATATCAACCTTGCTCAAGAAGAAGGTGGCACTGTTTTGTGTGGCGGTGAAAGAGTTTATCCTGAAGGTGAACTTGCATCGGGTTATTATCTTACACCAACTGTAATTGAAGGATTGCCTTCCAATTGTCGAACTAATATGGAAGAAATATTTGGCCCTGTAGTTACTATTATGCCATTTGATACAGAGGAAGAAGTTCTTGCTTTTGCGAACTCAACCAAATATGGTTTGGCAGCCACTGTGTGGACGCAAAACCTGACCCGTGCACATCGCGTGGCAGCTAACCTTCATTCGGGAATTGTATGGATTAATTGCTGGTTGTTACGTGATTTACGTACTCCATTTGGTGGTGTTAAGCAGTCAGGTGTTGGTCGTGAAGGTGGTTTCGAAGCACTCGAATTTTTTACCGAAGAGAAAAATGTTTGTATCAGTCTGAAATAAGTTTGTAACTATTTATCAGATTTGTTTTTTGTTTGATGCTGTAGTTGTAACTTCTTAGGCAGGCCTTTTACTACTTCGTCAAAGGAATGTTTAATCCATGATTGCAACATTTTTTTGGAAACACTTCCATCAATAATTACTGTATTCCACATTTTCTTACTCATGTGATATCCGGGAATTACACATGGGTATTGCTCTCTTAATTCAATAGCTTTTTCAGGTTCGCATTTCAGGTTCATGCGGTCGGGTTCACTGAGACTTGTGAGGCAAAATATTTTACCGGATACTTTAAATGCCAGCACATCTTCATCAAACGGGAATGATTCCGTTGTGTCATGGAACTTTAAACAATAGGCTCGGATTTCTTCAATGTTCATTGTTGTGGATTTAATTCAAACAATAAAGGCTTCGAAGGACTGGCATCATTTTCCAGTGCAGTAATCTGAAGATTCAAAATGTAAAGTCCATCCTTCACCGATTCCGGAACATAAATTAATTCGGAAATGGTTGCATGCAAACGTGTGGCTTCAGGATATTTCCAGAATGCATGATGCGCACTTAGCTTGCCGCCATCTTGTTCCTTGTCGACTGATGGAGTATCGAGTAATAAATGATCGATACCATTTGCAGCCATCCATGCAGCTGCAGCAGCTTCTAAAAATGGCGGATTGGTATTGGAATATTGCCGGGAACATTTGGATTGATCATTAGGCAGGGTGCGAATTACCAATGCCTGCGTGCCTTTAACCGGTAGTTTTTCCAGAATGGTTTCGAGTAAAATTACCTGATCACCATTTTGTTCTGCAGGTGTTACGGTAATCACTGCGGCAGTGAAGAAAAATTGTTTCAGGCATTTATTCAGACTGTAATTTTCTTTGCTGATATGTCCCACACATTCCGTATGCGTACCATGTCCATGCGGATTGATGTACACATTCCGGAAATTAACTGCTGCGCCACTTGCCACTTCACCTACCCAGTCGCCCATTCTTACCGGTTCAATTCTCGGTGGATCAACATACCAAGCAGTAACATTGTCGGCACCGGTATGCAATGAAATAGAAAGATCGATTGGCTTTAACAGATCTGCTGTATAGTTGATGCCATTAAAATAAACAGAAAGATTCATGAAGGGTGGTTGCTAATGAGCAAGTAAAATTAAAAAGAATTTTTACCTGTTTCAACAGAAATAAATTCTTTTCACCAAATTCCCTTCATGAATCTGTGTTTCCTGGATTAATTGAGATGAAACCTGACCAGTTTGCGATCGGTGTATGTGGGTTGAGAAGCAAAAAATACTTCCCGGTCCCAAACAATTCCAACGCCGGAAGCATATCGGCTATTTATAGGCCGAAATGTGCCTCCTGAATTATAACCAGGATACATCTCGAACATAGTACGGCAATTTATAATCGTATAAGTCCCGGCAGGCACAGTAACAACAGAGTCCTTATTGACCATTTGCTTCGTTACATGCGCCACAGTATCATTGATTGCCAATACATATCTATCTTCAAGGGTGGAAGTAAAGTCATTTGGAGCAAGGTAGATGATACCATTTTGGTCGACCAGATATCCTGATGAATCACGCTGATACAAATTGAGAGTTAAAGGACCCCCAATGTATGGTGAAACATATTTGGTATAGGTCAGATTATTGATAATGGTATCTTTTTCTACATAGCAACTGTCGAATTGCCCCAACGATGTTTCGTTGCCTGAAGCGTCAACGGAAAATCTTTCATAAATCCAGTAGTTACCAACTTTTAATTGAGCATATTGAGAAACGGTCCTTGGTGTAGTTGCCGGTGGATTTTCATCCTTGTCTTTTTTACAACTTGCTACTAACAAAGTTGTACCGGCAATTAAATAAATGATTGCTTTTTTCATGGTTTAATAATGTTTAGGTTGCTTTGCAAACGGCTTCACTATATTAATTATTATGAGTGTTTTGGAAAATCCTGATTTTTTAAAATGTGCATACTAAACCATGAAAATGTTCGTTGCGGCATTTTTTCTTATGAAAAGGTCAATAAAAAAGCCCCCGGTGTCGGAGGCTTTTTTAATTTCAGTTAGTGGTTATTAATATGGACTTTGAAGCACATTACCTTTCCAGGTTTGCTTAAAATCTTCTTCCTTAACCGCATCTTTTTTACCGAGGTAAGTCCAGCGGATGGCTCCGGTATATTTAGTAAATACGGTATTTACATCTTTAAGGGTAGTTTTATTTACATCTTCCGTAAAGGTATCAGCATTTTTCCAGGTGCCACCAAGTTCATTCATGCCTAGTGTCTGCGATTGTGCCGATGATGTTTCCTGACCCATGTAATATCGGGTTAAGAATGATAATTTTTTATCCAGCAATTCTTTTTCAGTGAATCCTTCTTTTTTGATCTTGTTGATTTCTTCAGTCATTACTTCAATCGATTGTTTTGGATCGAGGGTAGAGATGTAGATGCTGTTATAAGGATTGCTGATACGGTTTGCATTGTAAGATGCTGCAGGTGCATAAGAAAGACTTCTTTTGGTACGAAGTTCCACAAAGAAACGATCGTAAAGAATATTCATTCCAATGCGCATTGGAACACCTTCTGGACTTCCCATTCCGGGAGCTGTCATAATTCCCATCAGGTAATTGGTTGCAATATCACGGTCTTCAATATATACTCCAGGTTTGGTAATTTGAACCCGTGGTTCAACAGGTGATGGAGTTCCCAATGGTAATTTTCCAAATGATGCTTTAATTTTTGCAATTACATCATCAGGATTTACATTCCCAACTACCACAATGAATACACGACTTTTAACCATTGCTTTTGCATAATGATCCTGCAAATCTTTCAAGGTTAATTTTTCAAGTGAAGCTGCTGTTCCTTCAGGAATTTTAGAATAGCTACGACCTTTGAAAACGCTTTCCATTGCAATGTTGGCAAGGTGCTGATCGGGATTCGATTCGCCCTGCTTTGCACCTGCAATCAGAGTGCCTTTCATGTTTTCAAATTCTTTCGCATCAAAAGCAGGTGATGTTACCGCCTCTGCGAATAAGCTCCATGACTCATCCCAGAATGCTTTGATGCAATTCAGATTCATCGTTCCGAAATCATAACTGGAATAACCAGAAACTTCTGCACCAATTTTTTCACATTCAGTACTGAACACATCTTTGTTGCGCATTTTACTTCCACCTTCTGCAGCCAGTGAAAATGCAAAATTTTCAAGTCCTTGTTTGTCCTCAGGGATGTTGGCATTGCCGCCTTTAATAAACATCCTTACACTGATTACTTCTTTCGGAGTTTGTTTAATAATAACTTTAATTCCTTCTACCGAAACTTCCTTGGTAGCCGGACCACCTGCAAGTGTTACTATGCTATTCAACAACAACGCTGCTGATAGGAACATCGCGGTTATAATGCTGTTTCTTTTCATTTCTTTCGTTTTTTAGTTGTTGTTAATTTATTTCAAATAAGATGAAGCATCGGTAATTCCCATCTGAGATTTCATTTCAGGTGATAATAATAATCCGGTGACCATCGGTTTGTTGGTGATGTATTTGTTAACGTAATTTTTGATGTCTTCGCGACTAACTTTTTTCAAATTATCGATGTAAGTAGTGTAGTAATCGATGCTTGCAGAAGCCCACCAGTAAGTTACTGAATGCACATAAGAAGAAGTGCTTTCGCGATCTTTAGTCTGCTCAATAGCAAGCATATTTTTAGCTGTCTCCAGTTGTTCGTCTGTGAAATAATCGTCTGTATTCCATAGTGACATATGCTCTTTTAGTTTGGCATACGCTTCCTGAACTTTTGCAGGATTAGGAACTAAAAAGATTTGAATAGGACCTACATATTTACAGGTCTGATAACCTACCTGTGCCTGAAATGCTAAACCTGCATCAACCATTTCTTTCTGGAAGCGTGAGCTCTTCTGGCTTAAGATGTACGAAAAAACATCGGCAGCATAAGTTGCAGGAATATCGTTTCTGGTATCAGGGCCATGCAATGATGCCATAATGATTGGTGTCTTGGCATTTGCATTTTCTGTGATGAATGAAGTAGATTCTTTCAAAGGACTAAATTCCGGAATCGGATATTTCTCGAAAATATTAAAGTCAGATGGTTTCCAGTCGGCAAAAAGTTCTTTTGCTTTAGAAAAAATATCATCATGATTCACATCACCTGCAACCACAATCATAGAATTATTAGGATAGTAGTATTTTGCCTGAATAACACGCATTTTTTCTGGTGTTGCACTTAAGATAATATCGTGATCACCAATTGTGTTTTTGCGGCTGTAATGTTCACCCCATAATTGTTTGTCCATATCTTTAAACAACCAGAATACAGGATTCGATTCTGCACGCTGAAACTCACCATCCACAACAGGATTTTCACGCTTCATTTCATCTTCCAGAAATAGAGGGTAACGAATTGCGCTGTTCATGAAAGATAAGCCTTCATTTACTTTGGTGTTACTCAAAGTCAGGAAGTAATTTACTCTTTCATTGGAAGTAGTACCATTAAAGGTAATTCCCAATTCATTAATTCTTGCAAGAAATTGTTCCTGTGACGGAAGATCTTTGTTAGCCTTAAAAAACATGTGTTCATACAAATGCGATAATCCGTTGTAATCGGGATCTTCGGTGTAAGAACCATTGTGAACACAAATTTCGATAGTCGCCAGGGGTACCGAATTGTCTTCAATTACCAATAACTCCAGTCCATTTTCAAGTTTTGTCATGAAAAAATTGGAAGGAAGATTTTTCTGTGCTGTTACTGCGCTGACTGACAGCACCGTAGCTAATGCAGCAAACATTAATCTTTTCATTGTCATAAAGTGTTGATTTTTATTGAGAAGGCCAAAAATAAACAATTTATTGGATGAAAAGCAGTAACATCTATATGTAGCAAAGCCTGCCCTTTTTCAAGAACAGGCTGAAGCTATCTAAATGAATCTGAACCAACTACTTCATCCGATAGCTTTTTGTCGTAATAATAACCACACCTCCGGTAGCATCTCCGAACTGAGCCGGAATGCCCCCGCTTAGAACTGATATTTCCTGAATAGCACCTTTGGGGATTGTAAATCCGCCGGTCATTTTTATTCCATCAACCACATATAAGGTTGCATTTTCACGGGTTCCACGAACATTGATGGAGCCTCCTTCTTCACGTTGATAGACACCGGCAGTATTGGCCACCATACTTACAACATCGCGTTCAATAGCCTGATCAATTTCTTCGGCTGTTATTACATCCATCACCGCAGTTACTCCCGGATCAATCATTGGTGGTTCCCAGGTAATTGTCGGACCGGGAAGAATAAAACCGGATGCTTTCATAGTTACATCGGCATAAGTAACTTTCTCAACACTAACTGCAACCCCACTTAATTTATATGGAGTGTATCCTACATAGGAAATGGTTAGATCATATTTCCCAGCTGCCAGAGGCTTAATTTTGTACTGGCCGTTTTCATCGGTAGTAACACCCTTTGTGGTTCCATTCTGAACATATGTTACTGTTGCAAATTGTAGCGGTTCTTTGCTGTCGACGTCGGTGACGAGCCCTCTGATTTCACCAAATTGTGCATGACTGCTGAATGACAACAGTACAAGTATGAGCGCGAAAGTTATTTTTAAAGTTTTCATAATTTATATTTTTAAAGAGTAAACGGAATTTATTTTGTGTCAACCGATTTATTTTCCTGATAAATTTTCTTTAAGCAACGCTGCAGTTTCTACCATTTGAATAAAGGCTGCGCGGTCTCCTGAATGATCTGTTCCTTTTGCTGAACGGGCCAGTGATGTTACCATTTTAAAGTCTGCTTTGCCTTTATGTTCCGAATCACGAAGTATTAATCCGAAACCGGCAACTGCTGCTGCAAATCGTAAGTTCATGGATGCATTGTCGAGAGAAGAAACTTTTTTCGCTGCTAAAACCCGGGTGATTAATTTGCTGGTTTCCGATTGTGGATCTTTATAGCGGAATTTCACAGTCAGCATTTCGTCGTTTCCGGTATTTACTTTTTGAGTGGGCTGATATTTTAACGGATCAACTTTGGAAAACTCATCGTCACTTCCTGCAGGAACAATTTCATACAAGGCAGTTACCGTATGGCCGCTGCCAAGATCTCCCGCATCTTTTTTGTCATCATTAAAATCGCGATGTTGTAAAATTCTGTTTTCGTAACCAATCAGTTTGTATGCTTTTACATATTGAGGATTAAATTCAATTTGTAGTTTCACATCTTTGGCAAGTGTGAAAAGTGTACCACCAGCTTCTTTCACCAGAACTTTATTTGCTTCCATAATATTATCGATGTAAGCATAGTTTCCATTTCCTTTATCGGCCAGTTTTTCCATACGGGAATCTTTCAGATTGCCGGTTCCAAAACCAAGCACAGTCAAAAATATACCGGTTGTTCTTTTTTCTTCAATGATTCTTACCAATTCGCCATCACTACTTACACCAACATTAAAATCGCCATCAGTGGCAAGGATAACTCTGTTATTACCATTTGGAATAAAATTTTCCAATGCTATTTTATATGCCAATTGTATACCTGCTCCTCCTGCAGTTGACCCACCTGCACTCAATTGATCCAATGCCTGCAATATGGTTGCTTTGTCGTTGCCTGATGTAGAAGGTAAAACCAATCCCGCATTTCCGGCATAAACTACAATCGCAACTTTGTCGATTGACCTAAGTTGATTCGTAAGTAATCCAATAGATTTTTTTAAGAGTGGTAATTTGTCTTCACTGTTCATTGAACCGGAGACATCCAATAAGAAAACCAGGTTGGATGGGGGTAATTGCGACATTGGAATTTTCTTAGCCTGCAATGCAATGCTCACCAGCTGATGATCTTTATTCCAGGGGCAGGTACTGTGTTCGGTGATGATCGAAAATGGTTCGTTGTTTTTTGGCTCGGGATAATCGTAGCTGAAGTAATTTATCATTTCTTCAATTCGAACCGCATCAACCGGAGGCAAATTGCCACTGTTTATGAAACGTCTGACATTCGCATACGAAGCCGGATCAACATCAATAGAAAAAGTTGAAAGCGGCGAATCGGTTGTTGCATGAAAATCGTTTTCAGGCATGTGATCGTATTGCTCGGTATTGAATGGTTCACTGACTGCGTTCAGTGTATTAGGCGCTCTGGATCGGACACCTTTATCGAAAAACTGATTCAATGAAATGCTTTCTTCAGCTTCACTTTTTTTGTAGTCCTGTTTTTGAGGAGCATGCAGTAAAACTTCTTTCAGATCGGTTAAAGTTGCCTCTAATTCAATAATTAGTGTTTTGGTTTTACCAGCCTCGAGTTTAACATTGGAGATCTCTTTAGTTGTGAAGCCAATCATGGTAACCTTTATATTGTAGGTGCCAGGATTAATGCCCTTAAATTCAAAATGGCCATCCAGATCTGTCATGACTCTTTTAACCGGTTCGCCTACTTTTTGACGTAACTCGATAACTGCTCCGGGAATAATTTCTTTGTCGGTTTTGCTTCTCACAGTACCCTTGAGGACGGAAGTAGTAAGTCCGGTACTGAAGCTGTATGCTGTGACTATCAATAAGATAAGTCCTGAAAATAGCAGTGATTTGGTTGAGTTTTTCATTGGATCAGAATTTTTGATTGATTATGAACTCCAGATGAAGAACCTTTCAGGATTCCACAAAATGAGGTAAATAAAATTTATTTTTTGTGGAAGTGTGGAAAGAATGGGCAATTTGCACCTACCTTTGAAATATGGCATTCGCAATGGCATTATGGCTCACCGGAAAAAAGAAATATGAGGATCAGGATGATCAGCAGCTCATAAGTTCTTTTCGCCAAAAAGGAGATAAAAAAGCGCTCGGAATTTTATTTGAACGGTATTCTCACCTGGTTTTTGGTGTTTGCATGAAATACCTCAAAAATGAAGACGACAGCAAAGATGCTACCCTGAATATTTTCGAGAAGTTAATGGAAGACCTGAAAAGGTTTGAAGTAGTAAAATTTAATTTCTGGATCCACAGTGTTGCACGAAACTATTGTCTGATGCAGCTCAGAAGCAGAAAGGCAATGACTTATGTGGATGATGAAAATGGACCCGGACTGGATGCATTTATGGAAACGCATCAATCTGATCATCTCAGTGCCGTGGATAACAAAGAACACCAGTTGCAATTGATGGAAGAAGGTATTAAACACCTTAATGAAGAGCAACGAATTTGTATTGAATTATTCTATCTTAAAAAATATTGCTACCAGGATGTAGCTGAAATTGCAGGTTTCTCATTGAATGAAGTGAAGAGTTTTATTCAGAATGGAAAAAGGAATCTGAAAATTTATATGTTGAAAAATAGCCATGAAGTCACAGATAAACACTGACATATTTCTGGAAACAGGCTGTATCAAGCGCGATTTGCTTTTAAATTATCGCGACGATAAATTGTCTGCTGATCAGAAACATGAAGTCGAAGAACATCTTATCGATTGCCCCCTTTGTGCCGATGCACTTGAAGGACTAGCTCTGGTTTCGGGTACCGCAGCTCTCGATGATATCCACTCGAAGGTTGGTGCTATTACCGAAAAGCCTGCCGGAGCAGGATCGTTTTCATACTGGGCAATTGCAGCTTCCGTTACTGCAGTTATGTTATTGTCTGTTTTCACTTATATGCAGTATAAAGATGCCAATGAACCTGAGTTGGCAGTTGCTGAGAAATCTAAACCTGAAGAAGTTGCCGCTGAGCCATCTCTGCCTGCAATTGCCTCCGATCAGGCTGTTCCCGATACTAAAGTTGCTGCTAACAATCAATTGCAGGCAACCAAACAAATTTCCGAACAGGCTGCCGTTGTTTCAAAAGTTCAGGTGTCTGAAAATGGTGTTGCAGAAAGTGATGCCAGTAAAGATTTTGAGTCTGTATCCGGTAATACTGTGGAAGAAAAAATGGAAGATGTTAGTATTCCTGCCACTAAAAAAGAATCAACGAAATCTGAAATATATGTACAGGATGCATCTGTAACTGCTGATCATACTGCACCTGCAGTCGTTAATCTGGGAAGTACCTATGAGCTCGAAAAAATCGACAAAACAGTTTCTAATGTAAGTCACGGTTCTTATATGCCTGCGCAGGTTATTACTTATATCGATAATGTTAAGGTCATCGATTACCATTTGAATTTCTTTAAGCAATCTTCAAAATCGGAACCTGCTAAAAGTACTCCGAGTAAGTTTGAAAACAGAAGCAAGAAAAGTGTTGCTGAGGCAGAAGAGGCAAAATCAGGTGATGAAGTCAATCGCAAAACCAGTTACCTCAATTTGCTTACCGACCCCATTGTGTTGTTCAATAAAGGACGCTATGAGTCATCATTGGAACAATTTAGTCAGATTCTGAAAATTAATCCCGGTGATCAGAATGCATCTTTTTA
Source organism: Bacteroidia bacterium (assembly GCA_016788065.1). GTDB lineage: Bacteria > Bacteroidota > Bacteroidia > AKYH767-A > OLB10 > JADKJB01. Next base: position 28,616 of record JAEUTI010000079.1, on the reverse strand, counting down.
TAGTGGATTATGTCATTTTCATTTGAAAGATTATTCCAAAGCGTTGAAGTTGTTAAAACCGATTGCTGCAAATTCCCTCAGCCCTTTTTATGAGGAAGCAGAATTTTATAAGGCTCGTACTCTTATAGCGTCCGGAAAGATCGATGAAGGCAAGCAATTGCTGGAGCAGATCGTAAATAAAAATGGCTTCTATGCGAATCAGGCTGCTGAAGAGTTAACAAAAATCAAACCTTAGTTTGGTTGTTAGTAGTTGATTTTCATAAACTTATAAATATTTAGTCCCTTGTTTTCATTGCCATTCGTATGCTTATCTTTGCGGCATGGCTACAAATGACGATTTATTTAAGAACCTGATCTCACATTGCAAAGAGTATGGTTTTATATTTCCTTCGAGTGAAATTTACGATGGTTTAAGTGCTGTATATGATTATGGTCAATACGGTTCAGAACTCAAGAAAAATATTCGCGAGTACTGGTGGAAAGCGATGGTGCAGATGCACGAGAACATTGTTGGTATTGATGCTGCTATTTTCATGCATCCAACCACCTGGAAAGCATCTGGTCACGTGGATGCATTTAATGATCCGCTGATCGATAATAAAGATTCGAAAAAAAGATATCGTGCTGATGTTCTGATTGAAGATCATATTGCAAAAATTGAGGCTAAGATTGAAAAAGAAGTAACTAAAGCCCGCGATCGTTTCGGAGATGCATTCGATGAAAATCAGTTCCGTTCTACCAATCCGCGGGTAGTAGAAAATCAGAAAAAAATAGATGCCATCAATGATCAATTCCGCATTGGAATGGAAGCATCAGATATGGCAGCCATCCGGCAGTTAATTTTGGATCTGGAAATTGTTTGTCCCGTTTCAGGTACACGTAACTGGACTGATGTGAGGCAATTTAACCTCATGTTCTCTACACAAATGGGATCGGTTAGTGAAGATGCAAGTACACTTTATCTGCGACCTGAAACTGCGCAGGGAATTTTTGTGAATTTTCTGAACGTACAAAAAACTGGACGGATGAAAATTCCTTTTGGTATTGCACAAACCGGAAAGGCTTTCCGTAATGAAATTGTTGCCCGTCAGTTTATTTTCCGCATGCGTGAATTTGAACAGATGGAAATGCAGTTTTTTGTGAAGCCCGGAACAGAAATGGAATGGTATCACTACTGGAAAGAAGCGCGTCTGAAATGGCATCGTGCTCTGGGCTTCCCTGCAGGGAAATACCGTTTTCACGACCATATTAAACTCGCACATTATGCAAATGCAGCAGCTGATATAGAATTTGAGTTTCCATTTGGATTTAAGGAGTTGGAAGGAATTCATTCCCGCACCGATTTTGATCTTAAGTCACATGAATCTTTTTCAGGTAAGAAACTTCAATATTTTGATCCGGAATTAAATGAGAGTTATGTGCCGTATGTAGTAGAAACATCTGTTGGTCTCGATCGCATGTTCCTTGCTGTGATGTCGCAGGCATATACCGAAGAAAAACTTGAAGATGGATCTGAACGTGTTGTATTGAATTTACCGGCCTTCTTAGCTCCTGTTAAAGTTGCAGTGTTGCCTTTGGTGAAGAAAGATGGATTACCTGAGAAAGCACGTGAATTGATTGATCAGCTGAAGTTCGATTATCTGTGTCAGTATGATGAGAAGGATTCCATTGGAAAAAGATATCGCAGACAAGATGCAATCGGTACTCCATTTTGCGTGACCATCGATCATCAGACAATAGAAGATCAAACAGTAACAGTGCGTCATCGTGATACCATGGTACAGGAGCGGATTGCTATTTCAAAAGTCCGGGAACTGGTTGAATCAAAAGTGTCGTTCAGAAATGTATTGACTGCTTGAGGAAATGGGAGAATAAAAAAAGGCTGTCTCGACTTTTTGAGACAGCCTTTTTTATTGGGTGCCCGGTCCCAATATGCCCGATAGCTATCGGGGCAGCGCGTCTAATATTTTGATGGTATTTGAGAATAATTCTAAGCTAGTTCCGCTTTCATTATGAATCGTGAGAAAATCAAAAAAGCCGCTCTTTCAAGCGGCTTTTTTACACATGTACCCGGTCCCGATAGCTATCGGGACGGGGTCGAACCGATACGGGGGTGAGCCCGATAGCTATCGGGACACAGGTGTTTGACCCCGATAGCTATCGGGGCAGCGCGTCTAATATTTTGATGGTATTTGGGACTAAGTCCAAGCTCATTCCGCTTTCATTATGAATCGTGAGAAAATCAAAAAAGCCGCTCTTTCAAGCGGCTTTTTTAAACATGTACCCGGGATCGATAGCTATCGGGGCGGGGTCGAACAGATACGGGGGTGATCCCGATAGCTATCGGGACACAGGTGTTTGACCCCGATGGCTATCGGGGCAGCGCGTCTAATATTTTGATGGTATTTGGGACTAAGTCCAAGCTCGTTCCGCTTTCATTATGAATCGTGAGAAAATCAAAAAAGCCGCTCTTTCAAGCGGCTTTTTTAAACATGTACCCGGTCCCGATAGCTATCGGGACGGGGTCGAACCGATACGGGGGTGAACCCGATAGCTATCGGGACACAGGTGTTTGACCCCGATAGCTATCGGGGCAGCGCGTCTAATATTTTGATGGTATTTGGGACTAATTCTAAGCTCGTTCTGCTTTCATTATGAATCTTGCGAAAATCAAAAAAGCCGCTCTTTCAAGGGGCTTTTTTACACATGTACCCGGTCCCGATAGCTATCGGGACGGGGTCGAACCGATACGGGGGTGAACCCGATAGCAATCGGCACACAGGTGTTTGACCCCGATAGCTATCGGGGCAGCGCGTCTAATATTTTGATGGTATTTGGGACTAAGTCCAAGCTCGTTCTGCTTTCATTATGAATCTTGAGAAAAGAAAAAAGCCGCTCTTTCAAGCGGCTTTTTTACACATGTACCCGGGATCGGGGTCGAACCGATACGGGGGTGAACCCACAGGTGTTTGAGACCAGCGCGTCTACCAATTCCGCCACCCGGGCCTGAAATCAGGCTGCGAAATAACAAAATCAGGACTAAATATCCTACCTTCATCATAAATATTCCTGATACCCTGCCGAGATGGGTTCCCCAAAAATGTGATTTTGGTCATTTATATATTTGATTATTAGATAAATATGAAATTAAAGATGTCCTGTTAGCAATTCTCTTCCGGCCCCCTAAATAGGTCTCAATTTATTTTGTAAGGAGGTAAAAATTTTGTTTCTTTGCATCCCCTTAGAAAAACCAGTATGGCCAGGCAGGTAAAAATATTTTCAGGTACTACATCCAGATATCTGGCTGAACAAATTGCCGATTGTTACGGCTCCCCACTTGGAGAAGTGACAGTTTCAAGGTTCAGCGACGGTGAGTTCTCTCCTTATTTCGATGAGAGTGTTCGTGGCTGCGATGTCTTTATTATCCAGTCAACTTTCGCTCCTGTCGATAACCTCTTTGAGATGTTATTGCTGATCGATGCTGCCAAAAGAGCTTCCGCACATTATATAACTGCTGTTATTCCTTATTTCGGTTATGCACGGTCAGATCGTAAAGATAAACCCAGAGTTGCCATAGGTTCTAAGCTGGTTGCCAATCTGTTAACTGCCGCGGGTGTTACCCGGGTAATGACAATGGACCTGCACGCCCCTCAGATTCAGGGCTTTTTTGATGTCCCCGTTGATCACATGGACGCATCAACCATTTTCGTTCCTTATATTAAAAGTCTGCAGTTAGATGACCTCTTAATTGCTGCTCCAGATATGGGTGGTGTTCACCGCGCCCGTGAATATGCAAAGTATTTCAGTGTTGATATGGTTATCTGCGATAAGCATCGCAAACGCGCCAACGAAATTGAAAGCATGCAAATTATCGGTGATGTGGAAGGTAAAAATGTTGTGTTGGTTGATGATATCGTTGACACTGCAGGAACCCTATCCAAAGCTGCCGAAATGATTATGGAAAAGGGTGCTGCCAGCGTTCGCGCTTTCTGTACCCATCCAGTTCTCTCCGGTAGAGCTTATGAAAGAATTGAAGAATCAGTTCTCACAGAACTGATCGTTTGCGATACTATTCCGCTTAAACGCCCATCACCAAAAATCACTGCATTACCAACTGCTGATCTGTTTGCAAAAGCAATCCGCAAAGTATATGCGTACGAATCTATTAGTCCATTATTTGTTAAAGCTTAATATTTATTATCTATCGTCATGAAATCATTTGAAATTGCAGGTGCTAAAAGAGAAGGCCTCACCAAACAAGACACCAAAAAACTAAGAGACACCGGTATGGTGCCATGTGTAATTTATGGTGGAAAAGAAAATATCCATTTCTCTGCTCCTGTTTTGAGCTTCAGAGATCTTGTTTATACACCTGAAGTATACACAGTTAAAATTAATGTTGGTGGTACTACTTACAATACCATCATGAAAGAAATTCAGTGTCACCCAATCTCTGACAAACTTCTTCACATCGACTTCCTCGAAGTTCAGGATGATAAGAAAGTTATGATCGACGTTCCTGTGAAAATCAACGGAACTTCTGAAGGTCAAAAACAAGGAGGTAAACTGATTACTAAAGTTCGTAAACTGGCTATCAAAGCGCTTCCAGCTCATCTGCCTGATGCAATTGATATCGATATCACTCCATTGCAAATCGGTCAGTCGGTTCGTGTTGGTGACCTCAAACTGGATGGTGTTGAATTCACCGATTCACCAAATAACGTTATCGTTGGAATCAGAACAACCCGTAACGTGGTTGAAACTCCTGCTGAAGCAACGAAAGCAGCTAAAAAATAATTGCTTAATCCCACTGAATTTTGAAATTTCTGGTGGTTGGACTCGGGAATCCCGGTTCTGAATACGCAAATACAAGACACAATATCGGCTTCGACATTCTTGACCTCCTGGTAAAGAATGCCGAAGCTTTTTTTTCGTCACAACGCTATGGCGATGTTGCCAATTTTAAAGTGCGTGGCAAACAGGCTGTTTTTCTGAAGCCTAACACTTATATGAATCTTAGCGGCAAAGCGGTCAATTACTGGATGCAACAGGAGCACATTTCGTTGGAAAATGTCCTCGTACTAACCGATGATATCGCTCTGCCGCCCGGAACCATCCGCATTCGACTGAAAGGTAGCGATGGAGGTCATAACGGCCTGAAGAGTATTAATGAAGTGCTGAATACCACCAATTATGCCCGATTACGCTTTGGTGTTGGGAACGATTTTCTCAAAGGCCAACAAGCTGATTATGTGCTAAGTAAGTGGCCGAACGAACAACAGGAAATGATCAACAAAAAAATTGAACTGGCAGCCGAAGCCGTTCGTTCCTTTATTGCGATTGGCCCTGCTTTTACCATGAATCGATTCAATACGCAAGAGTAAACTACTGCTCTGGCAGGATTTTTGCCTTTTCTTCATCATTAACACATTTACTACATTTACATTCGTAGCCATAAATTATTAGTGATGAAAATAAAACTTACTCTTGCTGCATTACTCCTGACTTTAAATCTGAATAACGCATTTTCTCAGGCAATTGCCATCTCAACCGGATTCGATAATTATGCCGGAACTATTGCTACCATGCCGGCAGGCTGGTATCTTTCCTGGAATACTTCCAATTCCTTTTATACATCCACACTTAACTATGGAGTATCTTCCCCATCGTATAAATTTGGTAACGACAGCGATTATGTAGCTACCCCGGGATATCCAAATATGGATTCTGTTTCTTTTTTTATAAGAGGAAATGGTGCTCCATTTTCGCCACTAAACGAATTACAAATCTGGACTAGTGAAGACAGTGTAGTATGGAATATGTCAACTTATCTCGATAACCTCCCAACCACCGGAACAACCCGTACAGTACCTTTACCTTCGGGAACCTTTTATGTGAAATTTTTGTATCGCAAAGCTGCTGCCGGAGGTAATCTGGCATTTGATGATGTGAAAATTTATTCCAATGCGGTGATCGGTGTTCCTGAAAATCTAACTGCCGATAACATTTCTATCTATCCTACACCCACCACTGGTAATGTTACAGTTTCAACCCGTCAATCATTCAGCACAAAAACATCAGTGAGTGTTTATGATTTGTTAGGAAATAAAATTCAGGCACGAATCAGAAAAGTTAAATCTAATCAATTTGCGATTGATTTATCAGGACAACGTCAGGGATTTTACTTTGTGCGTATTCAAAACGATCAATCGGTTGTTACAAAACGAATTACGCTGCTATCGGATAGTAATTAATATAAAAGAGTTTGAAAGTTAAAAAGAGGTATTCTCATAGGAATGAGAATACCTCTTTTTTGTAATGAAACTTGGCTAAATTATGATTAGAATATGCTTCTCGCTACTTTTTGAATTTTCTTCTGAAAAGTCATTTTTAATGATTGTGTAAACTATGATTAATGTACATCTTTCATTCTTTAAGTTTTATTTTGTACAAGTTACAAATTGCCTGCGAAAATGTTAGGTTAAATTCGGTTTTCTGTTGATTGGCTATTAAAAAAAGAGCTTATTGATATTAGGATTTAGAATTTCATTTGAGTATTTTTGAGTTGATGAAAATTAAAAATCCCTACCGGCATACTCAGTTAAATAAACAGTATTCGTTCGCAGGTGGTGTGCAGGATTTTTTGGATGCGATTTCATATTGCAAGGGTGTTCAAATAACCAGAATACATAGTAATCAATTCAGGATTTCAGCAATGGTTTCGGTAGGCGTATTGATAATGGAGGGTAATCCGTCATTTACTGATCCAATAAGTGTTGAGTTTACAGTCATGGATAATCCGGACTCAGGTTCAACTTTGCTTGTTACAACCGATATCAGAGAAGAACATTATTTTGTTTCATTTATTTTTCTGGTATTTTTCGGATTTTCATTTTATTTGCAATTTCCTTTCTTAGCTGTATTTGGAATTATTATTGGTGGAATAATTACTCAATGGTGGTTTTTCAACATTCTGAGAATGCAAGAAATGGCAATTGTTGAAGATGTATTAAAGAAATTGAAAATATTTGAATTACATTACTTGTAAACTTTTCGCTCTGAAAATCGAATAATAATATTTTAAAATTGATCTCTGAATTTTTTTGCATTGAAGTCCAATTATCATTTATCATCTATCATCCTAACGAAATTTTCTATTGAGCAGTAACCTATTATTCATGCACTGAACCCAGGTCCCAGCAAGAAGCTTTAGCTTTGATGCGGGGACTGCTCAGAAACACATTAATCCTTAATCCTTAATTCTTAATTCTTCATCCCTTCCGTACAATACTTCAAAATAAAACTATTCGCATCCTCCGATCCCATTTGAGCAACTTTTTTCCAGTCGCTGCAGGCAGCAGGAATATTGTTTGTTTTCAGATGGCAGATGCCTCTGTTATAGAGTGCGTCGATATCTCCAGGCATGATTAAAACAGCTTCATTGAGGTATTTTAGTGCTTCTTCAAATTTACTGTTTTGAGCCAGAGCAGCTCCTTCGTTATAGAAATTATTTGCAAGCAGATTATCGCGTTCTACATCGAATGAAGCTGCAGAAATGATGTTGCTGCCAGATTGAAATTTAATCGTAAGAATGATATTCATGTCAATAGCAGTTGTTTTCAAGAATCCGCTTTTCCAATATATATTACTTCTGATGATGGCATCGTTTATGTTTTTGTTTTGTGAGCTATTCGGCAATGAATCAAGGACTTTCAAATTTTTGATTTCATTCGTTTTTGAAACCATCAATCTCATTCGGAAAACAGTACTTTTTCCTGTTACGTTCCCGATGTTTTTGTCTTTAAGCTGATCGGTAAGAAATTTCTGTAAGGTAAGCTCATCACCACCAAAAACAGGGACTGTAATCATGCTTCCTTCACTTGCAGCTTGTTGGGCTGAAACAGTGAAATTACTTCCAATTAAAATCAGTAAAAGAAGAAACTGTGTGATTTGCCTTTTCATTTGTTCTAATAGGTTTTAGTTAATTTGATCCATAAATCAGGCAAAAATCTGCCATTCCTCAAAGTTACCATAATTATCAAAACGCAAGTCAGTTTGCTTAAGCTGAATTACTCAATAGGTATATAATGGATTAATAATCAGATTGATATGAGATCCGTTACCAGTTTCAATATCTATGTTTTCAGTAGGATTTGATGGCTAAAAAGATTACCTTTGCACCCTGATTTTTGGGAAATCCCATGGCAATACCCACCAATATAGTACCTCAAGACTACCGCATAAGTAAGAACGACCGTCGCGAATTAAATGGTCATGGGTCTGTTATTGTCTGGTTTACAGGACTTTCCGGATCGGGCAAAAGCACTTTGGCCAATGCGGTTGAGCAGGAGTTGTTCAAGCAAGGAATCAGAACCTATGTTTTAGATGGCGATAACATTCGCCATGGGTTGAACAACAACGTTGATTTTTCGGCTGAAGGACGTACGGAGAACATTCGGAGAATAGGAGAGGTAGCTAAATTGTTTATTGATGCCGGTGTAGTTGTATTGACAGCTTTCATTTCACCATTTAAATCTGATCGTGACCGGGTTCGCTCATTAGTAGGCAGTGAAGAGTTTATAGAGGTTTTTGTAGATTGTCCTCTTGAGATTTGTGAGCAGCGTGATGTAAAAGGATTATACAAGAAAGCACGTGCGGGAGAGATTGCAGACTTTACCGGAATCAGTTCACCGTTTGAGGCGCCTGAAAATCCGGAGCTCACAATTGCTACCGGAACGATACCACTTCACCAGTCTGTAGAGCAGGTGACTAATTATATTTTGAAAAAGATTATCAAGCAATCATGATATTATACAATTTAAATCATCTCCGTATTCTTGAGTCGGAGGCTATCTACGTGATACGTGAAACAGCAGCGCAATTCGAGCGCCCTGCACTTTTATTTTCAGGAGGTAAAGATTCCATCGTAATGGTTCATCTTGCACGCAAAGCGTTTTTCCCTGCAAGAATCCCATTTCCATTGGTGCACATCGATACAGGACATAATTTTCCGGAGACTATAACTTTCCGCGATAAGTTAGTTTCTGAAATTGGTGCGACCTTATTGGTTGGATCTGTTCAGGATAGTATCGATAAAGGTCGTGCAGTGGAAGAGAAAGGAATTAATGCCTCTCGAAATATGTTACAGACTGTAACCTTGCTCGATACCATTGAAGAAAATAAATTCGATGCCTGTCTGGGTGGTGCCCGTCGTGATGAAGAAAAGGCACGTGCAAAAGAGCGTTTCTTTTCACACCGTGATGAATTCGGTCAGTGGGATCCAAAGAACCAGCGTCCGGAACTCTGGAACCTGATGAATGGCAAGAAAAATATAGGAGAACACTTCCGTGTTTTCCCATTGAGTAACTGGACAGAGATGGATGTTTGGCAATACATCGCCATGGAAGGACTGGAACTTCCTTCTATTTATTTTGCACACGATCGCGATTGTGTACAACGTGATGGTCAGATATTGTCGGCTTCCGAACATTTAAGTTTGCGTCCGGAAGAAAAAATTGAGCGTATGCATGTTCGTTATCGTACTGTGGGTGACATGACCTGTACAGGTGCGGTATTATCACCAGCATCTACACTTAGTGATATCATTCATGAAATTGCAGCTTCCCGTACAACAGAACGTGGTACACGTACTGATGACAAGCGCTCAGAGACAGCAATGGAAGATCGCAAGAAACAAGGTTATTTTTAATTACAGAAATAGTTTAACAACTGGCATAAAACAGTAGAAGATATGGATATCCGCGATTTGGATAATTATCACAATATGGAATTACTGCGGTTTACCACTGCAGGTAGTGTTGATGATGGGAAAAGTACATTAATTGGTCGATTGCTGTATGATAGCAAATCTATTTTTGAAGATCAGCTGGAAGCAGTAGAGCGTACCAGTAAACTCAAAGGATTTGAGCATGTGGATCTTGCTTTGTTAACGGATGGTTTAAAGGCTGAACGTGAACAGGGAATTACCATTGATGTTGCATACCGTTACTTTGCTACTCCCAAAAGAAAATTTATTATTGCCGATACTCCAGGTCATATTCAGTACACGCGTAACATGGTTACCGGAGCATCAACGGCAAATCTTGCTTTGATACTTGTAGATGCGCGTAAAGGAATTCTGGAGCAAACAAACCGACATTCATTCATTGCTTCGTTGCTACAGATTCCACACATAATTGTCTGCATCAATAAAATGGATCTTGTTGATTACAGTCAGGAAGTATTTGACAGGACTGTTTCAGAATATAAAAAATTATCATCACGTTTGGATGTAAAGGATGTTCATTTCATTCCAATCAGTGCATTAAAAGGTGATAATGTAGTTGATAAATCGGAGAACATGCCATGGTACCAGGGATCAACACTCATGTACCTGCTTGAAAATATTCACATCAGCAGCGATGAGAATCATATCGATTGTCGTTTTCCGGTGCAGTATGTCATCCGCCCACAGGCGACTGAATTCCACGATTTCAGAGGGTATGCAGGTCGTATTGCAAGTGGTGTTTTTAAACCAGGCGATACGGTTAAAATTTTACCATCAGGATTTACTTCACGCATAAAATCAATTTTACCTCTTCACGCATTAAATGTTACCGATACAATTGACGAAGCATTTTCTCCAATGTCGGTTACAATGACTTTGGATACTGATGTTGATATTTCGCGTGGCGACATGATTGTTCGTGAGAATAATAACCCAACTATTTCGCAGGATATCGATATGATGATTTGCTGGATGAGCGAGAGGCCAATGATGGCTAATGGCAAGTATGCAGTAAAACATACCAGCAAAGACGCTCGTTGCATCATTAAGGAAATCAGATATAAAGTTGACATTAACAGTTTGCACCGATTGGAAAACGACAAGAATATCGGGATGAATGATATTGCCCGTATTCAGATTCGTACTACGTTACCATTATTTTTCGATAGCTACCGTAAGAACCGAATCACGGGAAGTATAATTCTAATTGATGAAGCTACAAATGAAACGGTAGGCGCCGGAATGATTATTTGATTTTATATTCATGAATAAAGACACACTTCTTTATCAGGCAATTCTGGCTTCCTTAGAAGCGGGACATGCAATCATGAATGTTTACGACGGACCTCATGAGGTTGAAATTAAAGATGACAAAAGTCCGTTGACCATCGCCGACCGGCAATCACATTTGTCGATTATGGCGCATTTGAAAGAAACCGCAATTCCTGTTTTGAGTGAAGAAGGGAAGAACATTCCTTATGAAGAACGCAAAGACTGGCCATTATTTTGGATGGTAGATCCATTGGATGGAACAAAAGAATTTATAAAGCGAAATGGCGAATTCACTGTCAACATTGCACTGATTGAAAATGGTGCTGCTATTGCAGGTGTAATTTATGCTCCTGTTCCCGATACGCTTTGGTATGGAAGTACAGGTTCAGGAAGTTATAAAGTTGATCAAGCCGCAAAAGTGTTGAGTGCTTTTAAAGATGCAGACACTATCAGCAATGCATTGAAGAATGCAGCAGTTACTTTGCCTCAAACCGGCGATGCCCGACCTTTTACAGTTGTTGCAAGTCGCTCCCATTTATCACCCGAAACAGAAACATTAATTGCTGAATTGAAAGAAAAGCACAAGGTCATTGAATTTGTTTCGAAAGGAAGCAGTTTGAAAATATGCCTGGTTGCCGAAGGTTCAGCAGATATATACCCGCGCCTGGCTCCTACCATGGAATGGGATACTGCAGCAGGGCAGGCAATAGCATTGAATGCAGGATGCACTATGATTGATGCAGGAACAGGGACTGAGGTTGTTTACAATAAGCTCAACTTGTTGAATCCACATTTCATAGTCTCCCGGAATTAATGTTCTGCTAATCCGGAGTTCCGGATTAATAGCTGAGGTAATTGCAAGTTCAGGTATTATTTTCCAGAATGAAATCATTACTAAAAAAGTCGAAGGCTGCATTTCAGAAAGATATTGGTGATGCCGGTTTTCGCGAAGTAGTGAAAGGCAGTGCAGGAACTTTTATCATTCGTATTGGTGGCATGATTGCCGGGTACGCTTTTATATTTTTAATCTCCCGATTTTATGGTTCTGAAGTTTTAGGTGCACACACGCTTTCGGTAACAGTGCTAATGATGTTTACGGTTGCAGGTCGGTTAGGAATGGATACTGCTATTGTCAGGCATTTTGCGCAGGACTATCAGAGTGGCCGCTGGGATAGAGTTTTGGAAGTTTATTTAAAAACGTTGCAGGTAATTATTCCATTTGGAATTCTTTTATCTGTTATTCTTTTCTTCTCATCCGGAATTCTCGCGAATGTCATTTTTAAAAAACCTTTGCTGGAACCTTATTTCAAAGTTATTTCATTTGCGGTTTTACCTATGACATTAAGATTTGTCAATTCGGAATGTTACCGTGGCTTCCGCATGAACAAAGAGTATGCTTACAGTCAGAATGTAGGTTACTTTTTGTATGGTTCAGTTATTCTTGGAATAGGAACCTTATTCACCACACATGAATGGATGCCGAATATTGCATTTGCATTGAGTCTGACATTTCTGGCAATCAGCAGCAGTGCTATGATATTCCGGAAAATTAAATCAAATACGCAAGTTGCATCTGATGAATATCGAAAATCAGAGATGGTACGCAGTAGTTTGCCAATGTTATTGTCGAGTAGCCTTGTTTTACTTTCGGGATGGATAAATACCATTATGCTTGGAATATTCTCAACCGAATCGGATGTAGGAGTTTTTTCGGTGATACTGAAGATTGCAACTTTTTCATCACTGGCACTCATGTCGATTAACAGTATTTCCGCACCGCGATTTGCACAGTTGTATGCTAAGAATGATATGCAGGGACTGGCAGTTTATACATCACACACGGCCAAGGTGATTTTCTTTTCTTCAGTACCTATTTTCACGGGTATCATTGTTTTCAGAGAGTGGCTCATGGGATTATTTGGTCCCGATTTTTTAATTGGAACTCAGGCGCTGGTAGTAACCATGATTGGACAAATGTTTAATGTGTTTGCAGGATCTGTTGGACATTTTTTGAATATGACGGGCAAGCAACATGTCTTTCGAAATATTGTGCTTATTAGTGCAGCTATTAATATTATCGCCTGCTTCTTTTTAATTCCTACTATGGGATTAATGGGCTCTGCTATTGCAGGCATGTTGTTTTTAGCTTGTTGGAATCTGATGAGTATGATTTATATTAAGCGGACCTATTCTATACGAACTTATTACTGGCCATTTGGGAAATGATATGAGAAATAATAGCGAACATTCATATCTGATTCTTGGAGGAAGCACGAAATGCGGTACTACTTCGGTCTTTAATTATCTGGAATTCCATCCACAGATTTGTCCGTGCACCATGAAGGAATCGCGTTATTTCTGGTATGATACCTATCCGGTATTAGCAGCAGGACGTAGTGCAGATAAAAGTGCAGGATTTGAATCGCTGTTTAATTGTAAGAATGATCATGCATTACGGCTCGAAGCAACACCCGACTATTTATATTCAATAGAATCGGCGCAGGCAATTAAGAATTCATTAGCAGATGTACGTTTCCTGTTTATATTGCGTGAACCTGTCGACAGACTGCGTTCATGGTATAAATTTGCGCGGATGAACGGTTTGCTGGATGCAACTGTTTCTTTCAATCAGTATATTGAAATGCAAAAGGCAGGAAGTGATAAAAGCACACCTCAACATTTACGTGCTCTGGAGCAGGGGCTTTATTTTTCCTTTTTGCAACCATATATCGATATGTTCGGAAGCGATAAAATAAAAATTCTATTTTATGAAGATCTCGCATCTGATCCCAAAGCATTTTGTGCGGGTATCTGTGAGTTTGTTCAAATTGATGCAAGTTATTTCAATGATTTTTCTTTCCGTATATATAATCCATCTGTAGCAGCCAAAAATGTCAAGCTTCATACCATGTTTCGGAAAATGAAACGGACTGTCAGACCATTCACACGGATGTTTGGTGATAACATCAGAAAAAAACTTAAATTAGCGGGATATAAGGCTGGAAAAGCGTTCACCAATGCCAATGAAGCATCGGAAGAGGTAGCGCTGGATTTAACCTCTAGCCAAATGCAATGGATTGAAAATTATTATCTTAAAGATAAGGAAAAATTAAAATCTTACCTCGGTATCGATTTGCCCTGGAAGGATTCAGCAAAAAAATGAAGTTCCGATTTACCTGGATTATATTTTTACTAATTGCATTCGTCCCTTTCGAAGTGCTTTTTCTGAAGTACCTTCCGGTGTCGGATGCTATCTATGGATACCTGCGATTTGCCGTTGAAATTATTATTTATCTGCTAGGTGGATTGTTGCTTATCCGTTTTATTCAGCTTAAAAAAATTCCTGCAGGAACTTCAATAGATAAGTTACTGATTCTTTTTGTTGTTTATGCAGTGGTCATCACTTTTGTCAATAATGCTCCCTTTTTCCAATCATTCATGGGATTACGAACCTTGTTACGATACATTCCACTTTTTTATGTGTTGGCTATTATTCAGCAGGATCAAAAAACGGTGCGGCAAATTTTTAAGATGATGATTGGCGTAACCTTGGTGCAAGTTGGTGTCACTTTTTATCAGCATTATTTCGGCCTTTCCCCATTTTGGTATCCACGTGCCAGTGATCTTGAAATTGGCGGTAAGCAAGTTAGTTACAGAGTGCTTGCTACAGGATTTGGAAGTGGTCGTGAAATGGGAGCAGGAATCGGAACATTTGGAGATTCTGTTTTTCTGGCATTATTCCTCGTTATTGTTTTTATAATTCTTGGTGCAGCATTGCAGAAACGTGTAGGACTGCCCAGGAATCAACAGCTATTGTGTTTCGTGTTACTGATACTGGTAACTATTTCCATATTCTTTACTTATTCCAGAGGATCGGTTTTTGTATCACTTGCTGCAATTCCACTGCTCTTTTATTTCTCTGGTGCGCGTAAGAAACTGGTTTTGTACGGAAGTATTGCGCTGCTGTTAATATCTCCGATCATATTCACCGGTGTATTTTCTTCTTCAGGAGAAAATACAACTACAGCATATATTAATCCAAAATTAAAATATACCGATCCACTTTCAAATATCACTGCAGTTTTTACCAGCAGTTACATGGATAATACCATGCAATTTTCAAGGGGATTGGTGTTGACTGAAATTGGTGGAAACCTAATCAGTTCGTTTAAGATATTAGGATATAGTCCTGCCCAGGAGTTCGCTCTTGAAAAAGCTGCCACCAAATTATTTGGCTCCAATACGCCCATCAATAATCTGCCTATCATAAATGATGTTTACTGGGTAGCATTCATTATTTATTATGGTATTGCCGGATTGGTATTATTTTATCTTATACTGTATAAAATATTCGCTGCTTCCATGTTAGTTTTCCGGCAGAGTCCTGATCCTTATTTCCGGTTATTTGCCCTTGCAATGGCAGTATTGGTAATTGTTGCAATTCCTTATTCTCTGATATTGCGGACTTTTGTCTTTCGTTCCTTCGGATTTTATTTCTGGATGATTGCAGGATTGGTATTTTCAGAATGGAGAAGGCTGAAACAGGAGCAGCGTAAATTGGCTGCAAATCATTTTTCCAATTAAACCCTGAAAGGCATCTGCGCAAAGCAAATTATGAAAATTATATTGGTACATAAGTTCTGGAGGAAAGTTGGAGGTGCTGAAGTTTACTTTCAGGATGTGGCCAGGATTTTACGTAAAGAAGGTCATGAGGTAAAAATTTTCACTACCGATTATGATGCTGAAGATTCCAAAGATGTTTTTGTTCGTGATGAAAATGTAGTCTTTGGAACCGCTGTCGATTACCTTAATGGTTCCGTACTTGAGAAAATAAAAGCTATTCCGGAAGTTATTTATTCACGTACCAATAAAGAGCAATTTCGTCAATTACTAAAATCGTTTCAGCCTGATATCGTGCATGTGTTTGCTATTTACATTACCATCACTCCAAGTATTCTGGATGCATGTACGGAAGAAGGTATTCCGGTTGTGATGTCTTGTAACGATTACAAGCACATCTGTCCTAATTACCGTTTATTTCATCATGGAAAAATATGTGAGGATTGTAAAGGAGGTAAATTTTATAAGGCCATTGTAAATAATTGTTGCAAGCATTCCCGTGCTGTTAGTATACTGAGTGCTGTAGAAGCGTATGTGCACGACCGTCGAAATATCTGGAAAGGCAATGTGTATACTTTTTTATTTGAGAGTCGGTTTATGCTAAACAAGACTGCTGAATTCTGGGGTGAAAAAGCCGCACGACTTGAATTTCTTGGCAAACCATTCAATGCAACCTTACATGCTTATTCTGCAACAGCCAAAGACTATTTGTTGTTTATTGGAAGATTATCGGATGAAAAGGGTGTTGATATTTTATTGAGTGCTATGAAACTTGTGCCTGAAGCTAATTTGCTCATTGCAGGGAATGGAAATTACAGGGAGATTTTGGAACATCAAATGGCTAAAGAAAACATCACTAATGTTACTTTTTTAGGGCCAAAATGGGGTGATGAACTGGAGAAATTGTTACGGGAGTGCCGTTTTGTGGTGGTGCCTTCCATCTGGTATGAAAATTTCCCTTATGTCATGATGGAAGCTTATTCCAGAGGTAAGGCTGTGATTGGCAGTGACAAAGGCGGAATTCCGGAGTATATTGAACATGGGGAAACTGGATTTGTCTTCCCGTCTCACGACTCTGAAAGACTGGCAAATTACATCCGGATTTTGTGGAATGACCCTGAAAAAGCACTTAAAATGGGCCTTTCTGCAAAGCAATTTGCAGATAATAACTTCAATGACAGCACCTTTTACCAACGAATAATGCAGATTTATCAAAAAGTCACTGGTAAATTCATGAAAAAAACCGACTTTACAGCCTGAAAATGGCAATCCCCGTTATGTCAGCTCATCGGATACCCAAATTAGCAAATCTTATTATTGCCGGAGTCAATAAAGCAGGCTCAACCTCTTTATTCCATTATTTGTGTGAGCACCCCGATATTTCGGGTTCGAAAGACAAGGAGACCTGTTATTTTTTGCCTTTGCTTTATGATGAGCCAATTGCACCGATTGCATCTTATGAAGCGCAGTTTGCACATTGCAAAAATGAAAAGTACCGGTTAGAAGCAACACCGGCATATGTTTTTGGAGGGAATAAAATCGCAGACAAAATAGTTGATACTTTAGGTCCCGTTAAAATATTAATTATACTTAAAGATCCTGTTGACAGACTCATTTCTTTTTATCGGAGGAAAAAGGCTACTTTTCAATTACCGGAGCAAATGGATTTTACAACTTATGTAAAAGCATGTTTACAAAAGTCGAATCGTGAGCTTGATTTGCACGAAAATCAGATTTACACCGGTGTTTATTTGGGATTGTACCACCGTTTTCTCGAACCCTGGCTACAACGTTTTGGTGACGATTTAAAAATAGTTTATTTCGATGATCTCAAGAAGGATTCCCGTCTGTTTATGAAGGACATCTGCAACTGGCTCGAAATTGACGATGAATTTTATGATACTTTTGAATTTGATGTCAAAAATAAATCACTGAATTACAAAAATCGCGGACTGCATCGTATTGCCGTCGCAGCGAATAATGCGGGACAACGTTTCTGGAGAAATAATCCACATTTCAAAAAGCGAATCCTGAATGTGTATTACAAAATGAATGGTGCATCATTCCGTAAAAATGAAATTGATGCCGACACAGTAGCAATGATTCGCAAGTATTATCAGGAACCTAATATGAAACTGGCGGGTTTGCTTCAGAATTATGGCTACACCAATTTGCCAAAATGGCTCGAGCCTGAAAATGTGAGTGAACTGGCATGATTGCTCAATTGACAAGGGAGTACATCAGTAATTCATTCTCCAAAACTTACATTCGATTACTCTCTTATTTTTTCTTTGAAGGTCGCCCTGCAACTACCAGTGGCCGATGGTTCAATCCAATTACTTTTTTCTTTTTGCGTAAAGCTAGTACTTCTAAAATAATTCCTTCAGCAAAAAGTCCAATATTTATTACCGGAACCGGGCGCAGTGGGTCAACTATTTTGGGAATGGTTTTATCGGTACATCACCAACTCGGATTTATGAATGAGCCCAAAGCAATTTGGAATGTGGCTCATCATGAGGATGATTTAATTGGCAGCTATTCGAAAACAGAGGGGCGATTTTATCTGACAGCAGCTGATGCCGATGCAAGTGTAAAACAAAAGGTGCTGGGAATTTATTCAACATTTCTTCGACTTACCGGAGTAAACTTTGTAGTCGACAAGTATCCCGAAATGATTTTCAGAATTCCGTTTTTAAATGCCATCTTCGACAAACCAAAATTTATTTTTTTGTACCGCAATGCAGCTGAGACAATTTCTTCTACAGCCAAATGGTCGACTGATCACCATGATGCAGCAACATCTGAAAATTGGTGGGGCGTTGAAAACAGAAAATGGAAATTAATACTTAATCAACTGGTGTCTGTTGATGAATACCTGGCACCACATCAGCATCTTATTAATGGATTAACCTCAGAATCGGATAAGGCCGCTGTAGAATGGATTCTGACTATGAATCAGGGATTAAAAATGATGCAACAGTTTCCTGATCAGGTGTTGCCGGTTTCGTATGAATCGCTGACTACCAATGCTGCTGCAACGCTTGAAAAAATCAACCAATTTTGCGGATTAGAAACAGATTCCCGAATGATTAATTATGCACAAATGGTTTTGCATCCTTCCAGAGGAAATCCGAATGTTGAGGTGCACGAAATGCTGAAGCCGGCGATTTCGGAATTGTCTTTGAAACTTGGTTATACTGCTTAATTTCCTTCGATTAAAGTAACCGAGTAGGGCTCCAGATTTACCATGCTTCCGGAACCTCCTGCAAGTTTCACATCACCATCTTTGGCAATTTGTTTAAGAGGTCCTGCATATTTTTGATTCCATGTAATACTTCCTGTTAATAATCCTGAGCAATCTATTTTTTTAGATTCGGAAGATAAGTTGATTACAATTACACTTTTCCCTTTAGCATGAGTTACCATCCAGCCATTCAATGCAGGATACTTCTGACCACGTGAGGCTGCAAGCTGGGGATTTCCCGGGAATTGTAATTTAGTTGCAGTGCCGCCATGCTTTAAAAATTTACCGGCCAACTCCAGCGTATGTCCCGGAGCCGTTAGTGTTAATGGTGTTGTGGGTTGCTTCTTTACTGCTTTGTCGAGGCCCTGTGCATTGTTGTAAATAGCTGCAAATTGAGCCGAGGTTGTCAGGTTATGATAGCAAAACAATTCTGTAAGCGGATTTTCCATAAACATTAACGTTTGAGAAATTGCATACAATCCATGCGTCCAGGTACCGGCAACAACTCCTTCTTTCTCAAACAAATTGTATTCTGTGATCCAGGCTTTCATACCTGGAGGCAATAACTTGTAATCATAAGTAGAAGCACTGTTCCAGCGTGCAAATGGGTTGCCCAGAATAATGCCTACGCTACCTGGTTTTTCGAATGCTGCCTGATAGCTTTCACTTGGCGAAACGCCATCTTCATCATCATCAGTAGGAGCAGCTTTGGCGGCTGCTTTGGCCAGAAATTTTAAACCGGAGCCACCATAAACGTGGAAGGTCATTCCATCGGCATTCTTCACATTTTGAATCACCTGAGAATTCCAGTTATCGGTGCGGGCCTGATGTTTTTTCTCCTTCTGACCGGCACTTTCACGTGATGAATAACCAACCACAGCTACTTTTACTCCCGGAAATTCTTTTTTAATAGCCTCAATCCAGGTATTTGCCTCCTGAGCGTAACTTGCTCCGGTAGGAAACCTGCTTACATAATAGGATTCACCGATATAAAGTTCGTTGTCGAGTTCTACAAAAGCCACTTTCAATCCTATCGATTTGGCATAACGCAACATTTCCATTTGATAGTTAAGATCGGAGTTGACCATATTCAAAACGAATACAGGATTTGCTCCGGTTTGATCGCAAGCAAATTTCAGATCATCCAGTAAAATCGGACTTTTTGGGATATTGCTCCATTCTTTTTTCAGCGTTTTTACATTCATCAGCCATCCTGTTTTCCAATCCCAAAAACTGGCAACAGTACCACCCGGATAACGAATAAGTTTTGGGTTGAGGGAAGCAACTTTTTCGGCAAATCCGGGTGTTTTCCATGATGGTCCACGCATCATTTGGGCATTGAAACCATTTAAATGATCATTAACCTGAAAAGTAACTTTATCGGTAGTAACTTTTATGACTGAAGCAGTAATAGCAGCATTGCTACTCTGATTTTTCGGTTTCTTTCCTGCTTGTCCCTTGCAACCCGTTGAAGTGAAAAGCAAAGCGATGAGGAAGAGTTGGCTGAATATGGTTTGATGGAATCTGTTCATGATAGGAAATATTTCTTCAAAAGTAAAAAAAAGGATTCAAAAGGTGGGCTTTCATAGTCAATTGTAGCTAATTCAGCTTTTTGCAAGTCAAAGGTTTTGCCATTAGCGGCTTTTTCTCATCTTTGCAGGCTAAGATGTTTCTATTTATCACAGGCAACAGCCGATCGGGGACTACCATGATGTCGAGAATACTTGGCAATCATGTTGATGTTTTTACATTTCAGGAACTTCATTTTTTTGATGAATTGGTAAAAGGTGAAGCAACGGATGTGTTATCGGCTGAGAAATCGATGTTCTTATATGCAGGATTGTGTGCTGTGCAACGAAATGGTTATTTCGGTGACCGAAATCCGCAACCTTTTCTTGCGGAAGCAAAAGCTGCTTTATCGGGTAAAGATGGAATTTCGCAAATCGAATTGTACAAGCTATTTTGTTTGAACGAAAGTAAGCTTCATGGCAAATCGATTCCATGCAAACAAACTCCGCAGAATATTTTTTCTGTTGCTGTCATTTTAGATCAGATTCCTGGATCTAAAATTCTGATTATGGTTCGTGATCCGAGGGAAGTACTTTTGTCACAGAAAAATAAATGGAAGCGAAGGGCACTTTCCGGAGGTGAAATTCCATTTTGGGAATCGGTAAGAGCGCGATTAAATTACCACCCGGTAACCATCAGTAGAATATGGAATGCTACTTTTAATGAAGGATTGAAATATGAAAATCATCCTGCTGTAAAGATAGTTTACTATGAACAGTTGATTGGAAATCCCGAGCGCGTAATCGCTGAGGTGAGTCAATTCTGTGGCATCAATTATTCTGCTGCATTACTCGATATTCCTGTTGTTGGATCATCTAATTTTCAGGATGCTGTGCAAACACGTGGTGTCGATACCAAGAAAACCGGTCAATGGAACAAAGGTGGCTTGAGTGATGAGGAAATTCAGATTTGTGAAACCATCAATGCAGAGAATATGCGCAAGGCAGGTTATGAACTCTCCGGTAAAAGGGGATCTGATGCTAAAGTATTTTTTATACGTTTGATGATGCCCGTTAAATTGGGGTTAGCCTTATTTTTTAATCTGAAGCGATTAAAGAATATAGGACAGATACGTAAAAAATTATTTGGTAGCTGATAGAGTAAACTACATTTCAAAAAATCCTACACTACCACCAACCCAGTTTTTATCTTTATTATATTTCACGCCAATCATTTCACCTTTGCTGAGTCGAGCCATATTGATAATTAACTGTGGGTCTTCATCCTTTTCTTCCCAACTGTACAACATTCGTATTTCAGTTTTAACATTTCCATCGGGTGCGGTGAGGACTGGTTCGTAAGTAACTTTACGTTGCAGTATCCAGTTTTCCGGATCTGTGATCTGATCGATGTCTTCTTTCTTAACATGGAAAATCACGCCACTTCCGGAAAATGAGAAGAGAGGTTTTAATACATAGTTTTCAAGATCAACCGGAATAGATTTTATTTCATGCAGAAATTTTGTTTCGGGAACGAAGGGGTTGTTTAGGAATGGCATGGTAAATTTGCTGATACGAAAAAACCAGTTTGGATGTCCGGCCCATTCAACATCTACTTCTTCGGTGAGATTAAACTCGCAATGCAGGTCGGTTCGTTTTAGAAATTCATCGAAAATTACTCTGTTATAAATGCGGTGCACATCAATCCGTTTGCCTTCCAGCTCATAGAAAAGTCGTTTGCCTTCCCGCTTTACTTTACTGATACAAACGGGACGAACGCCGGTATTTAAAAAAGTAGCCAGAAAATCGATTCGTGTATTTTGTTTTTCAGGTTCTACTTCGAGAAGAATTACATTTTCAGGGTTGTGACCATTGAGTAATAATTTCTTCATATGAGCCACATAACCATTATCATTATGATTGAAGAGATGGCTTACAGATTCGGATACGTTATAAGTTTTTCGGTATGCTTCTGCCAGAAGGTGCTGATAAAAAAAGAGAGAAGGGAAGCCCTGCATTTCGATCAGTTGTGGATCGAGTTGCCAGTTTGAATCGCGGCAAATAGCGAAATCGAATGCAAGCCACATGGATTTATTGGTTTCACCGGGGACAAAAAGATTTTGAGGAATTGCCCGGTTAGTAAGTTCCCGAAATCCGGGTTGTTTAATCACATCAATGATGCGGTCGCAGGCATCGGTTAATTTATTTTTCAGAACAGCAGGAACGAATACCGGAGTTTCGGCAATGCGAAACGGAATTTTTTCACCTGCATACTGGTTTAAATCATGCACCAGACTTTTATATTTTTCATCGGTATAGGCAGCATTAAAGGGATCACGGAGATTCGGAATCATGACGAAACAATTAGTAAATACAAATATAAAAGAAAGTAGCTAAACTGCAACAAATTAAAAAGTAAAATTACGCAGTTTCATCATGCTCAACCGCAGAAAACCCGGTAAAACGGTTGCATAAGTAAGTTGAATTTTATTTTTATCTTTCAGATAATCGAGCATTTCCTCATACTTTTTAAGTCCATGAGTTTCTATTACCTGCTTTTTTTTGTCGCTGCGCTGGAAGTAAAGGTTCATTCCAAATACATCTGCTTCGGGATGAAATTGAAATCCGATTACCTCATCTGAAAACCGGATGCCCATGGTTGCTCGTTCATAGGGAACATGCGGGCGATCTTTTTCAATGCATAGCAATCGGGCGCCTAATTCCTCCATTCGTGCAGCATCGGGTTGAATGACCTGATAATCGCGGGAATCGACGGCATAAAAAGGTTCTGGTAAATTTACCAACAGCGCTTCGTCATCACCAATTGCAGTTTTATGAACCGGAAAAATTCCGAATGCAGTAGATTTCCGTTTAGTTATTTCAGCCAGTTTAAAATGATTGATCATCATCTGAAAAGAATGGCAGATGAGGAACACATATTTTTTAGTGTTTTCGGGAACTTTATTGTGTGCAAAAATGGCATCCATCAGGGAAGTCCATTTCCGATCCCATTCCTCATCCCCAACCAAAGGATTTCCCGGTCCACCGGATGAGATATAAACATCGTAACTTAAGTCGGGGATTTCATTTTTAGCCCGCACATCAAAAACCTTCCATTCTATAGGAAAAACCTGTTCTTCAACAATCTGCTTGATGCAGCGCATACCCTGATTCGGGTGATTGTTGTACAAATCGAGAATAGCAACTTTAATTGGTTCCACAGAGTGCTTCGGCTACCGGCAATGGTATTAAGGCGCAAAATTAAGGTTTTTAGAGTTACCATGCAAGAAGGGAATAGCGGCATGTTACCAGGGGAAATTGAAAAATGAGTCTGGTAATGAAGCTGTGCAGGAAATTTAATAAATGAATGGCGAGATAGCAGCGTGGAATTGACAAACATCTCAGTTATTGAAATTGCTATTATTTACAAACTTTCAGCTTATGTAATGTTCATTGTGCATGGAATATGGCATCAGTTGCCCTGAAGCAAAAGTCTATATTAAAGCTTGTTGAAGATTTGGTGGATTTAATAAAAGAGATGTTGGGAAGGTATAAAGGGAGATATTTAGTTATCTGGTCCCGTTAAGCACATTAATTTTCAGCATTTTACAAGTTAAAGCACCTTTTATTTTGGAATAGAATTCATTCTTAATAAATGAATTTTAAGCATAGTCCGGTATTTACATTAAAAACACTTATTTTTAGAGAGTCGGAGCGTGTGTTTGTGTCAAATAACTCTAGTAAATATGCTTGGTGAAACAACAGTAATTGATCAGATGGCTTGTGAAGAATATAATAAAAAAATTAACGTGCGACATTTGAAGCCTGGTGTATATACTCTCAAGGTACAAAACAAAGGCTTTATTGAAACAGGTAAGCTAATTATAAGCCGATGATAAAATTGAAACTAAACTTAAAGAAGGTGATTTATTTCACCTTCTTTAATCTTTTAGCAATTATTGAATTATCCGGCCAGAGATATAATCACAATTGGCTGATAGGGTATAATAGCGGATTGGATACAAATGTTGTAACAAATAATGCAATACTATCATTTGATGCAAATAGTATAAACGTTGCTCCAACAAATTTCAAGATGCCATTTAGAGCAGCACAAGGAAATATAAGCGATGCTAATGGAAACTTGCTGATGGTAAGCAATGGCTGCTGGATAGCTGATGCAACATTGGATACCATGCAAAATGGAGGCGGTTTGAATCCAAATCCATTTACTTCTACATGGTGTGATAATGTATCAGGAATTCCGTTTCCACACTCCAATGTTGTTCTTCCTTTCCCAGAGGATAGTTTAAAGTATGTTTTATTTCACCAAACTGGAACAGATAATGTGAATACGAAAGCAAGTTTCCTATATTATTCTGTTATAGATATGAATTTGAATGGAGGCCTGGGAGGAGTAATTGCCGGGCAAAAAAATTTAGTGGCTTTACAAGTGGGACTAAATCCCGGACTTGCTGTGTGTAAACATGCCAATGGCCGAGATTGGTGGATTATTGCATTTAAGGATAGCAGCGATATTGTATACAAATTTTTGTTGACACCTACTGGGGTTTCTGCCCCAGTAATGCAATCACTTGGTGTGCCCCCTACGGTTTATTTGCTTGGGCAGATGCTTTTTTCCCCTGATGGGAAGAAAATGGCTTACTTATATTACGATGGAGTTGTTGGTATTGCTAATTTCACTTTGCGTCTTTTTGATTTTGACCGATGTAATGGAATGTTTTCCAATACATCGGTAATCAGTTTTACAGAAAATCAACCTGGATTAGGCTTGGCTTTTTCCAATAACTCAAAATACCTGTATGCTTGTACAACAAGAAAAATTATTCAAATGAATACGGATACGTCAAACATTACAGCAAGCATGGATACGGTTGCAATTTATGATGGTTATGCCTATCCTTATCCATTTTTACAAACTTTATTTTGGACAATGTATCTGGCTGCAGATGGAAAGATATATATCACCTCGGGAAACAGTGTCATCGATATGCATTATATTAATCACCCCGACAGTGCGGGAATAGCGTGTGATGTTCAACAACATGCTCTGCCTTTACCTTGTTATTCAGGGAGAGGCAATGTTTACCATCCCAACTATTATTTGGGATGTGATACTACGTTAGGTTGCCCGTGTTTGCTGACGGATGTAAATGAGTTGTCTCCGCCTGATTTTAAATTTCGTGTTTATCCGAGTCCGGTAACAAATGGGGTATTGCATATTGGATATTTGCTACCTCAGAATGAGAGCGGTATGTTTGAGGTTGTGGATGTAACCGGAAAAGTTGTTTTTAAATACCCATTGCCACCATGGAGTAATGAGCAAAGTCTGAAGTTACCTCAATTGGCCAATGGAGTATATAATTGTGTGATAACAAGTGATGACAAAAGAGTGAGCAAAAAAATTGCTGTGATGAGAGAGTAGGTGGGGCAGAAGGAGAATGAGAATGAGAATGGGAACAGAATGAGAATGGGAATGGGAATGAGAATGAGAACGACGAAATTTCTTATTGAGGAGAGGCATATAATTCGTGCAATGAGCCAAGGTCCCCGCAAGAAGCTTTAGCTTTGATGCGGGGTCTGAGCAGGTGCAAAACAATCCTTAATTCTTAATCCTTAATCCTTAATTCTTTTTCCTCATCCCCTGCCCTTCTCCTGCATAGGTCATACGTTATTCACAAATATTTTGGGCAGGAGAAGGGAGTAGTTTAGATTTAACTAAATGTTTAGCAGTACTCCACCCCTCTCCAGCCAAAAATGTTTTTTCGAAGACAGATGTTATTGCTGGAGAGGGGCCGGGGGTGAGGCGGAATGAGAAGCAGAAACAGAATGAGAATGAGAACGTGAGAGAGGGAGAGGAGACAGAAACGCAATTTTCACTTGGATTTAAACCTATCAAAATAATCATGTAAATCACTTAAATCATGGTCGGGAATGAGAATGGGGAGAGATCACGAGTCAGAAACGCAATTTTCACTTGCATTTAAACCTATCAAAATAATCATGTAAATCACTTAAATCATGGTCGGGAATGAGAACGGGGGAACGGAAATGGAATGAGAAAGAGAATGGGAATGAGAAATAGAATGAGACAGAAACGCTATTTTCACTTGCATTTAAACCTATCAAAATAATCATATAAATCACTTAAATCATGGTCGGGAATGAGAACGGGGGAGAGGAGACAGAAATGCAATTTTCACTGACTTTTAAACCTATCAAAATAATCATGTAAATCACTTAAATCATGGTCGGGAATGGGAATGAGAAGGAGAAATAGAATGAGACAGAAACGCTATTTTCACTTGCATTTAAACCTATCATAGTAATCATCTAAATCAAATAAATCATGGTCGGGAATGAGAACGGGGGAGAGAATGGGAACAGAACGAGAAAGTTTCAGAATGAGAAAAAGAATGGGTTTTTTGAGCAGAATCGAATTCATAAAGCGTTGATATACAATATTATAAAACAATAAATAGCCATTTTGTTTTTTTTGGATTAACAGTTAAAATTATCACTAAATTAATATTTTTCGTATCTTTGGTAGGATGCAAAATCATCTAAAGAATGAACTACGCAATATCATTTCAGGAAAGAGTCAGGTTAGGTTTGGAGCAATTATCCAAACAATCACCGGTTACCTTAACTATGGCGCGAAAGCAGGTGCAACAACTGAAGAACTTAAGCAAGTCAGGCAACAGGAAACAGAGAAACTAGAAACGTTTATCTCTAAAAATAATTTTTGGGTAGATAACATTGATTTCACTCAATACGTAAGTGAAGGTGCTGAACAAAGAGTTTATCTTAAAGATTCGGAACATGTTCTTAAGCTAAATGATGCCATTTATTACTCCTCATGGAAAGACTATTTTTTTAGTCTTTTGCTTCACAACTTTTTCTTCTCAGATACAGCTTATGAATTGATTGGTTTTTCAAAGGACAATGATACGGTGTATGCTGTAGTTAAGCAACCTTATGTTTCAATTACACAAAGTACTGATTTGATTCAGGTGAAAACATTCCTCCAATCTAATGGTTTCATGAATACCAGAAACAATGATTATTACAATCCTGAATTGGGTATTATTTTAGAAGATTTACATGATGAAAATGTTTTAACCAGACATGACATTCTATATTTCATCGACACTGTTTTTTACTTAACAGATAGTTTCTGGAATGATGACAGTATTATTCCCTGAATAATATTTAATCAGTTCAATTCATTTTTTTCATAATCATTCATTCATAATCCTTAATCCTTAATTCTTTTTCCTCATCCCCTGCCCTTCTCCTGCATAGGTCATACGTTATTCACAAATATTTTGGGCAGGAGAAGGGAGTAGTATCAGAATGGGAATGAGAATGAGAATGAGAACGGGGAAGTGGTGCTGAGACAGAAACGCAATTTTCACTTGTAATCAAACCTATCAAAATAATCATGTAAATCACTTAAATCATGGTCGGGAATGAGAATGAGAACGACGAAATTTCTTCTGAGCAGAATAAATTAATCCTTAATCTTTAATTCTTAATTTTTAATCCTCTCCCCTCTCCAGCCAAAAATGTTTTTTCGAAGACAGATGTTATTGCTGGAGAGGGGCCGGGGGTGAGGCGGAATGAGAAGCAGAAACAGAATGAGAATGAGAACGTGAGAGAGGGAGAGGGCACAGAAATGCAATTTTCACTGACTTTTAAACCTATCAAAATAATCATGTAAATCACTTAAATCATGGTCGAGAATGGGAATGAGAAGGAGAAATAGAATGAGACAGAAACGCTATTTTCACTTGCATTTAAACCTATCAAAATAATCATGTAAATCACTTAAATCATGGTCGGGAATGGGAATGAGAAGGAGAAATAGAATGAGACAGAAATACAATTTTCACTTGTATTTAAACCTATCAAAACAATCATGTAAATCAAATAAATCATGGTCGGGAATGACGAATTTTGTTCTGATAAGGAATCAATTTATCATCTATCATAATAACGAAATTCCCTTCTGAGCAGGGAATCATTTATCATCTATCATCACTAGCGTTGCGTTAAAATTAGTTAAAGTTCTTTGAAAGCATTGATATTACTAGGTTTTGACTGTTTAATTCTTGGCAACGATTTGAATTAATTTACAGTTTCCTTTGCATAAACTATTGAT
>JAEUTI010000075.1 GCA_016788065.1 Bacteroidia bacterium | reverse complement strand
AGGGTAAGTTCAATTGCTAACAAAGAACTTAAACAAGAGCTTTCACAAGCCGCAAGGAGTGCTATTCAATGGGATCCAGAATTGAAAAGTTATGCAACTAGAAAAATGGCTAATAAAAGCTATGGCGTCGTCTTAAACAATGTAAAATTCAAACTCATCTTACGCATATTTGCTGTAGTGAAAAGGCAAGAAATGTATGTTGATAACTACAAAAATGCAGCTTAAATGATAAATATATTTGCTAATTTGGATATCCTAGAATACGACTGCGCTCTGGGCGAGCATCAGCAGGGTTAACAGCTTAGGTGATCACAGCTATCTTACTTAAAATTAATAGTTTACAAATAATAAGAATTTTACGGTCGGCATTATAATGCTGATTATTTGTAATTAAACAGTCAATTAGTATTCAGTAATAAAAATAATACTGCGCCTTACCTCAATAGTACTACTTGTTGTGTTCGAATGGTTTCAGATGTTGTGGCTTTTAAGTAGTATACTCCCGCCGGGAATGAGGATGTATTGAGTTTGAAAAAGTTAGTGTGAATTTGTTGGTTTTCATAAACCAAACGCCCTAATTGATCAACGATGGTTAAGGTTAGTATTGGGTCGGGATTTTCAAGAATAATTTCGTTGTCAAGTGCTGGATTCGGATAGACCAGTAATTTTGAATCTGACAAGTTATAATGGTCGAGTGAGGTTGAACTATTTTGCACATCGAAAGAGAGTATTTTCAATCCGCCGGGATCGGAATAAAATGGTGTTAAGGGTGGAATGTGAAAAGGTGTTCGAAGGAAACTCAGAGCAATTTGATTGTTGAAAACATCGATACCATGAGTTGCAAGTGTATCTGAAACATTTACCAACTGCCCAATCCGTTTAGTGACCAATGGATTCGTCACATCAAAAACAAACAAATCGGATTGTCCGGCAGTTACAAATAACAAACTATCGCCATTACCCAGAAGCATTTCATTAGTATGAATTTCGGCACCGCTCCAATTCGAAAAGGTACATCCCCAGGGGTTATACCATTGTACAGAAGAAAATGGAATAGTACTGATGTCGAGTACTTCTATTCCACAATAATCGACAGAAACATATGCGTGATTTCCTTTCAAAACAACATCATTATATGCAGCACCGGCCTGAGTGTTTAAGGAGAGATTAATATATTTATAAACTTCAACAGGATTTGTTTTATTAGTTACATCAACAAGCCGGATACCACCTCTGTCGAAACAGACATACAAAGTATCGTTTCGCAATTTTAATCCCCGGGCATTATGGGCATTTGGTGAAGATGGTGCAGGAAAATTTAGGTCTAATTGTAAATATGAAACAAAGAAAATATTATTTTCATCAGCTACATTCAGGATAAATATTCCGTCTTTCATTGTTGAGCAATAGGCATAATCGCCATCCAAAAGTAAATGTGAAACGCCTTTACCAAATAATGTTGAATCCCATAAATCTTTAATAATAGGGTTTAAAGGATTAGAAATATCAAGTATTGCCAGTCCTGATGAAGTATTGGATGTAATTTGAAAATCGCCGATACCAACAAACAGTGAGTTCCCTCTTTGCTCGACAGTAGAAACATCCAAATTATTAAAAGTAGATACCGGTAAATTTATGACCGGAGAAATTACACCTTGCTGCGAAATATCGTAAATGCCCAGACCATGTTCCATGTTGGCGGAATATATATAATTCATACCAGGTCTTCGGTCGAAAAGCGATGTGTATGACGATTTGATTGGGAAACTTGGAAACAAGTGGGATGCCTGAACATTTAGTAATACCGTATCAATTTGTGCAGTTGCAAACAATGATTGAAAGCACAGCAGCCACAGGATTAAGAATCTCATTTTTAGAAATTATTATACGAAGATAGTAAAACGGAATGTTTGGTTCAAGATTGATTCTAATAACAACGATTTACAAAAAACATTCCAAAAATGAGAATGAAAGAGAAGATGAACGATTAGGTAGAGCCCATTTTTACTTCACTTTGTCAATGTTACTCTTCATCATTTCCCAAAGAGATATGACAGCATCTAGTTCCATACCAGATTGTTTAGCGATTAATTTGAGGTTGGGATCTGTGTTTGAATTAATATGTGGCAAGATAAGATCCATAAATTTATTAATGCTTTCATTTTCTTCCGGTGAGATGTCTTCGTTGCCTTCAAAAAGATAGGAATACGGATTAAGAAATATATTTG
The DNA here is from genome assembly GCA_016788065.1 of Bacteroidia bacterium. Classification (GTDB taxonomy): domain Bacteria; phylum Bacteroidota; class Bacteroidia; order AKYH767-A; family OLB10; genus JADKJB01. The sequence goes on along the minus strand of JAEUTI010000075.1, from coordinate 15,156 downwards.
TATCAAGAATTTCCTGAGTTGCATGATGCATGCCGGGTGATACAGCTATATCAGCTGTAGGTTCAATTTTAAATCCTAATTTCATTAATACGTTGGAAAGTTCAGAGAATCCTTTCCAGGTAAGGGCAGTTCTTATAAGATTGTTGTTTGTATTATCAAGGTAAGCAACAGGAGCATGCGCAATCATTTTTTTATTTGTCAAAATTAATTCAGTAACATTTTCGCGAGTAGTTACCGCAAAGTATTTTTCAAGCGATGCATTCGGGATGGTTTCCAGAGTATCATTTGATTGGAAGAATTTATTTTGGTAATTTTCAATCAACATGACTGGCATAGTACAATACGCCAGCAACATAAAGAACGGCCAGGGGTTTTTCTCTACTTCTTCACTTAACATTTCGTCATTCTCAATATCTGGATTTAACTCAGTTGCGAAGAAGAATATGTCATCACTATCAAAGCTAAGAAATGGAACAATATTTCCAAATGTTTGCCAACAATCACCGTTGAAATTGATTAAATTGAACCAGGTTACAGGATTCATATCTTTAAGTGTATCGGTCATGCCCGGGGAGTACAAAAGATATTGTTCATCAGTAAACAGATCCTTCATTTCATAAAAATCGGAATGAGGATTTTTGACGATCGATGCAAAACTAAATCGCCATGGATGTTCACTTTGAAAGCGTAAAAAATTTCGCTCTTCGGTTATCAATAATTTTACTTCACTATGATTCAAATATTTTTTAATGAGACCATTCTTCTTAAAAATGCGATGTGCAATGTATTCAGACATAAAAAGATTCATGTATGGGGTATCAATTTCCCCGTAGGCAGTCAGGTATTTTTTGATTTCCCTAAGCATCTTCGGTTCCAGCTTTTCTTTTTGGGCAGCATAGTAAATAAGGAATTCATCGATAACCCTGCGGCTGACCTTATGGGTTTTTTCACAAGTAGATTTGATTTCGGAATAGTTCATTAGATGGCTTTATAATACGAATATCAAATTTATGAAAAAGGGTGGGAAAGTGTGATTCACAGCTATCTTACTTAAAATTAATAGTTTACAAATAATAAGAATTTTACGGTCGGCATTATAATGCTGATTATTTGTAATTAATTTCAATAACCCACTAACATTTAAAAGGATCTGACCGCTGATTTGTATAGTAAGCCAAATTGTAATATATTTGATTACAATCATGAATAGAATTTTTACAAGATGAAACGACTTCAACTTTTTTTCATATTTTTTTTATTTGCAGCGGTATGTGATGCTCAGTATTGGATAAGAACCTTTAATGAAAGTGCCGGGAATATTCAGTTTGTCAAAATGACGAAGTCAATGGATGGTGGTTATTTGATTGCAGGAAATTCCTTCTATTATGGTCAGTCAAAAAATAATTTGGCTTTGGTTAAAACAAATTCTGAAGGAGTCATGATATGGCAGCGGATATTTGGCACTGATGAAACGGAGTATAGTAAAGATATTATTCAAGTTGCCAATGGTGATATTTTCGTTTTAGCTCAGCGTGATCATAACAGTTTTGCAGATGATATTATATTATTCAAATTTGATTCAACGGGAGCTGAATTGTGGAGACAAATATATAGTGGTACTAATGCAAATTATGGTAGCAGTATAGTTGCAGATGGGAATGATGTTGTTATATTAGGAAATACCAGTAATTCGGGAAATGGATTAAATGATGTATGGTTATTCAAAATTTCAAATGCGGGGTCTCAGATATGGTCACAAAACTATGGCACCACAAACAATGAAACCGGGGCAGATCTTTGTCATGTTCATAATGGAGGGTTTTTGATTGTAGGCAATGTTGAAATAGCACAACAAGAATACGTTTATCTGGTGCGGACAAATAATAGTGGAGATACATTATGGACCCGAACACTTCAATCAGCTGGTTTAAGTACAGTAAAAATAGCCATGAATTCTATTGTTGAATTGAAAGGTGATTCATCATTTGCTTTAGCAGGCATTTCCGATGTTTCATATGGTAATCTTACAACTATAAAAGTGGACATGGTAGGTCAGATTACCAATATTTATGAATCCGACGCTTTGGCTGATGCAGGTCTGGAAGTAGTGCCAACCGAAGATGGAGGATATATGGTATTAGGTGTATATTCTAATTTTGGTAATCAAATAACACTTTCAAAGTTTTTGCCTTCAGGTAATTTCTTTTGGTCAAAACGGTATTTTTATATTGGGGGAGTATCCTATTATAGTTACTTCGGTGGAGGAGGATTAATTGCTTTGCCAGGGAACGACTTTATTTTAGCAGGTAGATTTATGACGGCTAATGGCTCAAAATCTTTTTTAATGAAGCTTGATCAGTATGGGGAAGCCTATACAGGAAATGCAATGACTCCGGTGATTACTGGTCCCACAAATGTGTGTGCAGGCACTTCAGGTATTCTATCAGTACCGGATGCTTATCAACATTACCAATGGATATGGTTTAATCGGAATCAGGAGGTCACTTATCTCAATAGTTCTAACAACCATCAAATAACGGTTGATTCATCAGGTACATATAAATGTATCATGTGGAGTGACGATATGTTTGCTATTTCAAATGATGTTTCATTTACTGTTTCAGATCAACCAGATACAAGTATGACCATAACGGGAAATTTATCTTTTTGTGATCAGGACGAGAATCTTAAGATCGAGGCAAAACAAAATCCAGGCACAACTTATTCCTGGAGTTTGAATGGAACCACGCTTCCCACACAATCAAGAACTATTTTCCCTTCTATATCAGGTAGCTACCAACTTACAGTATCTAATGTTTGTGGTACATTAAGTTCAGCACCTTTTGTGGTAAACGCTAATAGCATTCCTGTGTTAAAACCAGGGCCTGATACATTACATATTTCATACCAGTATGGTGCAACTGAGATTTGTGATAAGCAGGAACTTAAGTTAGATATTTCGCCCTTTACTTCGTGTGAATGGTTTCATGATGGTACATCAACCGGAGTGACCTTGAACGAATATAACGCTGAGCTTCCGGGTAACTATTACGCAATTCTACAAAATTCTTGTGGCGCTATTTATTCTGATACAACAGTCATTGTATATGATACCATTTTTACTCCATTAACATATACAGCAGGAATGTATCCGGATGGATGTGCTAACCATAATTTAGAGTTATCTGCTCCTAATGGTGGCGATTTCTACTACTGGTATAAGAACGGAGTTTTAGTATTGCTCACCACAAATAATTATTATTCTCCAGGCCTTCTAACAACTTTAGATAGTGGATATTATCATTGTAGAATTTATGACAATTGCGGTAGTTTATCTTACAATTACAAAACAGACAGCATTTGGTATCGTGAGAATTCTCTTAACGTAAATGTCACTGTAATTGGAGGCAACACTGTTTCTTGTACTGGTGATACAATTTATCTATCAGTAAATTTTCCGGGGACTCCTGTTCAATGGTATCGTGATAACATACTTATACCGGGAGCAATCAGTTCCGTTTATGGAGCAACCACTACCGGATCATACCATTGTTTATTAACTATTCCATCATGTGGGCAAGCGAATAGCACTAAAAAACAATTGGTTTTTTCACCACCAATTAATGCTACAATAACAACAACTAAAACAGCAATTTGCCGAACAGAAACGGATACAACTGATGTTAAGTTAAAAGTTGATGATTCAGTTTTTACGGGAGCCCTTACGTATCAATGGAGGTATAATGGTGTTGATATTCCGGGTGCTACCAATATATACTATGAAACAAAGATGCCCGGGCAATATATTTGCAGATTCACCAATTCCTGTGGTTCAGTTTATAGTAATAGTATATTGATTACAAATAATTACCTTCCTAAGGCAATCACACCAGCTTTACCAACACGTAATTGTAAAGGTGTCAATGTTCAGATATCTGTAACTCCGGGATTCAGTTACCAATGGATATACAGTCAAAATGGAGCACCAAGCACATGGTTGCCGGGGATAAATTCGAACACATACACCACGAATGTTGCCGGAAATTATCAGGTAAGAATTTCTAACATTCATTGTGAGGTTTATACTAATATTGCAAGACTTCTAGAACAACCTCTACCCTCACCAAATTTTATTTTCCCAACTTCACCTCCATCATTTTGTGGATTGGATTCTGTAAAGCTGGAGGCTAATAAGAGAGCTGATTATACTTATCAATGGTATAAGGATGGCGTATTAATTCCCGGGGCAATTGGAGATTCCATCTATGGAAATGGAGTAGGAAGTTATTCGGTTGTAATTTCAGATAGTCTGAATTGCAATTCCACTTCCCCACCACAATTGGTATCAAACGCATCAGTTGGAACAATTCCATTATCATTGAGTGCTACATCAAATTTTTGCATAGGGGACACTGCAATAATATCATCGCTCTATTCATTCAGCAATTATCAATGGTATTTTAACGGAAATTTAATTGCAGGAGCAAATAGCAGTTCTATTTCTGTAGATTCATCCGGACATTACACTTTATCAGTAACGGATGCAACTGGTTGTAATGGAACTGGAAGTGTAATTGTAAATTTTGACTCCCCACCTTCGGTCACATCCACTGTTGTTTTGCCCGATCCATGTAACTCATCAAAAGGAAAAATTAAATTGCTGTTTGATAAACCGGTAGTTGTAGTATGGACTGGTCCGGGAGGGACCCCTTTAGCAGCAACATCAACCGGAAATGAATCAGAGTTGTTAAATCTGGCAGCGGGATGGTATACCTACACTGCCAGTCTTCCCGGTGGAGGTTGTAGTGGTTCACTCGATTCTGTTGAAGTCCTTGCAACTGCCAATTTTATACCTCAAATTACCACAAATAATACAACAGGTTGTCAAGGGACAAATTTAATTTTAAATGGAGGATTTGGCTATCCCCAGTATCTTTGGTCAACTGGCTCGACATCATTTGTAGTTAATGCAACCGCAACAGGAATGTATGTGTTAACAGTCTCGGATCCGGTAACAGGATGCTCTGGTATGGATTCAATTTATGTCACCATTTTACCTGCTCCGAATGTAAATATAATTGCATCCGATACTACAGTTATTTGTCCGGGAGACACTTTGATGCTAGATGCCGGCTCCGGATTTTCACAATATGTATGGTCTACTGGTGCTATATCACAAACTATGCATGTTTTCAATTCCGGAATGTATGTGGTAACAGTTACTGATCCTGTTAATTTATGTACAAATAAAGATACCGTAATTGTTACAGTTTTACCTGCACCACAAATTTTACTTTCTCCTTCCGGAAATATTTCTGCATGTCTAGGTGATACCATCACATTGCAAACTACTCCGGGTTATTCAGGATATTTATGGAATACCGGATCTACTAATAATTTTATCGAAGTTACAGCATCTGGAACATATACAGTTACCGTTTCCGGAACTTCGAGTAGCTGTGTTGCTTCGTCATCTGCGAGTTTTATTTTTAATCCACTTCCTGCTATTGCATTAACAGCGAATGGCCCAACAAATTTTTGCGTGGGTGACAGTGTTTTGATATCAGCAACGGGATCATCCGGCAATTATCAGTGGTTAAGAAATCAGATTCCAATTCCAGGGGCGAATAGTTCCACTTTCATGGCAAAGGGAAGAGGATTTTACCAATGTAATATAATAGATTCAAATGGTTGCAATGCTGTGTCAAATGCAATAATTGTCAGAACACCTTGTGTTCCACCACAAGATCCAATCGATAAAATTCAAGTGAGCTCAGATGAATTGCAGCTAATTGTATATCCGAATCCGGGAAGGGGACAATTTACTTTTGAAGTTATTGGTGATATTATTCCGAAAGGGTTTGTTATAACTGACCCTTCCGGAAGAAAATTGTTTTCGGAAACTTTAAAGGAACATAATAACAGTAGACGATATCACTTTGATATATCTAATTGCCCAAGTGGTGTTCACATATTAATGGTTATTGATGAGGAAGGAAAATTGCATCGCCAAAAATTGATTAAATTGTAATGAGCGGGAATTTAATTTTGAGAGTCGAAGCTCACCTTTTGATAAAATTTATTCTTACACATCATACTTCATCACTCCACAACAACCTTCCTCCGAATTATTTTATTCCCGCTATTTATTTCTAAAATATAAATGCCTGCAGTCCATGATGCGCAGTTGAGGGTGAATTCGGTTTTGTTTTTTATTTCTCCGGCTGTCACTTTTTTGCCGTCCGTTTTCCAAACTTGATATGTGATAGCTGCTGTAGGATTTTCCCATCCCGAAATTGTCACAAACTCATTCGCAGGATTAGGAGATATGATGAAATCATCATTTAGTTCCTCTATTCCTGTAAATTCGAAACAGACAGAGTCGGTGTATGCATCACATGCGGGGAAGTTGGGATTCCATGCTTTTAACCAATAACATCCTGTTGAGGTGACAGTATAGAAGTTACTGTTGGCTCCGGGTATAGGTGTGTTGTAATTGTACCACTGATATTGTGCATTGTTGGAAGGATAATTTAATGTTAAACCATTCACAAATAAGGGAACTCCGCTTATAAATGGAATTGATTGAGGTTGCACAATTAAAGTATCGCTGTTAAGGTTGCATCCGGCAACATTAGTATAAGTCACATAAAACTGGCTTCCATTTGTAGGATCGGGATAGTAGTTGTACGAATAGCTATGATCGCCTGTGTTAAACCAGCCGGTTGCTATGTTGTAAACTTGCCAGGTGTATAATCCTGGGATGGGATTTACAATTTGAAGTGTTAGTAAATCTCCTGCGCAATAATATCCAACGGTGTCATTTGTTGTGATAACCGGCACAGCACTCGGATAAACTTTAATATAAACAGGTGTACAATTTGTTGTCCATACAAAACCTGTAGCATCTGTCATTGTTAATGCGATGGGCATCGATGTTGTTGCAATTACTGAAATTGTTGAGGTCGTATCACCCGTGCTCCAGAGGTAATTCACGCCACTTAGGTCGCCTTGAAAATTGAGTGTATCACCTGCGCAGACAAGAATCGTATCCATTGCTGTTGATGGATAAACTATTGGATAATTAGGTGTTGTTCCTTTCATCACAGTAACCAGTTGTGAGGTGGTATCCATTCCACCTAAGCCAATGACACGTTGTGTAACTAAGTAATTTCCGGTAGCTGGAAATGTATAATTAAAATTACTTCCCGTTACTTCAAAGAGACCATCATTGTTAAAATCCCACTCGGAAGAAATGGCATCAACAGATAGTGAATCATTAAATGTTACCAGTCCATTATTGCAGGGTGATGCAGCAAAATTAAATCCTGCAACAGGAATTGCCTGTCCGGGATTTGTACCGCATCCATTGCTGTTTAGTAATAGCGAACGATACATCATCAACATTAATTCCATTCTTTGTGCCTGGCCATTTGTAAACGACAATGGACAATTTGTATAATCCATATAATTTGGAAGTTCATTTACATCTGTAAGAAAAGGACTTAAACCCGTGGTGTCTTGAGTATCTGAACTACATGAATTCCATTGACAAGGAAAACCAAACGATGAAGTATCGGGAGGTGTGTCGCAAACCAAATCGCCATCGAGCAAACAGTTATAATGATTGCAAATAAAATTAAAAGTATGTAGCAGGCCGAAGTAATGTCCGGCTTCGTGAGTTAATACATGAAAATTTGTCATATAAGCAGTTTCCAGGACAATACCATCGGTAGCTGATCCGGCGCTGTTCGGATATGTCGCATAGCCGGCAATATTTCCATCTATACTATTCACAACCCACACATTGCAATACAATAGCGGTGACCAACGACTCAGACTTTTCATTATAGCATCATCTGTTCCATTAACGATATTTGTTAAAGTCGTAACAGTGCGTGTTATTCCATTTGTGGGATTTCCGAGTGGGTCGATTGAGGCCAGACAAAATTGAATGTTAACCGGGTTCCGGTAGAATCGAAATACGGAGCAGCGTTTTGAAAGCGGAGATTTAATTCTGTTAGTGCATTCACCACAACAGAATCTGCAATATTTTCAGTGCCGTTATTGTGCATGATATGGAACACGATTGGAATGATCAATGTGCCACCTGTATTCCTGACAGTTTTATTTTGGATGATGGATTCATAGATGGCAAGATTCATTTGTTCCTCCTTCATCCGCAACTCAGGAGAAGATTCAAGTGTGCTGTTTTTCATCTTATCGAAGCCGCAAAATGGCGTTTGGGCAAACAAATTGCCGAAACATAACAAGCTGATTACTAGTAAAATATTGAGAATTTTCATTTGTACAAACATAGGTTGATACTATCAAGATGAATGATCAAACAGAAAGGTTGCATGTGTCATTAATTATGAAAGCTAAAACTGATCAAATTATAAACAGAATATTTAGCGGTTCAAATTACACTAAAAGACGTATTGATCGATCTTGAAACTTCCGTGAATTTTGGAATATCATTTTATAATGACAAAGGAGTTTACCGAAAATCCTTAGAAGAGTAGGTGTTAATAAAATTAATAAAATGGATAATCAAATGCATGAAGTGGAGTTTGAAAAGGCTTTAATCTCCCACTTGAAGAACAACAAGATTGACAAAAAAGAATTAACCGGGTTATCAAAAAATCTTGCGGGTGCTGCAAAGAATGGACTCATGATAATTGACTGGCATGTTATAGGGCAGCCACCAGCGATCGATGGAATTCATTTTACCGGCCATGTTGACATGTCAAAAGTGGCAGGATTAAACAAAATTGTCGCTGATGATTTCTGGCGGGAGTTAAAAATATTCAGAAAAGGGATTCCATTTCCGAATATTTTTGAAGTAAGTGGCATTGCTGATATAAAAAACCAGATTGGATAAATTGCCATGACATCTACTGAAACAAAACATACCCCTCACAGTCATCGTGAGGGGTATAAAGTAATTCAAATTCATCCGACTTTGAATTGCAATCTAAAATGTTTGCATTGTTATTCTGAATCTGCACCGGGTCTTAGAGGGCAGTTAGAGATTGGAGCTTTAAATGATTTTCTTTCTTCAGCATTTGACGAAGGATATAATTCAATTGCTGTTTCGGGCGGTGATCCATTTTTATACCACGATCTGGATAAGCTGCTTAAGTACACTTTCTCTGCTGGTTATTATAATACTATTACAACAAATGGGGGACTTCTGAAATCTGTCAGGAATCAGGAGTTACTTCAATTCGTGAATCTTGTTGCTGTAAGTATTGACGGCTATAAAGAAGAGCATAATTTTATAAGAAATAATGTCGCGGCTTTTGATCATATGCTGGCGGCATTGGAAGTATTAAGGCAACACAAAACAAACTTCGGTTTGATTCACATGCTGCACAATGAACCGATTGAAGTGTTAAGCTGGTTATGTGAATTTGCAATTGCAGAAAAAGCAGGTTTAGTTCACCTGCATCCTGTAGAAATTATGGGGAGAGCAAGTGCTATAGCTTCAAAACTGGAACTTACAGAAGAAATGAAACATCAATTTTATATACTTTTTCAATACTATAAGCAAAAGTATGATGGGAAATTAAAAATGCAAATAGATTTAATTCACAGGGATCACATTTTGGAGTTTCCACAATTAGCTTATCAGTACAATTGCACTGATATATGTGATACCAACTATTTCCGGGAGTTGATAATTGATGAAAAAGGAAATATTTTACCCGTAACTTATGGGATGCCGGTGGAGTATGCTCTTGGCAATATTCAAGAGCGAATTTCGCTAACTGAAATGATCAAAAGGTTCAGGCAATTGAAATTGAGTAAACTTCGGGAATTATACACAGATGTATATTCTCAAATTCGTGATGACGAAGATCACGAACTAATAAATTTCCCGGAATCTGTTGTTAACCATGCAAGGAAAATAATTAAGGAAGATTCAAACTTCGAAATGGCTTTTTAAGTAGAATGTTGTAAGCATTGCATTTTTCAAGGGCTGATATTTATTTGGTGGAAACACTTTAATTTCATAACATTGTGTAAAATTGATTTATGACGATGTTTAGAAATGGGATTTTTACCTTATTGATTTTATTTACCACTCTTGTCACTTATTCTCAACCAACAACCTGGGAATGGGCAATGTCAACTGGTGGAATTTCATATAGCGAAGGCTACGATGTTGCTGCAGATGCAGCCGGGAATGTTTATGCAACCGGATATTATATTAATGATACCATACAGTTCGGAAACTTTCAACTGTTAAATTCTGGTACAGCTGATATGTATTTTGTAAAATTTGGACCGACCGGAAATGTTTTATTTGCTTTTAAAATTGGACAACCCGGATATGAGGTAGGACATGGAATTTCATTAGATGGAAATGGACATGTATATATTACCGGATCTTTTACAGATTCTCTACTTTCGATAGGCACTGCAACATTAACAAATTATGGTAAACAGGATGGATTTATTGCCAAGTATGATACTGCCGGCAATTTTATCTGGGCCAGAAATTTTGGAGGTGTAGATGATGAAGAAGCACGGGCAATCGATGTTGACATAAATGGGAATAGTGTAGTAGTGGGTGTTTTTAAGAGTCCAATGTTGAATTTCGGATCTCTGCAGGTTGCAAACCCGGCTCCTTCAACATTGAACCAGTATTTTATTGTTCGATATGACCCATCGGGGAATGCAATTTGGGGCGCAGCAGATGGGGCAGCCATGGGTGATTTTGGCAATGCGGCTGCTATAGATAATTCAGGCAATTCCTATATAGCAGGCGCCATTGTTCCAAATTCAGATCTTCAACTGTTTGTATCCAAGTATAGCAACACCGGAACATTGTTATGGACCCAAGTAGCAACAGGAACCGGAAGTAACCGTGCCTATGGGATGGATATCGATCATTTGGGAAATGTAATTGTTACCGGAGAATTCAGAGGTACTACTTGTACGATTGGAGGTCAGACTTTGACAAATAGCGGACCTTCCGGATTAAATCAAGATTTATTATTGGTGAAATTCGATGCTTCTGGAAATGTAGTATGGGCAAAAAGTGAGGGCGAGAATTTGTCGGGTGATATTGGAAAAGCTGTTGAGGTTGATCAATTTGGAAATATTTATTTGAGTGGTGATTTTTCAACATCGACATTCAATTTCGGAACTTCTGTCTTGTTGAATAATGGTGTTTCGGATGTTTTTATTGCTTGTTATAGTTCAGCAGGTAATGTTTTATGGGCTAATAGTGGTGGTGGACCAAGTCAGGAAATTGCCCATGGAATTGCTATTGATGGAATGGGTGGTGTAACAAGTACAGGAAGTAATAAATTGGGCACATTACACTTTGGAAATATAGTAATTAATGTCCCCACCGGCAATTCAAATGTGTATGTTGCTCAGCTAAATTATTTAACAGGTCTCCATGATGTTTCTTCGTCGGATAAGCTATGGAGTTTGTTCCCAAATCCCACGTATGGAACGGTTAGTTTAACGGGAAGTAATGTGATTAGTAAGATTGAAGTTTATGATGTAACAGGAAAACAAATTTCCAGTCATTATCCGAATACATTAAATTTTACTTTCGATATTAAAGAAAAAGGGCTTTTATTTTTAAAAGTTTATGATCGGGAGAATGTTTCTCACTTCAAAGTGATATCTAATTAATCAGGTTTGCTGCTGTCACTGGAATTTTTAATGTGAACATTAAGTTGGAGTCGGGCTTTTATTTTAAATTAAACGCACATACATCCGGTCAACGTTCAACCTGACCGAGTAAACGATGGCGTTCGTTTAGGGAATTATTTGGTTAAATATAAATGAATTGAGAAATTTCAAACCTTTTAACCAACTAATAAATAACCTATGACAAAAAACTTATTACCCGAAGATGGTGAGGAATCACTTCGCTTTGAAAATGAATTGCTGAAACTCAAATTGAAGGCAGAATTTGGGGCCATAAACATCGGTAATTTTCCTAAACATGAGGTTCCACCAGAAGTGGAAAATGAATTTTTAAAGACACTTGAAAAGGTAGAGCTATTCTTAAGAAGTGCAGAAAGCCACGAAGAGGTTAGTGTGTATGAATTTGCAGGAAGACCTGTTTATTTAAGTGAAAAGGATTTGACCGAGGAGCAAATTTCGACAGAATTGAATCGGCTAAGTGAATTATTGATTGAAAAGAAAATCGCGTTTACTGTTCTTTCCAAAATAAGTGACCGACTTATTTACAAATTTGTAACAGAAGATTTGTTTAAGGCCTCTACGTTGAAAACGCCAATTCCCGGAATGACTACACACTTTATTTATGAGGAACTTCAGCCTATCAATGAGTATGATTCCCGTAAGGCCTGCGAGAATTTTATGGAAGCATTTTTCAAAAATGATTTTGAGTTCAGGGGTCGGTTTATACCTCTTGAGTTAATCCGGAATCTTGCTGACATTAACAACTTCTTTCATTCCTTTGAAAATTTCAGAAATTTAAAGTATGATGTTTTGGATGCCGAAGTAACCTCGACCGAATGTGTAAGAACCGCAAATGTGAGTTTCGATGCATACATTAGTTCAGGAACACAACCAATTCATTTTTCAGGTGAAGCAACATTCCATTTGAAGTACATGGATGAAGATTGGCAGGTAATTTCGGCCATGTTTCCGGGGATGGAGGAGTAATGAATAAATGCTTATCCTTTAATTTGTCGACAAAAATGTATTCTAACTAGTTAGAAATAAACATATTATGAACTATATTTGACTTTACTCAATATATTGAGTAAATTTGCTCAGTATACTGAGTAAAATGAGAAAGTTGATACAAAGGGCTGAATATAAGGTTCTTGAAAACAGATTAGAGGAACAAAATCCATTAATTCAAGTAGTTGTTGGAGCACGTCAGGTAGGGAAATCGACATTAGTACAGCAGGTATTACAAAATTCAAAGAAAGCTTTCATTTTTGAGTCTGCCGACGCTGTTGCAGCAACAGATCAGGTTTGGATTCAGCAGTTGTGGAACAGGGCACGCATGGAATCGGCCCGGCACTCGAATGGTTTTGTTTTGGCTATTGATGAAATTCAAAAAATCCACCAATGGAGTGAGACAGTCAAGAAGTGTTGGGATGAAGACAAGGCAGCAGGACAAACATTTTGTGTAGTGCTTCTCGGATCCTCAAAACTTATTTTGCAACAAGGTCTCACAGAATCATTAGCTGGAAGATTTGAAATGATTCCAATTCCACATTGGAGATATCAAGAAATGCGGGAGGCTTTTGACTTTACTGCAGAACAGTATGTTTGGTTTGGATCATATCCGGGTGCTGCACATTTTATAAACGATGAGCCGCGATGGAAAGCATATGTTCGTGATTCATTAGCTGAAACGGCAATTTCAAAAGACATATTAATGTTGAACCGCGTGGATAAGCCGGCAATACTCCGCAATTTATTTGAAACCGGAAGTCAGTATTCCGGGCAGATACTATCGTACAACAAACTAATGGGTCAATTGCAGGATGTTGGAAATACAACAACGCTTGCACATTATTTAACTCTTTTAAATCAGGCTGAGTTGTTGTGTGGATTGGAAAAATATGCTTCAGGAAAAGTAAGAAGGAAAGCATCAAGTCCGAAATTTCAGACGTACAACACAGCACTTGTTAATGCATACAGAACAGAATTATTTGAGGAGGCGCGACAAAACCCAAAATTATGGGGGCGTGCAGTAGAGTCTGCAATTGGAGCCTATTTATTAACATTTAGAAAAGAAGATTTTAATTTATATTACTGGCGGGAAGGCAATCATGAAGTTGATTTTATTTTAGAAAAGCACGATAAGATTGTTGCGATCGAAGTTAAAACTGGAAATGATGTAAATTCAGGAATGGGAGTATTTCAAAAATCATTTCATCCTCACAAATTTTATACAATCGGAACCGGAGGAATTCCCTGGCAAGATTTTTTGACCATTCATCCCGGAGAATTATTTTGATGTAATTCAGAAATTAATACATGAACGGAGTTTTACTTCCAATGAACTTTCAACATTCCGGAAAATTATTTTTTTTAATCCTTAATTCTTAATTCTTAATCCTTAATTCTTAAAGTCAGATGCCATTGCTGGATAGGGGAAGGGGGTGAGGCAAATGACAAATAGAAACAAAATGATAAAGTAGAGACATTCCCTTCTGAGCACGTACAAAAAATCCTTAATCTTTAATTCTATATAGGCCGGGGTTTGGAAATAGGGAAACTCAGTCAAATGGACAGGATGATTGTTGGATCTATTAAATATAATTACCTACAGGATTCTATTATCTGTTGAATAACCCAACTAGAATTTTCTAGAACTTCTTCATTGGTAAATCGGATAACTTTAATTCCCATTAGATTTAGAAGAATTGTTCGCTCTTGATCTTCTTTAGTTTGCTGATACTTCTTATGATAGCCCCCATCAATTTCAATAGCAATCTTATATTCCATGCAATAGAAATCGAGAATAAATAATGGTTTTACAGGATGTTGACGTCTGAATTTTAGGCCATTTAGGTTTCTGTTTCTTAGCAAATTCCACAATTTGACCTCAGCTGGTGTTTGATTCTTTCTTAAGACCTTGGCATAATTGATTATTGGCTCCTTTACCACGGGGTAGTTTATTGTTTCTTCTATTAATATGTGATAGCTACTCATAAAAAAGTTGTTAGGGGTTGAACTACCAAATCCCCGGTTGAAAAATAAATAACTAAACAAAAGTAAAGATTTTTTTTATAAAAGGGAATTCAACATTTTCCATTCCGTTTTTCCTCATCCCTGCCCTTCTCCTGCATCAACATTACGTTAATCACAAATATCTTTAGCAGGAGAAGGGAGGTTCCATTTTCTTTTTTAATAAATCACCATAGGATTTAACATTTTTCTTTAAATTGAAAAAAGAGAATTTAGAATGTTACATTAATGCTTTTCTTCATCCCTGCCCCTCACCTGAATAGACATTACGTTGTTCACTAATATTTTCGCTGAGATTCCGCTTTCCCTCATCCCTGCCCTTCTCCTGCATCAACATTACGTTAATCACAAATATCTTTAGCAGGAGAAGGGATGTTCCTTTTTCTTATTAAATAAATTACCATAAAATTTAACATTTTTCTTTAAATTGAAAAAAGAGCATTTAGG
>JAEUTI010000074.1 GCA_016788065.1 Bacteroidia bacterium | reverse complement strand
GGCTCAAAAGTTTCAGGTGTCATTAAATCAATAAAGATAGATCACCTGGGATGGATGAATTATTTATTTCGGAAAGATGTATCTGTTGGAACTATAAATATCTCTGATGCGCTATTGGAAGTAGAATTATTGTCTGGAAATTCTTCCGACTCAATTTCTGAAAATAATAATCTCCCTTCAATTAGCATTGATGAAATTGAGATAAACAATTCTCATATCAACGTTTCAACCCACAAAAAGGATTCTATGATGCTTGGAATAGAAGGTATAACGTTAAGTGAAATTGAATATATAAATTCCACTATTATTTTAAATGAATTGTCTTTTCGCTTTGGAGAATCGAATTACAGAACGGCCAACGGGCAATATCATTTTGGGTGGAGTCATGCTGTTTGTTTGCCTGGAGAAAATATAATTACATTTGATTCCATTTCAGTAATACCAATTCTTGATACGAAACAATTTTTCAATAAGGAAAAGTATCAAACCGACCGCTTTAGCTTACTTATCCCCCGTACTGAAATATCGACTCCAACAACTGAGCTCAATAGCAATAGCTATTCATTTAAAGGTGTTGCAACTTTGCAGTCAGGTCATTTGCAGGTTAAAAGGGATAAGAATAAAAGTCGAAAAGAAAACGATCTGAAACCTACACTTCAGGAGGTTTTGAAGTCGAGTCCGTTTACCATGGAATTCGACTCCTTAATTTTGGAATCATTTAAAATCAGTTATGGTGAAATTGCTCAAAACGAATCGTTGTTTGGATTCGTCACCTTTGATAGTTTAGATGCAACACTTAAAAATGTAAAAGCCGGAGAATTAGCAGAAGGGAAACTGGCAATTGAAGCTCAGGCTCTTTTAATGAATAGCGGAAAGTTAAATGCAACGTTTGAGTTTCCATATGATGAGAATTATTTTGATTGCAAAGGAACATTAAATGACCTTGATTTTGTGAAACTGAATCTGGTAAGTGAACCATTAGCTAAAGTTTCTTTCAGCAATGGTAAGATCAACAACCTGATGTTTAACTTCAGAGCAGATACGGATAGTTCCAGAGGTGATTTATTGTTTTATTATTCTAACCTCAATTTTGCAATTGCGAGTAATGCCAAAGGCGATACGATAAATTTAAAATCACGAGTTTTATCATTTATTGCAGATGATCTTATAGTTTCAGATGCTAATCCCGATAAAAATGGCAATTTATCGAAAGGTATAATTCGGGAAGCCCGAAATAAAGAGCGGTTTATTTTCAATTATATGTGGAAAAGCGTGTTTTCCGGCATAAAAACAACAGTGCTGAACAGCTCCGGGAAAGGAAATAAGGACAGAAGGAAGCGTTAATAATTTCTGGAACTGTAGCATTTTTTCCTCAAATTGAACTGTTAAGCGGATTTTAACCTTAATATCCTATCTGGTATGGTTTTAGCCTTTGTAATAAAACATAATTTAAAAACAATGCTATGGGAAATTTACTTTATTTAATCGCAGTGGTGCTGATAATTGCATGGCTGGTAGGCTTCTTCGCATACAGTGCAGGAGGTATCATTCACATTTTACTGGTGCTGGCAATCATCTCAGTTCTGGTACGTCTTATTAAAGGTGATAAAGTTTAACTCTTAAACACTAAAACAAATGATTGATTCAAAAAACTCAAAGTATCTATTGGCATTACTGGGTGGTGCAGCCGCAGGTGCTGTCATTGCAGTATTGTTCGCCCCTTCAAAAGGCAGTGAATTGCGTAAAAAAATTAAAGAAGATTTTGATAAATCTAAGGAGGATATATCAGAGCATTTATGTAACTTTACCAAGGCTGCAGAAGATTTACTGACTAAGTTCCGATAATCAAGTATCTCCTGACCAGATTATAATACCGGATACTACTATCTATGGTTAAATTGAGGTTTATAGGAGTCATACTGTTCTTAAGTTTACTTTTTATATTTAGTAGCGCTCCGTCACACGGTCAGGTAAATGATTCTATTTACGATGAACTTGATGTTCCGGTCGATACCGCCTATTTTTATAAAAAGTTATATAACTATTCCAAAAACAGGAAAGCTGCGTATTTTATTTATAAATCTGTATTTAATCCACCAAAGTGGGTGAATGCGACAGCTAAAAAATCCAGAAAGAAGAAAAGCGATCCTACAAAGAAATTTGAGAATAAGATTATCCGGAAGATTGAAGTAATCAGCCTGGACCCGACCGGAACAAGTATTACTGATACTTCCCGGCATCCTCACAGCGTATTGCAGAAAACGGTGAATAAAATTCACATTGAATCGCGACGAAGGACCATACTGAATTATGTACTTATTAAGCGTAATGACTCACTTGATTTATTGTTACTTAAAGAGTCGGAACGATTGTTAAGAAGTACCGGGTTTATTCGGGATGTGCGAATGGAATTACGTGCTGTTTCCGGCACTAGGGATAGTGTTGACGTTTATATTTATTCACAGGATTATTGGTCCATTCGCCCAGATATAGTTGCTTCAACTTCACGGGTGAAGTATTCAGTAAATGATCGTAATTTTCTTGGATTTGGTCACTTGTTTGATTTAAAAGTGACGGATTTGCTGAAGGAATCATCTCCTATCATTCTCGACGGAAGCTATACTGTGCCGAGTCTTGGAACATCTTACATATCTCCAAAGTTTTATTATGGTACTTCTGAAGAAAATAATATTCAGGGTATTGTAATTAATCGACCATTTTACTCACCTCTTACCCGATGGGCAGGAGGATTTGATCTTTATTCCAGAGTTTATACCGATTCTATCCGTTTTACAACAGATACTATTATTGAGTATTTCTACCGCTCTTTCACAACAGACTTATGGGCCGGTTATAGTTCTAATCTTAGAAAGGGTATAACTGATGAAGAAAGAAGCACACGACTTGTTTCTGCAGTCCGATTCTCAAGAACTCGTTATCCTAAAGTAACGCCTGGTATAGAAGAACTCAAAGAGCTTTTTTCAGGTGGAGAGCTTTATCTTGCAAGCTTAAGTTTTTCCTCAAGAAAGTATGTTACAGATAAATTTATTTTTAAGTTTGGAGATGTAGAGGATGTACCCGATGGACGAAAATTAACATTAACATCAGGTGTCGAAAATAGGTTTACGGGATCTCGCTTTTACATTGGATTGGCTGGAGCACTTGGAAGCTACTTTGAAAAAATTGGTTATTTATATACAGGAATGGGCTTCGGCACATTTATTCAGAAAAATGAAAAATCTATTGGGCTGATACGCACGGAGATCATTTATTTTTCCCCATTACTAAAAATGAGTAATTGGTATTTGAGGAATTTCGCTGATTTGAGATTTATTTATGGAGTTAATCGCGCCTCTAACGAATTTTTATATTTGAATACAGACGATGGAATTCCAGGCTATCGGGAAGAATTACCAAAAGGATCCAGCCGGCTTACACTTACTCTTCAATCGGTGTTGTTCTCTCCTGTAGAGTTTTTGGGATTTCGTTTTGCTCCGATTGTGTTGGCCGGATATGGTTTAGTTGGTGACTACAATCAGTCAGTATTTAGATCAAAGCTATACCAGACTTATGGTTTAGGTTTACTAATTAAGAATGAATTACTGGTATTGAATACATTTCAGGTTACATTTGCAATTTACCCGATATTACCTCAAAATGGAATTGATTACAGATTCAATCCTGTGAAGTTAAGTGAGGACCGATTTAAAGATTTCGATATTTCCCGCCCCGGAATAGAACCATTTCAATAAAAATTATTTTTCCTCGCGGGTAGTATTTTTATCAAGGACAGAGATCAATTTTACAAATTCGCCAATCGCTACATCTGCATCCGCTCCGTATGCATCAATCAGCATACCTTTTCTACCATCTTCGGTTTCAACTGCATAAAGTATGGCATTATCGCTAGGATCTGAATGCCCTTCAAACCGAAAGAAATTCGAAATTTTCACTTCGCCCGGTTCATACTTTTTATTGTCACTCAAAGCAATAAGCACTCCCGACCTTACTTTGTAGTTTTCTGTGAACCCTTGCGAATATAATTTGTTTGAACACTCAGTTAAAGTATTCATTACCGGAGTGCTTGTAGGAGTTTTAGGTTTCATAACAGTTGTATATTATTTTGAATACAAATCATGAGCTGTTGTTTGATCAAAATGTTGTTTAGAGATACTTTTACTTTTGAATTTCGAAATCATTTGAGTAATGTCATTAAAAATAGGAACACTATTTTGAATCAACGCCGGTGCTAATTTCTGAATCAATGTCGAAGCAATAATTCGTTTAAAAAATCCAGCCTTTTTCATAAGCACACCGGAAATTATCAGATTTAAAATAGAACCACCTACATTTCCTACCTGTTTAGGTAATTTCGTTGTAGTATAATCAGCTTCACCGAAATGGGTATATTCCTTTATCAGATTGAGTGGCTTGAGAGAATTTTTCAGATTGGTGAAATTGTCACTCATTTCCTCTTCAAGTACTTCCTTTTTCAGGAATAATCTGGTGCGTTCTGAGCGTAATTGGTTGAACGAGGTTATTTTAGTCGTTGTCATAGATCGATTCTATTATTTTGTTTCCGATTGGTTTCCTTAACCAGTCTTTTCGGTAATTGTAAAGCATCAATATAACTAACAGGTATACGCCACCTGTAATAACAAAACCAAGAGCAGTGTTATCTAGCAAATATCCTATCCCTAAAGCAGCTCCTATACTGAAGAACAATAGCATTATTGCTCCTACAAATAATAGAATGAGCCAGGTAAATATTGAAGATGCAGCAGAAGCACCTGCATCTGCTGCATCCAGTTTTGCAATCTGAATTCTGGTTTCGACATATTCTATCGCATTACCAATTAAGTCACTGAAATGTGTTTTTGGCTTTTCCATAAGTTAGGTTGCATTTAGCAGGCTTAAATTAATTAGTTTGTTGTCTTACTTTCGTACGAGCATCTTCAACTTCGTTTTTAACACGATCTTTTGTGTCTTCATACTTGTCTTTTGCTTCAGCTGCTTTTTCTGAAATTTTATCAGCCAAATCAGAAGCTTTAGCCTTACCCTGACGAACTTTATCTTTCAGATATTCAGTTCCTTCTTCAAGACCCTCTTCTAAATCTTCAGCAGATTGATCAGCGAGTTGAAGAATGCGTCTACGGGTTTTACTTCCTTTGTCCGGTGCAAAAAGTACCCCGAGTGCAGCACCTGCAGCAGCTCCGATTAACAGAGCGGCAATTGTTTTTCCATGATCAGCCATAGTAGTTTAAATTTTAAATTGTTTAATTCGTTTTAGTTATAAGGTGTTTGACAAAAACAGTACCATTGCCGAAAAACTCATTTTTTGGAATAATTAAACGAATTATTTCTCATGATGGGGAAAATATTCCATGATTATATTCC
The DNA here is from genome assembly GCA_016788065.1 of Bacteroidia bacterium. Lineage (GTDB taxonomy): Bacteria > Bacteroidota > Bacteroidia > AKYH767-A > OLB10 > JADKJB01. The sequence continues at coordinate 3,009 of JAEUTI010000074.1, read as the reverse complement.
TCAAATTATTGTTCGACTCGTACAATTGGATGGTTTGGCGTTCTTAAATAAGGGTAAAAGCGATTTTCTCTTTATTAGTAGCATAGTTATCTTGAAAACATTTTTGCGGCACGATTTTTCTTTACCTGCTGAAACACTTTCGCAATAACTATGAGACCAAATCTTGCCCAAAACATCAAAAAGACCGTAGTTTTAAAAAGTTCGGTTTCGATGAATCAGTTTCAAACATTACTTATTAATGTAGCAGACTGGTGGTTGTTTCTGTTAAGGTTCTTCAAAGAGTTATTTCATCTGCCATTTGAATTCAATGAATTTGTACGCCAGGGATATAAGATCGGAAATAAATCTTTGGGGTTAGTAACAATTACCGGATTTATTATGGGGTTGGTATTAACGATTCAGTCGAAACCCACACTAGCTGATTTCGGTGCTGAATCATGGCTACCCGGTATGGTTGCAATTTCTATTGTAAGAGAAATAGGACCTGTCATTACAGCATTGATTTGTGCCGGGAAGGTAGGTTCCGGAATAGGAGCTGAACTTGGCTCCATGCGTGTAACCGAGCAAATAGATGCAATGGAAGTTTCCGGAACTCATCCGTTCCGGTTTTTAGTAGTAACACGGATGCTCGCAACAAGCATCATTGTACCTATTTTGGTTTTTTACAGTGATTTTGTAGGAATATTGGGCTCCTATGTTGGAGCTAACATTGATGGAGATGTTACCCTCCAACTATTTCTGATGCAGGCTACCAGCTCACTGGAGTTTTCGGATTTAATCCCGGCCACAATTAAGTCAGTGTTTTTTGGCTTGGTGATTGGCCTTGCCGGATGTTATAAAGGATATAATGCTAATAAGGGAACTGAAAGTGTGGGTGTTGCTGCAAACGAAGCGGTTGTAGCGGCCTCATTGCTTGTGTTTCTGGTTGATTTGATAGCAGTTCAATTTACAAATATCATTTTATGAGTGTAGAAGAGAAAGTTTTGGTTCTGGAAAACCTTGGCAAAAGCTTTGGATCCAATAAAGTCCTTAATGGAGTTTCAATCGATCTTGTAAAAGGTGAAAACCTGGTAATATTGGGAAAATCTGGATCGGGGAAATCGGTATTGATAAAATGTATTGTCAAGTTAATCGATAATGATGAAGGAACTATAAATGTCTTTGGAACCAGTTTAGATGAAGTTTCACCTGCAGATTTAAATAAGATGCGGGCCCGAATAGGTTTTTTATTTCAGGGTGGTGCATTGTATGATTCGATGTCGGTGCGTGAAAACCTGGAATTCCCGCTTGTCAGGCACCATCGCGATCTCGATCAGGACGCAATTGATGATAAAGTTTCTACTGCACTTGATAATGTAGGATTACTCGATGCAGCAGATAAGCTTCCTGCCGAACTTTCAGGTGGTATGAGGAAAAGGATCGGACTCGCACGTACGTTGATCCTAAATCCGGAAATCATGCTTTATGATGAACCCACAACAGGCCTGGACCCTGTCACCAGCAATGAAATAAGTGAATTGATTCTGGAAATGCAAAAGAAATATCAGACCAGCTCCATCATCATAACACATGATATGAACTGTGCTAAGTTAACATCCAACAGAATTGCAATGATAAGAGATGGGAAAATTTATGAGACCGGTACATTTGAAGAACTTAAATCGAAAGAAGACCCCTGGATACAATCATTTTTTATATAACATAACCAAACTAAAATGAAAACAACTAAAAAAAGTAATGTGAATAGCAGATGGAAGCTTGGATTGATGGTTTCTATTGGAATTGTGATATTTATTTCAGGAATATTTGTAATAGGTCGTCAGCAGAATTTATTTGGCTCGACATTTACATTGAAAACGGTATTTGCTTCTGTCAGCGGATTACAGGTGGGGAATAATGTCCGTTTTAATGGAATAAATATCGGCACTGTGAGTGATATCAGTTTAATGAATGATACAACTGTTTTGGTACAGATGCAAATTGAAAAAAGTAAACAGGAATTTATAAGGAAGAATTCCAGATGTCTCATAAGTTCAGAAGGTTTAATGGGCGATAAGGTGGTTTTAATATCTTCTGGCAACACTGATTTCAATGTGGTAAAGGATAATGATTTGATTTTATCGGAACCTGCTGTGGAAATGGATGAAATAGTTTCCAGTCTGAAAAACACTGTAGAAAATGCTGAAATTATCACTGGTGAAGTAGCTGTTTTAATGTATAAGGTTAACAATGGGAAAGGTACTATAAATCGCTTGTTATTCGATTCAGCATTGGCAAAAGATATGACTGCAACTATGGAAAATTTGAAAGAAGGTTCTGAAAGTTTGAATGAAAGTATGGATGCTGCAAAAAACAGTGTATTACTACGAGGAGCATTCAGAAAGCAGAAGAAAGAGGAAGAAAAGAAAGCGCGTGAGGAGCAGGAAAAAAAGGAGAAAGCGCGCGAGGAACAGGAAAAAAAGGAGAATCAATAATTGTTGGCATGGTATTTTGATTATTAGAAGTAATTCTATTCTATTTATTTACTTAAAACAAAATATCATGACAAATCAAAATGAAAATTCCAAAACAGGTGGCGTAACTCACAATGCTGCAAACAATCAAAATCCAAAAACCGGTAATCAGAAGGATGCTCCGGTAACAACAGACAACGATGAAGATGTTGATAATGTTGAAACCACTGAATCAGAAAATACCCGTACTGGTACCGGACGTAATCAAACAGAAGCTGGTCGTCGTGACGACACTCAGAATGATCCAACCAGAATCCGACCAGGTGTAAATGAACCAGGTAAAACGGATCCTACAGGATCACCAAAACAGGATAACAGAAAGTAATTTCTGTTTTAAAAGCTTGGGAAGGGCGGACCGGTAGAAGTTCCGGGCAGAGGAAAGTTTAAGAGAACCGGTTTCGCTCTTCCTGTTTTAAACAATGAATGCTACCAGCATCTATAGTTTTCCCCGGCACCTCTGAAAACAGGAGGTGCCTTTTTTTATTATCTCGTTGTT
>JAEUTI010000010.1 GCA_016788065.1 Bacteroidia bacterium | reverse complement strand
CATCTGTCCCTTTGAGAAAACTCCCTTACATGAGGTTTTTTCAAAGGGTAAATTACAAGAAATTAAAGAACGAAACTTCAATCAATTGAAAATCAATTACAATTAACGCAACGCTAGTGATGATAGATGATAAATTGAATTTTGCGCAACTTGGAGCAGCCACATTTTTTTACTAAGGAACACACATCACCAAATCATCAAATCAAGTGCACTCACATTTTTTTACTGTGGAATAAAAAATCAGCACACTAGCACATCAGCAAATTAATCAATCATTACCTTCTTGGTCAGTCGTTCTTTTTCTGTTTGAATCGAAAACAAATACATCCCTTTAGCATAACCCGTAAACGACAAATCTCTGGTATAGTACCCATTCTGTATCCGCAGTGGCTCTGAATGAACAACTTTCCCTTGCATATCATACACCAACAACTTGCCGGTTTTTCCTTTTAAATTCGAAGCATTAATGAATGCTTTTTCCCATGTTGTATGGTAGAAAACATGAATGTTGGCTTGAGAAATTTCTTGAGCTTCAATAACACCCACCAATGTATCACACGGACTGCCTGCTAATGCGGGCAAGTCGTAGTCTGGGTTGTTGGGGAGACCGTAATAGGTGCGTTTACCGCCTAAGTAAAAACTAAATGGTTCGTAGTTACAAGCAGCACCCAAGCTATCAGGATAATTTATTACACTCAAATACATATTAACTGTGTCGTATTCATTGCTGTTGTAGGGATAGTTAAAACTTATTCCATCATAGTAAGCGCAACTTAGATAAATCTTCCCATCCGGAGCCAATTTCAAACTACCTGGTTGCACTGGGGGCACATAGAAAGTATCTAAATTTATTCTGGTACCATAAATGTTAGCTGCTGTCAGATCCAATTGATATACATGATTAGTATCTTTTGATGTTGAAACATATAATACATTCCCATTTGGAGAAAAGGCACTGCTCCAAGTTCCATTATAATTCATAAAATTACCAGCGGGATGAATCAATGTAGGATTGCTGATGACACCTGTGCATCTGTTAAAATCGAACAACTCAATAAGATCTACTCCGTCAATGTTAAGTACTTTTTCTCCGTTTGGTGAAAATATCAATTCGCCTTGATTAGACATATGTGTTTCACCAATCATCTGAACATTGTAATTTGAGATTCCTGCAGGAGAAATTAAATAGGAATGAAACTCATTATTGGGATCTAGCTGAATCCAATCCCATCTTCGAAAAATCAACCACCAATCCCTCCCATTTCCATGCTTAACTGCTGTCAAACAATCCACCATTGGTAAACTTTGAAGCTGGATGTTCTTTTGAATTACTTCACCTAAACCTCCGTTAGCTTTCATATCAATTACACAGTATTTTAATCCGTAAACAGAGCTAACTCCTATCGAAAATAAATAATACAAAGAATCGTTGCCAGGAAAGGGGAGAATTAGCAGTTCATGATACCATAATTGTCCAAGGATACTGTCTCCATTCTGCATTTTTTGACCAATTGAACTATAAACTTGAGTTGAATTGGAACTTAGATTACCATTCGTTTCAGCATAAAATAGTAGCTGTCCACTTGTATCAGCAATTGATGCACAAGACCCTCTTGTATCTAGAGAAGAACTAAAAACCTGTGGTAAGCCTAAGTTGGAAAAGTCTATCCCTGCTGAATCACCAAAGCACCAAACTGCGTTCCTTTTTTGGGCAATGCAAGATCCACTAAAAACAAATAGCATTAGAATAATCAGTATCTTCTTCATGAAATATTTAATCAATTCGGACAAGATTGTAATTTTACTTTTCATTTTAGCAGGACGAGCTTCCCTGAATATGGAACATTTTCCATCAAAACCCTGATGGAATAAATACCATTGGCAAACATCGACAAATCTATTTCTTTTGTGTTAGTCTTTCTCAAGCAAACCCGATTATACATATCAATAATTTCAATTTCAAAGGTAGTATTTTCCGTTCCCAAAATGGTTACTTTATCCCGGGTTGGATTTGGTGAGAATTTCACAATTCGTTTTGATAATTTAGGCAAACTCATATTTGTAGAGTCATTAGGACGTTTTTTAAAGGAAATTTGAGGCGAGTGGTATTCTTGACCCAAAATACCTGCTACATCATAAATAACCATGCCTGCTTCAATCCAATGTTTACTAAATATATTTTCAAGCAGTGTTGAATCAGAACCATCCAGATTGATGTCTTCAAATATTTTACTAATCAAAATTTCATTAACCGATTTCCGGTACAGTTCTATACTATTACTTTCAGTTATGTTATCGTTTATAAATTCAGCAGTATCAATCAAATTGGAATCCAAAGCCAGTCTAATGGTGCCAAAGCTTCCAATATTGGTGGAATCCATATGAGTAAAGAATCGCTGGAATACCGAATCGGATAGCAAACCCAAAGTCAATAATGAATCGTTTTGCTTGAGTAACTCGTATAAATAATACTTGAAAGCATATTTTAGTTCATCTTCATAATTTTCGAAACTCATTGTATCAGCAGCCACTGAACCAAATGCTAAATCCCTTTCAAATTCACCAATTCTGTTTGTATTCATACAAGTTACTGTGCCACCACTGTGACCATCATCAGGAAATATTAAATTCGGCCCTCTGGGTGAAGGAACGAAAGGATCTGTATCATCTAGATCTGTGCCCTGGAAGTACCAGGTGATTAATTGAAATGGATTTAAAAGCTGTCCATCAACTTTGTTGTGATCTGCGGGAATATTTTGGTCATTTATCCACTTGTTATCCCATGGGACTGGGGTAGTTCCTGGTGTTCCTTGATTTGGAATTTGACCATTTTCCAAATGTATCCCTACTTCAAAATCGGTCATGTCATTTTTGAGCAATTGTGTACCTGGATTACCCAAACAAAATCCTTCAAACTGCATTGCTCTGCCCATTTGACCAATGTTATTACAACCAATATTAGCATTGTCACTGTTTTCTACCACTATTCCGCGTAAGTTAGTTTCAGGAGTTGGATCATCATTCTCTATGTCATTTTCCAGAATATCTGCATCATCGCAGTTTTGCACCCAAATTCCATGATGCGCTTCGCTTAAAGACGAATTGCTCAATTTGAAGTTAATGATATTCGGACGGGGATTGTTGGTTCCATCATAGCCTCCAATTCTGACATTCTTAATATTTATAGCGTGAATACCATTTCTAAAATCATTGATGATGTTATTAAATATCTCAACAACACCTGCACTAGCTGGAGTCGAACTCCACTTTTGAACTGTAATAGCTGTATTGTGAAAGGCTCCGGTACTGGTTTCGACAAAATTAGTGTTTTCAAAATTGTTGTCAGATACATTTACTGAATTCCAATTGTTACCTCTCAGCAATATGCCAATGTTACAATTTTGAAAGTTATTTATGCCTACTATTGAAATGTCGCGTGGGTAATTCATACCATTTATAAAAATGCCTATATCATCAATATCGCGGAAGTATCTATTACTATTATTGTCGTGAACATCCACATCGAAATTGCCCCTTGCTTGAATACCCCGGAAGAGGTTTCGGAAGCGGGAATCAACATCAATGGTGCGTGCGGTTGTTGTGCCATTTTGAGCATTGATTCCGATACCTTTTTGAGAAGAAGAACCTGAATAATCAATCAAATTATCGAACTCAGATAATCGCACTTCCAAGTCACTGTTTGTAGCATTAATTCCTATTTTCACACCAGTGAAATAATTCCACAAATTTATACCTGAACCGGGTCCGATAGTTGCATCTGTAACATTGTTCAAATAAATATGATTTTCAGGATAAACGCCCAAATGAGGCTCTTTAGTAATAAGTGCGTTCGTAACTCCAAAGTAATTCCCTGATATTTGTGATGTGCCAGAAAATTGGCAATCCTTTGCATAAATGGACACCAAATTATCTGTAAATATTGTATTTTTAATAATTACATCTGAAGAACTTCCAGATGGATCACCTGGTAAATGAACAGCCTTAATAGCATTTTGAATGGTGCAAAATCTCTCAGTGATACCTGTGATTTGGCCAATTATTGTTAGTGAACCTCCAACTTCAACAATAATCCCTTGCCACATTTCATCACAGGAGAAAATGTTAGTTTTTAATGTTTCCGCTGGAGAGCTAATAATGTGAGTTCCAATATTCAAAACACCATCCTGTTCTATCTTAATTTCAACACCGGGAGCAATGGCTAATTCACATCCAAAAAATTCCAAAGTTTCTGAAGCTCCAATGACAATATCATTACCAATAAAAAGTTTTTCTCCTGTGTATGTTGTTATTGTTCCATCGAATTCCGTAAACCCTAAATTTGAGGTTGAAGTTATATTATCCCAATAGTCATCGCAACTGAACAAGTCAGTTACATTGATTTCAGTGACTGCAGAAACAGCAATTTCACCTGCGGAGGATGCATTGTAATTAGTAGTGCATTCAAGAAAAACGGGGAGCTCCAACATAAGCGCATAACTTCCTGACTTCCTCTCAAAATTATTAATATAGAATTTGGATGATGCCGATGCTGTTGAACATGAGTAAGCTTTAATATCCTCATCATACCAGAAACAGCCAATGGTTCCCGGATCGCAATTGGAATTACCAACAGACAATTCAACACTTCCATCACGCACTAAATTATCTCCGGTCGAACTGCCACTTTGTTTTATGTAAATATCATCTACATACACGGCAACACCTTGTACCAAAGATGCAGAAACTAAATCGTTCTCCAGAAATATGCTAAATTTTAATTTATTAGGCCTCCCATCTGTATGTATTGCATCAATTATGGGTGTAGATGTAACTTCTGAGGTTCCTTTTAAATCAATGCGCACATATTCCCAGCCATCCCCACCATCTGCAATATCTTCTTCCCATATTGGTAAATCATTTAAATATACTCTTTTTAACGCCCCTGTACTTCCAATTGCCACATTTTCTTTGAAGCTGTCCTTAATATTGAAATAAAGCACTTGTTCTTCTCCTGGGTCATTCACAATTACAGGAATGTGATTCCATGCCGAAGCTTTGAAATCAAAATAAAAATCAGGGCTTGAGCCTTTAATATTAGCATCTAAAGCTAACACATCAATTCCATATAATCCCGGGTCGGAATAACCTGTAATGGTGGTCTGGGTGGCATTCCCGTCAGTAATCACCTCATTGTCATAATGGTAATTCCCTCCTGAAATTACTGACACTGGAGCACCTGTTCCTGGAGCGCCGTTGTTAGGATTTGATCTTATTATATAAGTTTGATCATTTGCACCTCGTGGATTTTGTGTTGATATTTTGAAATCAGTACCTTTTTCAACATATTGAATTTTTGAAATTTCTCTGTATGGAGATATAGTATTTGATGCAGGAAGTGTCACATTGCTTGTTGATTCTAAATTAAGGCTAACCTCACAGGGTTGAGGACTTCCCGTTATAGAAGATCCGAATTTATAATTAAAATTATTTCCCGTAAAATCAATATATGGGTCGGCGCTCCAGACACAAGCTTCTATATAATTATCAGCAATCCGTGCATAGCCACCTCTATTCATTAAAGATGTAGTTGCGAGTTTTTCGGGTTCAACGTGTTCAGTTGCAAAAGTATTATTTTGTATATAAATACCATTATCTGACAATCCAGAATTTGTTAAATCCCTATTAGGAAAATTCAGATTAATGTTACTGGAAAGATCACCAATTTTTACAGCTCTATGAAAAATATTATTTACAAAATAAGATTTTGCTCCGCCAATATCATATATTTTTGTAGGAATAACTCCATCGCAAGCTACAAATTGATCCAAATAGGTGACCGGATTGCTATAGACTGTTTCGCAAGTCAAAGTTGTAATATTTGGTTGTGGACCATAAAACCCATTTCCTGGGCAGGTAGCTCCATAATAACAATAATGATAGTCAAATGGGTTTGCCTCATCAGGATCATAACCTTGAAATCTATTATCATTATGCCGGTTAATATCCTCACTAAAAAAATGTTGACTAAAGCTATTGTTGTAAATCAACCAATTCGCTGGGTATCCTTGTCCATCAATGGCTGCTTTGCAATCATCAAAAATTCCATTGGTTATACTAAATGATTGTGGATTTCCTGATATTTGAATACGTTTTGCCTGCATCCACAATCCATAACCAACGCCAATAGTTTCCGTTTTCCCTTTTACTTTGTGGAGGTAATTATTATTAAAATTAAATTCATGTACTCCGTTTTTTAACTGCACTCCCATGTAACTAAAACAGGAAATTTCAGAATTGTTTATTTCAACACTTTGTAGCGAGCCATCATCAAATACATATATTCCTCCACAGAGCAAATCAGCTTGATTATTATTATGGAGATGACAATTTGCTCCTTGTAACCTTATATTCTGAAATACAGAGCCGGGTTCCATGGTGAAAAGAAATAATTCTTGAGGTCGGCAAGCACCTCGAACTACATCACATTCGGGTACAGGATTATTTGTACATTTACAAAAATTCGCAAAATAAGATCGTTTATGACTTGAAATTAATTTAGGACTATTTCCACTCCACCATCCTAAATATCGGTTACTCCCTGTTGTGCCTATTAAGGTCACACCTGAACTTATATTTAAAGGTAAATTAATAACTGGTTCATTAATTTCAAAACTTGAATTAACAATTAGAATTTGGCCACTTGTTGCATTATTCAGGCATTTTTCCAAACAAATAGCGCTTTGAATATTTTGGCAATCGCACCCCCCTAAAGCTGCAGTTGAAATCGCATAACCTAATGCAAATTCGTTATAGCTACTTGATACAATGCTTGATTTAACGGAGCCTGACAGTTTTGTTCCAGTTAAAATGCTCATTCCAAGATCTTTCCACATACTGCCATTCCAGGATGCAATAGTAACAAAGGTATCAGCTAAATGGCTTAAAGTATCCCAACTTAATGTTACATATATCTGAGAAGTTCCAACTGTTCTATTCAATTTCCAATAGGCGGTTCTGTTTATATAACCAATCGAGGTATCTCTTGCCCCTGAATTAGCCAATGTAGTATCACTTATAAATTCACAGGTAAATTCCGAACTGGACGTTGAAGGTGAGCTCATTTCAAGCATTCTGTATTCATAATCAGCCCCAACTGGAAATTTAAACCCGCTGTTCCCCACCTTCTTCACCGGCCCGCTCACAAAACTGCTATTCGAAGCACCGGTTGCTGTCGAGCCGTGCTTCATGGTAAGTAGATAGATGCTGGTGGTAATTAAATTTCCCTGAATGAAAATGAGTGAATCATCTACACTGAGAGTGGTTTTTGCTGTGACGGTTCCTGCGGATTTGTTTATAGCCAATTTTTTAAATGGATAGTTGTAGCTCCCATTTAAAGTTTGGTTGCTTTCGCCGCTGAAGGTAACTTTTCCGGTACTGGTGTTAAATACTACCTTGTTACTGTTAATAGTGATGTTTCCCGCAAAGGTATTGTCCCCTGAGTATGCAATTTGAACGTCTTGGCTTGTTGAATTAAACGTGGCATCCGCATTGTAGGTGTCTCCACTCACCGTTGCCATCCTGATTCTTCCCGATGCCCCTGTATTCGAAATGGTTGTAGCGCCATTGAAGACATTTCCCCCATCTGACTGGGCGTTCGAAGTTCCGGTTTTGGTGAAGGAGGACATACCGTTAAAGGTACTGTTTTTTAATAATATTCCGGGACTGCTAACCGTAATTTCCCCATTAAAGGTGGATCCGTTAAAGCTTGCAACAGCTGTACCAGTTAGCGTCAGGGTTTGTGCCGTATTGCCAAGTTGGGTGAAGTTCTTCAGCAGCAACACATCATTGGTAAATCCGGTCGAGCCAATGGTTATGGTTTTGCCGCTATCCAGAGTCGATGTACCACCCGAATTTCCGAAAGTTATGCCACCTGTTCCGGTGCTGTTAAGAGTGATATTTCCCTTATATTGGGTGCTGGAAGTGTTTGAAAGGTGAACCTCATGCGAACTGTAATTGATCACGGTTAAGTCTGCATTAAAAACATCACCTGTGGTATTTGCAAGCGTAAAATAGGTCCCATTTCCACCGTGAATGATGGTCACATCATCATTGAAAGTGCATCCACCCGCTCCTGTTCCGGTTGCAACGCCCTGGTCCGTGGCGGTTACGGTGCTGTTGAACGTACTTCCAGAAAAACGAATGTAACCGCAATCGGCATCCACGGGACAATCCATTAATGTTCCATTAAAAGTTGCAAGATTGCCGCGGGCATAAAAAGTACCATTGGTAACCGTCCCCGATGTCATGGTGGCGGTGCCATAAACTGTCAGGGAATACCCATTTAGGTCAATGGTTTTGGAAGAAAGTGTAATGTTGCTGATTTTTCTGTTTTGATCGAGCACCAGATTATTGGTAGCACTCGATGAAATCAAAATGTGGTCAGCTGAGTCCGGAATTGTACCGCCGCCCCCAGAAACAGACCAGTTGGAAGCAGTGTTAAAATCGCTTGATGTGATTCCAAGCCAAGTAAAAGTAGCTGCATGAAGGTGAGTTGTTGTACTTAATATTATTAGTAATAAAAATAGTTGCTTTTTCATGGGATTTAATATTTAGAAAAGTATTTGTATAAAGTTTTATAAAATCAATCTTGTATCTTTTAATTTCCATAGAACTCATAATAATCGCTCCAGGCACCGGAACTGTTTTTGAGTCGCACTTTGGCATAGTAAACTGATGGATCAGGGAATGTTCCCAATCCCAAATACACTTTGTTGCCATTGCGTGAAAACGAATAACCCGAAGGGAGTCCGGTTGCTACATCGAAATCGAAAGTGTGATTAAAAATATCTGTTTGTGTGGCATCACTACCCAAGGTAAGTTCAATTTGAGAAACAGCATTCGAGTCGGGAACTTCTACATAAAATACCGGTGCGCCGTTTACATAATTGAAAACACCATCCAGTGGTGCCTGAGCTTGGCAATTAAAAATGGTCAGCCACAAAATAGAAATTAAAATCAAGGGTCTTCGTTTCTTAACCATGGCAAAACGGTTAAACAAAGAATTACATAAGGCAGATGAATTCCGAATTGTTTTCATGGCTATACAAATTAAAATATGTTTAAAATTCATTCTCAATAAAGCAATCCAATTCCGCACTGAGTTTTTTGGCTCAGTTGAAAAGCGAATGAGTCTTTTTAAAACTCATTTATGCTATTGAATTCACCAGACTTCTTTGGGGGGAATGGTAGGGGTTTGGTGAATACTATATGTAAAATTAGAAATATTTTTCAAACTTGCAAATTAAATTCAAGATTTTTTCTACTCCATTAATTGACAAGCAAATAAAGAATAATTACAACTATTTTTCAAATTGGAAATTGGAGGACATGAAGACACCTATTGCTCAGAAGGAAATTCGTTGAAATGTAAAATCATAAATTTAAATTCAAGAATGTATAATGCAAAATGTAAAATACCCAATGCAAAATTATGTTTGGAAACATGCACAAAAAATAACTACTAATGACTCAATGACAGCGGCTCTGCCGCCAATGACCTAATGACGCAGCTCTGCTGCAAATGACCCAATGACAGCGGTTCTGCCGCCAATGACCTAATGACGCAGCTCTGCTGCAAATGACAGCGGCTTTGCCGCCAATGACTTTTTCAAAACCCCATCCTCTCCACCATCGCCTCCAACACTTCTTTCTTTGTAGTTTCAATTCGTCCTTGTTGCACTACCATGGAATTGTCGGCACCGGGAGTCATATCGAAGCTGAAGGCACATTTTGATGTCGGATCAATCCAGCCTGATACCTGACCGAAACGCAAAACATTAAATCTGATTTTGCCTTCTTCATTGGTCAAGGTATAAAAACCATTTGCAAACTGAATCATCTTTGCCAGGTCTTCTTTCGATTGAATGGAGTCAGAAAGATATGCTTGTTGGGGAATAAAAGTTAGTTCCGGTATTTCATTTTCAGCATCCAACACCGACCAATATCCATTCCAGTAGCCACCTGTATCGGCTGCGACAATATTCCAAAGTACTGTATTCATTAGTGTTGGGGTGGCAATTATTGCAGTTGCATTTATATTTCTTGATTGCAAAGCAGTTTCACATTTACCGATTGCTTTAGCATGTGCATAAAATGCAAAGGTCATGTAAGCACTACTTAAGATCAAGCCGGTTATTGCAACACGAGCTCTGGTGGTGTTATCGGATTTCAGTATCAACAATACCACAGATGCAATGAGTAAAGGAATGGTATAAAGTGGATCTGCAACAAAAATAGTATCCCATGAAAAACGTTGTTCTGAAAATGGGGTCAGTAATCCCGTTCCATAAACTGTGCACATATCTAAAAAAAGGTGAAACAAAATATTTATGGTAACCAAAGCAATCCATCCCAATCGTGTTCCCTCCTGCTTTTTAAACCACTTCCACAAAAGCCATCCCAGTAATGGCCCTATTGTAAGTGCTACAAAAATAGAATGAGTAATTCCACGGTGCATCACCAACGAATCGACATCGGAAACAAAGAAATTCAAGACCGCATCAATATCGGGAGCACTTCCGGCAATAGCCCCGAAAAGCATAGCCTTTTTGCCTACTTTCCTTCCTAAAATGAGATCACCGGTGACTGCCCCGGCAACTATATGTGTTAGTGAATCCATAATTTAAACACAAAAGTAATCAAACCAAGTCGACACCGTCATTTTCGCCTAAAATTCCCTTGGCGACTGGCAAGTTGTCAATTTTATTTTTCCTGACCTGCCAAATTGACGTAAAAAATGGTTTTTTTATATTTGGTAGGGTTTTGGAGCATGAGGTTGAGCTAATAAAATCGTAAACACGCAATTATGAATCTCAATAATTTCACTATTAAATCACAGGAAGTGGTGCAACAGGCTCAACAGCTGGCATCACAGAATGGTCAACAGTCTATTGAAACCGGTCACCTGATGCAGGCTTTACTGGAAGTTGATGAAAATGTGGTTCCCTACATTCTGAAAAAAATGAATGTGAACATGGCCACACTGTCGCAACAACTACAAACTCTTGTTAGTCAGTATCCGAAAGTTTCCGGAGGAACGCCTTATCTTTCCAATGATGCTAATCAGGCACTTCAAAAAGCTATTTCGTTGCTTAAAGATTTCAAAGATGATTTTGTGTCACTGGAACATTTATTTCTTGGTTTGCTCAATGGAAAAGATAAAGTAGCATCGCTGTTGCGGGAATCGGGAGTGAATGAGAAAGAAGCTAAGGCTGCCATTCTCGAATTGCGAAAAGGTTCGCGTGTAACTTCAGCAAGTGCGGAAGAGACCTACAATGCCCTAAACAAATATGCTAAGAATCTGAATGAACTGGCACGTCAGGGTAAACTTGATCCGGTTATTGGCCGCGATGAAGAAATAAGACGTGTATTGCAGATTTTATCGAGGAGAACCAAAAACAATCCTATTCTTATAGGTGAACCCGGAGTTGGTAAGACCGCAATTGCAGAGGGATTGGCACATCGTATCATTAATGGTGATGTGCCGGAAAATCTGAAGCAAAAAACCATTTTTTCACTCGATATGGGTGCGCTAATTGCAGGAGCAAAATATAAAGGTGAATTTGAAGAACGCCTCAAAGCGGTGGTAAAAGAAGTTATCAGCGCTGAAGGTGATCTGGTATTGTTTATTGATGAAATTCATACACTGGTAGGTGCAGGAGGTGGCGAAGGAGCTATGGATGCTGCCAACATCTTAAAACCTGCATTAGCTCGCGGAGAACTGCGTGCCATAGGTGCCACCACACTAGGTGAATATCAGAAGTATATTGAAAAAGATAAAGCCCTGGAACGTCGTTTCCAAAAAGTTTTGGTCGAGGAACCCGACACACAAGATGCCATTGCAATTTTGCGTGGACTGAAAGATCGATATGAATCGCATCACAAAGTGCGGATCAAAGATGAGGCTATAATTGCAGCTGTAGAATTATCGGAGCGATATATCTCGGACCGTTTCCTTCCCGACAAGGCAATCGATCTTATTGATGAAGCAGCTTCCAAATTACGTTTGGAAATGGATTCAGTGCCTGAAGAGCTCGATGCCATTCAGCGCAGGATCATGCAGCTGGAAATTGAAAGGGAGGCCATAAAACGCGAGAATGATGATCGCCGTTTATCAGAACTTAACGAAGAGCTTGCAAATCTGAATGAGGAACGAAACAAAATAAAATCGCATTGGCAGGCAGAAAAAGAGCTCGCTGAACAAGTTCAGAATTTAAAGGAAGGTATTGAACAATTCAAACTTGAAGCAGAACAGGCAGAACGTGCAGGTGACTATGGTAAGGTTGCTGAAATTCGCTATGGGCGGATAAAAGAAGCGGAAGCCAAAAAGGAACAGCTGATGGCACAACTGCTGGAGATGCAGCAATTGAAAGGTGCCATGATTAAAGAGGAAGTGGATAGTGAAGATATAGCTGAAGTGGTTTCGAAATGGACCGGAATTCCGGTAAAGAAAATGCTTCAGAGTGAGCGCGAAAAATTGCTTCTTCTGGAAGATGAATTACACAAGCGTGTGGTTGGACAAGAAGATGCAATTGCAGCGGTGGCGGATGCAGTTCGCAGGAGCCGTGCCGGTTTGCAGGATATGAAAAGACCTATTGGTTCCTTCATTTTTCTTGGTACCACCGGAGTAGGTAAAACGGAACTTGCAAAAGCACTAGCCGAGTACCTGTTCAACGATGAAAATTCGCTGACCCGAATTGATATGAGTGAATACCAGGAACGTCATACTGTTTCGAGACTTATTGGTGCACCTCCCGGATATGTAGGATATGATGAAGGCGGACAATTAACCGAAGCTGTACGCAGAAGACCTTACAGTGTGATATTGCTGGATGAAATTGAGAAAGCGCATCCGGATGTATTCAATATTTTACTTCAGGTTCTTGATGATGGCCGTTTAACTGACAATAAAGGTCGCACAGCAAATTTCAAGAATACGATAATCATAATGACATCCAACATTGGTGCACATTTGATTCAGGAAAACTTTGAACACCTGAATGATTCGAATCGGGATGAGATACTTGCGGCTACACGCGTAGCAGTCAATGATCTGCTAAAGAAAACTATTCGTCCGGAATTCCTGAACAGGATAGATGAAATCATCATGTTTAATCCGCTGACCAGAAACGAGATTAAAGGTATAGTTGAAATTCAGCTTAACGGACTCCGAAAAATGTTATCTGGTCAGGGTGTAAATCTTGAAGTAACTGATGATGCTCTCGACTGGTTATCGCAACTTGGATTTGATCCACAGTTTGGTGCCAGACCTCTTAAGAGGGTAATTCAAAAGAAAATCCTGAATGAACTGAGCAAACAGATTCTGGCAGGAAAAGTGAACCGAGATGATAAAATCACAATTGGTCTCGACCCGAATAATAATTTCATATTCAGCAATTGATCAAAATCCAAAAGCGACCTTCGAAAAGGTCGCTTTTTTTATTTGCATCCTGCAGAACAGCGACTGTTAATCAGAAGGCAACGAATATTCATTTGACAAAAACATAACCTTTAATTCAGGTACTTTCAATCCGTAAAATGTATTTGTCATAATCCTGCATTTCAAACTAACATGAATACTAAATATCGGTCAATACCATTTGCTTTGCTAATTCTTATAGTTACAACCGGAATTGAATCGTGTACAAGCGGTAAATCCGAAACAAATAACAATGATCCTTTGCTGACCAACACGTCCTGGCATCTGACAGAATTTACAGGACACCAGATCACTGACCCTGCACCGGAGCTATATTTCGATCATCAAACAAATGCTTTATCGGGATTTTCGGGCTGTAATAAGCTATCAGGAAATTTCAGCATGACAAGCGACAAAATCTCTTTACATCCGGCATTAGCTACCCGCTACATGTGTTTTGGTAAAGGAAATCTGGAAAAAGATTTTATTGAATGTCTGTCGAAAACCGATTCCATTGCAATCAATAAAAATTCATTGACCTTATATATTCAAAAAAGAGATGTTGCAATTTTTGCGAAAAAATAAATAATCTACAAAATCACTATTCTCAACATTTCAGAGAATGAGTGATCTCCGGCTTTGAGGAAATAAACACCTGAACCGGGCTTTTGATTTTCAAAAAGTGGAATTGTATTCATTCCATCCGATAAAGAAATGTTTCTGTTTAAAATTACTCTTCCGGTAGCATCGGTCAATTGCAATGCAATTTGTTTTTCTCCGGCAGAAAAAACTGTTAATACCGATTCATGAAGTGCAGGATTAGGATCAACACCTATCAATTGGAATGATAATCCGTTGTGATCGAATCTTATGGCAACGATATGACTAACAACTGCACTGCCATCATAATCAATTTGAGTTAACCGGTAATAAACAATACCGTTGTAACTTGCAGGATCTATGAAATTATAATTGATGGTATTGGTTGAAAATCCAGCAGCCTTGACGGTACCTAAGTTGCTGAATAACGGATTTCCATTTTTATCGAGAGTAGTTGCAACTTCTACAATAAAATAATCACTGTTTATTTCAGATGCAGTTGCCCATATGCAATTGACAGTTCCATCTTTTTGCTTTTCTGCATCAAAATATAGCAATTCAACCGGCAATGGAGAATCGCCATTTCCGGCTGCACCAAAGCCACCGAATGAGGTAACTGCATTTCTTCGTGCACCCTGTAGCAAGGCATTACTGTACATCGCAATTCCGGTGTTAGCACTGATATTGGCTCCGGCATGTGTTCCTGCATTTGAAGCCCATGGGCCTTGTCCCGCATTACCCGGAATAACCACATTGGCACGATTCATCAAACGCAATTCAGAACCGGCGAGTCCGTCATTGGCAGGTAATGCATAAACATCTCCCGAACATTGAATATCGAATGAAACAGCCCCTAATGCTCCGGCTGAAGGTACGGGATTGCCATCCGAAGCCGGAGGTGTTCCTTCAGAAAAATCCCAATAGTGCTGTGCCATCATATCGATTTCTTTTCCAATACAGCTGACTGCAGTATTTCCGCCTGCATCATCAATTTCAAGTGCATTGAAGCAACCATGACCGGTGAATCCGATTCCGGATCCATCAACTGTACCGTTATTGTTGTTATTTAAAAATGTTCCTGCAACATAATTGGATGTTGTTACATTGGTAAAATCGAGTAATGCAGGAGTATACTGATAATCTCCCACTACTCCACTTCCTCCTGTTGTCCGGAATCCAAGTGGGAACAAATATTGACCCGGATTCACTCCAGCCGCAATATTTCTGTTTAAACGTCCCATGAAAAAGCCGTTGTTGGTATTTTGAGCACCAATGGTTTGTCGGGTAACAGATGCAGGATCGGTATTAAAGATGTTTATCGTTTTAAAATTGTTTGCTGTGAATTCATCAGCATCATAGGTTGCACCATTTTGTGAAAGCAGCACGCCATTAGTGATATCGAAATGGTATTCGATATTCAAATTACCTTTTAAGATGGCTTCATGATTTACACCGGCAACTCCTGTTGGAGCTGTTTTATTGATCCGAAGTTTACATAAATATCCGGGATAATTTCCATTACTGCTTTTGATATTTAATGTCTGTTGAGAGGTAGTTGAAATGATATCCAGCAAGCCTTCTGTTGTAACAGAAGCATTTGTAGTCCCGGTGCAGGAACACGTTCCTTCAATATCGACATTACCCGTTACAGCCAATGTATAAGTTCCAAAGTCGAGTTTCCCACTATAGAAAGGTGAAATATTCCGAAGTATGGTCAAATCGTTCACTTGTTGATTGCCACAACCAGTCTGAAGCAATGGATAATTCAAACATTTGTCTTTGATAATTACGTTGTCTGCAGCCAGAGGCACCACTTCACGATCCCAGTTGCATGGTTCGCACCAGGAATCATTTACTCCACCAGTCCAGGTATAAACCGTTCCCGGAATTGTTGAAGGATCAAATTCATCGGCACCGATGTCGATACAAGTTCCACGAACAAAATTATCGATATCATCATTAATACCGGTAATGGCAATTCCTGCACCGCGTATGATCTGATCATTGGTATGCAGATCGGTTGCAGATATGAAAGTCATGGTGCTGTTAATCGAATTGGTCAGTGGCTCTTGTCCCGTAATAGCGAACCAATTTGCCTGCAGCAGATAAGCAACTCCCTGATAAAACCCATACCTGGTACCATAAATTAAATTGTGATCACCTGTGTACGTAGTAAAAGTACTGATTTGTAATCCATAGGAAATACCGACCCGGTCATTGTAAAATATATTATTTCTCAACGTACAAATTCCCGGAAAAGTAGTTGTACAATTTGACCGGTATGCTGCAGTATTTACTCCGGAAGATACTCCGGAAACTTTAACCGTATTAAAATATATTTCTGTTGTAGTAGCCAGATTCTGATCTATTCCATAAATGATATCGGCACCTGTTTGTCCTGCACCCACAGAAATCATATTATTATGAATTCTTGTTTTGCCGGCACTGGTATTAATACCGGTAATTGATCCGGGCCCACCCGGCGTGGTTAAACTATGGATATAATTTTTGCTAACCACTACGCCTGCTCCAAATGCAGGTGCGTCGACATAAATACCAACAAGTGATTTGTTACCGGAAGCAGTTGAAGCAGTAGATGACAGATTAAAAATGGTATCCTGTGCAATCGAATCATTTACGTTTCCGGGTGCTAGTAAAATCCCCACCACATTCGAATTTTGACCAGAAAATGCGGTACGAACTCCCGTGTGCACCAGATTATAAATTTTGTTCCCGGTAACTTTCGATATACCACCTCCTGAACCACCTGAACATTGAATTCCTACTAATCGCGCATTCAGATATGGCATGACTATGTTAGAGGAATTAGAGCCTCCAATGACATTATTTCTGATGAATGTCTGGTTGGTATTATCTGAAAAAATACCAATAAAGGAAATACGATCACTACCTGCAGTACCCGGACTAATAAATGAAAACGTTAATCCACCTATAACGTTTCCTGTAACCGTTACCGGATTAGCTCCCCGAACATATATTCCCGCTGCAGGCACCGGTGCCGGAGCTGTAGTTGCTGTTGAACGAATTAAAATAGAATTGGAACTGCTACCTGAACCAATAGTATTGTTGGTAACTGAAACTGTTCCGGTACGGATAAAAATCCCGACAAAAATGTTTTCATTGGCAGTTGATGTTGCACGACTCGACATCAAATCAAACCCTCCAATTGTATTTCCGGAAATCAAGTTACTCACTGATCCGGCTGCGTTGAAAATAATGACATGAAGATTTGACGCAATATTGGTAGCGGAACTTCCACCGTTCTTCAGTACCGTATAACCGGTTCCGGCTGCATCGCGAAAGCCAAGAACATTGTTGGTTATTTGAAAGTTGCTTCCGTTACCACTAACAGCGTTTGTAATTTCAATGCAGGAATAAACATTATTACCGCTTGATAACCATTGACGATCGGCAGTTTGATAAATTCTGTTTCCAGTGATCGTCCAAGCGGTATTTCCTGAACCAAGGTAAATCCCGCGACAATGAGAGTTAACTGTTGAGAAGAAATCGTGTATTAAATTATTGCTGATCGTTATATTGCTGTTAGCAGCCGTAGTAGTTCCATACCCTTTTATTAAAACAAATGGAATTGTTGTTGATGCAGAAATATCGTTGTTGCTGATAGTTATATTATCATTCCCGGTTGCTCCCGTCACACCGGTACTCGAGAAAAATATAACAGCACCATCATTGGCAGTAGTTGGTACACCTGTACCCGCACCAAGTATGGTGCAATTGGTAACAGTGTTATTTTGAGCATCATTAACAAATCTGATAGTAGATGCCACAGTGGAGGTACTTGTATTTGAAATGGTGAGCGAATTTCCTCCTGAATTAACGCCGTTGATTGTAACATTATCGGCACCATTCAAATCGAGCAATGGAACAGCAAGATTTCCGGTAACAGATACATTACCGGCTGGCTGAATGGTTACTGAAGCCCATGGACCTGCATTCTGCAATAAAACAGCTCCTGCACCTTCAACTGTATTTGCTGTAATAGTAATTGAAATAGCCAATCCGGCCTGGTTAGTCGCATTAATTGCGGTAAAAGCTGCACCTAAAGTTGGATAAACTCCATTAGGAGTGGCCGCTGCGGCACCTGCCACAGTAACCTGACCCTGAACGGAAACATGGGCGCAAAAAAGCAAAATCAATATGGTAATGCCTACCCTGAAGAACTTCATTTTAATTTAATTTCCTGACAAAGTTACGAAAAATGAGTACACAAGGGAAGGCTTTCCGGAACTGACTCTTTAAACAAAATATTAGTAATTGATTTTCAATATTTTAACTGAGACTAAAGACCCAATTTTAATGGTAATTTAACGGTTCGGAAATACCGGCTGGAACCACTCAAATTCTACATTCCGGAAAGCAAAAAAAGGAGCCACCTCAAAGGCGACTCCTTTATTAATAAACCCAACTATTAATAATATCTTAGTAAGCGGTATTTTGTGGATCGAAGTTACACCACTCTTCAGTCCAATCAGTAGTACCAAATGCACCACGATAAGAAACTGAAGTGAAGAAGCCTTGCAGGTTGCTGTTAGAGAAATCGGCACCACTTAATAATGGTGAAGAACCTTGTGGCAGAAAATCTGGTGAAAGTAAATCGAACGGATAACCACATTGAATATCTGTTGAATTTGTAAGAAGGGTATTTGCGAATGAAGGTGTGTTGAACCAAGCCTGAATATCGAATGATGCACTTGCAGCTAATGGCGTGGTGCAACCTGCAATGATATTATTTCTGAATTGAAGATCTGCTGCTGCAGCATTAGATTCAGTTGCAGAACCATCAATAAATAAACCTGTAGGATATCCTGCAAATACAGAATTGTAAATACAAGTTTGTGTATTTCTTCTCAGGTGAGCAGCTCTTTTGTAAAGAGAATTGATAGTTGTTGAAGCATTCTCCATCGGACCAAATACTGTTACATTCGAGAAAATTGGTTTGGTATATGGTGTTGCTGTAGTACCTGAACCATCATTATCTGATTCAAAACTGTTTGAACCTGATTGATCAGCAATATCTTTATCGCGTAAAGCAAGTGCAAACTGAATTTTACCTGTATATCCGTTGTCAGTATCAAAATCATCATCCCAACCACGGTAAGCGACAATGTTTTTCAGGTTTACAGTACCACCAAACATTTCATATGAATCATCACCACTATAAGAAACCTGAATATTTGAAATTTCTGTAGTTGATCCTACTCCACCTAAAGTCAATCCGTTAATTTCCTGATTTGGTTGAAATGCTATTCCGCAAAATTCAATACGTACATATTTCAGTTTTCCAGAATCATCAGATGCATTTGTTCCACCATAAAGTGCATTTGTTCCACCTTCAACGGTTCCTTCGCCACCAGGCAAGTTAATTGGTGCACGACCACAAATGATAATTCCACCCCAGTCACCATAAGAACGGCTTCCGGCAGCTTCATTAGATGTAAATACAATTGGTTTTGCTGCTGTTCCTACAGCATTAATTTTTCCACCTCTTTCAATGATAAGTGTTCCTTTAGTAGCCTTATCTCCTTTAATTACGGTACCAGCTTCAATATTCAGAGTTGCACCATCTTTAACATAAACGAATCCTTTCAATACATATTTATTGATGGCTGTCCAGTTAGTGTTAGTGGTGAGGTCACCGGATATTTCAATAGTTGTTCCTGTTGGAGCTGGTGTTGTAGCATCGTCATCATCTTTTTTACATCCTACGATGGTGATTGCAGCAAGGGCTAGCATGGTCAGCATCATACTGCTGAATCCTGCGATTCTTTTTGGAGTTTGTTTCATGTTCATGGTTACTGTTTTATGTTTGATTTCAGAGGCAAAATAAAGGTGTTAATGTTACTTAAACATTAAAACTAAATAGTGATTAGGTTAATTCATCTTCAGATTTAAATAAATCGGTGCTTAGCTGAAAATGAAATAAAATCGATTAGAATTTTAAATTAAAACCAAGAGAATAATAAGCCCCTCTTCTGATTACAAATACCTTCTCATCCGTAGTATTTATCTTTCCATCTTCATTGGAATCCTGCTGGTAAACTTCATCCTGAGCCAGCAAATCCTGTACGCCTGCCTTAACTTCAAGGCGTTTTCCAATTCCTTTGGTAACAGTCAAATCAATGCTGTGTCGTGGCATGTAGTAAATATCAGGTGTGCCATAAGTACCAACAGCAAAAATTCTTTTACTAATAGTATTGTACAAAGCAGTAACCTGGAATTTCTTTTCCACATTCGAGAAAAATAGTCCAACATTGAAAATGTATGGTGATTGTCCCATCATTGGTCTGTTTTCACTTTGACCGACAGCTTTATCACCCAGTTTTACTTCACTGTCAATCCATGCTGCATTGGCGGTTAATCCTAAACGACTTACAAAACGACGAATAAACAAGCCCTGATCTTTTCCTGTGGTATCAAACAACGAAATGAAATATTTCTTAACTTCAATTTCAAAGCCTAAACTTGTAGCTTTATCAGCATTGTTGTAAGTAAAGTTTCGTGTTCCTCCTGAACCTGAACCGGGAACAAAAAACATTTCAATTGGATTGTGAAAATCTTTATAGAATGCACCGATCGAAATCATTTCACTGTTCGAAGGATACAGCTCCCATCGTACATCGAAATTTTGAATGGTTGGTGTTTTTAATTCGCTGTTACCAATCAATACATTGTTAAAAGTAAAATCATAATATGCAAAAGGTGCCAGTTCACGGAATTCAGGCCTGTTGACTGTTTGTGCATAAGCAACACGAACCAGCATTTTCTGTGTAAAGTTGTAACTGAGATTTACAGAAGGCAAAATACTGGTTATGGTATTATCAACCGTAATTTTTGCATTGGTATAGGAACGGCTTTCCAATTGCTGAATATTATGCTCAATTCTTACACCGCCGGAAACATTGAATTTCTCAGTGATGGGCCACGATAATGCGGCATATCCAGCAGTAAGCGAATTGTATGCACTATATTTATCACTTGGATTAGTTCCTTCTTCCAATTTAAATCCTGTGGAATCATTAATATTCTCAGGAGCGAAAATCTGATCAAGTGGCAAATAAAGAAGTGAATTATCGAAACCTGTGATTTTCGATTGTTTGTATGACATCCAGCGGGCACTGAATTCACGTTGTTTCGATTCCACATAAACTCCGGCTCTGAATTTCGGTATCAGCAGATCTGCTTTCGATTTTAAAGCATGTTCAAAATCAAGAGCACCGCTACCGGTATTTTCAGTGAGGTCAGAATAAAATCTTCCTGCATCAATAGTTGAAGCTGAAGGAGCAATTACAACCTGATAAGGAATGCTGTCAGATGTTGCACTGATGTCTTTTTTTGTTCTGATTCTTCTAAAATCAGGTTCTGCAGAATGTGAATAGGAATAAGCTGCTGTCCAGTCGATTTTGGTTCTGTTAGCATTAATTTCATGTGAACCATGCAACTGTCCGCTATATACAGTACGCTCCTGATAACGGTACGCATAACTTTTTACCAGACTTCCTTCTTCAAAGTTTGAACCGGTTCTCAAAATAGATTGGTTGGAACCTTGTTGATTGAAGAAATTACGGAATTCAATTTTTGTGGCCGGTGAAACCAGGAAAGTCCAGTTGTGAAGTAATGACAAACGTACATTCTCACGATACATGCGGTCGTTATAATCATAAATGGTATCACTCTGTTGTGTATTCAGATCATACGAATTGAAACCTAAATTTTGTGCTTCATAAGAATCGAAAGTCATTCCATATTGTAGGGCTGTAATATTTGCGGCTTTCATTTTGCCGAACTTTAAATTCTTTATCAAGGAAGCACTGAATCTTTGATCGGGAGCTGCCTGAATTTTTGCTGAAGTCCATGCATTAGGCAATTTCTTTCCTAAATCAGCTAACTGTCCGGGATCTTTTATATCATACAAACTGGTAGGAAAGCTACCGGGTAAACTTCTGGTTCCATCATCTCGTCCCAACCAGTCTGAATTACCCTTAGGTGCCTGATAAAAATCGTTGAAGGTGGTATTAGCTCTCACACCACTGGTATAACCAATTGTAAACTGATCTTCTTCAGAAACGTTTTTGGTAACAATTTTAATCACACCACCTGCAAACTCACCAGGAAGTTCGGGAGAACCCGTTTTATAAACCATTAAACGATCGAGCATACCTGCAGGAATTACATCCAATGTAAAAGCTTTCTTATCGGCTTCCATGCTGGGTGCAATAATTCCATTCAGTAATACAGTATTGTAGCGTTCATTCAATCCACGGATCAACACAAAACCATTATCCATTAAAGTTACACCGGGCACTCTTCGAATTACTTCACCGGCAGTACGGTCTTGTGATCTGCCTATTTGCTGACTCGAAACACCGCTGATAATTTGTTCGCTTTGCTTTACCTCCATCAGTACAGCATTTTCAGTGTGTGTGCTTCGTTGAGCAACTACATCTGCACCTTGCAACTGACTAACATTTTCTACAAGTTTTAATTCTATCTTTGTATCATTACCTGATGTAACTTCAACTCCGGAAAGCAATTGTGTAACATAACCAACATAGCTGATTTTCAAATTAACCTTTCCTGGTTGCACGGCGGTAATTTTAAATAAACCATCCAGATCTGTCATAGCACCTTGAGTGGTACCATCAATTACAACGCTGGCGCCGGGTAATGGCGTCTTGGTTGTACCATCCATAATACGACCGCTGATGGAACCTGTTTGAGCATGCAGTGTAACCGATAAGCAAAGGATAAATACTGCAAGTGATAGAATCTTTTTCATTTAAATGAGGTAGTGGGTTAGTTAAGTTTGATGCGATGTGGTGCACCTTTTCACGATGCAAAAAAATACATACCAAATTAACTGATTGTTACAGTCAGGTTAATTCATTGTTAAACCGGAAACAATTAATTTACAGCTACTTCAGAAGCGTTTAACACATAAAAGAAAAACAAAATACATCTGTTTAACATAGATGCGTTTTTCAATTAACATTGAATTAAGAATATTGAGTAAAATTTTAAAAAGCAATAAAGGTGTTCAATTAAAAAACGCCGGTCAAAATTTGCTTTTTGTAGCGTTCGTACAAAAGATGAACAATACCATCTGAAAGACCCACTTGCGGCACTCTGATACCATCAATCTGCGCTGCTTTCATCACAGCAATAAAAACACGAAAGGCAGGCAAGATAACATCGGCACGATCGGGATTGAGTTTAAGATCGGTGATGCGTTGTTCAAGAGTGAATGTACTTACATATTCATAAACCTCTTTAAGCTTGGCAAATGACAACACCTGATTTTCTTTGCGATTGGCGAGTTTGAATATTTTATTGATATTCCCACCGGAACCAATGGCAACCATAGGTTGATTGCCAACTGCAAGCTTGCGAACATGATCTTTAAAATCGCGCCATTGATCGCGCGTTACTTTATCATGAAGCATTCTTATGGTTCCAATATTGTAAGATCCACTTGAAATAAATTTTCCTTTTGAAAAGAGAGTTAACTCTGTACTACCGCCACCCACATCAATATACAGATAGGAATTATTGCTTTCGAGATTTTCTTCAATATGATTGGAATAAATAATTTCCGCTTCAGTACGTCCGTCAATGACTTCAATGGTAAGTCCCGATTCTTTAAATACCCTGTCAATGACTTCTTTTCTGTTGGCGGCTTCACGCATGGCTGATGTGGCGCAAATTCTGTAGGAAATCACATCATACGCATCAATAAGTGAACGGAAGGCACACATTACCTTAACCAGCTTGTTGATGGTATCATCGGCAATATAGCCTTTGAGAAAAGCATCTTCACCCAGGCGGAGCGGGAAACGAATTAATTCGGCTTTTTTAAAGAGTGGCTCCTCCCCTCCTTCGTAAACGTTACACAGAAGCAGACGGATGGCATTGGAGCCTATGTCGACAGCAGCAAAACGAAGTATTTCCCGATTATTCAATTCCGTTACAATTACAGGGTATAAAAATAAGGAATAGTGGTCACTTTTTCAGTAACAATTTGTAAAATTCATCCTGTGATCTGACCCTGACTTTGGAACTTGGCTTAACATATTGATTATCCTGCTGCTGATTAATCAACCTGGCTTTGCAATTATCTTTAAACTGCAATTGAATAAAATCCTTAAGTTGCTTTTGCAGACTTTTATCATAAACCGGCACAGCTACTTCAGAACGATGATCCAGGTTTCGGCTCATCCAATCGGCAGAAGCCAGATAAATTTTCTCATCCCCTTCATTACAGAAAATTAAAATTCTGCTGTGTTCCAGGAATTTGTCTACAATGCTTATTACTTCAATATTTTCACTTAAACCCTTAACTCCGGGCACCAGGGAACAAATGCCTCTGATGATTAATTTCACAGGTACTCCTTCCGAGCTGGCAACATACAGGCGGGAAATCATTTCCTCATCTACCAGACTGTTTAACTTAAGCCATATATAAGCTGGTTTTCCGGCTCTGTGGTTTGCAATTTCTTTATTGATAAGTGCGATATACCGTTTACGCATATCCCATGGTGCAACCAATAAATGTTTGTAGCTTCCAATTTTATAATTGTTAGCATAAAAATTAAATAATTTTACAACCTCATCGGTGATACGCTGATCAACAGTCAGCAGACTGATATCCGAATATAATCCAGCTGTTTCCTCATTGAAATTACCCGTTCCGATATGTGCATAGCGTGTAATCTGATTTCCCTCCTTACGGGTAATCAAAAACAATTTGGAATGCACTTTTAAACCGGGAACACCGAATATGACTGTTGCACCTTCTTCCTGAAGCTGATTTGCCCAGTAAATATTCGATTCTTCATCAAATCTCGCCTGCAACTCCACAACCGCGGTAACGGATTTCCCATTCTTCAACGCATTTATGAGTGCATTTGCGATGATGGAATTGTTGGCAAGTCTGTAAAGCGTAATTTTTATACTTTCCACTTTGGGATCAATAGATGCTTCACGAAGCAAATCCAATATGTAGTGATAGGATTGATAAGGGAAGAAAAGCAATACATCCTTTTTAGCAATTACCGGAAAGAGTGATCCTCCACTATGAAATGCAGGATGGTCAAGAGGCTTATTTTTTCTGTATTTTAAGGTTGGTGACCCAATGTCTGGGAAACGAATAAAATCTTTAAAGTTATGTATACGTCCGCCGGGAATAAGATTATCAAATTTACGGAATTTCATTCTCGTGATTAGCATCTCCATCATATCTTTCGATAGCTTACCATCGTATGCCAATCGTACCGGTAAACCTTTCTTCCGGTTCTTAATGGATTTACTTATTTTCTCCAGAAAGCTTTTGCTGAGATCATTATCGAGATCCAGTTCAGCATCACGTGTAATCTTAATGATGTACGAATCAATTTTATCGAAATCGAAAATGGCAAAGATGTCATCGAGATTATAACGGATCACATCTTCGAGCAGAATTAAGTGATTTTCATTCTTACTGGAAGGCAATAAAAGAAACCGGGAAATTAGTTTCGACGGAACTTCAATCAATGCATATCTGGGATCTTTGCCCTTCTTTTGAAGACGAATAATCAGATAAATTGATTTATCCTTCAGATAAGGAAATGGATTTCCGGGACCAAGTATTACCGGAAACAAAACAGGTTGTACATGCGACTTAAAATAGCTTCGTACAAAACGTCCCTGAACAGGGTTCAACTGAGACTCATCAACCATATGAATTTTCCGTTGATGCAATTCTTTTTGAATACCCTGAAATATTTTTTCAAATTTCTCCTGTTGCTTCAGAATTACTCTTTGAATATTTTCGAGTAATTCAACAGGCTTTTCACCTTGCAAAATACGAAGATGCTTATCAAATTTTGTCAATCGCTTTACAGTGGCAACACGGACTCTGAAAAATTCATCCCTGTTATTGGAGTAAATACCAAGAAAACGTAAACGCTCCAACAATGGAACGAGCGGATCTGCAGCTTCCTGCAATACCCGCTCATTAAATGATAACCAGCTTAACTCCCGGTTAACCAATGGAATTTCCTTTATTTTCATAACGGATTAAGCTGTTTTCCCTGCAGTAGCTTTTTTAGTTGATTTCTTCGCAGCAGTAGCAACCTTCTTAACCGGCTTTTTCTTTTTAGCAGGAGTTGCACTTTTCTTTTTTGCTGTTTTAGCCGATCCGGTAGTAGTCTTCTTTACCTTGGGCGCGTTGTTTTCAGGCAGGTGTTTCACAAATTTACGGGCAATGTGACGTGCTGCATCTTTAATGTGATCAGCTATTTCGCCGGCAGCCTTCATATTTCTTTTAGATAGCGCATTTGCAACCAGATCATGTAATTCTGTCGTAATAGCTTTTTTAAGTTCCTTATTCATAGTTGTTTTTTTGGTTTCGACTGCGGTAAATATTGTTAAAAAATGACTACTAATGATTTTGGATGTCAAATTTAATATATAGTTAACATTGAATTCAACTTTAAGTTTATGGAAAAAGGAATCAGTTTTGAAAATGTGTTATGGAGCAATAAATATCCGTTGATCGGCATTTATATAGCTGCTGTGTCTCCATTTTTCCACTTCAAAATCGAAACGAATTATTCCCGCCGTGGGAATATGCATCACGGAAGGATCCATTTTTGCTGCAAACAATGTTAATGACGGATTATGTCCGAAAATCATAATTGAATGATAGCGGTCGTCGAGATCAGCAACAAACTCATACAGATCGTTTATGTCCATTTCATACAAAGATTCGGTGATCCGGAATTGTTCGAAAGGAACCTGCAATACTCTTTGGAATATTAATGCCGTACTGATTGCTCTTGTGGCAGAACTGGATATGATAAGCTGAGGGATTTTCTTCATATCAAATAATCGGGTAGCCATATCATAAGCCTCTTCAACTCCGGTATCGCTTAGTGTTCTGTCAATATCGGCAATCTCCGCTGTTCCTTTGCCCGACTTAGCATGACGCACCAAATACAATATTCTTTTATCGTTTTTCATAATTCTTATTAGTTGTTGATTGCAAATTGATGGGTAATTTTGAAAAAAGGCTTTTAGTTTCTCCCCGGCAAATCACCTACCATTTATCATCCATCATTTATAATCTATAATATTTCATTTCAATCATCTGCTTTTCTTTAGGGTAAACGTAAAAGTAGTTCCAATGCCAGGTGTACTTTCAACGTTAATTTTTTGTCCGTGTGCCTCCATAATGTGTTTCACAATTGCCAGTCCAAGTCCGGTACCCCCTTGCTCTCTCGATCTGCTTTTATCAACGCGATAAAATCTTTCAAACAAGCGACTCAGGTGATGCTTTTCAATTCCAATGCCATTATCTTTCACTTCAATAACTACGTCGTCATCATGTTGATCAATATCAACCTCTGTTGCACCGCCTCTTTTCCCGTATTTAATAGAATTCACCAGCAAATTCACCAGCACTTGTCTGATCCGGTCTTTATCTGCATAAACATACACTTTGCCGGTTTCCTCTTCTTTCAATGAGAGTGTAATATTGTTCTCTTTTGCTTTTAATTCAAGAGACTCCATCACATCCAAAACCAGTTCATGAATATCAAATGTTCTGTTTTCAAGAATGAGTTCTCCGGCTTCCAATTTGGAAATTGACTCCAGGTCATCCACAATGGAAATTAATCTGTCGATACTCTTGCCTGCTTTCTGGAGATAGAGCATATTTATTTCCTGATCTTCTATTCCACCATCAATCAAGGTATGGATATAGCCCTGAATCGTGAAAATCGGCGTTTTTAATTCGTGTGAAACATTTCCTAAAAACTCTTTGCGGAACGATTCCAATTCTTTAAGATGAACAATTTCATCCTTATTGCCCTGCTCCCATTCTATCAGAATTTTATTGATTTCAGGAAGCACATGCTCATCGGCAATTTTCTTACCAATAGTTTTTCCCTGTGCATTTTTTAACTGCAGAATGTTTTTGTAGATTATTCTGATGTTTTGATAAAAGTATTTATCAAGTGCATAATTGATAAATAGAAATGTAGTTATGAGTAATAATACCAGCGTTATGATTGCCAGCAAATACCACTTTTCCACTTGCAGATACCAAAGCATGGTGGCCATCAGAATTGCAGCGACCACTGAAATGGAAAAAGCCGTGTTTAGTGCTATTCTTCTGGGTTTGTGCGTATTCAAGGCTTTATGTTAAATTAATCCGATTTCAAAGTTAAGAAAAGATCGTTAAGCGGCCAATAAAAATAGCAGCTTATGCATCAAACTTGTAGCCAACACCCTTGATGGTTTTTATAGATTCATCACCAAGTTTTTCTCTGATTTTCCGGATATGTACATCAATGGTACGGTCGCCGACTATAATGTCGTCGCCCCATACTTTGGTCATTATTTCTTCACGGGTAAATACCTTGCCTGGTTTTGAAATTAATAACGATAAAAGTTCAAATTCCTTACGTGGGAAGGTAAGTTCCAGTCCATTACTGCTTACCCGATATTTCTCCCGGTCAATTTCCAGGTTTCCGATCTTCACAAAATCGTCACTTCCCGATTCTGTTCCCGAACGTCGTAAAAGAGCTTTAATGCGGCTGATTAATACACGGGGCTTTATGGGTTTACTGATATAATCGTCGGCACCAACATCGAATCCTGCTATTTGCGAATAATCTTCATTACGGGCCGTTAGAAAAGCTATTAGTACATTCTTGGTTTCTGCATTGTTCCGTATCATTCTGCAGGCTTCAATTCCATCCAGAACCGGCATCATGATATCTAAAATAATAAGATCCGGTTTGTTCTTGATGGCTAATTCTACTGCCTCTTCCCCGTTACGGGCACAAAGTGTTTGAAATCCCTCTTTCTTCAGATTATACTCCATAAACTCAAGAATATCCGGCTCATCATCTACCAACAGTATTTTTATCTTCTCAGGATTCATCTTGCTTTTATCTGGTGCAAAGGTATCTACGAATCAACGGGCAATTGTTAAGTTAATGTTAACAAATTTACTCCAAATCCTTAAAGTATGCCGGTTTAAGAAGACAAAAAATAGAGTTACTTATTGATTTTCTTCTTCCTTTTAGCTGGGTCGGAATGGAAAAAGTACCTCAAATCGAGTGTTAAGTAATTCCCCTGAAGATTTAAACGGGATTCCGCCTTTGGATCTTTGGCTTCAGGATAAACAATAAAAGAATAAAAGGTATCACTAAACGGTCTGTGATAAGACGCACCCAGGTAGAAATAGCCGCTTTTTTCGGTTCTGTACTCCCATCCCAAATTCCCTAAAATGGATGGCGAAAACCAGGAATCACGGGCTGAGTAATGCTCAAAGTAATCGTCGGTGGTTCGAATGTCGGAAGGATAAAAATCGAGTGATACTCCTAAGGCGACATCCATGAAAATATGGTCAGAAAGTTGAATAAATACCAATCCTAATGCAGGAATTTCGTATCCAATAATTGAAAACCCGGATTCGCGGGTGGAAGCAGAATCGGTAATTGATAGATTATAATTACGTTTCACATAATTTATTCCCGTTTCAAATGAAATCCGGCTCGTAAAGCCCTTTCTGATGACCATTCCCATGCAATAACCGGAAGAGGGTTTGATTTCAAAGGAAACACCCCGGTCTGCTGCACTTTTAGCTTCCATATTGAAAAATTTACTCGAAAAAATAGGTTTAAACTGAAAACCGGCAGTAATCACCTGCTCCTGTGACACACTTTTGAATGGTATCAAAAAGAAGCTTGTGCAAAAGATTAAAAGGAGCCTTAAAATGCCCCGATTTGCCATTCTTAGTCTAAACATGCTGCAAAAATACGATTTAGTTGGTTAAGAACGCTATTTCCTGCCGCCAATTGTCTTGAAAAAGCCATATTATTCCCTAATATTCAAATGTTTACATAAAATCCACTTACCTTATCTCACCTGTTTCACCCTCAAAAGGCCAATTCATTGCTATCTTTGACAAATGGGATAATTACGGGAGCAATTGATATCTGTCATATTTTACCTGTAACCATCCTGATACCTTTGTAAATGATAATAATCTGAAATTCAATAATAGAATAAACAGGAATGCTTACTGATTTAAATCTTATCATAGCCATTGCTACCGCCCGCATTTTTGTGGGTATCCTTTTCTTTTTTCAAGGCTACGATAAAATCTTTAAAATCGGGATGAAACAATTAAAGCAAACTATGAGTGCCAATCTGGGTAATCATAAACTGCCTGATTCTTTTATTGGTTTTGTGGCAATAAGCACCAGTTGGATTGAACTGATGTGTGGATTCCTCTTAATTATAGGCTTCTTCAAATATTTTGCTCTTTATTTGCTTTGTATCGATTTGCTGATTGTCGCTACCGGCTTCAGCATGGCAAAACCTATGTGGGACACAGCACATGTTTTTGTGAGATTATTTCTGATTCTTTTGCTTCTATTGACACCTGTTGAATGGGATAAAATCTCATTTGATTACCTCTTCACTCTTGCTAAATTAAAAGTTTAAATTCACATACCATGAAAAAGCTCTTTGTTGCTACCGACTTCTCCGATGTTTCTCTGAATGCTGTTAATTATGCTGCCGATTTGGCTGTTCATCTTCAGGCATCATTAACTATCATTCATGTGTATGAAAGTCCTATGTTTTACACTGCCGAAATGCCATACACTGCTATTGAAGCAGCAGAAAATCTGGCACGCACTGAAGCCGATTCCAAGATGAATGCACTGATGCAACGAATGAAGCAGTCGCATGCATCACTTGCAATCAGTGAAATAATAAAAAGGGGAATCTCTGCTGAAACAATCACAGAAACTGCTGATGGAGAGGGAGCCGATTTACTTATCGCCGGCGCTACCGGTGCTGGTGTGGTTGAGCGAACTTTGGTTGGAAGCACCACAACGGCATTAATTAACAAATCAAAATGTCAGGTGCTTATTGTTCCAGAAAACGCAACGTTTAAACCTGCTGCCAAACTGGTTTATACCACCGATTTGAAAGATGATAATATTAAGGCAGTAAATGATCTGATTCCATTTGCCTCATCTATGAATTCTGAGTTGATTTTTCTATTTGTGGATGATAAAATACATACCGACAGTGAAAAGATTTCTGATGATATGTCAAGTAAAATCCGGCAGTTAGTTCATTATCCCAAGACATCAGGTTATATCTGCACCGACCCGAATGTAATGAATGGCATTTCACTTTTTATTGAGAAACAGCATGTCGACATGGTGGCCATGCTAACTCATCCAAGAAAATTCCCTCAGATGCTTTGGGATAAGAGCCTGACCAAGAAGTTCTCGTACCACCCCAATGTTCCCCTTTTGGTACTTCACGCCAATCACTAATAATTGAAGCACCTTAAACTACTTACCGGAATTTTTGCAGCT
>JAEUTI010000005.1 GCA_016788065.1 Bacteroidia bacterium | reverse complement strand
CCTCATCCCTGCCCTTCTCCTGCATCAACATTACGTTAATCACAAATATCTTTAGCAGGAGAAGGGATGTTCCTTTTTCTTATTAAATAAATTACCATAAAATTTAACATTTTTCTTTAAATTGAAAAAAGAGCATTTAGGATTTTACATTCATGCTTTACCTCATCCCTGTGCTTCTCCTGCATTGACATTACGTTCTTCACTAATGTTTTCGCTGAGATTCCGTTTTACCTCATCCCTGCCCTTCTCCTGCATTGACATTACGTTAATCACAAATATCTTTAGCAGGAGAAGGGATGTATGGGAGCAGAATGAGAAAGAGAGTGAGAATGAGAATGAGAATGGAACGAGAACGTAAGAAAATCGCTTTCAATTAAAAGACAAAAATCCTTAATCCTCAATCCTTAATTCTTAATCCTCCTCCCCCCTCTCCAGCCAAAAATATTTTTTCGGAGCCAAGTGCCATTGCTGGAGAGGGGCCGGGGGTGAGGCGGAAGGAGAACAGGAACAGAATGAGAATGGGAATGAGAATGAGAACGGAATGAGAACGGAGAAATGATTCAAGGGGAAAAAGTTTAATTAACAACAAATTCATCACAGCCATCACAGCCATCATAGCCATCATAAAAATCACATAAATCACGGTTTAGAATGAGAGGGGAACGAGAACGAACGAGAACGTAAGAAAATTCGTTTTCAGCTCAGAAACAAAAATCCTTAATCCTTAATACTCGTCAATTATTTAACTTTTCCTTCGTTTTTCACTGATACAATTGCCGATTATCAGATATTTTTCTAATTTTATGGGGAAATTCTAGAAGATGGAACGCAGGAAATTCATAAAGGGATCGGCAATAATTGGCGCAACAGTAGCTATTCCGGAATTATTGAAGGCTGCCTCAGGTTTATTTGATGCGGCAGGAGCCAGAAAAGTTTATCGGATTTTGAATACCGACAAAACCATGGTGGGTACACTGCCTGTGCTTCGTGCATTTGCAGGTGATCACAATGATTACGTTTCTCCCTATGTCTTTTTCGATGAATTTGGTCCTGTAAAAGTTAATCCGAACGATAAACCATTGCGTGTCGATGCGCATCCGCATGCAGGAGTAATTCCTATAACTTATTTCTTAGAAGGAAGTGGTCATCACCGTGATAGTCTGAATTATGATTTTCAGATTAGCAAAGGTGATTTCATGATGTTTAATTCCGGACGTGGAGCCATTCATATGGAAGAAACGGGACAGCAATTGTACAAAAATGGTGGAATTTATCATGGGTTTCAAATTTGGTTGAATGCACCTGCTAAATATAAATTCACCGATCCTTCTGCCAATGTTTTTCATAGTGATAAAATGGCTGATATAAAGGAAAAGGATTATAAGGCAAAAATTGTCTTAGGCCAGATGTTTGATGCGAAGTCAAAAATAGAAACCATGTTTCCGGTATTTTATTTTCACATCAACATGAATGCCGGTTGTAAGCTGAGCATTCCGGTTGATGAAACGCACAATGCTTTTATATATGTGATTAAAGGAAATCTGGAGACTGAAGGGAAAGTCCAGGCAAAGGCCAATCAGGTAATTTTATTTGAGCGTGGTAAAAATCTGGTGAACATTTTCAGCAGCGAAGGAACCGAGTTGTTATTGTTAGGTGGTCGCCCGCATAATGAACCTGTATTTGCCTATGGCCCTTTTGTAATGAATAGCGAAGAAGAAATACGGAAGTGTTACGACGATTACCGGAAAGGTAAAATGGGGAATCCGGCTTTGGTGAATGGGAAGTAAACTTTTAAATTTTACTCTCCTCCACCAATACGTTTTTGCTCTGATTCACTACCGGCAGATCTTTGACGGGCACCTTTCACTTGGGTGTTACCGAAGCGCCAGGTCAATGAGACACGGAATTGCTGACTTTCCCAGTTGCCATTTGCGCGATTAACAATTCCTGCATAAGTATTATAACTTTCCCAGGGTGCTGTTTCGAGAATATCTGTCACGGAAATCTTTAAAGTAGCCTTGTCGTTAAGCAATTTTTTCTGAAGGCCTAAATCAATTGACCCTTGTGCATCGGAACGAAAGGAACCTCCCCAAACACCACCTGAACTATACCATCCACTGATTTCAAAAGTGAATGCATACGGAAGTTTGAAAGTATTTTGGGCATACATGCTGAATGCAGTCAATGAAGTATTAATGGTTTTGCTGCCACCGAAGTCTGCTACATATTTCTGGTTGGTAACACCGGCATTCAAATAGATGCTATACCATTTAACAGGTTGTAATGAAGTGCTGAAATCGAGGCTAAGAACTTCTTCTGTTGCAAGATTACGAGGAGAAAGATAACTTTTACCTCCCGGTATAGTATCTGCAATCTGTGCGAAAAAGTCGTTTGTTTTACTATAGCTCACACTGGTTGTGGTTGCATATTTGTAAGTATGTGACAGTTCAATTTTGTTAGAATATTGTGGATTCAAAAACGGATTTCCTTTCCTGAAGCTTAACTCATCTAATTTATATTCAAACGGATTTAATTCCTGATAATTCGGACGGTCGATTCTGGAACTGAATACTGCTGCAACAGAATGATCCTTATGTACATTGTAAGTTATGCCGGCACTTGGGAAGAAGTCGGTGTAATCGCGTTTTACATTTTTATCATCTACTGCAGTTGCGCTTTTCAGGTCTCCCTCACTGCGGGTATTTTCAACACGAACACCTGCCTGAAAATCGAATTTTTTAATCGTGCGCTGATAGTTCAGGTAAACCGCATTCACATTTTCTGTGTATTCAAATTGATTGCTACGGGAATCATCAAGTGTTTCAATATTGCCTTCGATATTATAAAAATTAAAAGTGTTATCGGTTGTTACAAAAGAGGTCTTCACACCAAAACCAACTTTGCCTTTAAATAAATTTTGTGTGTAATCAGATTTAAAAGTAAAAATGTTGATCGTGGTCGGAGTAATAGAACGGTAATAGGTTGAAGAAAGTGGTGTTTGATAATCGGGAGTTACATACTCGTTTGGGATGTATGAATTTCGGTCACTGTCGTAGCGACCGAAATCGAAGTCGCTGGTTAATTCGTGACCTAATGTATCTTTATACTGATGGTTGAGGTTAACATTGATATTATTGTTGAGATTTTTTGAAGACTGATCAGACTTCAAAATACTATCGACTGCCTGAGTTGAGAAATCACGAATTTCATTGCGATTGGTTTGAATGCTTTTAGTGTCGCTGTAATTTCCGGTAACCATTAAGCCAATGTTATTTTTTTTGTTGATGGTGTAATCGAGGCCAGCTTTGTAGTTGTGACTTAAGCCACTTCTTTTTGAAATAGATGACTGTGTGAAAGTGTAAGGACTTTGTTCGCGATATAGATAAAATTCATTCTGACGATCACCCCAATTGTTACTATAGTTAGTGAAGATGTTTAGTTTGGGAGTTCTGGTGTTTAAAGTAATAGCCGTGTTGTATTTGGAATATTTACCAATGGCATATCCGGCAGTTAATGATCCATTCGTACCATAATTTTTGTTTCTTTTTAGTTTGATGTTAATGATTCCTGCAGTTCCTTCAGCATCATATTTGGATGAAGGATTTGAGATAAGTTCAATAGATTCCACATCTGTACTTTGAATACTCTTCAGGTAATCTGCCAGTTCTGTTTCCGTCATACGTGTGGGTCTTCCATCAATCTGCACCATTACACCACCTCTTCCCTTTAGTGATACATTATCGTTGTTATCGACTACTACTCCGGGTGCTTTTTGCAAAAGTTCAAATGCAGTTGATCCGGTTGAGTTGATACTGCTTTCAACATTGAATACTGTTTTATCGGCTTTCACTTCAACTAACGGACGGAAGGCAGAAATTTCAGCCGATTTTAATTGCACAGCTGTAGCTTTCATTTTTATTTCGGG
Organism: Bacteroidia bacterium; assembly: GCA_016788065.1. GTDB lineage: Bacteria > Bacteroidota > Bacteroidia > AKYH767-A > OLB10 > JADKJB01. The sequence goes on along the minus strand of JAEUTI010000005.1, from coordinate 68,109 downwards.
AATAGTTTCTGTGGATGTGCCATCGTAGCTAAACAATTCACTGAACCAAGCATCGTAACCCAGAAAACTGGTTTTAATAAAGTAACTACCAGCTTTCGGATTTTCCAAATGATAAACGCCATTAACATCAGCAACACTGACTTTTGCAAGGGAAGAATCTTTTGCATTACGAAGTTCGGCAACAGCACCAATAAGAAGCTCTCCACCTGTTCCGGTAATTCGACCGGTTATTTGATGCGTTTGAGAAAACGATTTGAAGGAAACTGTACATAAAAAGGACAGTACTATTAAAGCAATTGAATTTTTCATAGGTGTTGTTTGGCAAGTGATCGCAGACAAAGTTAGATAATTCTAAAGAATTGATCTATAAATCACATTAAGATGTGACGAATGAATTATTTACGAGCTACATGCAATCGGCCGACTACAGTCAGGTATAATCCGATACTAAAAAATACTGCTTGCAATGGGTGGAAAGCCTGCAGCATGATATATTGAATGACGATCCATCCGGAAAGCACAGCCCCGTAACCAAGAAACATGACGGGCCAAAATTTTCTTCCGGTTAACGAAACATAAGCAGTGAAGAGTGCACCCAGACCTACTACAGTAAACAGAACTATTCCCGGGATAAGAAAGTTGCTGAAAGGTGCATGTTTTAAATAGTCAACTGTAATTCCAAGTCCGCTGCCAGTGGGATCAGTAATGAATGAATATCCGGCAGCAATGGCATTGATCCCAGTAAGGATCAGTAAAATATTTGCTATTATCTTAAGTGTCTTCATGGTTTTTCTAACCTGATCAGTTTGGATGTTGCAATTATTTTATTGTTTGAGGAAATGCAAAGGAAATAAATACCCGTTGAAAGCTCATCACCTGTAATGTTAATTTTCGTTTTATTTTCAATATTTATTTCAAGTACTTTGGAACCTTTTGCATTATATAAAATCAAAGAACCATTCTCAATTTCATTCGAAAAAAGCAGTTCCGTTTTTTCATAGAATGGATTCGGATATGAAAAAATGGTGGTATTCATACTAACAACATCATTCATGCCGGTTGCTGTGTCGGGTTCGAATTCGTAAAAGTCGTTTAACCTGAAATTGGAGCTATCGATACCAATTCCTACATAAGCCTTTGAACTAATCACAAACGTAGCCGCCCCTTTTCTTGAGTTCCCCGGCATAGCAGTTGCGGTTGTCCAGTTTCCTGTTAAAAGATCTATCCGATAAAAATCGCGAAAGTAATTATTGGCACTACTTATTCCGGTTCCGATATAACCATAGGGAGGAATACTAAATGCAATGGCATGACTTCTTGATATTGAAGGAAAATTGTTCAGGATGTTCCACTGGTTTGCACTCACATCAAATTCCACCCAATCATCGAAATAATTTCCGGCAATATCACGGCCTGTGCCTATATGAAATCCATTTGGACTATTAAATCCGGCAGCGACAAAGCGAGGTAATCCGGGCAGGTTGGGACCTTGTGTCCAGGAATCGGAGGTAGGATTATAAATCCATAAATCATCAAAACAGGAAGTTTGATTTCTTCCGGAAACCAGAAACCCATTGCCTGAATGAGAGAAACCTCTCGCACCCGAGCGGCCGGCTGCGGGTAAAGGTGATCTTGGAGACCAGGAGTTCAAAATCGGGTCGTATGCCCAGTTATCAGTCTGATAAACACCATTTTCATCGATGCCAGTTACCACATATCCAGTCGAATTCAACACAAAAGAGGCACTATATTGCCTTTTTGTACCAATAAGATCTGCAACTTGACTCCATGAATTAGTAGCAGGGTCGTACCGCCAAAAGTCTTTGGTAAGACCAAAACCGGCATCCATACCGGTTCCGAGATATCCGAACTGACCGATGGAAAATGAAACACCGTCATCCCTGTTCATCCCCGCAAAGGGAGCTTTGGCAGTCCATGCCCCTTGAGCAAAGGCAAAATGGTGGAAAAACAGAAGAAATGATAACAGTCGCATGACGAATTTTCTGAAATAACAGAACAGTGAAATTACGAATAAAGTATAAATGTAAAGCTGATTAAATTTAATCGGCTTTCATGCATTCCTCAATCTTTTTCTGAACAAAGCGAAAATCGGTTGGCGAATTTGCAACGTTCAATGCTTGTTGAAAAGCAGCAGCAGCAAGTTTAAATTTTTTATTCCTTTTATAAATATCGCCTTTTGAAGTTGATAGTAGAAACTGCAAGCGCTCATCGTTATCAGAATTAATGGAGTCAAGTTTTTCAATAATCATATTGAAAGGTAAAAAATAGCTTTGAGCAATAATTCGATTCAATTCAATTAAGGGATTTGGAGCGGAAATATTTTCAAGAGTATTGTAAAGTGCTGCAATTTGCGGCCACGGAGTTTCGGAAAACGAAGGTGCAGCTGCATGGAGTGATGCAATACATGCTTCAACATGATATCGGGTAACTTTTTCAGAAGAAGTAGATTCTTTCAGGTAGTAAAATCCTTCTTCAATAAAAATGGTATTCCATTTATTTCGGTTTTGTTCTTCCAGAGTCAGCGGCATTTCTTTTTCATCGAAACGGGATTCGAAGCGGGAGAGATTAAAAAACATCAGCGCAAGCAAAGCCTGGCTTTCAGATTTATTTTCATCGTTCAGATTCAGAATTAATTTTGTTAAACGAATTGCTTCGAAACAGAGATCGTGGTCAATTGGTTGTGGTGACCTTGTAGTTTTATATCCTTCATTGAACATCAGATAAGTAATGGTATGAACCATATCAATTTGATAGGGAGAAGGATGAAAGTTATCATTGAGTAATAAGTTCTCTGATTCTTTGAACAAATGTTTTGATCGGGATAGAGCTTTTTTAGCTGCTTCTTCTTTCATCAAAAGGGCATTTGCAATTTCCGGTATACCGAACCCGCACAAAATGTATAGGGTACTTATAATTTGATTTTGAGATGATAGTTTAGGATGGCAGCACAAGAAGAGAAGTCTTAGCTGGCTATCAGATAATTCATCTCCTTCAAAATTTGGAATGTTCTCATCAATGCTATAGTTGGAATTGGAATCAAAGTGCTCTTCCAGAAATGTAGTAGACTTATTCTCCCTTTGAATTGCATTAAATGCTTTATTCTTTGCAACCTTCATTAACCAAGCTGAGGGATTTTCAGGTAATCCGGAAAATCGCCATTTCAGTAAAGCGGCTTCGAAGGCATCCTGAACAACATCCATAATTGTATCCAGATGTGTTACGCCATAATGTCGAAGCAAGACAGCAACCATCTTTCCCGAGTTCTCCCGGAAAAGATGGGCTGTCAGATTTTCAACGCCATTTTGCGACATTATTCAGGCATCTGCATTACTTCACGTAATTCAATTGTTCCACCCATTGCAAGAGAGGGACAACCTTTTGCTATTTCCGTTACTGCCTCAAGAGATTCAGCAAGCAAAAAGTAGTAGCCACTGATTCCTTCTTTAGTTTCGATGTAAGGGCCATCAGTAACAATTTTTGATTTCCCTTTGATGTGTTTTCCGTCAGGCATCAATGGATTTCCACCTTTAAAATTTCCATTTGCAATAAGTTGCTCGACCCATTTCATGTGATTAGCAATATCCTGTTGCATTTCTTCAGGAGTCATTCTACCATAATTGTCGATGTTCTCACGGATAAGCAATAAATACTCTTTCATAAGTTTAAGATTTTAGAATTTGACATGATTTAACAATCACATGACAAACTAATATGTCTTTTAGGGACAAATTAAATCAGAAAAAATTGATATTTATAAGTAGCTGGTATTCAAAAGAATAGGAGCCATAGAAAAGTGCTAACACTCATATAAAGGATAATTGCACCAGCCAAAAAGCAGTATTGCCAGCCTACATCTTCACTCTCATTACCTTCCCGGCGGCACCGGCAATAATAACAAGGTCGCCGGTTCTGGCTTTACGAATAACGTGAAATCCTTTTTCATCGCTGAAGGGTTTCCAGTTAATGCCGCTATCATTGGAAACATCGATTCCGTTTGGTCCAACTGCAATGATTGACGTTTCGGAAACAAACTGCACACATTCCCGATAGCCGCGTGTTGGAGTTTTTGGAACAATCCACGATTCACCCTGATTAGCAGTTAAAAAAATATGATCGATGGTTCCATCTTCCTTAGTATAATCACCTCCGACAAAAACCCATTGGTTATCATTTAGAAAGTCGAACGAAAAAATTCCGGTAGAAGGTTCACCTTGAATAATAGGCACTGCTTTTTGTTGCCAGAAGCCTCCCAGATCGTCGGATGTAAACAAGCGCGACACTTTGCCGGCTGTGGCTATATGAACTTTGCCGTCACCATAGCAACGAATGGCAGTTCCGCTGGCAGCGAATGACCCTTCACCCGGCTCCAGATTTGGTCGGGAGTCGAATGGTAAATCCTTCCAGGTTTTACCGCCATCGAGAGTAATCAGCAATAACATTTTGCCATCAATAGGATCACCGTAAGCAATTCCAACCTGATCATTCCAGAAGTCGATGCCATCGATAAAGGCATCGGGATGATCGTTACTATAAACTTCATTCCAGGTGGTACCTTTATCTTCAGTAAGCATCATTTTAGCCGGAGAGCCTATGTTTGCCACGATTACTTTATTCTGATCGAAGCCATAAACAGAGCGAAAATCCATCATTTCACAACCGGGAACGGTCATGCAGGCGATACTTGTACCACCATCAAAACTCCTGCAAACAGTGCCATGCTGACCACTCATCCAAAAAAACTTATCATCGATGATTGAAAGTCCGCGGAAATCGGTTGAATCGGCACATTCGAATTTAATCACTTCAGAAACCTGAGCGATGGAAGATGAAAGAACGAGCAAGAAGAGTGAACACAGCGAGAATGATTTTAACATAGTAACGGGGTTATTAGATTCCATGCAAAGGAAGGAAAATATTTATGCTATTACAAAAGGCTTTTAACAGAACAGAAGCTAATTCTTGAGTAAAATTTAAATTTCTGAACATACAATACTATATTTGATTAAAATTACCAGTTATGGAAGAAAATTATTCCTTTATACCTTATCATCATGTCCGGTATTCAGATCAGGAGACCATTAAGCGAAGTGAGGAACATTACCGGTACTTAAATACCCGAAGGACAGTAAGAAATTTTTCTCCCGACCCTGTTCCAATGGAAGCCATTGACCATATAATTTTATCGGCATCAACAGCACCATCGGGGGCCAATAAGCAGCCCTGGATATTTTGTGTGGTGACCAATCAGGAAATAAAGGCTCAAATACGAGTAGCTGCGGAAGAGGAAGAATATTTAAGCTACCATGGCAGGATGAAAGATGAATGGGTGAAGGATCTCGCGCATCTGGGAACCAATTGGCAGAAGCCATTTCTGGAAACGGCTCCTCTTTTGATTGCGGTATTCAGAAAATCCTATAACTTAGAAAACGGTCAAAAAACTTCGAACTATTATGTTACGGAATCGGTAGGAATTGCATGTGGAATGTTATTGGAAGCAATTCATTATTGTGGATTAGTTGCACTAACACATACACCAAGTCCGATGAATTTTTTAAATACAATTTTAAAGCGACCTGAAAATGAAAAGCCTTTTTTGTTGATTCCGGTTGGATATCCTGAAAAAGAGACCTTAGTTCCAGATATACAAAGAAAGGGACTAAGTGAAGTTTGTGTTAAGTACTGACTGCAAATGATTTGCTGATTTGATGATGTGCTTATGTGCTGATTTTTTGTTCCTGAGTAAAAAAGTGTTTCTGAACCTGAGTGGCAATTGAACAGTGATCATTAAACAGTAATCAGCGCCGCCCTGAGCGCAGTCGAATGGGTGACCAATAATCTAACTGTTCTGTTTCGTGTCCTGAATCGTGCTTTAGTTCTGGTTCAGTGGAGAGTAAGTTGTATTCGTTTTTCTTAGGTGAAATGGAGTCCCCATGTGACCAATACAATTTATTCATAGGTGAATGAAATTATGTTTGCAATAAATTCGTTTAGCAACCGAAAACTGATTAATAAATCAATACTGTTAATTAATAATCTTAACTTTATTTCATCACCTACCAAATAACTCTATTCACAAACAGAAAAGAGTAGTTGATCAAATAATTTACACGGAGTTATTTTTTTATTTACTTTCATTTCACATTTTAGATGCGCGTATCATAAAAATGGTTTTCCTGATTATCACTACGAAGGGTAATTGGGATTTAGAGTTTTTTGTGACCTAAAACCGGATATTATGAAGCGATATTATCATGTGTGTTTGCTCTTGTTATTAGCTGCAACAACCAGCACTGCTCAAACAGTCAGCTCCTGTACAAATTCAGATTTTGAATTAAATAATTTCAGCAACTGGACCGGAATGATCGGCAATTGTTGTCCCGTAAATACAACCATGAATGGAATTGTAAGCGGAAGGCACACAATTGTTTCGGGCCCGGGATTTGATCCGCAATCTCAGGGATTAATTCCTTTGGTGGCTCCAGGTGGCCAGTTTAGTGCACGATTAGGTAATTCCAATGTTGGCGCGCAGGCTGAACGACTTTCCTATACTTTTTTAGTAACACCTGATCAGGCATTGTTTATTTATCGCTATGCAGTAGTTCTTGAAGATCCGGGACACGGACCAAGTGAGCAACCCCGTTTTTCAATTCGTGTTTTTGATCAGAATAATGATCCGGTTAACTGTGGCAGCTATGATGTTGTTGCAAGTGGAACGATTCCGGGATTTGTCAGTATTGGGGATTTACGAATAAAACCGTGGACAACTGTTGGAATAGAACTATCTGCCTACGTAGGTCAACAAATAACCATCGAGTTTACTACCGCCGATTGTGGAGTTGGCGGACATTTTGGTTATGCTTATATAGATTGCTTTTGCAGTCCCTTTACCATTTCAAGTGATTTATGTCCGGGAGCTAACACAATTTCATTGCATGCACCGGTAGGATTTGCAAGTTACCTATGGAGTAATGGTGATACATTACCTGATGTGACCTTAATAAATCCTGTTTTGGGAAGTACTTATTCAGTGACAATGACTTCAGTTACCGGTTGTCAGGTTACATTGAATACAACCATTATGCCTACTAACCTGAATGCCAGTTTCTATGAAGTTGTTGCTTGTATGAATGAAGCCCGTTTTATTGATTCAAGTTATGTATTGACAGGAACACCAATTCAGCAATGGCTTTGGGAGTTTGGTGATGGCAATACTTCAAGCGACCAGCATCCGGTTCATATTTATAATGCTCCCGGGAATTATACTGTGAAATTGATTGTGTTCAATTCGAATTGCAGCGACACACTGGAAAGGAATATTTATATATGGCCTGCACCTGTTGTTGATTTTACTTTCGTTCCGGGTTGCATTGATGATAATTCTTATTTCAGTAGCACCTCATCAATTATTTCCGGAACACTGCAACAATACATTTGGGATTTTGGTGATACCACTTCCAATCTATATACTTCCAATGCTCAACATATTTTCACAACACCTGGACCATTTGAGGTTACTTTGTATGTGGAATCGGATCATGGGTGCCGTGACTCCATGCAAAAGCTTTTACTTCCGCGAATTGAACCTGCAGCAAACGTAACTTATCAGTCAAATTGTGAAACGACGGAAGTTATTTTTTCAACTTTATTTGATATCAGCTGTGGTCCTGTGTTTTCTGTTGTATGGAATTTTAATGATGGCAGTATGCCTGACACTACTGTTAGTCCGATGCATACTTTTCCTCAGCCTGGCACTTATCCGGTTACTATAACGATGTATTCGTGGAATGGAGTTGCAACAGTACAAAACATGGATGTGATTGTTCCTGACTTGCCAGAAGTAGATTTTGAATCTCACTCAGCCTGTGATCAGTCACCAGCGGTTTTTCTGGATCAAAGCGAAGTCAGTACAGGATACATTTTGCAACGTGAATGGCGATTTGGAGATGGTTCAATTCAAAATGGTTATGCAGCTTCATGGCACACCTATGCTGCTCCGGGATTATATGATGTTCAGCTCATAGTAACATCTGATTTAAATTGTATTGATTCTATTACAAGGCAAGTATCCGTTTGGGAATTGCCGGTTTCAGATTTTACTGCTTCTCTAAATGCAGGATGTGAACCTTTAGCAGTTGATTTTACTCCAACATCTACAAGCCCAAGTGGAAACATAACTACCTATGAATGGGATTTTGGGAATGGAGTAGTCTCGACCGAAGAAATTCCAATGACCACATTCACAGCAGGAACTTATCCGGTTCAATTAATCAGTACCTCTTCGTATGGTTGCAGAGACACGCTGATTCGTCAGAATGAAATAACTGCATTCCCATTACCCGATCCTGATTTTACATATACATTACAACCGGGAACAGCGATCATGCCGGATGTACAATTTATTGATCGTTCAGGTAATTCGGTAAGCAGGTATTGGAATTTTGGGGATGGAGCTATTTCAGAGGAAGAAAATCCCAAACATAAATTTCCCGGCAAAGGTATATATTATACCGAATTGAGAACTGTTTCAGGGGATGGATGTAGTGCAGTAACAATTAAGCCGGTTGAAATTCTGGAGGAATTTGCCATCTGGTTTCCGAATGCATTCACACCTAACGGCGATGGCATAAACGATTTTTATGGTGTAACGGGAGTTGCAGTTAGTGAACTGGAATTTTATATCTGCAATCGCTGGGGCGAGATATTATTTAATAGCTCGCAAGTGAATCCTGTATGGGACGGATATGACAACAAAGGTCAAATGCAGGAAGGAATTTATACCTGGTTTGCAAAGGTTAAAGATATTTATGGAAATACACATTCTCGAAATGGAACGCTGGCGCTTATCAGGTGAGTGCCTTTAATAATGTGTGTGTCAAAAGAACGGCTTTTTAATTATTGGGCTATACTACAACTCCAGCAATATTGCCGTGTTGCTGATTTCAAACTGTAGGTTTTGATAGATGGGCAATATACCCCTTTTGGTGTATTGCCCACTTTTTTGCAAGTTGGGAGATTTGCGAAGGAAATAGCATGATACAAACTTGTGCATATAACTTAATTAGGGTACGATTAAACTAATTATTATGTTTGTTCAGGATGAGCATCTGCTGCATGAATATCCGAAAATCTGTCTAATTTAATCTAAATCAATTTATTATGGGTCCATTTTTAAAGTTTAACGGCAAAATGTACAGTGAATTAAAGCCATTGTACAGAGGGAAATATGCTAATAGGTATACCATGCCAAAGGGATTACCGGCATTACAGAAACCAATACCAATACATAACATAACAAGTGATACTCTTACCGAAGAGCAAACGATGTTGGATAGTGTCAGAAAGCATCATCCTGAATTAACGGGTAAAGGAATTAGTGTGGTAATCATAGATTCGGGAATTTTTGAGCATCAGATGCTAAGGAGAAACATAAAACTCCGGTTATCGACCAATGGAAACGAGAGTGATGTAAATGATAATTATGGACATGGTACGCACATGGCAGGAATTATTGCTGCAAAAGATTCGAAAATTTCTTGCATAGGCATCGCACCTGATGCAGAAATAATTTCCATAAAAGTCACGAATGAAAAGTCGGGTTCAGCCACGTGGAAATCAATTTATCTTGCGCTACAAAAAGTACATCAGTTGCTGGATGAAGGAACAGGATCCAATGCAAAAATTGGTGTGGTGAATATTTCATTTAACGGATTGGATGCACAGGTTAATAAATCAAAATTTGGAAAGCATAGAATTTTTGAGTCGATTCGTAAATTAAAGGAACGGAATATACCGGTAGTAGTTTCTGCAGGCAATGCATTTGAGTTTGTTAGAGAAGATGGACTGGGATATCCTGCATTTCATCCGGATGTAATTGCGGCGGGAGCACACTTTAATTATCAGTTTAAAAATCTACCAACAAATGCAATTACAACATTTTCTCAGCGGTACCGGTCACCATTTCTGCATGATGTTTTAGGAATGTTTAAGGGGGTAAATGAAAAATTAATTTTTGCTCCCGGAGCATGTTCAGTTTCACTAAACAATTCTAATGATCCGGATGCTGTATATTCTATCACATCCGGAACAAGTGTATCAGCAGCTATTCTATCAGGTGCAATAATATTGATGCAGCAAAAGTGGATGATGAATACCAAACAACTGATGCCATTGGAAAAACTGAAGGATGCTCTTCATGATGGATGTGACGTATTTCAGAACGTTGGCCCTCTAAATCCGGTAACCAATGAATTGGCTCCGGCAAATCGTTCTTACGACAAGATGCGATACACCAGATTAAATATTTACAAATCTTTAAATTTAATATAACCTGCCTGCCATGAACTTAATTCCCAATAAGCCCTATGTATGGGTTGACAAAAGCGAAAGTGAACCAATTATAAAATTCATCTACAAGATAGAAGAAAACCATGGATTTACAGAGGAGTCACCAATAATTTCATATAATGAAGACACTGTTTTCCTCGATTATTTCATTGACGATGAAGATGGAGTACAACGAGATTTTCCAATGCAGATTCGAATGAATGATGAAATGCGTGCTATGGAAAAAACCACCGTCAGATTACATGATGAGAATGGAAGATTACTTGGCTTTCATACAGTGAAACCTTTGGATGGTGATTTTTCAACCGAAGGAAATGCTCCATACCCTGTGCCCTATACCTTTCTAAAAGTTAACAGTACAGATGAGGTGCAAGTAAACATTGCTACTGATATTCCAATGGATGTCAAGTTAGAAAGGGTTGAGCTTCCTGAGAATTTTGATACTTATGAGGCACGTGTCATTCTGACGTATAAAATCACAGGTGATGGAAGTGGAGGATTTTATGACCACAATCAGATTTTGAATTCCGAAACAGGTTATGACCCGGTACTTGAGAATATAATTGTTGAGGTAATTATATTGGATTCAGATGGCAATGTCGATCGAAAAGGTCACGGAACCACACATGGTTCAGAAGGTGATGCTTCAGGTGAAGGATAAATTACGATTGATTTGATAATTTGATGATTTGATGATTTGATGATGGGTGTGCTTAAGTAAAAAAATGTAAGTGCACATTAGTGGCAAGCGCTGCCCTGAGCGAAGTCGATGGGTGACAAGTGGCAAGTGGCAAGTGACAAGTGGCAAGTGACAAGCGCCGCCCTGAGCGAAGCCGATGGGTGGCAAGTGACAAGTGGCAAGCGCCGCCCTGAGCGAAGCCGATGGGTGACAAGTGGCAAGGGACAAGTGGCAAGTGACGAATTGTAAGCGCTGCCCTGAGCATAGTCAAAGAGTGGCAAGTGGCAAGCGTCGCCCTGAGTCCGCCGGCTGGCGGATCGAAGGATGGTGATTGATTACCTGAGTAAGAATAGAATCCACTTTAATTTGACCAGAAATATAATTCAGACAACACACGAATAGCAAAAAATCATTTATATTAGTAGGCTGAAACACATATATGAGTTCTGAAATCAAGAGGTTGTTGCGATTACTTTTCTTGGCTATACTTTTATATGCCGGTAATATTGCTGCACAATCGGGTAAAGCGGATACAGCATTTATCAATAATTTAAATGCTGAAAGTTTTGCATTGTTGAAAGAGAATCCCGATACAGCTGAATTGCTGGCCAGGAAGGCCATAGAATTATCGACACCGGTTAACTATTTGCAAGGGCTTGGCGATGGTTATGTGCGGCTGGGAATCATAGCTAAAGATGCGGGCAATTATCAGCAGGCGATTGCAGACTACAAAAAGAGTTTAACATATCGTTTGCAAATTGGTGATCAGGATCTGATTGCCCGGGTTTACAATAATATAGGAATGGTATTTAGTAAGATGGCGGAGTATGACTCGGCCTCTTTTTATTTAATGAAAGCTTTAAAATCTGCTGAATCATTAAAATTAAAATCTGCTCAGGCAATGTATTCCATGAATATTGGAATTGCATATGAAAAGAACCGTGATTTTGAATTGGCTTTGAAATTTAACCATCAGGCAAGAGCGCTATATGAAGAAGAGGAAGATTCAACCGGTGTCTTGAAATGTTTAATCAACGAAGGGGGAATTTGGTATGCTAAGAAAGAATATACATCAGCATTGCCAATTTATCGCAGAGCCATTGCCATTGCTACTATTTTAGAAGATGACCGAAACCGGTATTATGCTATCGGCGATCTTGCAACTACTTTTATGAGTATGGATGTTTATGATAGTGCAGTTTACTACATGAAGCAGTCATTGTTCTACCATTTGGAAGAGGAAGATGTGCCGGCAGCTGCAATTGATTATGGTAATTTGGGGATTTTATTTGGGAAGATGAATAAGCCCGATAGTGCTGTATATTACCTCAAGCAGAGTCTGATGCATTCGGAAGCTATTGGAGATATCCAATTGTCGGCAAAGAATGCTATGGAGCTGGCTGTACAATATGTTGCAAAAGGTGATTTTAGAGAAGCCTATAAATATCAACAGCAATACATATCATACAACGATTCGGTATTTAGCATTTCTAAAGCAGAAGCAATTGCAGAGATGCAAACACAATATGAAACGGAGAAGAAAGAGAATCAAATTCAGTTGCTGAATAAGGATAAAGAAATTCAGCAGCAGCAGCTTGATAGGAAAAGCATGATGCAGCTGGTACTCATTTCAGGAATAGTTGTAATAATTGTATTTTTCGGACTATTCTTCAATCGATATAAGTTAAAGCGCACCATACAATCTCAGGAAGCATTGTTGAATGAACGTAAACGTATCAGTTCTGAGTTGCACGATGATTTGGGTGCTCAGTTGTCGACGGCAAAACTGTATCTTAGCAAGATCAAGGCGAATGATAAAAATGAAGATACCAAAACTATAATTGACAATTCACTTTCGTTAATAGATGGATCAATTACAGACCTGCGAAGGATCATGGATGATTTACAGGTTTCTACCTTGCAAGACAAAGGAATAATAGTTGCAACGGAAGAACTGGTTAACAAGGTAAATCATTTACAACTGATAAATTTTTCGTTATCACATCATGGTATAGAGAAGCGACTGGAATACAAACTGGAACACACAGTTTTCAGAATAACACAGGAGTTGATTAATAACACTTTGAAATATGCCGGAGCAAGTAAAGTTACTCTGGAATTATTGGTAAGGGATGATTCATTTGTGGTGTTATATGAAGATGATGGGAAAGGCTTCGACATACAAAAAATAAAAAGAGGTTACGGATTGAGCAATGTTGAAAGCCGGGCATCTGCAATGGGTGGTTTTGTTGAATGGGATACCCGGCCCGAGAATGGATTCAGAGCAATAATTGAAATACCTGTCAGCTATGCAACAACAAAAGTATAAATTACTGGTGGCAGATGATCACCGTTTATTTATTGAAGGAATCAGGCATATTCTTCAGGATGAGGTATATCTGGATGTAAGTGGAACTGCTCTTAATGGTAAGGAAGCTATTGAGAAATGCAGGCATGGAGAGTATGATATAGTTTTGATGGATATCAATATGCCATTAATTGATGGCATTGAGGCGACCAAAGAGATCAAGATGGTTTGTAAGGATGTAAAAATTATTATAGTAAGCATGCTTGATAATCCTTCGATGGTAGGTAAAGCACTAAAAGCCGGTGCAGATGCATATGTACTTAAAAATTCAGGTCCCGAAGATTTAATTCATGCCTTTAAAGCCGTTTTAAAGAACAACACTTACATCACTCCTTCCTTATCGCATTTGTTTGGAGATTCCGTTAATTCAGACAAATCGAAAACAGCCTATATTCGTTTTTCAGAGAGTATAATTACGGAAAGGGAGCGACAAATTCTGAAATTAATTTCTGAAGGGTTAACAGATGGCCAGATAGCTGAAACCTTATTTTTATCGGATCGAACAGTTAATACCCATCGTAAAAACATGCTGGCTAAGCTAAAAGTTCCCAACACCGCGGCATTGGTTAAGTTTGCTTTTGATAATAAACTGATTTAGGAAATTAACGATAAAATATTTCTATCAGGCAAACCGAAATTATTTTCCGGGTTTATTGATGGTGCACAAATTTGTCTTTTTACTTCAGAATTAAACGGTAGCTTTTATTTTTTGCAATTACCGTTTTTGGTGTATTGTCCCTGTTTTTAAATCGCAGCATTTTTGTAGCAGCAAATTATTTTAACTTATGTTATCACCCAGAGAAATTGAAGTAACGCAATTGATTGCAGACGGCATGACTGACCGTGAGATTGGAGAGAAGTTGGATATAAGTCATAAGACCGTAAGCACCCATCGTAAAAATATTTTGCGAAAACTGGGACTAAAGAATACGGCATTGCTGATTCGATATGGACTGGAAAATTCAATCATTAAGTGAATGTGACAAATGTCAAAAGGCGATAATTTGATGAATAGCACAACAAAATCACTAGTATTAGTGATTTTGTTGATAGCAAATACCCCAATTCGGGTATTGACTCGCCATGCCAGCAGGTTTAAATTTGAAACTTATAATCCCCCCTTACTAACAATGAAAAAAGTTCTGCTCACAACATTATTCATTTGGATTACTATTGCCGGATATTCCCAAGGAATTGGAGTCAATAATTCAACCCCTGATCCAAGTGCCTTATTAGATTTAACAGACCCGGTTCGCGGGTTATTAGTTCCACGTGTGGCACTAACCTCAAGAATAGTTGCAGCTCCAATTACTGCACCGGCAACTTCACTAATGGTTTATAATTCTGCTACTGCCGGAGTCTTTCCTAATAATGTCACACCAGGCTATTACTATTGGAACGGTGCTGCATGGAATCGTTTCAGAGATACAGGAACAAACGATAGTTGGTTAACCATTGGGAATGCAGGAACGGTTGCGACAACAAACTTTATTGGGACAACCGATGCTGTAGATTTCGTAATGCGAACCACCGGTACTGAACGAATGCGGATTCTGTCAACGGGAAATGTAGGAATTGGTACAGCAGTCCCGGTTTCAAAATTAGTGGTTACGGGTACTGGTTCAACAAACGCTTCATCATCCTTAAACATTCGAAATTCAGTTTTAGCATCTATGTTATTTGTGCGTGATGATATTGCGGTTGGAATAAATAATGCCGCACCAAATGCATCTGCTGTATTGGATATTTCCGCAACTGCCAAAGGAGTATTGATTCCTCGTCTGACTTCTGCACAACGTCTGGCAATAGTGGCACCAGCTACAGGGTTATTGGTATTTGAAACTGTGACAAATCAATTTATGTATTTCGATGGAACCATCTGGCGACCACTATTAGGTGATGGAACAGGATGGGAAACCACTGGAAATACTGGTACAATTGCAACAACGAATTTTGCAGGAACAACAGATCTGGTGGATTTTGTTTTCAGAACAAATAATGTTAACCGCGCAAGAATTAAAGCAAACGGGCAGGTTGGAATCAATGTAACAAATCCATTTGCACAACTAGATGTATTTAGTTTTAGTGGCGCTGATACCATTGTATTCCGTGCACGAAATAACGGAGCGTTGGGCACAATTTGTCAAATAGGAAGTATCGAATATTTTAAAGATTTCTCCAATACTACCGACTTTAATAATGGTGTGAATTCGGCTCAATTTTCAATTAATCTCTCAAACAATGGAACCCGCGATTTGCAATTGGCATTTGATGATGCAGGAAAACCCGGAACCAGCACATGGACTGTTATTTCTGATGAACGATTGAAATCAGACATAAAACCCTTCAAAGATGGTTTAGAAACATTAACCAAAATTAAGCCTGTATACTATAAATACAATGGAAAGGCTTCAACCCCTAAAGATGAATACTTTGTTGGGGTTATAGCTCAGGAATTAAAAGAGGCAACTCCTTATATGGTTAGTACATTTGAATATACTCCGAATCCCAGGGATCTTGATACCCGAGAAACTTATTTTGATGTGAATAATGGAGCATTGACTTATATCCTTGTAAATGCTGTAAAGGAGCTGGATGAAAAATTTGAGAAGCTAAAGAATGTTTCAAAAAACGTGACTGATTTCGGCCAAAGCACAATCACAGGACGTGAAACTTTCATTCCCTTTTCAGAAGACTTTGCGGCGGCGATTTCAGGAAGTTCCATTCCGGTAGTAACTATTTCTCCGGTAAACGCATTGGTATCCGTGTTTGTTAAAGAAGTGTCGGCATCAGGTTTTACCGTTGTGGCTACTGATGATGTTTCAAATTTGTCAGTAAATTGGATTGCTGCCGGGAAAGTTGCTTCTGAAAATCTTAGAACGTCTAAAACATATACGGAAACTGAGCGAAATGAACTTTTGAATAAAGTGGTTAGAAAACCATCGGTGATAAGAACAACAGAAGAAGACCGTGAAATGGAGAAAAGGAAACTCGAACAAGAAGCTCAACAGGAATAATATTAAAATCATTTTAAGATGAATCGCATTATTGTTTCAATTTGGATTTCTTTGCTCTTGCTGTTCGGTAATACCAATTGCCTGATGAGTCAGGTGTCATTTTTTAATCAGGATAACATTACCATCACTTCCGGAACCGTTCTTACCATCAAAGGAGATTTTTATAACAAGTTTACAGCAACTATTGACAATTCCGGAACTATAGAAATATCCGGAAACATGACTTGTATCTCCTCAAACGATGTTTTTGGAACTTCTCAGGGCACAGTTGTTCTGAATGGAACAGTAGCACAGACAATAGTAGGATTAACACCAATTACGTTTAACAATCTCACATTGACCAATACCGGGTCCAAATCTCTGGCGACAAATATTGTTGTTGGAGGATCGTATGTTAACCCTTCCGGAATACTGTCAGTAGGAAATTCAATGTTATTACTTAATAACCGAACCCTTACACTCACTAATCCTCTCCCAACAGGTATTAATTATTCAACGGGGGTAATTGTTTCAGAATCCATCCTCAATCAAAGTGTTTTATTATGGAAGATGGGAAGCAACACAAGCAGTCATACGGTTCCTTTTGGAAACCTGGCAGGTGTTCAATTTCCATTTACCTACTTTGTTGTAACAGGTCCTGCTAATGATGTCAGAATGAGTACCTATGGAACAACTGCAGCGAATACACCCCTGCCAACTACACCGGTAGCTGTAAATCATATCAGAAACAATGCAGGTACAGATAACAGTGCAAATATGGTGAACAGGTACTGGCATATTGAATCTTCTGCAAATCCAGTTGCGGAGTTTCTTTTCAGTTGGCCGAGTTCAGAAAATCCTGCTAATGGTATTGTCAATCCAAGAGGACAAAACTGGAATGATCCTCAGATTTCCTGGAACATTCCATTTGCCGGTCAAACGAATCCTACTGCTCAGTCAGTCAGGGTTCCGGGTGTTACAGGATTAAATCACGGAACATGGACCGTAGCGTTGGATGCTTCACCGCTTCCTGTTGAATTATTAACCTTTACAGCAAAACCGGAGGAAAATAAACGAGTCAGGTGTGATTGGGTAACAGCAAGTGAAATTAATAATGACTTCTTTACTATTGAACGCAGTAAGGATGGAGTATCATTTGAACCGATTGGAATGGTTGACGGATCAGGAACAACATCAGCGATAAGCGAGTATTATTTTTATGATCAATCACCATATTCAGGAGTTTCATATTACCGACTGAAGCAAACAGATTTTGATGGAACACAAACATGGTCAAATATTATTGCGGTTAGATTGCACGGCGACAACAATATTAATATATACCCAACTATTGTAAATGATTTTATTAATGTAGAGAGCACATCTGATTCGGATTTATATTTTTCACTGTATTCAGCAGATGGAAGACTTGTAATGGTTTACGACTTGAAAAGTGATAAGAAAAGTGCATCCGCTTTTCAGATTCAGCGTGGTAATATTGCTTCCGGAATTTATTTTGCAAGAACAACCACACTTGATGGACAAACGGATACACATAAATTAATATTTCAGTAAGGGGAGAGTAATTAAATCCAAATTTTAACAAGGAAGCGTACTTTTTCGGTGCGCTTTTTTTTGGAGGAGAACGTCGGAAGAAAATAAGTAATATGCATTTTGCATGGTTGGCAAGGCCGGATTTAATATTCTTATTACCATATTTATTAGCAAGTTCATGTGATATTGCTGAAAATAACAGTTTAAGCGTATAATAGGCAGGCGATACTAAAGACAGAATTAAAAATTCGAAAATTTGATTATTTTTGCACAGAATTAAACTTTTTGTTCACTTTTAACCAAATTTTTCATTTATGTCATCACAAACCTTTCCAGAATCCAAAACCCTGTCATTAACGCCGGAACAGGAATTAATTATTCAGTCAAAGGGCAACATCCGAATTAATGCAGTTGCAGGTTCGGGAAAAACCACTACCATTATTGAGTATGCCCGTTCCCGGCCACCTGGAAGCAGGATTTTGTACCTTGCCTTTAATAAATCGGTAAAAGTTGAGGCAATTGCCAAGTTTAAAAAACAGGGACTGGATCATGTAAAGATTGAGACAGCCCATTCACTGGCTTACAAATCCGTAGTTATTGGTTCACATTATAAAGTAAAAGCAACCGGATATCAGATTCACGAAGTTGTAGATATCTTAGGATTGCAGAATAATGGCGAACCTCATGGAGAATTTATTTTTGCGAATCACATCAACAAGTTTGTCGCTTATTTTTGTAATAGTGATAAAGATAAAATAAAGGATCTCGATTATCGCGACACAATTCTTGACAGTAAAGTTAAAAAGTTTGTCAGCTCCACATATAACTACATTGAAACGCATGCCCGCCGATTTTTGGCTATGATGGAATCGGGCGAAATTGAAATTACCCATGATTTTTATTTGAAGAAATTTCAGCTGAAGAGTCCGGTTCTCCCCTACGATTATATTCTTTTTGATGAAGCACAGGATGCCTCTGCAGCAATGTTGGATGTTGTTATGAAACAGCCGGCAATTCAAGTTATTGTTGGGGATACACATCAGCAAATTTATGGGTGGCGTTTTGCTGTGAATTCATTGGAACAAGCTGCCTATGAAACATATCATCTTACCTCCAGTTTCCGGTTCAGCCAGACTGTAGCAGATCTTGCCATGAGAATCTTAGCATACAAAAACCAAATTGTTCCTGCTCCTCAGGTGACGATAAAAGGTTGCGGAGGAAACAACGATCTTAAAACCAAAGCGGTTATTGCCAGATCAAACCTGGGGTTATTGCTGAAGGCTATTGAATATGTAACTGAAGATAAAAAACTCAAACATATTTATTTTGAGGGGAATATTAATTCCTATACTTATGCTGATGAAGGGGCATCATTGTATGATGTACTAAATCTTTATAACGGCAAGCGAAATATGATTCGTGATAAGATGATCAGTGGTATGAATTCCATGAATGATCTGGAAACTTACATTGAGAAAACAGAGGATAAACAACTGGGAATGATGGTAGAAATTGTTAAAGAATATGGCAATGAAATTCCGGGAATTCTGAAAAATATTAAGTCGAAACATGTAGAAAATGCTGACAAACATAAGGCGCAATTAATTTTCTCGACAGTGCACCGGTGCAAAGGCATGGAATATGACACAATTGATCTGGTAAATGATTTCATTACTGAAGAGAAAATTGAAAAGTTTGTCAAAGAAATGGGAACGCAGCAGCTGATGATTCCGAAAGTAATGGAAGAAATTAATTTGCTGTATGTAGCAGTTACACGGTCAAAAAACAAGATAAAGATACATGAACAGATGGTTCCTAAAGGATTTCCCGACTCTGTTCAGATAGAAGTATTAAAAGCGCCCGAAATTACCGATAAGCAGATCATGAAGCTGATGCGCGAAGATTTTGAAATCGCACTAGCGCATCAGGCGGCAGGTAAACCGAAAGGGAATGGCTTCGATAAAATTAGAGAAAAGCATAAAGATGCCTACCGTCCCTGGACAATTGAATTGGATGAAGAACTTACGGTTTGTTATTGTCAGGGATGGGAGTTGAAGAAGATGGCAGACCATTTTGGAAGAACAAAGGGTTCGATTTTGTCAAGGATTACTAAATTGGGATTAGATGATTTGTATGGTGATGTAATTGGTACCAGAGACTAAGAATGTTTCGGAATCATTTTAAAGTGCTTTTTTATTCCCTGGGAGGAGATTTATTGTTTAAATGAGTAATTTAGCATAAGTATTTTTAACTCAAATATATTCTTTATGCTTACTTCCTTCATAAATCAAGATTCAATTCGGGATGGTGAAGCCGTTGCCGGATTTGATATTCGTAAAGGTGTATTCGATCTTATAAAATCCGACTATCCAAATTTTAGTGAAAAAGATTTTATCTCACTGGAGCAATTGAATCAGTATCGGAGAAAATATCTCACACAATTAATAGTTCAAGAACGGGGAGAGCTAATTAAGATCGATAGCGATGTAATGAATGCCATTCAAACGAATGCTATTCTTTCAGAAAATCTTCAAACAGAAATTGATTCGAATGCAACCTTCGGACAGCGCATTGCGGATAAAATAGCAGCTTTTGGTGGAAGTTGGTCGTTCATAATTGCATTTTTTTCCTTTATTCTTATTTGGATGTTCACTAACATCTGGTTACTTGCTACCAAAGCATTCGATCCTTTTCCATTTATATTATTAAATCTGATTCTGTCCTGCATTGCAGCTATACAAGCGCCGGTTATTATGATGAGTCAAAATCGCCAGGAACAAAAAGACCGGCAAAGAAGTGAGCACGATTATAAAATTAATTTAAAGGCTGAGCTGGAGATACAGTTGCTGAATGAGAAAATGGACCACCTGTTGATTCACCAGAATAAGAAACTTTTGGAAATTCAGGAACTACAAACAGATTATTTGGAGGATCTATTGAAGCAATTGAAGAAAAATTAGATGATTTTAGTCAGCATTTGAGGTTATGTGACTCAGGTTACTTTTAAAGATAAAGGTAGTGAATACCTTTGATGTATAATCTGTATAAAAATGAAAATCAATCTATTATCAATCATTTTAGGGCTAACTTCCCTATTCAGTGTTTCTGCTCAAACAGCATTCGACTATTCTGTATCACTCGAACCTGTAACCATTACAGGATTACCGGGATTACATTCATTCGCACATGCGCAACACAATGGCAAATGGCTAATTGTTGGCGGTCGTAAAGATGGAATTCATGCACGGCAACCATTTAATTCCTTTCCTGTAACTCAGAATAACACCGATTTAATGGTGATTGATATACAGACGCAGCAATTTTGGTCGGCATCACTTAACTCATTGCCAACACCAATTGCAGAGCAGTTACAGGCTACCAACATGAATTATTTTCAGGATAATGATACTTTATATCTGATTGGAGGATATGCATATTCTGCAACTGCTGCTGATCATATTACGTTTTCAAATTTAACAACCATTCAGGTCTCTTCGGTAATTGATGCGATAGTGAATGGCACATCCTTCCAGCAATATGTTAAACAAATAAGTGATTCTGTTTTTGCTGTATGTGGTGGACAATTAGGGAAAATTGATGATACCATTTATTTAGTTGGCGGTCAGAAATTCGATGGACGATATAATCCGATGGGACATGCAACTTATGTGCAGACTTACACCAATCAGGTTCGTAAATTTCAGGTTAATAACAGCGGAAGCCAATTAAGTTTCAATAATTTTTCTGCTATCACCGATCCGGTACATTTAAGAAGGAGAGATTATAATTTATTACCCCAGGTTTTTCCTGATGGAAGCCGTGGTTATACTATTTCAAGCGGTGTTTTCCAGGCGACTATTGATATGCCATTTTTATATCCTGTCGACATTTCATCTAATGGAGTATTTCCTGTTACTTCATTCAATCAATATCTGAGTAACTATCATAGTGCAAAAGTAAGTTTGTATGATGCTGCCTTAAATAAAATGCACAGTATATTCTTTGGTGGGATGAGTCAGTATTATTATCAGAATGGAACATTACTGCAGGATAATACAGTCCCTTTTGTGAAAACAATAAGCATGGTTACCCGAAATGCTGACAGTACTTTGCAGGAATTTCTGTTGCCAATTGAAATGCCTGCATTAAAAGGGTCAAGCGCCGAATTTATTGCCGAATATAGTGCACCTCATTATGATCCTGAAATTGTTCAGCTTGATGCATTCACACAAGACACTACATTAATCGGATATATTTATGGTGGAATTGAAAGTCCCATAAACAATGCTTTTACGATCAATGCTACAACATCAACCAGTGCCGATAACTCGATTTATGCAGTACGGTTAATTAAGAATACTACATCTGGCATTGCCATGATTAAAAGTTCGAATCCTTACAAAGTAGTACTGTATCCTAATCCAACCGATACACAGTTTAGTGCAGCTTATGAACTTTCCAAACCTGTTACTGTAAATTATTTTATTACTACATCAAAAGGAGAACTCGTCAGTCAGGTTGAATTAGGTATTAAAAGTGTAGGCAAGCAGCAAACATCAATTGCCCTCAACAAAAAATTACCTTCACAAAAATTGTATGTAACATTTGTATTCGATAATAAATATTTTGTGACTGA
The DNA here is from genome assembly GCA_016788065.1 of Bacteroidia bacterium. Taxonomy (GTDB): domain Bacteria; phylum Bacteroidota; class Bacteroidia; order AKYH767-A; family OLB10; genus JADKJB01. Next base: position 45,511 of record JAEUTI010000005.1, on the reverse strand, counting down.
AGAGGTGATAAAGAAATAGGCTTAGGATATCATACTCTTTATATATATTACCAGATCTTCCCCATATGGAGAAGCACTTGTAATGATACATTTATAATAGCTATTCTATTAGATTGCAGGGTTCTTTGACTTATAACCCAACCGTTTCCTCTCTGACGCTCATTTTTACCCGTTCAGTATCTGATTTTATGCTTTCGGCGTGCCCTTCTAATATTTTTAAGATTAACTGGAATCTTATTGCAAGTTAAATAGTAACTTATTCAGAGATCAATTTTTCCCGTTCAGATGATTTTATTTTTTGAAAATGCATTAAGGTTTTTTCTTCGTACTACAAAAACCAACAAAAAATAAAACTATGAGAAAAATTACTCAATTTGCATTAGCTATTACAATGATAGTAGCAGTGTCGCATCAGGCTTCGGCTCAATGCCCAACACCAACTGGTCTTACAATGACTGTAGCAAGCACCACCAGTTCTGTATTAAACTGGCCAGTAGTTTCAGGTGCTGTTTCTTACCGTTTAGAGATTCAAAATGCTACGGGGAACAATGTTCCGTTCTTGGCAACTGCGAATACGGTTACCAATACTTATACAATTTCCGGATTAACGGCAGGAGCAAATTATAAGTATAAAGTGAGAACCATTTGTTCCGGAGATAAATCAGGATGGAGTGCTTATTACTTATTCACTTCAGGGAGTGGACAAACACAATGTGGAATCCCAACCGGATTATCTGCGACTCCTAACGGCAGCGGAGCAACCTTAAACTGGCTAACCAGCACCGGACCGCTTACAAGATATAATATTGAAGTGCAAAATGCTTCCGGAAATAATGTACCTTTTAATACGGTTTTAATTTCTACTACTAATAGTGTGAGTGTAACCGGTTTATTACCATTGAAGAATTATAAGTTTAAAGTTAGAAAAATTTGTGGGGGAATAAAAAGTAACTGGACAGCATGGACTAATTTCACCACAACAGCATTAGCTAGTATTAACGATGCAAGAATTATGAATGATAATAATTCTGCGGGTGTAGTTGTTTACCCAAATCCTGCTTCAGAGAATGTGAATATAAAACTGGAGCGATTTGAATCGGAAGTGCTGGAAAGCATTCAATTGTTGGATTCAAGCGGTAAGCTACTTTTAAGCAGAAATGTTTCTGTTGATGAACAAGATGATGCAATTGCTATAGATACTCAAGTGTTGAATGCCGGTCTTTATTTGGTAATGATTAAGACTAATCAACGGAATGTACCTTCAAGAGTTTTAGTTGTTAAGTAAACTTGATTTCATGATCGAGTTCAAAGCCGCCTGAAAGGGCGGCTTTTCGTTTTATAATTAATTATAGTCTGCTGAAATGATCTTAATGTGGATTGATGTCATAACTCTATTGTGAATTAATCCATCTCAGCTATCATTTTTTCCCATTCAGTAATTTATATTACCCGGGAAGAATTGTACGTATTAGTTTTGCATCAATATAATATTAAAACTTGGTACTATGAAAATGTCCTCTTATTTACTTGCATTCGGTTTATTTATTTTAACTGGATTCACATCCTGCAAAAAAGATGACTCAAGCACCCCTTCCACTAGTGGGATGATCCAGGGAATATGGAAGGTTACCTCTTACATCGATAGCGGGAACAATGAAACCAATCATTATACCGGTTATTCATTTGAGTTTAAAAGTGGCGGTGTAGTTACTGCAACCAAATCCGGTTCTACTGTTTCCGGAACCTGGTCGACCGGAAGCGATGATAGTCAGTCGAAATTGTATTTAACATTTTCAACCGCACCATTTAATGAACTAAATGACGACTGGCATATTGTCCAGCAAACAACAACAACATTGCAACTGGAAGATGTTAGTGGGGGAAATGGCGGGACCGATTATTTGACGTTTAGTAAGAATTAATTTAGGGCATATTGTTGTTGCGGCAATATAGAATGAAATGATAATAGTTGTTATGTATAGTTGATTAAGGGAATGGGAAAAAGCTGTCGCAAAAGACAGCTTTTTTATTGATTCCTAGTTGATAGGATAATTTATTTTGGACGATTTACAAATAAATTGAAACAACAAAGCCGTAAAGGTTTGCAACTTGATGACGTCAAAAATAAGTTCTACCAAATGCTTGAATTGTGGTCAAAAGCTAAGAAAGAGCTTGATCAGGTTATTCTCCAATAGGTTTTCCTTAATGGTTCAACCAGAAATGGAGTTGTTGTAGTCAGGCAATTTTCTTTGCAATTAATACCAGATCTTTAGTGATATTTTCTGGATCTGCAGCAAGTGGTAAATGTTTTTCATAAACCACTTCAAAATTTTCATTGCGTAGGGCCTCTGTAAGATAGCTACATTCATGGTAATTCATAAATATCTTGTCACCAGTACTTCCGGAAACATAGCCAGATTTGGAATTATTATCTTCCATGGTGCTGATGTAAATTACCCCTTTTGCATTTAATTTGACTGCACTGTCGGTTATCAATTGAATAGCTTCCTGCCTGGATAAATAAGGCAGACAAAAGCCACAGAGTACCGCATCAAATTTTGAATCAATTTTATTTATCTCTCTGCAATCCATAACTTCAAAAGTTGCTTCCGGATTAAGCGATTTCGCAATTGCAATCATATCCGGAGCAAGATCAATACCTGTGATTTTTAAGTGTGGGAATCGATCCAACATAAAGCGAGTGATATTTCCCGGCCCGCATCCTAGTTCCAGTACAGTTCCTTCACTGGCATGCAATAGTTCCCCCAACTTTTCCAGGGATTCACTGTAGCCACTGACATCCATATATTTTTGAGCATACAAAGTTGCAAGTTTGTTAAAGACAGCTACTGCTTCTATAGTTTTATCACTCATATTTACGTGTGAAGTAAAAGGGATGTGTTAAAGTTGCAAGGTTTAAAAGATAACCTGATTATAATTTAATAAACCTATTGGAATGCACCGAATCAGGAGTAATTACTTTGACCATGTATGAGCCTTTAGGAAGCGAATTGCAATTGACTTCAACCAACTTTATTTCATCAGAATAGATCGACTCCAATTTTTCAATAATTAATTTTCCATCAGCAGCAAAGAACTGAATTTTTGAATTTCCAGAAATCTCACTAACAAATCCAATTTGTAAAGTTGAAACAACCGGATTTGGGAATAGGGAAATAGCGGAATCGTTTCCTTTGGTAGTATAAACTGCAGTTATTTTGTTTGCTTTGTCAGGATTTACAGTTATGGTTGGTGAAAATGGACTTGCCAAAAGTATTTCATCAGAAATCCATCGTTTAAATTCAAATCCATCTTTCGGATTAGCAGTTACTTGAATTTCGTTCCCATCAAAGTAATTACCGGTCCATGGATATGATTCCGGAACTATGGTGTTGATTTCAATTATTCCGGCTTGGGATGGCCAGACATCCAAAGTCACCGGATTAATAGCATGTAATCCGAATACGGCTTTCACTTGCTCCATAGCAAATGAGGGTCTTTGATAAACATGTGGCATGGCTACCTGAAAGATTTCATGATCCCAATTCGACATATCGTTTCCCCATTTGGAAAAATGCAAAGGCATTTCTGATGCGATGCGATCTCTTGTATTCAGAATGTGTTGTTCTAAATATTCTGAACTAAAAATAGTGTTAACCAAATCGGCATACCGGTTTATAAAATAATTTTTGAACCCCTTATTGGCAAGCAAACTCCGGAAAATCTGTACATGCCGGTTGTTATCTCCATAGCTTCCCATAATTCTGCCAAGAATATCAAAATTAGCCGGAGCCCATCCATTATTGCCAAGTGCAATATCCAGATCATTCAGAATATAGCGCCATTTTGCCTCCGGGCTCTTTTCCCTCCAAAACTTCACATTATTATAAGGCCAGTCAATATTTGAAAGAAATGTTTCTGCCACATAGTAATCGGTCAAACTGGCAACATCCATCATTTTAGAGGCTGTTGTATAGTTGGATTGATCTTCCATATTATTTGTGGTAATGAAAGAATGCATTTGATTGAATACTGTAAAATCACCTTCAATAACAGTTGAATCTTCTTCCAGCAAATCAATATTATCTTTGTCCACACCGAAATTTTCTTCGATATAGTGCTTACTTATTTTTTCCCGAATGTTGTGAACGCCAAAATATGCGCCATTTATAAATACTGCAGAAGGTTTATAGGCAATCAGATCAATATTAACTTTACCAATCATTAAATCATGTAAAGTGCCATCGCGGAAATGTGTTTTGTTGAAGTCGCCACTTGAATTACGTAATACAATTATCTTAAAATGGTCTAATGATTTCTTTTCAAAAAATTTGTAGCTGAAATCATCCTCGCCGTATGAATCACGGTTCGTTAACCTGAGAGATTTCATTGCTTTACTTCTATTTGACGAGCCCCCATGAATTGACACTCCCACTTGTTGTGATATTTTTCTCGTGCCATCGGTCTCGAAATATTCTACAAGAGCTGGAATTTCCCAATCCTGCCAGAAGTTGGAGCCATAATAAGGATAAACCGGACTTGCATTAGGACCTGATACATAGATACCGGTATTCCAATCAAAGAAATTTGCCGGCTCAGTTGAAATGGAAAGTATGGGAAGTGTTTGTTGGTAATTAACAAGGTATGTATTCCCAACAGGATCAGAAGGAAGAATAGAGGTATTGTTGCTGAAAGATTTTGCTTTGATTACTGTTGATGAATTAATTTCAATAGGACTAGAGTATAAAATGGATTGCGAATTGGGCTCACTACCATCAGTTGTATAGTAAATAGAATTATTGGATGTTGCCGACAAAGTCAGAAGTTGTGCGTTTTGATAAATTCCTGGAGCAATTGAAAATACAGGAGTGGGGGCATAGCTAAAATATAGCTCAGAAAATAAATTTATGGATGCTGGTGTAGCTACACGAAATATCCCTATGAAATTTGCAACTCCATCACTAGTTCTTCCATAGGAATGATTGGCCTGAAGTGCAGGAACAGCGAGATGATCGGCTATTGTGCCATAGGAATCACGTAAGGTAAGTTTAGCACCGGTTCTGGATAATTTAAAGTTGGTATGTAGTACCCCTGATGTCCGATTTTTTCCGGAGGCAAACAGTATGAGATATTCTTGTAGATTTAAAACTATTGGAGGAAACTTCCAGGTTGCTTCATTATCAATAGTTATGGAATAGTTTTCCAGGTTCACTGCGGAACTACCTTCATTCAATAATTCGATCCAATCAGACTTATCCCCATCATCATCTGAAATGTTGCCTGCATTGAATGAACAGATTTCATTGAGAACAATTTGTGAAAAACTCACATGACCACATGTAAGCAAAATTGCAAATAGAAAAACTATAAACCTGGTCATTTTATCTGGCTAGTTGATCAAATATACAAATAATCGGACAACTTCACTAAAACAGAAGGCTGAAAATCAGTCTTTTAGTGTGATTAAAGCATAAAATATTGAACCAACTTCTTGGAAAACAGCTTTTTAGCTCAACTTTAGGATAACGTTAGACTGATTTATCAGAGCTTCGAAAATAGCTCCATAAAGCCATCTTTTCTTTGACGGGCAACTGTGATGCTGGTTTTATCGCTCATCACCAGATAGCCACCTGCATCTTTAATGTACTTTACAATATGATTCAGATTTACAAGATGAGATTGGTGTACGCGATAAAAAGGTTGGCCTTCTAAAGTTTCTTCAATTTGTTTGAGAGTTTTGGTAATGCAAACATTTTCCCCGGAAGCTAAATGGACGAAGCTATAATTACTTTCACTTTCAACTCGTACAATCTGATCAACATTTAAAAAAGTCATACCATCCTGAGTAGGAAGTGCAATTTTTTTATTAACCTTCATTTGATCTTTAAACAAGTGAAGGAGAGCTTCCATTTTTTCTCTGGAATGAATCTGATCTTTGGTGAGTAATTTTTCTACGGCAAGAATCAGATCGCTTTTTTCAATTGGTTTCAGCAGATAGTCGGTAGCATTTTCTTTGAATGCCCTCACGGCAAATTGATTGTAAGCTGTGGTGAAAATTACTTCGAAATTAAAAGGTTTAAGAACATTTAACATCTCAAAAGCATTCATCCCGGGCATTTCAATATCGAGGAAGACCACATCCGGTTTCAGTGCAGTAATTTTTTCGATGGCATCTTCCGGCGAATTACATTCACATAAAACCTGAATCGAAGGACAATAAGTGTCAAGTTGCCAATGCAATACATCGGTACAGCTTACTTCGTCATCAACTAATATTGCTTTTAACATAATCAGGCCGCTAAAGTAGTTAATTCTATTTCAACACGGGTTCCTGCGGAATTATTTTGGGAGTCAAACAAATCAATTATTTTCAAATTATTTTCACTTTTATTAAAGGCATTGAGTCTGTCTTTTGTGATTTGCATTCCGAAAGGTTTGCCATCATGTGTCCTGCTATTAAATTCAGTTGCTTTTTGGCGTCCAACGCCATTATCTTCGATAACAACCAATAATTTATTGTTTTGCTTTTGATTTACCTTGATTGAAATAGCGCCACGCTCCCGCTTGTTCATCAATCCATGCCAGATTGCATTCTCTACAAATGGCTGAAAGATGAGTGGTGGAATGGCAACACTGCTTTTATTGATTGCAGGATCAATAGAAATATTAAAGTCAAATTTATTATCGAATCGGAGCGCTTCAAGTTCCACATAAAGTTGAAGTGCTTGCAATTCATTTTCTAAAGTAACAGAAGTTGACTTAGAATTCTCCAGGATCATTCTCATAAGTTTAGAAAATTTGATCAGATATTCGCTAGCGGTTTCTTTACTGTTTCTTATAATATACCTGTTAATGGAATTTAGGGCATTAAAAATGAAATGCGGATTCATTTGAGATCGTAGTGCTTCGAGCCTCATTTCACTCAATTGATTTTGAAGCAAATATTTCTCTTTATCATTTTTTCGATGTGTATTTATGCGGTACTGATTAAATAGCAGAAAAATAAAAGCAATTGCAATTATAGCCCCCCAAAGAATTAAGTTTTTCGAGAATATTTGTTGAGAGAGTTCGGCTTCTTTAAGTTGCTTTTCCTGTTGTGAAATCTGAAGTTTTCTGGAGTTGGTTTCAGCTTCAAGCTCTTTAAGTGTGAGTGCTTCTTTTTGTTTAGCCAGCTTCAATTCCTGTATTTGTTGCTTCTGATTTAACAAATCAATCTCTTGTTGTTTTTGTCTGGCAGCTAACATGTTTCCATTCAGCAATGCTTTCTGTTTTTCAAGTTGCAGCTGTTGAATTTTTTTATCGCTGTTCAGCTTTAATATTTCTGTTTCCTTTTTTTCAGTTTCGTATTTGGTCAGCAAATCCGCAAGAGTGGCCTGTTGGCTAATTTGGTATAGACTATCTTTGACAATAATACTCTCTTTCAGACTGTTGATTCCGGACAAGAATGCTTTGAGTTTGATCTGAGCATCTGCTTTCGCTTGGATTGCTTCTGAAAGCGATTCGGTATCACCGTTCAATTTTGTCGTTTCCAGGGCTTTTTCGGCATATACTAAAGCCAGAGAATCCTGGTTTAACTTTAAGAGAAATGTAGAGTAATTCAGGTAGATCCTTCCCAGATATCTGAATTTTCTTTCTTCTGAAAAACTGATACATTTTTCAAAATATATCTGAGCAGTATCCAAATTATTATCTATCGTATAAAGTGTTGCTAAATTTGAATAAGCTGAACCTGCCTCAGAAAAATTATTTTGGGCTTTCATAACAGAATCACATTTAAGATAATAGGACTTCGCAAGTTCATTTTTGGATGCAGTCTGGTAATAATTTCCAACGTATGAATAAACTTCTGGAAGTATTGCCTGTTGATAAGCTGTACTATATTTAATTGTTAGTTCGTTGTATTGTTCTGCTTTTTGAACATCTCCTACTCTTGCAAAACCTCTGGCAATCCGCAAATACAAAGTTCCTAAAGTGCTTGAGAAACTACTTTTATCAGGAATTTCAGCTGCAAGTAATGCATATTTTAAGGAAGTGTTATTGTCAAGCTGTCTTTCATAAAGATTTGCTAATGCCAATAAAGTACGATATGTTTCAAATGGGACATTTAATTTTTTACATTCTTCATAAGCCTTAAGCAGAATTGTTTCAGCTTCAGCATAGTTTTCAAACCTTTCCAGGTACTGCCCTTTCATTCTGGCCCCTCTTACCTTGAACTGTTGGTAATCTACTTTTTCGGCAAAGTAAATACATGAGTCAATGTAATTAAAAATTTCATTTTTAGAAACAGTAAAGTTCCAAACAATTGCTTTGGTATAATAAAGTTTGGATAGTAAGTAAGCGTTTTTGCTATTAGCAAGTAATCCCTCCATAGCTTTCAAGTAATCTTTTGCTTCAGGGCGGGCATTGGTAACCAAAAAGATTGTTTTTGCTTCAATTTGAGATACTTTAATACTGTCAGATATTTTTGCAGTTAATATAGTTTGTAAAGTATCATTCCAGTTAGCTGATTGTCCAAGGCAACGGTTTTGCCAAAGCACAAAGAAGCTTAGAATAAATATTGATTTAATGGTGTACCTTAACATTGGCATGAGATTATATCATCAAATATACAAGTTACATTTGAAAATAAAAAAGTATTTATTTTACTCAAAAATGAGGAGTTCTGAAATAGATCAGAGCTCCTCATTTTTAGTGATTATTGATTATTTATTACAATTTTGGAACTTGCTGAAAACTGTTTATTCCTTATAAAAAGCATGTAGAGACCTCCCGGTAACCCGGATACATCCACAACTATTTGCTTTAAATTACCGGTTGACTTTTCTTCATTTAAAGTAGCCTTTAAATTTCTTCCTGAAACATCGGTGAGACTAAATTGGAGCTCAGAAAGATCAGCACGCGATTCAAAGGTTATATAAACCTTATCAGATGCAGGGTTAGGATAAACATGAAGTATTTCAATCTCGGATTTTAATGGAGTTCTTTCTATTTGTTGTTCTGTTTCTTCCGGGTTAGCAGTACGGTTGTATGCTCCTTCATTACAGTAGTCGATGGCAGCTGTAAAGGCACATCCTGATGCTGCAGTAAAGCCAGGTGACAAGGTAATACCACCAAAGCCTGAAGAAAATATGGCATTGGAACCGGATGGTAATGTTGTTGTACATGTTGTTGAGGTTCTCAATTTATCTATGCCCCGATACACTGCTCCGGCCGGAACATTACCGCAAGGAGTCAGATAATTCCAGTCAGGGCTGTAAGTTGAGACACCTACAGCATGCCATGCTTTGCCTACCTGGAGCATTTCATTTGAGCACCATCCGAATAAGTCCTGTGCTGCACGTAATGAACCCTCACGTGCATCGACAAATCCTGAAGATGTAGTCAGGTAAACCTCCATATTTCGATAAGCAATATTTCTTGCAGCATTCAATCCAATAGATCCCACACTGTAATTATTCCCATGATCATTTGTGCCGGAGCCTCCCATGACCAGCAAGTAGAACCAAAAATTCTGAATCCCACTATTGAAGTGAACACCACCATTATCAAATGAACTGGAAGGATCTACCCACCACGTTCCAAAATAGGTATCAGCACAACCATTTAAATTCGGATCAGCCATACTTCTAATTGCAGGTGCTCTATCGTTACCCATGAGCCAATCAGGCAATGCTGTGCCTTTTGCATATGATTCGATGCAAACACCAAAAATATCTGCAAAGGATTCATCTAAAGCACCGGGTTGTCCGGAATAGTTATTTCCTATTGCCCATTGATGAACACCATGAGTCATTTCGTGACCTACTATATCCAAGGTATTCCAATCATCGGTTGGACTAGATGTGTTGCCCGCACCAAAGCTCATATGATGTGTTACTGTGTTCCAGCTGGCATTTTCAGCAGACGATAACCAAAGACCGCCGGTTATTTCACTAAAGCAATCGAGTTGACCGTTGGAATTATCGTAACTGAGACGAGAGTGAAAATCCTGGTAGTAGTCATATGCTTGATGAATTGCCCAATAGGTGGTAACTCCTGCACGCTGATTATATCCGTTAACACCATTTGCATCCGTCCATGAACCATCGGCATCACCATAATTATAAATCAACAATGGGTCTCCTCTTAAAGAACGCATGGTGGCTTCTCCCGGACAATGAGATTCAAGCAGCCAAGCATTGTTTGGCCACCCATAATATCCTGCATTGAAACTTTTACTTCCATACCAGGTTGTATTGCCGGTGTTATTATTGCAGTTTGTTGCAAGTGGAATTTGTTTAATAATTTCTCCTGTAATTGCATCAACATAAACATCTTTTGACTGATCAACCGGCAGAACCATCATCCGGTAACAGTATGCAAGAACCAGGTTTTCCTCAGTAAATTCGGCATCCCAGTTTTTACGGCATATTACGAGCTCTCCTGTAGGTTTTTCAAAGTTTTTCTCACCTTTAGAAATCTGAGTTAGTTTCGCAGCTACATCAGGATTTTCCCAAACATATGACAGCGCATTCATGGCATCTTTTGATAATTGCAATCCTTTTTCTGATGAAATCAGAGGTTGAATGTTCATATTCAGATTTTCAGCTATGTCACCATTCATACTTTTCAGATACAATCCGTTATGATGCAGGATGGTTTCAGCTCCGATAATTTTTAATCCGTTGTGGTATTGCTGAAATCGGAAGTGAGTATGGCCAATCTCATCCGTATGCACTCGGTATTGTCGCATTTCATCAAGTGCTGTGAGACCAAATTTATTTCCATGCTCTGCGAATAGCGTTTGAGGATTGAGTGTGTTGGATTCCCGGAAATCAATCCAACCTTTTTCTTCGATTGGTTTAGCTTCCAGTTCCATAAATGCTTCTCTGGTTTGCTGTGCTGAAGCAGAAGCAACAAGGAAACATCCGCTGATCAAAACGAAATATCGTTTGATCAGAAATTTTATTCTTTTATTCATTGTAGATAGTATTAAAGATGTAAAAGAATAGTTGATTATTTCAATTTGGATTCAAGTTCTTCAATACGCTTATTTAATTGCAGGATATATAAATTGGCTTCTTCAATTTTTTTAACCAGAATAGTTTGCATTTCACCAACTGCAATTCCACCTTCAGCTTCCATTTCTGATGCAGATGGAATTCCGGGAAGATGATTCTCAGTTTCTATATATGTTTCCAGGTCTGACAAGGACATTAGTTCATAATTTTTTGCAAACACATAATCAGGCCATGATGCACTAAGTAAAACTTTTAATTCTTCACACATAATTTTACCTTTTACAGAAAGTTTGTATCCGGTTGCAGCTGTTGCTCCTCCAATGCAAACTGTAGCAGCGCTGTTCTGGTCCTGAAGAATTACTTTGCCTGAGTTCGATGCTGAACGAATATACCAGTCTCCGGTTGTACCAAAGTGAATCCAGCTTGTATTAGGTCCTTTACTGGTATTGAGAAATTTTGCAGTTGCAAGTGTGGTGCCTGATTGCTGTACGGAAAATTTACTGTCGGCAATGGTACTTGTGCCTATCCCCATAGCACCACCAAAGTAAGTGTTCTGTACAAAGTATCCTGCCCAGTTGGTTGTGCCTCCTGTAGCTGTAGCATATATACCATAGTTTGTTGTTGCAGCACCTCCTGCATTTGCAAGCATTCCATAGTTAGTTGTCCCGGTACCTGTTGAAATGCCATAGGTTCCAATACCTACAGGTGTAGTTGTGGAAGTTGTAATTTTACCATAAACTCCATAGTTAGTCGAGCCATCAGAAGCAGATCCATATACACCATAATTGACTCCCCCAGTACCTTTTCCAATTCCATACATGCCCACAGCATCACCGGTTCCTGCATTGGTTGATGAAGAGTAACCTGCGTATGTTGTAGATGCAGAAGAAGTAGTGTTACTGAAATTGAGAGTGCGGACGATGGAGGAATTTGTAATATCAAGTTTATAAGCCGGTGTACTCACGCCCATGCCAATTCTTCCTAGCGCATCAATAATCATGTGCTGGGTATTTTGTGTTTTAAACCTTATCGGTTGTGCATCCGTTGTGCCCAGAAAATTGACACTGGTTGTTCCTGCATTTCCTGTAATGCTCCATTGTGCTTTTGATTCGAAATTCGCTCCAATTAATATGGAAGCCAAAAGCAGATACTTCATCGTTGTTTTCATTTGATTTGTTTTTAAGATTTGTAGGGCAAATCTGCTTTCAATTTCTTAGCTTCGAATCCTGTTTCTAGTATTTGGTTGGAAATATTGAGAATTCAGCAGCAAATCGACTATTTCCTGTTAACAGCATAATATCACGGCATTTTATCGTAAACAATTAATAAACAAATATTTAAATAGCTTGGATGTATTTTAAATCATTTTAACTCCAAACCGATGAAAGATTTTGACTGGACACAGTTCACCAAAAGAATAGCAATAAAAGCGCCCTTAAATGATATGTATAATGCATGGACTTCCTCCAATGAATTAGAGAAATGGTTTTTGAAGAAAGCCCGGTTTTTTGATGAAAAAAATCAGGAATTGGGATTAGATATATCGGTTTCGCCTAAAACGACTTATCTGTGGAATTGGTTTTTATATGAAGAAACGGAAAAGGGAGAAATCACCAAAGCAAATGGTTTAGATCATTTGCAATTTACTTTTGCAGGAAGCTGTTTGGTAGATGTAACCTTTAGTCGGGAACATGACCATACTATCGTGGAATTGAAACAAAGTGGAATACCGCTTGATGATAAGTCAAAGCAATTTATCAGATTGGGATGTTCTTCCGGTTGGTCATTTTATTTGGTCAATCTGAAGTCTGTTTACGAAGGAGGATTAGATTTAAGATCTAAAGATGAAAGACTTCGGCCAATGATCAACAACTAAATCTTTATTGTAAAAGCAGTTTTCCGGTAGTAACTATTTCATCGTGAATACTTATTCGGTAAGCATACACTCCATTGGCAATGCCGGAAGTATTTATTTCTGCATTTTCATTTAGTAAAGTTTGGATGACTTTGCCTGAAAGCATATTATAAAGTTCGAACCGGGCAGTTTTACCGGTGCTGTTTTCAATTTGAATGTGCTGTGCATTTTGATTGTAGTAAATTAAAAAATTATTTTCATCAACCAACGATTCGATACCGGTGCATAGTGTCAGTGATACATCATCAATGTAAGTATAAGTTGCAGCAAGTGCATTTGGCGAGAATGAAACAATGGTGGTATTAGCATCGTTCTTAAAGTTTCCGATAACAATAAATTTCTCACCGCCAGTGGCAGTATAATTCATTTGTACCAATGTCCAGTTAAGGGTGTCAGGAAAATTTCCGGGAGTATTTTCAATTTGTGGTGTATAGTTTAACACACCAAAACCCTGTAATCCTGAAATTAATGTATCACTGAATAAAACCTGAATATCATCACTGGTATATTTTACACCGTTCAGAACATTAATATACATTTCAAATTGATAGCATTGGTTGGCAACCAATGGTGTTATCAATTCTGTCGAAATATATTCTCTTATATCCGGTCCCGGAGCGTAAATGAAAAGACCTGAATACCCATCACCACTGTGAGGAAATTGATATCCTGTTCCCTGATTGACCGGAACTCCTACCAAAGATGACAAAGGAGCACAAGTGTGAAAGAAATCGGTTGAAACATAACTCGTTGGAACAGTCCAACCAACAACTGAATCTATCTGACTAAAAGATGCCGGACAACCAGTGTAATTTTCAAAGCTTCCATTAGAGATTAAATTTTGTGCTTTCAGCGATACAGAGCCAATCAACAATAGCACAGAAAGGCTTATCAGGGGTAGTTTCATAATACAGTCAGAGATGTAAAAATTAATTTAGTTGCAAAGTAATGGAAATAGATTCTAATTATTTGAATTTCAGATAATAAACTTATAGAAATAGGAGTTTAATTGCAGTCGAAATTACTTATCTTTACTCAAAATTCACAAAATGAACCCTTTCCTTGCTGCATTTGGAATCACAGAATTGAATTCCATGCAAAAAGCGGCAGTAGGTGCTGTTTCAGAGCACAATGAAGTAATGTTGATTGCACCAACCGGATCAGGGAAGACACTTGCTTTTTTACTCCCATTAGCACCTCTTCTCAATGCACAGAAAACCACCACACAATTATTAATTGTAGTTCCTTCCCGGGAGCTGGCTCTTCAAATAGAAGAAGTATTCCGGAAAATGAGTACCGGATTTAAAATCACTTGTTGTTATGGTGGACATTCTGTTCGAATAGAAGAACAGAGTTTGAGTCAGGTTCCTTCAGTGGTGGTTGGTACTCCGGGTCGCTTATCCCATCATTTGCGGAAAGGATTTTTGCAATTAAAGACCTTAGACTTTTTAGTTTTGGATGAGTTTGATAAATCGCTGGAACTGGGTTTTCAGGAAGAGATGGAATACATAATCAAGCAATGTAAGCATCTTCATAAGAAAGTTCTTACATCTGCCACAGCAATGAAAGAGATTCCTTCTTTTGCAAATGTGGTTAATCCGCATACGATTACCACAACATCGGATCAACCGGATGTAAAATCTAAGTTGCAGTTGAAGTTTGTTAAGGTTCCAGGCGATGATAAGCTGGAAGCTTTGATGTTGTTACTTACTAAAATTGGGAAATATCCAGCTATCATATTTTGCAATCACCGTGAAGCTGTCAACAGAATTTCTGAACAGTTAAAAATTTATAAAGTAGCTCATGGAATTTATCATGGAGCATTGGAGCAGCCTGATCGTGAAAAAGCTTTGATACAATTCAGGAATGGAAGCAACAGAATACTTATTGCAACAGATCTGGCAGCACGCGGACTCGATATTCCTGAAGTTGAATTTGTGATTCACTATCAGTTACCGGTTTCGGAAGATATTATGATTCACAGAAATGGTCGCACCGCCCGCATGAACGCAAATGGAACTGCCATTTTTTTACTTGATAAGGAAGACCATCTCCCACCATTTCTTGAAACAGAACCGGAAGAAGAGAAATTGCCCGGAAAATTCATTGCACCTGATGCAACTGAATGGCGCACGTTGTACATTGGAGCAGGGAAAAAAGATAAAATAAATAAAGTTGACATTGTAGGTCTGCTTTTGCAGAAAGGAGGACTCTCCAAAGATGAACTTGGTAAAATTGATATTCTGGACCATAGTGCCTATGCAGCTATTAAGTCAGTTAAAGTTAAAAAGTTACTGGAATTACTATTTAATGAAAAAATAAAATCGAGAAAAGTAAAATTTGAATTGGCATATTGAGTTTTGATAATAGTTGTATATAAAAATTATAAATTTCATATCATGAAAAGAAGATTATTATTTATTTTATTTGTATTCGTCACTTCCTGTATTCGTGCTCAGCAAGTTCTTCCCTTTCAAGAAGATTTTGAAGGAACATCGGTTTTCAACATAGTGAATAGTACTCAAACAAATAAATGGGTTATTGGATCGGCAACAAATAATGGAGGTTCTAAGTCAATGTACATCTCTGATAATGGCGGCACTTCAAACAATTACAATGTTAATCAACCTTCTGTTGTTCATTTTTACTGCGATTTTGTAGCTCCTTTTACTTCCTGTTTTCAAATCGATTTCGATTGGAAATGTATGGGGCAAAATAATTATGATGCATTAAGAGTTTATAAAACTACCACCAGTGTAACACCAATAGCCGGTCAGTCTGTGTATCAAAATGATTCAGTTGAATTATTACAATTGAATTATAATTCCGGAACCTATCAAATTGCCAGTTCTCCGGTTTCATTGTATGCAAATGAAACATTCCGATTGATTTTTTCATGGCAAAATGATAATAGTCAAGGAGCACAGCCACCTGCTTCAATAGATAATATTTTTATTTACCAGTCATTTGGTGCCTTAAATGATCAGCCTTGTAATGCTGTGCCTCTGACATTTGGAGTTCCGGTTTCGGGCGATAATTATTGCACCGCAAAATTTGATGAACCCACTGTTCCGACATGTATCAACAATTTCTATGAGTATGAAATGAATTCTGTGTGGTACAGTTTCATTGCCCCTGCTTCTGGTAATGTGAAAATCCGCGCATTGAGTGGTTCAATGATTGACCCGGAAATGGATTTATTTATGGGAACCACTAACCCTGTTGTTTGTGATTCAGGTCAGACATTAACCTATGTTGCCTGCAATTCCAACGCCCCTGGATGTTTGACTATAACTAGTCCCTATTCATTAATTAATGCTAACAATCTGGTGGCCGGATTGTATTATTACGTTCGTGTTGATGGCTCCAATAATTCGACTGGAACTTTTGAAATTGAAGTAATCGATGGTGGCGTTAGTGGGAGTAATTCATTCAATCCAATCCCTGGCAGTGATTGTGTGGTTGCTTTTCCATTATGCTCGGATAGTATTTATATTCCTGATCCCGGTTTCCTGAGTCATGGAATGATTTGTGATTTTGATTCAGGTTATTGCGTTGGTTCCGGCGAGCGCGCTTCGCGATGGTATGAAATTACAATTGCAAATGCAGGTGAATTGATGTTTGATATTGTTCCGAACAATTATTTATCCGGTTTTGGAGCCGATTATGATTTTGTTGTGTGGAAAATCGGTCCCGGAGGATTAGTCAACACTTGCAATCAAATACAATCCGGATCTGCAACTGTAGCATCATGTAATTATAATGCAGCAGGCACAACAGGTTGCTATACAAACGGATTCTCTTCTCCCGGTTATCCAGGCACTATTGCATCGTATGAGCCACCGATAAATGTGCTTCCCGGGGAAAGGTATTTACTTTCAGTTCTTAATTTTTCATTATCAGGAAGCGGATGTCGCATTATTTTTACAAATACCGCCCCAGGCGTAATTGACTTTTGCCCAACCGGAGTTAATGATATAGAAAGTTTCACAAACAACCTTACCCTATCACCAAATCCAGCTAATGGGGTTGTAACAATTTCATATTATCTGCAGCTGGAAGCAAGCACTGAAATTTCTTTTGTGAATGTTCTCGGGCAACCGGTATTGAAATCTGTTTTCGATTTTCAACCAACTGGCTCACACACATCCACTCATGACATAAGCAAACTTGGCAAAGGAATATATTTTGTATCCTTAAAGGTCAAGGAACACTCTATAGTCAAAAAACTTATCATCTTTTAAAAAATGAGAAAAATTCTTAGCACAATTTATCTTACTTTCATTATCCTTAGCACTTATGCTGGAACTTCAACCAATTTTGGTGGTCTCGATTCGGTGGCAGATATCAATTGTGATACTACTGTTTTTTATGGCGTAGTGGGTGCCGATGTGCACCGATTACAAAAGGTTGGAACAATTATTCTTGATATCGGTGTAATTGCTCCTTCATCTTTCGGTTCGATGTATGGATTGGGATTTGCCGGTGACTTTATGAACGGAAGTATGAACCGCACTTTTTATGCCACTCACCTTGGAAGTAATGAAGTTGCGAAATATACCGGCAATTCATGGGTTTCAGTAGCAAATGATTCTAATTTGTACCACAACGTTGCCGGTTATGGAAATTTCCTTTATTTACAACACGTTGCTACCAGCTCTGTGATAATCGATCAGTTTATTTCCCGTTTAAATTCAAATGGTACCATCACTAAAATATTTACGGATACAACTTTACGATTTACTGTTTCCGATCTGGAAGTCGATTCTGCCGGAAATATTTATTTTTTCCGTGGGCCGGCTATCGGAAATACTACGGAACTCACGGTTATCAATTCTGCAGGTGCTATTATAAATAGTTATACTGCTACTGCATCGTTTAGCAATGTGAGTACTATTTTCGGAATGGTTTTTCTTGGAAAGCAGCTTTATGTCGGACAAGGCACTACCAATGGGCAATTGTTTCCTGTTATTATTTCTGGAAGTACAGTGAGCCTGGGTACTCCTTTCGACTTACCCAACAATATTTCCTATAAAGATTTGGATGGCTGTCATGAACAGGTACCATTCACTTCGGGCTTGTCTACTTTGAATGATGATTTGGAATGGAGCATTTATCCAAATCCAACAGCTTCTGCAATTACAATCAATATTAATATTCCGGTGGAAGCAGCAATTTACAATGTAACCGGTTCATTGGTAAGGACTTTGAATCTGAAAACGTTTGAAAATGTGATCGATTTAAGTGATCTGGATTCCGGCCTTTATATTCTCAAAGCTGGTACCAGGTACTCCAGGATCATTAGGTATTGAAAGTAATAAATGAGAGACCGGGACACTTTTACAGCATCCCGGTTAACTTTTATCTTGATGCCAGTTGTTCGTTGCTCAACACCTTCAGCTCAATTTGAATCAGGTTGTTCAGCATATCAGTTACTCTTAATTGTTTTAAGTAGTCCTGAGAAAATTCGTTATCAATGCCCATATTACTTCGCTTTGACAGTTTCGCGAGCTCATTATTATATTCCGAAATCAATGCATTCAATTCAGTGACTTGTTGCTCTCCATTTTGATTGCCTTCTAAAATTTGCAGAATATAGGTTTCTCCAAGCCAGGCTTGATTTGCTTTGTAATTTTCATCTATCGATTTATAACCAGTTTCCTTTTCAATGATAAATTGCTTTATTGACTCCGACTTCTCAATTAACTTTCTTCCCAAAGAATTTGCAGGTGTTGAAACAGGATTAGTCCCTGCTATTTGAATTTGCGTCTGTAGCAATTGTTCGTTTCTCAGAAAGTACTCGGTATTCATGCTATAATATTTGACTGAACCCTGAGGAGATCGGGCAAGTGAAAAGAATAGTCCGCAACCGGCAATCATCAAAATGCTGCTTACAATAGTATTTACTTTTGTTTCCGGATTTCTTATACCTGTTATCAGGTTAACAGGCAGATAAACCAGCAATAGCATCCCCACACTCACTATGGCCATCATATTTGCAAAAGGCCAATGTTGAAGTTTAAACATAACGCTCATGCTAATGAGTATTGCTACTATTGCTCCCACACCGGCCAGAATTTTATCAGTAACATTTTTCTTTTCCTTTACTTTCAATGCAAACATCAATGGAAGGAATACCAAACTGAACCCGACTATTCCGGTTACTATGCCAATTGCAGCTCCTGGTAAGTGTAGGAATTTGAGAATAATTCCTATGGTTAATAGCAAGGCGGAAACAATACCGCTCACAATCATTATTTTTTTCATCTTGTAGTAGTTTTTATTGTTCAGGAGAAGTTTTGTTTCCGTTTCAATTTCACGTAATTCCTTCTTAAAGAAACTCCGGATTGTTTCAGAATAACATTGTTCGAAGTCCCCGTTTGCTTCGAGCTTCTGTTCAATAATACAGCATATGTGATCAAGCAGATCATTCTGCAATTCCTCCATCCCGATTCCACGTGCACGAATGTCGTCGAGAATAAAGTCAATTTGCTTATCAGTTATGCGGTACATAAATTATTCAATGAGTTTTCTTATGTGTAGAGTACCTAATTTGAAACTTATTCAACTAGGCTGTTTTAATATCCAGTAAATATTTCATGGTGTTCATGAAGTCTGCCAATTCACTAATCTTTTCCTGTGATTTTTGTTTCCCGGAGGTACTTAGACTGTAATATTTCCGCACGCGTTTACCGATAAATTCTGTTTCAACAGAAAGCAATCCATCCGATTCCAAAGCATGCAAAGTTGGATACAAGGCACCTTCTGTAATTTGAATTTTATCTCCGGTAAGTTCTTTTACCTTTTGGGTTATCTCATAACCATACATGCGGTTGTTATCTGACAAGAGCTTTAAAACAATGGTTTTTAGCGTCCCTTTTATAAGTTCTGATGAGTAGATCATGGTAATATTTGAATTGTAGAACGCAAACATACATAAGAATGTTATGCATAGTTGATTAATGTATGTAAATATTTTATAAATGATTGAATATTAGCATAATAAATTTATTTGAGCTATCGTTTTTAGTCCAGAATACTGCAATTTTTGCTATTCAGTAACCTCGTTATTGTCATTATTCACCACAATTGGTTATTGCTGCGTAACCGTATCTATACCAAATTTGGTGATTGATGCAGGTATTAAAACCTATCAATAGTTAATCCGGAAACTAATTCTAGAAAAGTCATAATTTCATTTTAATAATATGAGAACCCTAACCTTGATGCTTTTATTTATAGCATTCACATCTGAATTAATTGCCCAGCCCGAGTCGTCATTAAATGAGTTGCTATCGATTTGTAAGAAAGCAAAAACAGAATCGGAAGATAATGCCAGGTTTATAAAGCAATTTTGGAAAGCAGAAGAACCACGCTATGCCGATGCAATTAAATTGTATAACAGTGCACGTGCCGAATTTGATGGGTGGATTGAGTTTTATAAATTGGAAACAACCATGGCTATTGATGATAAGTCGTATGAAATTAAAGAAGATCGGTTAAAGACTAAAATTGACGACGCCTTAAGTGCTGTAAATAAATTTAATACTTATTACTACAATGATGGTGGGAATAATTCATCCGTAGCCAGAAACAATGGACCAATAGTTCCAATCATAAATGTATCATCTTGTTTTGATGCTGCTCTAGGGACCATTAAATTTATACATGGTGCTAAGAAAGAAAAGCAGGAGCAAATGAAAAAAGAATTGCATGAAAAGCTTGAGCGATATCAGTTAGTAGTATTTAATGAAATTAAGTAGTCTTCAAATCCTTTTATTATGAAAAAATATTTATTACCAATCATTTTATTTATCTGTGGAGCAGGAATGTTTGCATTCACATCATTCACTTCCGGAAGTGTCGATGATCTGGAAGTTAAAATTGAAAACACACCCGTTGTAATGCCTGCATGTTACAAGGTGTATGCAAATCCGGATGCACTTTCGGGAAGGTATTTTTTATTCAAGATGCTGATCACCAACAAAGGATCTCGTCCTGTGCGCAACATCAGAGCTATGTATGAGATACCTAAATTCATAGAAGAAACGGAGATTGGAAAAATAAATGTACTCAATCCGGGGCAATCGGTAGTAGTAGCATGTTATCCGGTTTTTAATGATGACATTATCAATAAGACAACATCTTCGAAAGAAAAAACAAAAATTAAATTAGCTACATCAGGTGGTGATCGTGAAGAAGAGTTTGGCTTTGAGATGAAAGGCAGAAATGAATTTTTATATACCTGCGTAAATCCCGAAGAGATCAGAAGTTATCGGGATATGTTTGATAATGATCCGTTAATAGCTTGCTATGTTACTCCTGAAGATCCTATTATCAAGTATTATACACAACAAATGCAGCAGAAGGTTCTGAAAGGTGAAACAGCAGCTGTAACCAACGATCCAAAAGAAGCCGTTCGCTTATTAATGGGTGTTTATCAGGCAACTTACCTTAGCGGGATGGTTTACAGTGGAACATCGGGTGTGCCTTCTAAATTTGATGACCTTCAATCTATGGTGCAAAGCTTGCGATTGCCTCGCGAGGTTGTTACCGGTAATACAGGGTTATGTATAGAATTATCTATTTTATATGCTAGTGTATTAATGGCTGCGGGACTTGATCCTGTCATATTTTTAATTCCGGGCCATGCTTATCCTGGAATTGTTTTTCAGGGACAATATTATGCTATTGAAGCAACAATGATTGGTGGTGAAGGAATGGGTGGTCGTCAGGATGCTCAGGCAGCAATACAAAAAGGAATGAAGCAACTGGAAGAATTTATTCAAGCGGCTCAAATGGGTGATGAGCGTTACAGCTTGATTAATATTCGGGATATGATTGCACAACAAATTACTCCAATGGAATTGAAAGATGATCAGTTCTTGCGTGAGAAAGTTGAAAAGATTGCAGCAGGCTGGGAGAATGGTGCATTGGCAAATGATGTACAAACCAGTTTCGCAAACAACGGCGGCGGTGGTAATACTGGAGGCGGAAATACAGGAGGTGGAAATGAAGGCGGTGGCGGAGGAAACTCAGGCGGCATGGCAGCTTATTCAGGAAATGTAAGTTTTAATTATCCAGCACAATGGTCACGCAGAAATAATCCTGCCGCGCAATATTTACCACAATTGATTCATTCTTTCCAACCTGCAGATAACCTTGCATCAATTCAGGTATATCAGGTTCAGGGTGCTGCAAGTCCAAATCAGGCGATGCAAATCATACAACAACAATTATATCCTACAGGACAAGAAGTTCAGTTTCAACCGGCAGGAAGTGCAGGTGGTTATGAAATATTTAATGGCATAACTTATAGCAGCAATGGTTCCTTCCAATGGCAGGCATTTATGAAACGTGCAGGTGGTGGTGTTGCAGGTGTTATTATGGGTGCCGGCGCCGGTGGTGAACATTACAACAATATTCTCAATCAGGTAAAATCTTCAATTCGTTAATCAATAGAGTTAATTAAAAAGGAATAACATGAAATCATACATAAAAATAGTTGTATTCGTTTGCTGCTTGTTTACAACAGCATTCGCACAGGAAATAAAACCCTTTAAAGTTTCTATTGATTTTACATTAGAGGAAAGTGGCGATGCTAAAGTTTCTTATTCAACTAAAATGAATGCATCACAATGGGATATGTTTAAGAAAACAACCGGAACCAATCAGTCATTGTTGAAAAGAGAATTGGAACGCGCACTGCCGGGATATTTTCTTTCAGATTTCGAATATAAAGAAGATGCCATGAACCGTAGTTACTCACTTACTTTTAATGCTTATGGAATGTGTAAGATGACAACTAACGGCAAGTACTCAATCGATCTCGATTCGAAAGACCCAGATGTAACAAAAATTAATGATCATACTTATATGATGATTTCGGAATCATCAGCCGGTGGTCAGTTAGTGCAGACTACCCAAAAAATTATTTTCCCTGAATCAGCTTCCGATATTACCCAAACCAAAGATTCATTTGGTAAGGCTCATTTTGTTTTCGATATGCCCGGAAGCAGCACCTCCGGAAAATTGATGCAATACGGCGGCATCGGTCTCATGGTCATAGCAGCATTTCTTGGCTTTAAGAAATCTAAAGAATCTTAGTACTCAGTGTGTTTTTTTAGTGATCCGGAGGTCTGCGCTTCCGGATTTTTTTTGCCTTTTTAAAAGAGTCAGTGGTCAATCTTATTTTGGAAAAACTTTTAATGGGGCTCAGATGTTTTTAGTATCTCAATTCCAGAACCCATGAATGCAACCGATTCAATCCCTGCCAGCGACCATTGTTATTATAGCGGATTACCTTCTCCGGCAGCATACATGGAACCCGACGAAGTTGTACCTGCACAAGCTAAAGAACCATTGACGCCGGAAAGCATCGACCGTATTATTGAAATGGCCTGGGAAGATCGCACTCCATTTGAAGCCATCCGGGTTCAGTTTGGGTTAAAAGAAGATGAGGTCAGGTCACTAATGAAAAGACAATTACGTTTCAAAAGTTACATTTTATGGAGAAAGCGTGTTGAGAAAGGAAATACCAAACACCATTCGAAAAGAAATCCGGAGATAGCAAGGTTTAAAGCAAACAGACAAAGGTCTATATCAGGAAATAAAATAACTTAATAAAAAGCCCCGACAAAATTTTGTCGGGGCTTTTTATGTTTGCTAACAGATTATTTTTTTATGATTCTTTTTGTAATCACATTTTCGGTAGTAGTAATTTTTACCATGTAAATTCCTGAACTGAATGAAGACAGATCAATTGAATTGGAGTATACATCCGGATTAGCTAGTAACTGCCCGGTAGTGTTATAAACAGAAATTTCCAATATTCGCTGACCGTTAGTATCCATCATGACAATACCATTAGTAGGATTAGGGTACATGGTAACGGATTTATCTACTGCTGCATTGTCTGCCAGACCTACAGAAACTGGACCGTAGGTTAAGTTCAGAACAGGTGCAAAATCGGGATCAGTTGCATCTGTAAAGGTTACCAGACCGGTTGCGCCGGATGCTGAAATAATAAATTGTGTTAAAGTATCATTCGTAATGTAAGGCAACAGGGAGGCAGGAAGTTCTAAACGAATCCAATGGCCGTTATCGGTTGTTGACCCGAACTGGCATGGAGTATCGGTTGCATCTCCGGGTGAAGTGTAATCAGATGCTTCCACATCAACCGAAGCACTGAATACACCATTCACTATACGAACCTGCAAATTTCCTGTTGAAGGATTTGCTCCGCTAAGAGATGCACGACGAAGAAAAATGCTTGCTTTTGAAATGCCTGTATCAGGCATTGCCGTTGTATTAAATGAAAGCACCGTAGCAAAATCTTCGGTACCACTATTTCCCAGCTGTAGCTGCGATGAAACAGTTCCGGCATCCGATACCGATCCATCTCTGGTTCCACCTTCAGAAAGAATATACTGATCATCCATCAAAATTTTATGATAGAATTTTTGTGTGTGATAATCGAGAAAAACGCTGTATCCTTCCGGAGTAAGATGAAAGCAATCTCTGAAAATAATATAATTTCTCATCGACGCTTTTGGTGAAGGATAAGTTGGAAAACCATCAGGTAACGGCGCTGTCAATGGTGCATAAGTTCCTCCGGGCGGTACACTTAAAGCTGTGTTTTGCCCATAAGCATATTGCATGAGTCCGGTTGCTCTAACAAAGTCCACTTGAGGATCATTTGCCGCAAGCGTATCCATTGTTACCGAATAGCTGTTCAGAATATTATTTAATTGAGTGAAATCAGGGAAACCCATTCCCTGCCAGGTAGCATAAAATGGATGTGTGCTTTGGAAGGGTGCAAGTTCACCAATGATTTCTCCAAAATTCGGATAAGTATAACCGCTCCATAAAATACGCACTCCCGGTTTTGCTGTTTTAATAAAATCAATAATATAAACCAATCGTGCATAAACAGAATCGAGAAGTGAATCGGTTTGTGATGGTGTGTAATTAATATTCCAGTTTCCTAAAACATCATTCCCACCTAAACTTAAATGCACAAGATCAATATCTGGATTTAAAGTCAATTGATTTTGAATTTCGGCCAAACGTGCAGGATCAACAAAGTCGGTTGTCTGCGTTCCATTTTGTGCAAGGGTAGCATTGGTGAAAAATTTGTAATTGGAATGCCCCCATTTTTGAAATGTAGTGTTAATGGTGTTATCGGATCCCAAAAATTGCGCCCAACTATCGCCTATAATCATAACCCGGGTAACAGGTGTTTCGGTGCATTGTGCTTTTGCATCACAAATTATAAATGGCAAAGCCAGTAAAGCGAATAATAGTTTTTTCATACAAGTAGTTTAAAGGATGGCAATAAATATAGAGCAAAATATCAGTATAACAAGATGCAAACTCGATAAAGAGTTAAATTGTTCGCAATTAAATTGACAAAATCGCAGACATCTACGGAAACAGAATGTAGTCAAGTGATTGATTTACAAAATAATACATTGTAGTTAACAGGTTATATTCCGTACCAGTACGGATACTGTTTTACCTTCCTACGGGTATTGTGCAGGCTTTACCACCGCCATACCTTTGACAAAAAAACAAAATGAAAAACATCTACCTTCTACTCTTACTAACCAGTTTATCCGTGTCTTCATGGGCACAAACTGATTTCTACAAACAATTTGATGATGCCGGTATTGCTGGTTCTTTGTTTTATACATGCAGTCCTGCACCCACCGGGTACGTATTTGCCGGAGGATCTTCAGCACTTAGCTTTGACAGTCATTTTCTTATTGCCAGAACTTCTGCAACAGGAGTGGTGCAACAAATTGTTACTTATCCGGTTGCAGGATATAACCGCATATCAGGTGTGATCCCTACCATCGACGGGAAGCTTGCATATGCTGCTGAACTGATAGATGCAGCTACCTTCGCCGGACAGCTCACTCTTTTCAAATCAGATATTGTGGGTAATATTTCATGGATCAAATCTTTTTCATCAGCAGGATATTCATTCAACAGTCGATCTGTTTGCCAGGATGCTGCCGGAAATTATTATATGGTTGGAACCGCAAGCAATACGTCCACCTTTATAAATAATGTTTGTGTGATCAAAGTTGATGCTTCAGGTAATTTGGTAGATCAGAAACTCGTTAGTCTGGGTACCAGCTTCAGTGCACTCGATATAATCTCCACTAGCGGAAACGGTATTTTGATTTGCGGCTATGCTGATAACGGGACTTCAATTGAAACTGCCGGACTGGTTAAACTCGATACCAACCTCAATGTGATATGGAGTAAGTGGCTATCTGATCCGGGTCTTGGTTATTTTGTTTATGATATGAAAGAAAGACAGAATGGCAATTTGGTTCTTTGCGGAAGGTACATCAATAACATCGACCCATATGCTGTGATGTTGCTTGAAATGGATAATAACGGAAACATACTTTGGTCGAATAAATATTCAGGTAGTCAGTTGCAGGCGGAACAAGCATACTCACTTGTGATTTTACCTGATGGAAGTATACTTGCGACAGGAGAAGCGAATCAGAATGTTTCAGGTGGACAAACACATGTTATTGTTTTGAATGCGGATGGCTCAACCGGAAATTTGAACTGGTCAAAAATCATTGTTTCAAATAATACCTACGAAACAGTTTATGATGTGCAACTCACTGCTGCTGGGGATATAATCACTGCCGGAAGCAGAAGTGGTTATGCCGCAATGATTAAAACCAATACGCAGTTCGATATGTGTGCAGATAATTCATATCCAATGACTGCATCAGCCATAATTCCTGTAATCAATCCCCTTCAGGCTACAGCTGCTGCATTTTCTGTTACATCTGCAACACCATCTTTAGGTATCGCATCATTTACAACATTATCAGATGCTTGTCTGGGCGTAGGATTTGAAGACGATATGGAAAAATTAAATACTAATGTGTTTCCTTCGCCAGCTTCGGATGTGGTAACTATTAGTCACGATAAAAATTCAGAACTAACAGTTACGGCAATTTATGATATAACCGGAAGATTTATAAAGCCGGAAATTATCGAAAACAATTCCGGAAGTGTTTCAATTGCTGTTTCAAAACTGAATGAAGGAATATATTTTGCTGAAGTTAACACAAACGATACTTTGAAGAGAATAAAGTTTGTAGTGGCACATTAAAATTAAAGTATAATAAAAGCGCCCTGATTCAAAATCAGGGCGCTTTTTATTTTGAAGGTCTTATTGTTTAATAAATTTACCGGTCACTCTTTCATCATCAATAGTAATTATTTCATAGAAATAAATACCCTTTTGAAGAGCTGAAATATCTACGATCAGCGTTTGTTCCGAATCCGGAGCTTTTTCAAGAACAATCTTACCGGAAACATCAAAAACAGTTAAGGAGCGATAAACAACATCTTCGTTTGCAGAGAATGTAATATTTTGAGATGCTGGATTTGGATAGACCGCTATGTTGAGTGGAAGTGGTGTTTCATTTGCAGTATATCTTGGCGGAACTGTGCAAAGATCATCCGGACAGGTGTTTTGTTGCCCTGGTAAAGTTAATGCAGTTAATGTGAGTGTGCCAGATACACAGCCTGAAGGATTTTGACCGGCACCTGTGCCAAAGAAGTAAGTTGAAGCAGTTCCAAAATTGGTGATATGTGAAATGGCATTTGCACATCCCGGGAAGACATTGCCTGCTGCTAAAGTTGATGAGCCAAATGAGGCAGGAGAATTTCCCGAAAGCTGGAGTACAGTTGTATAAAATCCAGAGAAATTATTACAAGTTAGGTTCATTCCGGTATTTGTCCCAAACGCAACAACACCAAAAATATTTGCAATATTAACAGGTAAACTGTTTGTGAAAGTATTTTTATATACTCTTAATCCGCTATGGGTATTATTTACACGCATAAATTCGGTCATAATTGAATTAAAAGTATTGAAAGTATTGTTATAAATGTTATAACTGATGCCTGTTGAAGGGTAAACACCGGTTTGTAACTGGTTAATTTCAATGAAGGTTGTCTGTCCTGGAGAAAACAATGCATTTGGCTCATAATAAGTAAAATTATTCTGATCAATTCTAAATGATGGTTCTTTATCAAGGAATATATCATGATCATTGTTGATGAAATCACATTGCCATATACGAGAACTTCTTGATGGAGTATTGGTTACATTGGACCTTGCATCTATCGCTGTGAGTAGGTTTGTAAAAGTAGTTCGGGGCCCAATATATGCTTTACAACCATTAACAGTTGCTGGTGTTAAGCGATGACAAAATATGGAAGCTTCCATACTTTCTATTCCAATTCCTCTGATAGAAGGATTCTGATTTCCGGTAAATGTATTATCAAAAATACAACCACCAAAATGTATGTTATAAACCTGCTTTAAATTCACATGGCGGGTAAATGTTGATGTTCCGGGAAACATAACTGTCCATTCGAACTTAGTATTATAAAACTTCGAAGCATTATTTGTCACACTTGGCGGTGTAGCAATACTATAAGGATCCATAGAAACAGCTTCTTTGTTGTCAATAAAAAATCCACCGTTGGTGATTATTACACCTCCACCATCAACATCTACAGCAAGGTTAGCATGTTTAATAGTGCCTGTGCCATTAATATTAATCCTTCCCTGATTGGTTCCTGCCTGTGCAGCAGCAGCATTTCCATTGACTATGATTCCACCCCATGATACATTGCAGGCTTGTAATACACCGCCCGAATTTAGATTTACTGTGCCACCTATGTTAATGGTTATTGTTATTCCCGGCGACATGTTTTGCGGTGCTGTAATATTCAGCGTACATCCGTTTGGAACAATTACACTTTTCACTCTGGATGTTCCAACATTCCAGTTGACGGTTCCAAGAGGTAATGTTACAGTTCCTGGCAAAGTTGAACATTGTGCATTTACCTGTGTGTTTGAGAAAAGGAGTAAGGTCATTATTCCCAAAAATGATTTTCGCAATCCACTCATAACGCTGTTAGGAGAGGGCATTCTTTTTTTTGTTTTCATTTTATTTCAGTTTTAAGATGAGCATTCATTTTTTAAAAAAAGTGCAACTACAATAAATTGAATAACCGGCTTATCCTTCACGAAAAGTAAAGCCAGGGGGGAGACTTTAAATTGTGAATAGGGTAAATTGTAATTCAAATGTATATCAGAAAAAAATGAAGTGGGGAATTTTGTTTCATTGGTTAATCCGAAAAATGAAGATCTTGGGTTATTAACAATGGTTTAGTAATTGCATCAATTTCTTGTCAGTAAGTTGGTTACATTTTTTAATGACATCTTTTTTCTGAATTTTATGACATTTTGTCTCAGGGTTTTCCTGTAGTTAAAAATGTAAGGTTGTTGAAAACTATTTAATTCCACAATTTCTGTTCAATTGTTCCGAATTTATTCTTGGATAAAAATGTTTGTGATATAAAGCATTAAGTTGGACAGCTATTTAAAATCAGGCTACACACTTTTCCCCATTTTCAGCACACTTATAAACTGAAACGTACCGATGGTGAATTCTAAGTAGCCATTCCAAGTAACAATTCAAACATTTGAATTGCTAAAAGCACGCGGAAGCCGAAAAGCGGACAGAGTAGGTAAAAATTAAAATCTTTGAATCATGAAATGGAAATATGCCTTAGGAATAATGATGTTCCTTCTTGCGACAGTCAATAAGGGATTTAGTCAACAATGTTCGAACTTGATTACCAATGGTAGTCTTGATTGTACTAATTTAGCAGGAAACGATGAGTTTGGTCAAGGTCTGGTTGCAGGTTGGTCGGAAGCGTGGGGGACACCAGAAGCTTCTAATGCAATCGCCACACCCGATCCAACAACTTATGCTAAATTTTGGTGTATGAATAATTTAAGCGAAGCCATAATGACACCTGTTGCAATTACATCAGGAAACCAGTATGTTCTTAAATTCTGGTATCAGAGAGGATTGGAAACGGCAAATAATGTAGATTTTTTGAATTTCCATCTTTTTAATATAGCAGGATCCGGTTTGCCTTCAGGTGGCATATTAATACCTGCAGGACAAAATATAGTGACAATAACAAATATTTCCAGTACAAATTGGGTCGAAGCAACCTTTTGTTTTACCGCTAATGCAAATTTTACCGATTTGCTAATTTACACGCAAAACATTAACCCAATTAGTGGCTGGATTTACCTCGACAATATTCGAATTTTTCCGGTTGGTTTGAATGTTCCTAATTATACCATGAACTGCAATGCTCCAACAGTTATCCAACCCAATTGTTGGCTTCCTTCCGATATCGCTTCTTATACATGGACTCCTTCAGCAGGTTTGAGTAATGCAAATATTCCAAATCCTACAGTTTCTACGAATGTTGATCGTAACTATAGTATTAGTATGAATATTGCCGCATGCAATTTGACATTAAATGATAACTCTCTGGTTGATGTACCTGCAGCTCCAGCTGTTTCAATTTTATTCGGACCACCCAACCCATGTCCGGGCGATCCTGTTAATTTAGGTTTAATGGGTGGATGCATTGGGTGCCAATATCTTTGGTCTGATGGATCCATTTCTTCAAGTACAACTGTTTATCCAACCACTAATACTACCTACAGTGTTACGGTAACAAATCCCTCAGGTTGTATCGGTACCGCTTCCCAATTAATAACCGTTAATCCTAACTGTCTCGTTAACCAGTTCTGTAAATATATTCAGCGTGTTGGATTTTTGGATACAGGAGCCGCCATTGAGCAAACTGCAGATGGCGGATTTGTAGTGGTTGGTAGTATGAATGAATCTTCCACCGACAGAGATCTGTATTTTGCAAAATTCGATGCGAATTATAATATTGTTCCAGGAAGTAGAAAGCGTATTGGTGATAATTCAACAGCAACTTTATTTACTGATGTGGCCTATTCAATAGTAATTGGTTCGGATGCATATTTTGTGATCGGAGAATCACGCAATAACACAACAGGAGATAAGGATGTATTTGTTGCAAGAATTAATTCAACAACATATACTCTTGATTGGGCAAACAGATATGGAGGAACAAGAAATGAAGCTGGTATTGAAGGTGTCCTCGCATCGTCGCCAACAGGTGCTGTAACTCTAATTATTGTAGGGCAAACAAATCATGTTTCTGTAACGAATGATGATGTGTTTGCACTAAAAATAAACACAACGGCTGCTTCATTGGGTTCATTGGTAACATTAAATACCTACAAAGTTTTTGGAGCAGGAGCAAATGAAATGGGTACCGGAATTAAAAAGGTGTCCGGTGTATTTGAATACATAGTTACAGCACGTTAC
Organism: Bacteroidia bacterium; assembly: GCA_016788065.1. Taxonomy (GTDB): domain Bacteria; phylum Bacteroidota; class Bacteroidia; order AKYH767-A; family OLB10; genus JADKJB01. Next base: position 14,309 of record JAEUTI010000005.1, on the reverse strand, counting down.
ATCGCTGCCGGAAATGAAGATATTTTCTGTTTCAAGATTCAGGATAATCTTACACCTGCCCCCGGAGCCACTCCCTTCCGTAGTAATGGCAATGGCAATGACTATGCCTTTGGCCTGGAGGAAATTGGCAACAATGTATACCTGATTGGCAGAACATCAACCTGGGGTACAACAACTAATCAGGACATCTATCTTCTGGAAGTCAACAAAACCACATTGGCTCCTACCGGCCCAAGCAGAACGTTTGCTGTTAACTCTACATCCATTGAGCAAGCATACAAGGGTCAAGTTACTACAGATGGAAATATGGTAATTGTGGGTGACTATCAAACCACAACTCCTACTACTACTCCAACCAAAGGTCTTGCCATTAAAGTCAGAATTAACCCCGGTCAACTCGATCACCTTACTAACATGTGGCAAATCGCTTTAACTAATGCGAATTCGAATGCATTTTATAACGTTAGCCCTTTGGGTGCGAATCATGTTGCTATAACAGGTAAATATGGTATTAGCAGCACTGATGAAGATATCTTTATTTCTAAAGTTAATGACTTAAACCCACTGGCAACTAGTTGCTGCTTCAAAGCTCCTGTAATGACAAGCAGCAGCGGCAAAAGCACCATAGCAGTTACATTGGATCCTAAAAATGATGTATGGACTGTTACTGCTCATAAAAAAGAAATCCAAACAGGAACAGTCATCACTAATTGTATTGATTATTCGGTAGATGGAAACAGAATCATGGATATCCCATCAGCTATAGAATTTTCTTCTGTAGAAAATGCGATGCAGGTTTATCCTAATCCGAATAATGGAATCTTTAGCGTTAAACTGTCAAATCCAGAAGATTTGATTGAGCATGTGAGAGTGATTGATGCAACCGGAAGAGAAGTTAAAGTACAATGGAAATCCGGAAACACGATTGAATTAAATCTGGAACAGGAAGCCGCTGGAATTTATTTCCTGGATGTGATTTCAACAAATGGTCGTTACTCTTCTAGAATATCTGTACATTAATTATTAAAATTAAAATTAAAGGGAATCAGAAGTGTTTTTCTGATTCCCTTTTGCAGTTGAAATAATTTCAGGTTTATGAAAGTGTGTGATTTCATTTTTTACCTGAATTTGTTTTCTGATTTTGGTGCACTTTTCCGTGGGTCTTCCAGTTTTTTGGAAGACCCCTTTTAGTATTATATATATTTTATTGGCCGACTGATATGCTTTGTGTAACTTTGAACAATTTATTTCATTAATCAATCTGTTTTAAATTGACCATTAATCAGATCGTTACTTTAATAGCCGGAATTTTAATTGGAATTGCTCAATTAACTTACATTATTGCTGTGTTCAGAAGAAATGTAACACCAAGCGTTCTTTCTTGGTCGGGTTGGGCATTGCTTATGGGTGCGGGCTTTGTTTCTCTGTATTTAGAGAAAGGTTGGCAAAATAGTTTAACGGGACTGCTGATTTCAGTCATTGGATGCGCATCTATTGCTTTGATAGGATTGATTCTTAAAAATTATTCATTGGTAAAAAGCGACTGGAAATTTTTAATTGCAGGGACGGTATGTATGGTTTTTTATCTTGCAACAGAAAATGTAGTTGCAACAACTCTGTTTGCCATCACTGCAGATTTCATTCTCGCAATTCCAACTTTCAAGAAAGCATGGAACGATCCGGAATCTGAAAAAACGAATTCCTGGATTTTTGGATTTACATCCTGGTCACTCACACTGTTAATTTCCTTCAATCACGATTGGTTGCATGTAGCATGGACTTTATATCTCTTTGCATTTAATGCTACCATGCTTTGGCTTTCTTTTTTCAGGAAGCCCCAACCTCGCGTCTCTTAAAGGCTTCTTTCATTATTCCGGGAAAATGAGTCTTTAAAAGCGTACTTTTGTAAGCTATGAATAGTGCCAACAGTATGACATTCAGTGATTTAAATTTAACAAAGCCCCTTCTTAAGGCTCTTGATGAGCTCGAACTGGTCCATCCAACTACGATTCAACAGAAGGCTTTTTCGCCAATTATGGCCGGAAGTGATGTGCTTGGAATTGCTCAAACAGGAACCGGTAAAACGTTCGCCTATCTGTTACCACTGATTCGTCAGTGGCAATTTACAGGCAAGAGATATCCTGAAATGTTGGTAATTGTTCCTACAAGGGAATTGGTAGCCCAGGTTGTAAGTGAAGTTGAGAAATTGATTACTTACATGAATTTTAAAGTTACAGGTGCATATGGTGGCGCAAATATTAAGTCGCAAATGGCAGCGATTAATGAGGGCGTCGATTTAGTAGTAGCTACTCCCGGTCGTTTGAATGATTTAATATTAAATGGAACCATAAAAAGTAGTGCCATTAAAAAAATTGTAATTGATGAAGTTGATGAGATGTTGAATCTTGGTTTTCGAACGCAACTTCAAAATATTATTGATCTGCTTCCGGTTAAAAGACAAAGTCTGATGTTTACAGCTACTTTGGTTGATGAAGTTGAAGCATTTATTTTCCGAAATTTCAGATCTCCATTAAAAATTGAAGCTGCACCAACAGGAACCCCACTTTCAAATATTACTCAAATTGGATATAAGGTTCCTAATTTTAATACTAAGATGAATTTTCTGCAACATCTGTTGACTACAGATGAGAAGATGTCGAAAGTACTTGTGTTTGCTTCCGGAAAGGCTATTGCAGATGAAATATTCGAAAGACTGGAACCTTTATTCCCGGATAATCTTTCGATCATTCATGGAAATAAAAATCAGAATACCAGGTTTAGAACGGTAGAGGATTTTTCATCCGGCAAATGTCGCATTCTTATTGCAACCGATATCATGGCACGAGGTATGGATGTTGCTGAAGTTTCTCATGTGATTAATATAGATGTTCCTCCTGTTGCTGAAAATTATATGCATCGTATCGGAAGAACGGGTCGTGCCGGTAAAAAAGGCATTGCTATTACTTTTATTTCAGAATTCGATAAAAGCAATCAGGTAAATGTGGAACAATTGATGGGTCGTAAAATATCCATGAAAAAAATGCCTGCTGAAATTGAAATTTCTGATGTGCTTATTCAATCAGAAATACCGGTTATTAATATGAAGATCATTGAAGTGAAAAGACCAAAGCATGTTGCCAAGGGGAAATCACATCATGAAAAGAAAGATAAGAATAAGAAAGTAAATATTAAAGTTACCCGGGAAGATTTGAAGAAAATAAAGTATGGGAAACGATATAAAAAGGATCGCAGAAGTTAATTAATCGTAAATTTATATTTTAAGACATTTTTTCAGCTACTTTTCTTAGTTTTGCCCCTCTTACCGGAAAGTTCATGTCTCTTAAATCTTCACTTACCAGATTTTGGTCAGTTTTGCGTCAATCCCTTGATGGCAAGGAGGTAGATTATACCAAAGGAAGTATTCCAAAGGCGGTTGTTTTACTCGCAATCCCAATGATACTCGAATTGAGTATGGAGAGTGTATTTGCTGTGGTCGATATGTTTTTTGTTAGTAAGCTTGGTGAAAATGCTATTGCTACTGTTGGCTTAACAGAATCGGTGATTACATTAGTTTATTCTCTTGCTATTGGTTTAAGTACCGGTGCAACTGCTATTGTAGCACGCAGAATCGGCGAGAAAAATCCGGAAGCAGCATCGCATGCAGGTGCTCAGGCAATCATTGTTTCTCTGGTTGCAACAATTGCCATAAGTATTGCAGGTGTTGTTTTCGCTGAAGAAATTCTATCATTGATGGGCGCAAGTGATGAGGTAATAAAAGAAGGTGCCGGATTTACCCGAATCATGTTTGGTGGTTCTGTTTCTATTATTCTCATTTTTCTTATCAATGGAATTTTCAGAGGAGCAGGAAATGCTGCCATCGCTATGAAGAGTTTGTGGCTGGCAAGTATCGTCAATATAATTCTCGATCCTATTTTAATTCATTTTTATGGTTTGGAAGGCGCCGCAATTGCAACAGTAATTGCTCGCAGCACCGGAGTTATGTATCAATTGTACCAGCTTTCGGGAAGTAAAGGTTCGCTCACATTGCTGAAGAGTCATTTCAAAATTGATTGGGTTGTCATTAAGTCTCTTATAACGATTGCCTGGCCTGCTACTTTTCAGTTTTTAATTGCCAGTGGTAGTTGGATTGTTTTGTCGAAGATTGTAGCTGAAACCGGTGGTACTACTGCTTCAGCCGGCTATCAACTTGCTATGCGGAATCTTGTTTTCTTTATTCTTCCTGCTTGGGGATTGAGTAATGCGGCTGCTACATTGGTTGGTCAAAATCTCGGAGCCAAAGAAATAAAACGCGCTGAACAAAGTGTGATGATCACCATGAAATACAATGTAATTTTTATGTTTTTTGTTATGCTGTTATTCCTTTTTGCCGCAGGCCCAATAATTTCTGTTTTCACTACGGAACCGGGAGTTCATGCTTATGGTGTTGAAGCATTAAACATTATTGGTGCCGGATTTATTTTTTATGGTATTGGCATGGTGATGACTCAGGCTCTGAATGGTGCAGGAGATACTAAAACACCAACCATGATAAATTTTGTGGGCTTTTGGTTATTCCAAATTCCTTTGGCATACACCCTAGCAATAGTTTTCGATATGAAGGCAACCGGAACTTTTATTGCTATTCCTGTCGCTGAAACGGCTATTGCTCTTATTGCCTGGTATTTCTTCAAGAAGGGAAAGTGGAAGACGATACAGGTTTAAACTTAGTTAAATTTTAAGTTTAATTTTTACGGTTGCCTTATAAGTATATTTAGTAGATATAATTCTACTTGTTTTACCTGGGCCAGTATTAATTTTGTGTGGTTAATCTTTTACTTTTGAAACTAAATAGAAAAGCCCAATGAAAAATCCAGTTAATCTAAAAATTATTCTTTTAATTTTATCTCTTTCGCTCCTGACTTTTAGGATTTCAAATGCTCAAACCTACATTGCTGATTCTGTGTTTAACGGAAACGGTTTGGCGATTTCCAATTTTTTCAACAACATTGACAGGGGGTTTGGATGTGATATCCAACAGGATCAAAAATTAGTTTTTGTTGGTCTCAGCAAGAATCAAGGTACGGGTTCATTTGAATTATGTGTCTCCCGAATTTATCAGGATTATTCGTTCGATTCAACATTTAGCGGAGATGGTAAAGCTTTTATCAGTATGGGAAATCAAGGGTCGATCGGTGGACAGGCTCCTACGTTGAAGATTGATGCTAACGGACGAATCGTAATTTTAAATACTGGCAGGTCTACAGCAGGTACTAGTCAGGATCTCATGATCTGCCGACTCGACACCAATGGAGTATTAGACAATACATTCAATGGCAACGGTGTACTTTTCGTTGATCTTACCGGAGGTGGTACACAACCGGATATGGGTAGTGATTTTGATTTCGACAGCCAGGGGAATATATACATAACCGGTGTAACCAGAACCGGAGGCACTCCACTGGATAATGATTTTTTTGTGGTTAAGGTTAAAGATAATGGCCAACTGGATACATCCTTTGATTTCGATGGGAAGAAGTTGTACAATCCAACCGGCTTAGCCGAATTTGGAACAGGTGTTAGAGTTCTTTCTGATAATAAAATAGTCTTTGGTGGCGCTGCCGCAGGTAATTCCATGATTATGAAAATTGATTCAACCGGAACTCTTGATAATAGTTTTAATGGAACCGGATATACAACTGTTAATTTTGGAAGCAATTCATATGTTTACGGACTTGATCTGGATGATCAGGAACGAATTATTATTGTTGCTACTGTGCAATCTTCGAATACCAGCATTGGAGTTGCAAGATATTTAAGTAGTGGATTGCCTGACCCATCGTTTGGTACTAACGGCAAAGTAAATGTTTCGATAGGTTTTGGAAATGCTGAAGCAACAGAACTTAAAGTGGTAGAAGATAATAAAATATTGGTTTCAGGAGCTGCTGAAATTGGTTCCAATGGATTTGATTATTTGATTACACGCATCGATTCATCGGGAGTACTGGATTTAACTTTTAATGGTACCGGATATTATACTAAGAATTTTGTAACAGGCGCGACAGATGAATTTTCCAATTCTTTTCTAGTGACTAATACTGGCAATATTTTCTTAACAGGAACCATTGTATTAAGTTCTGCAATTAATGAAGATATTGGACTTTTAATGATTAAGCCCGTATTAAACCCGACTACTATTGATGAAGTAACAAACCTGAATGAGATAAGTATTCTTTCAAATCCGTTTGATGATTCATTTCAGATTAGTGTTACAAAATCTGTTACTGCAAAGTTGTACAGTGCAACAGGCACATTAGTCAGAACTTTTGAATTGAATAGTGGACTAAATTTAATTGATGGATCAGATTTATCTGCAGGTTTATATTTACTCCATTGTATAGATGCAAGGGAAAGTTTCCGACTTGTAAAGTATTAACTCCATTTAATCTGGGTTTGATAAACTCCCGATCCAGTATCTCCGTCTATCAACTCATTTGTTTTGTGAAGTAACCTGCATATCGGCTAAATTCCTGCTGGCAAATATTAAGTCAGACCTGACGAACGTTTATTATTTGGAGCAGGTTTTGGAAATTTTGTATATTTGAAAGGTTTAAAATCCTCTTCCAGATGAAACATGCCATTTGTAGTATAGCACTTGTTATTGTCACTTTATTTATTTGTCTGAAACCAGCCCATGCTCAGGTTACACTGGTTGAAAACCTGGGAAGTTTTGATCAACCCGACACCGTTTTTAGTTTTGGGACTAAAAACTATTATGTTCTTGGGACAACCGGTACTACTGAACAACTTTGGGTCAGCGACGGAACTGCTTTTGGAACATCTTTTCTCGCGACATTTGAAAACCCCGGCAAATTTCATTCAATTCCGGGAAGTTCAGATTTGTTTTTCATCGAATATAGTGCAGCCGGACAAATGCAATTGTGGAAAACCAATGGCACTGTAGCCGGAACTACCATGATTATTTCATTCGGCACTTACAACAAAAGTGCTGTCTGGCCGGAAGCAAATGGAAAAATGACATACATCTCCTATGGAAATAGCGGAAGTGGAAAATTATGGGCCAGCGATGGCACTGTAGCAGGCACCATTTTTATTTTGAATTTTGATTTTGTTCTGAAACCGTTCAAATTGCCAACAAGTAATCAAATGTTTTTCCTGCAGGGAAATTCAAGCGATATTGTTTCACTGTGGAAGTCGGATGGTACCGTAGCAGGCACTACTTTGGTGGAAACACTCGGAACTAGTACTATTTGTAATAATTTGGCCGTCAGAGATACTGTATGTTACTTTACAATAAAAGAAGCAACCGGGTCTACATTCTTGTATGTTTCTGATGGAACTAATGCAGGTACTAATTTAGAAGGGATATCCCCTGAAATATTTAATTTTCATTTTTATCAGGCAAGCAATGATCTCTATTTTTTTGAACGAACTGCTCAGGGCATTGTAAATTTGAGAAAGCTTGAACTCGCAACCGGCACAACACCTCTGATTGGTAATTTTGGCTCTCAATTATTTATTGAACAAATGGTTGAAGTTGGGAATATTTATTATTACACACCTACTTCACCTTCCGGAACATCCTTGTATGTCAGCGATGGTACTGCGGCCGGAACCGTATTCCTTACAAACGGATATACACTCTACAATGTGGTGAACACGGGAAGCAGCATTGATACGTGGTTTTTTAAAAAGGACAATACCGGTGTTATGCAATTATGGAAAACAAATGGTACGCCAAGCGGAACTTCAATTGTTAAGCAGCTTGGTAATTATGGAAACATCATTACTTCTACAATTACTGATAATAAGTTTTACTTTATTTTAGCTGCATCTGCCAGTAACTATCATTTATGGGTAACTGATGGTACAATGAATGGCACAATTAACCTCCATTCATTCAATAGTTCATATTATTTTCATCATTTTACAGGATTCCCGGAAGCCTTCTTTTATGAATTATCTGCATCAGGCAATCTCGAATTGTGGAAATCCAACGGATCAATTGCTGGAACTACTTTAATTAAGAATTTGGGAACATTGGATAATATTGATGAAATGTTTTTTTATAATAACAGATCAGTAGTGTCCTGTTAAATATTTTAATTGTTCTTTGAAATTATTGATTTACAGTATATTGATTGTGTTTTAAGGCGGTGACGATTTGAATTTTATTCATAACTTTTCACTAAAAAGTTATGAATGCAGGTAAATATGTTTTCGCTCAAATTGCAGATCATCTTCCTTCACGGATATTTGACAAATGTGTTGCTCGTTATTCGGGCAATAAATATCTGCGTCACTTTAAATGTTGGAATCAACTCTTGAGTATGATGTTTGGTCAAATAAGCAATCGTGATAGCTTACGAGATCTTCTTGTTTGTATTGAAGCACATTCTTCCAAGTATTATCATCTAGGGTTTGGGAAGAATGTTTCCAGATCAAATTTGGCCAATGCAAATGAGAAGCGAGATTATAGAATATTCGAAGATTTTGCATATGAAGTTATAAATATTGCAAGATCCGAATCCCTTAAAGATAGTGATTTCAATCTGGGCATTAAGAGTAACATTTATGCACTGGATGCTACAGTAATTGATCTCTGTTTATCCGTATTTTGGTGGGCTGCATTTCGACAAAATAAAGGAGCTGTTAAAATTCACACACTTTATGATATCAAAACATCTATACCTTCATTTATACTCATTACACCAGGTGATGTCCATGAAGTTCATGGTATGGACCATATAACCTATGAAAGAGGTGCGTATTACATAATGGATCGAGCATACCTAAATTTTAAGCGTTTGTTCGTCTTAGATTCCTGTGGTTCCTTTTTTGTAACTCGTACAAAAAGCAACTCAAATTTAATTCGGATAGCTTCCATGGAAGTGGATAAAAAATTAGGAGTTAAGTGTGATCAGATTGTTAAGCTATCAAGCTTTTATCCTGCTAGAGATTATCCGAAGAAACTTCGCAGAATAAAATATCATGATTCCGAGCAAAACAGAACGCTTGTGTTCTTAACCAACAACTTCAAATTGAAAGCAACAACTATTGCTGCTCTATATAAAAATCGCTGGAAGGTAGAATTGTTCTTCAAATGGATAAAACAACATCTAAAAATAAAATCCTTTTGGGGACAATCAGAAAATGCAGTGAAGACACAAGTTTACATTGCAATTATCACATACACTCTGGTTGCGATAATCCGAAACAGAATTGCTAATGATCGAAGCACATATGAAATCCTACAAATTTTAAGTGTTTCATTATTAGACAAAACACCTTTAAATCAGTTATTTGCAGAATCTGTAAATCAAGAAACAAAAGAACAAGATTATAATCAATTGAAATTGAGTCTAATTTAACAGGACACTACTGATAACAGATATTACATCATATTCAGCACTACTGGTACTAATGAAGAATTATGGACAAGTGACGGAACCAATGCCGGCACTGCATTACTGCAATCATTTTTGGAACCATCTTACATGCACTCTTTCCCAACATTGAATGAATTGTATTTTTTTAATGCGGCGAATGCACAAAATTTTGAATTGTGGAAGACTGCAGCACCACTTAATGTTTCCGAAAATGAGGGAGACGTAAATCAGTTGTTGGTGTATCCTAATCCTGTAAATGATAAAGTTACGATTCAAATTGACAATAATATTTCCGGAGTATATTTTGGAATTGTTACCAATGCTTTGGGTCAAACAGTGCAGAGTTTCTCATTTCAAAAGAACGAAGTAGTGGGAAACTTTCAATTAGATATTGCCAATTTAGCTCCGGGTATTTATACCTTAACATTAACATCTATTGACAGGACATTATCCAGAAAAGTACTCAAAAAGTAATTTTCACTGGTAACATTATTTTTTGAGATTAATTTCCATTATTCAGATTTAAATTTCACTAGCTTGTTCGACATCACACTGCTTACCGATAAAAGATATCTTCAAACGAAAGAAGATGATTGGTACAATAACAATATCATCACAGAGGATCGTTTTGTTGCGGACGCATTGAGTAAAAAAGGTTTGAATGTTACCAGAACTAACTGGGATAATCCCGACTTCGACTGGGCATCAACACGATTCGCTATGTTTCGTACTACATGGGACTATTTCGACCGGTTTGAGGAATTTGATGCATGGATGACTAAAGCTTCTAAGCAAACAACTTTTATTAATCCTTTGCCGCTGATACGATGGAATATCGATAAACATTATCTGGCTGATTTGGAAATCAAAGGAATAAAAATACCTCCGACTATTTTTGTAGAACCCGGGAGTGAAACCACTTTGCAGGAACTCATTAAAAACGAAAACTGGAATAAGTATATTTTAAAACCGGCAATAAGTGGTGCTGCGCGGCATACATATCTTTTTGATAAATCTAATGCTGTGGAATTGGAATCGATTTTTAAGGAACTCATTGCAAATGAATCAATGCTAGTACAGGAATATCAACACCAGATTACAGAAAAAGGCGAAGTAGCATTAATGCTGATGGGTGGAAAATTCACGCATGCAGTATTAAAGAAAGCAAAAGCCGGGGACTTCCGGGTTCAGGATGACTTTGGTGGTACGCTTCATGAATTTAATCCGGATAAGGGCATGATTGAATTTGCGGAGAAAATTGTGAGTTATTGTCCTGTTACTCCTTCATACGCAAGGGTTGATTTAATATGGTCGAATACCGGCGACCTTTGCCTTTCAGAGCTCGAGTTAATTGAACCGGAGCTTTGGTTTAGGAAGCATCCGGCTGCAGCCGATGTTCTTGCCGACGCGATTATGAAGATTATCGCATAATTTTATGTTTAATTCCGGCATCTTAATTTTCAAATGCTTTTCTTTGAGTAGATTTTCTTCAAATTTATGCCAGATACCCTCATTGTTCAAACGGAAAGGATTTCACTCAGAAAATTCTCAGATGAGGATGCGCCATTTATCATCCAGCTCCTGAATTCAAAAGGATGGCTCGATTTTATTGGAAACCGAAACGTAAATACTACTGAAGATGCATTGAATTACCTGAATAAAAGTATTTATTCAGGTTATAATGACAATGGATTTGGTTTATGGAAAGTAACACTGAATGATGGTGGAGTACCAATTGGGATGTGTGGATTATTAAAACGAGCCGATTTACCGGCCAGTGATATTGGATTTGCATTCTTACCAGAGTATATAGGTAAAGGATTTGGTCAGGAAGCATCTAAAGCCGTTTTGCAAATTGCATCGGAAAAATTTAAGCTGGATGAGATATTAGCAATTACCGACCCGGCAAATACGAAATCTATTGAGTTGCTAATCAAAAGTGGATTCGGATTCAATAAATCAGTTCCAATGCATGAAGGTAAAGAAACCTTATTGCTTTTTTCAAACAGGATCAGTCATGACGACGAAGCAAAGATCAACTTAATAACATCGCGTTTTTATGCTGTATTCGATAACAGAAATAATAAAGGTCCTCATCTTGATTTATTACGTGAGCTTTGTTACGAATATGTTTCAATTTTTAAGTATGCATTCAATACAACGGAATGCTTTTCATTAGACTCCTTTATCCCGCCAAGGAAAAAAATACTTACCGATGGCACGTTGTCTGATTTTACGGAGAAGGAACTTACAAGTCATTTGCAAATTGAAAACAACCTTGCTGTCAGAACTTCTCAATATATTAAGTCAGGGATATTGAATGGCAGGAATTTTGAAACTAAAGGAACTAAATTTTTGAATTTTGTCAGAGCAAATAGTCAATGGAAATTAGTTTCCATATTGTGGGAAGATGATGAGCAATAGAAATAAATTGTTTGTTCCCGGATTAACTACAAAGTTTGACATGACTTTTATTGTTCGCAAATCACCGGATGATGTTTTCAATTACATTTCTCAACCCGACTTATTTGTAGCGATTCACCCTGTTATTTACAAAATTAATGAACTTGAAAAGGGTTCCTGGAGAATCTTTGAAAAACTCCGTTTTGCCGGTATACCACTTTCATTTAATTATCCGGCTTCCATGCAATGCGACGCCACCTCCAGGGAAATTTATATGCAGGCTGTGGTTATGAATGTAGTTGCTATCAGTCTGAGTTTTCAAATTAATGAACATAAAGAAAATACAAGAATAAATGAACATATTACTATAAAAAGTATTTTCCCGGTGCATCCTGTAATAAAGCAGGTATTCAAGAATAAGCATAAGGAAATGTTCGACTTTCTGAATCGCCAAATCTAATATATTACCTTAATAACCAGCTTAATACAAGATCGTTTGAATGGGTTATTAGGAATATTTTCTGAAGAATTTTCATCAGTTTTGTGATGGCTAAAAAAAATATTTTATATTTACTTTTCCGGATGAATGTTATCCTTGAAATCTTCGATTTTATTCAACACTATTAAGTTGTTGAAAGGCATTTTTCATTTGGTATTTTATTTTGCTAACACATTTTCTTAACTGCACAGAATGATCAAAATTTATACGAATAAATCTCATATATTTTTCAAACTGTTAGTATGCTTTCTTTTTCTCTCAGTTTCAGAAATTAAAAGCCAGAACTACGCTATTAATTTTAATGGTATCGATGATTACATTTCTTTTGGCAACGATTCAAATTTGCGATTGGAAGCGTTTTCAGTGGAATGCTGGTTCAAAATATCTGGTCCTGGAAAGCCTGTAGCAACCGGTACCGGTGGGATTTATGCAATACCATTACTTACCAAAGGTCGTGGAGAATCTGATGGCGATAATCGTGATATGAATTATTTTTTAGGAATAGATTCAGTCACTAATTTGTTGGTGGTCGATTTTGAGGAAGGGACTACGATGCTTCATCCGGGATTAAATCATCCAACTTATGGCACTACAGTTTTGATGCAAAATGTATGGTATCATACCGCTATTACATTTGATAGTAATCAAATGTCACTTTACCTGAATGGTCAACGTGAATTTACAATTGCCTATGGAGTAAATTCTCAGGCGCAGAGTATTCAACGTGCCGGAGTTGCTACCGGTATCACTTCCTATGGTCTCCCGGGTGGTTTTTTTAATGGAACAATTGATGAGGTTAGAGTCTGGAATTACGCTCGCAGTATTCACGAGATTCAATCTCATATTAACATCGGGATCTCTTCTCCGCTTCCCGGTTTAGTTGGTTGCTGGGGTTTTAATGAAGCCTCCGGTAATTCAGTAGTTGATTCTTCAGGAAATAATATCACCGGTATTTTATATGGAACAGGTTTTAACAGGACTACAGGTGCTCCATTTAATATGAGCATAAATTATGTTCCTGATTTCCCGAATGTAATTGAACCATTGAATGGTGATACTTGCGTCGCTGTCAATAACACACAATTAGTAGTTCACACCAATGATATAGGTAACGATACTATAACCGTTAAGTACTATGGACGGCCTGCATTCAATTCTCCGCCAAGGTTTACTATTATTCCTATTCCCGATACCCAGCATTATACTGCTGAAATTAAAGGAGGAACATTAGAAGGTTTGAAAGTCCAGACTAACTGGATAGTTGCCAATACTGCTTCGAAAAACATTTGTTTTGCAACTCAGTTAGGTGATTGCACAGAGAACGGGCAAAATGGTGGTGATGATGTTGAATGGAGAAGAGCTGATACAGCGTTTAGTTATCTGGAGAATCCTTTGACAACCGGATTGCCTGATGGTGTTCCTTACTCGATTGGTGTAGGCAATCATGACCAAACCGGTATCGGTAATCCAAATGGGAATACAACTTTCTATAACCAGTTTTTTGGATTTGCACGATTTGGAAGCAGAAGTTATTATGGAGGATATTATGGTACAAATTATGATAATCATTTTTCGCTGTTCACTGCATCGGGATATGAATTTATTGAAGTGAATCTTGAATATGACCCTGCTGCAAATCCTTTAGTATTGAATTGGGCAGATAGTATTTTAAAGGCATACCCTTCCAGAAGAGCTATCGTTACCAGCCATTATTTTTTGAATCCTGATAATACTTTTGGTCCTCAGGGGCAAGCAACCTTTGATCATCTGAAAAATAATCCAAATTTATTCCTTTTATTATGTGGTCACAGACCGGGAGAAGGATTCAGGACAGACACCGTCAGGTTGTGAAAAAACTTTCTTCCCATTTAATTTTCTCCAAAAACAGATTTTAAAATTTCATCAGAATTGCTTTGAAGCCTTTATAGCACATTCAAAAATCAAGCTGCAAAGTTGGGTTGAAAATAGTTGAAGCGTATAATGCGGTTAAAATGCGTCGC
>JAEUTI010000001.1 GCA_016788065.1 Bacteroidia bacterium | reverse complement strand
GTTACTGTGTATAAATGGACTCATCCGATATTAACAATTATACCAGTTACTAACAAAAAAGAAAAAAGTAGCAAAAAAGAAAAAAGTCAACAACAAATAAATTAAAGTTAAAAAAGTCAACCTATTTCAGGCTAGGTCAATTTATCATCTATCATTTATCATCTATCATTTTAACGAAATTTCTTTCTGGGCAGATACAAAAAATCCTTAATCCTTAATCCGCGTCTCTCCCTCTCCAGCCCTAAATATTCCACGGAGGAAGATGCCAATGCTGGAGAGGGCAGGGTGAGGCGGAGTGAGGAATCAGTGGCTGCTAAAGTTGCAAGATTTTCGTTTTCAAGTTGCTTTTATTGAATAGCGATTAACAAGAATTGAAAAGTGAAGAATGACATAACATCAAACTAGAAACAAAAAATCCTTAATCCTTAATCCTTAATCCTAAATCCTTAATTCACTTCTCTCCCTCTCCAGCCCGAAATATTCCACTTAGGAGGATGCCGATGCTGGAGAGGGCAGGGGTGAGGAAGAGCGGAAAAGCAGAATGAGAATGGGAAAGGGAAAGGGGAAGAAACAGACTCAAAAATAGAAGGTGAGCGGAAGGAGGAGGAGAAGAAATTCCTTTTGAGCGAGAACAAAAATTCCTTAATTCTTCATCCTTTTTAGTATTTTAGCCTGATGAAGTTATATCAGGCACTTTTTCTAATTCTAGCATTAAGTATCATCGTGTGGGACGCGCAGGCTCAGCGTGGAAATATTTGGTGTTTTGGAGATTCTGCATTAATTGATTTTAACAGCGGGGTTCCGGTTTCAGGAGTATCTTCATTAGATACCCGCGGAACCTGCATTTCAATTGCTGACACAACTGGTAATTTATTGTTTTATGGGAACACACGTGCAGCTACTGCAGGTGCATATAACACTCTTTTTTGGAACAAAAATCATCAATTAATGTTAGGTGGCGACTCAATTGCTGGAGATGGTTGGTATCATGAATTGGTAATTGTGCCAAATCCCGCAGATGATTCATTATATTATGTGTTCTCAGTAGGAGTAACTTATTCTATTGGTTTGCTATATTCTATCGTTGACATAAGAGGTGATAATGGTTTAGGAGCGGTAGTGCAAAAAAATATACCGCTTCTGGGTAGCATCAGAATGGTAGATTGTCTTACCGCAATTAAGCATGGCAATGGGAGGGATTGGTGGGTGATAGCACGACCTTCTCCAGTTCAACAGCCTACTTATAATAATATTTGGAATATATTTTTAATTTCCCCAACTGGAATAACTTCAAGTTCAGTTCAAAATGTTGGAGAATTAAATGGAACCAATTTAGGGAACATTGCTGTTTCACCCGATGGTTCAAAAATCTGTTTTACGAATCTTGGGGGATTGATAGAAAATTATGACTTCGACCGTTGTACCGGTTTACTTTCTAATCCAGTTTTAATAGAACCGCAATTAACAATAGGCCCTTATCCATACTACTGGTCAAGCGAATTTTCTCAGAGTGGTCGGTACTTATATGTTACTTCTTCAACGGTAATTGGTAAATTATGGCAGTATGATACCTGGGCATCTAATATTGCAGCCTCAAAAACGCTTATATGGCAAATGACTTTTCCCCCTGCTACTATAGGTTCAGTTAAACGTGGCCCTGACAATAAAATTTACCTCAGTTGTGCATGGAATGATTCAACTAATAGCAATAATTATCCATATCCTCCAACTGCCTACTACACCGAAAATATGAATCTTAGCGTCATCAACTCACCAGACTCTGCAGGTACAGCCTGCGATTTTCAACCCTGGAGTTTTTATCTAGGAGGAAAAAGAACTTATTGGGGCCTCCCCAACAATCCCGATTACGACTTACCGACACTCGCTGGCAGTCCGTGTGATACGTTGGTATCGCAAAATGAGTTGGCAGGGGCAGCGACAGTAGGCAGTCTTCATGTATACTACCACCCGGCATGGGAAAAAGCTTTTATTAATGCCTCTAACTTAAAAGGAAAATCCGGCAAATTGTTGGTATATGATATGCATGGGAAAGTAGTTCATTCGGAACCGCTCAGGATACTGAATGGGTACTATACAAGGGATTTGTCGATGATAGGTTATGCTAAAGGGATGTATTTGATTACGATTCAAACAGAAAAAGAACGACTGACCAAGAAGGTGATGGTGGAATGATTTTTTTATTATTCTATGAGTACAGGTTCTTATAGAAGGTTTTTGCTTAAAAATTGGCGCTGCCTTAAAATGTGTTAATGTGCTGGTGTGCTGATTTGCTAATTGTTGTTCCTCAGTAAAAAGATGTGACTGCACATGAGTTTCAAGTGACAAGTGACAAGTGGCAAGTGACAAGTGACAAGTGACAAGTGGGGTGTGTGGGTAATAAAGATGTAACTGCATTTAAATGTGCTGATTTGCTAGTGTGCTTATTTATTGTTTCAGAGTAATAAAAGTGTGACTGCAATCGATTTGGTGATTCTTCCCTTGAGCGCAGTCGGAGGGTTGAAAGCGCTGCCCTGAGCTACGTCGAATTGACGCTTCCCTCAGCCTAGTCGAGGGATGCCCATGAGTCCGGCGGCTGGCAGATGTTCAAGTCTGCTTCAACGGCTCTTTTTCAAGGTGATCAATCAGTCTGCCATCAATATATTTCTGGTTATAGAAGGTTTTTAATTTTTATGTGATTGATGGAAATTTTTTACCCTGGATTGTCGTGACTTACAGCTTGAAAATGGGACTATTTTGGAATAAATTGAATAATAACTTTAAATATTAAAAACTCTTGTTAAGTTTGTATGATGTATAATTGGCTTATCGAATTTATAAATTAGTACCAAAGAACAATGTTTCTAAAATTCAAAAAAAGATTTCTTTGGGTTCTTTATAAAACTATTTTCTTTTTCGGTGTTGCAAGTTTTATTCTGTTAAGTTGGAATTCGGTTATTGGTCAAAGTTTGGTTGCTTTGCCGCCCGGATTTAACTATGAGGTTAAAGCATTACAATTTGATTCGACTACAAATTATTTATATGCAGCAGGTGGTTTTACTCAATTCTTTGGTACTAGCACAACAATAAATAAAATAGCCAGATGGAATGGATCCAGCTGGGCTTCTCTTGGTTCCGGAGTAAATGATAATGGGCAAGTTTTTGCTTTGAACAATTATGATGGATACTTGCTTTCAGGAGGAAGCTTTAATGAAATTGGCGGAATTTCTTCCAAAGGGCTTGCCAAGTGGGATGGCGCAAACTGGACTTCTTTTGCCAATGCAGTAGACAATCAGTCCAATGGTGCTGTTGGGTGTTTATATGTTGCAAATTCAAATTTATATGTTGGTGGATGGTTTGAAACAATTAATGGCATTCCTGCACAAGGGATTGCTCGATTTGATGGAACTAATTGGTACAGCTATCCTCCATTTGGAGGGAATTTTCACTATATCACTGCAATTATATTGTTTAATAATGAACTTTATATAGGAGGAAACTTTAATGGGGGTGTTGGGAAAGC
Organism: Bacteroidia bacterium; assembly: GCA_016788065.1. Taxonomy (GTDB): domain Bacteria; phylum Bacteroidota; class Bacteroidia; order AKYH767-A; family OLB10; genus JADKJB01. The sequence continues at coordinate 128,895 of JAEUTI010000001.1, read as the reverse complement.
TGATATTTTAAAATTTGATGGCGTAAGTTGGATATCAGTAGGAGGGGGATTGTCAGGGGGAAATACATGGATAAATGATTTTAAAATATTTCAAAATAAACTGTTTGTTGGAGGCTATTTTCAAACTAATAATGGAGACCCGGGAAATAATATTGCAATATGGGATGGAGATGCATGGTCACAACCGGGCAGTGGATTAATGCCTTCAAATGTTTTCGAAATGATAGTTTTTGATAATAAATTGTTTGCAGGTGGACAAATTAATGTTGCAAATGGAATACCTGTATCATTTGTGGCTATATGGGATGGAAGTAGTTGGTTAGATTTTTATGGTAATATTTTAGATGATGGAGTGACTACTTTTGCAACAAATGGAAATGATTTATATCTTGGTGGAGGATTTCAAAACATAAATAATTTGCCTCATCGAAAGGTAGCAAAGTATAGTTTATTGTCAGGGCTGAACGATTCTAACGAGTCATGTTTTTCAATTTACCCAACAATTAATACTGGTAGATTTACATTAAATGATAACTGTGGATTGAAAATACAGGAAATAGAAGTTTTCAATAGCTTGGGACAATTGGTGCTACGTAAATCAAATTCTGTTGAGATCATTCAAGAAGTTGATATTACCGGTCTACCAGATGGAATTTACATAATCTCTGTAAGTAATTTTAAATTTACCCATAAATTTCGAGTATTCAAAAACTAGGTGAAAGACTTGAATAATGGTTCAAGAAATTTAAAGCTGCATTTTTATTTCACTTGAGTATATAAATTATTTAGTAAGGGAATCGAAATATTTTCTTCCTATAATTTCCATTTATCATTTATCATCTATCATCTATCATCCGGACTCGAAATTTCCTTCTGAGCACTAAAATAAATTTCTTAATCAATCCCGATGCTTTTCGCACACAAAAAGTGTCCTTCCGGACATGCGGTTTTGCCATGCAGGCCGCAGGGGCGGCAGGTGAGTTTTTCGTGGGTTTCGACAATGATACTATTATCGGAAAGTGGACCGAAGCCAAAGGCAGGAATGGTGCTGCAGAAAAATGCGGTTACCGGTGCATTTGTGGCAGAGGCAAGGTGAAGTGGTCCGGAATCGTTTACATAATTCATGGATGCATCCCGCATCAGCGATGCCGTGTCAAGTAAATTTAATTTCCCGCAAAGGTTAACCGCATTTGATACTGATGCCGTTTGCAAAATTCGTTCGCACAAGCTTGTATCACCGGGTCCACCGATGAGAAAAATTTTCAGGTTCTTATCTTGTTTCCTTATTAACTCAACCCATTTTTCTTCGGGTAATTGTTTTGTGAACCACACAGAAGCCGGTGCCATGGTAACATACTTTTCCGTTTTGTATGATGCTGTTTTAGCATCATTTTCCTGCCCGGGATAAAGTTTTGGATTTGTAAATTTAGTTTCACATACTGATGCAAGCAGCTCCAGGTTTCTTGCTACTTCATGTCTGCCATCACCAATTACATGTTTTACTTTTTGGGTGAATAAAAATGATAACGGATTTTTATCGAAGCCAATTTTAGTTTTAGCACATGAAAAGATTGTAAATAATCCCGAAGAAAAGAAACGTTGCAGATTAATAACCGTATCAAAATTCTCTTTTTTGATTTCTCCTATTGTATGAAGGAGATTGGGAATTTTATTTTTTGTTTTATCCCAGACAATTACTTTTTTTAGGAACGGATGATTCTTCAACAGACTCTCATTTCCTTTTCTGACCAACATGGTTATAGATGCATCCGGCAAGCAGGCATGTAATTTTTCAATAACAGCTGTTGCCAGAACCACATCGCCTAAAAAAGCGGTTTGTATGACCAGAATATTTTTCATTTGTTATCAGACTGCCACATGATGATCTCTGAGTGCTTCGTTTAAGGAAGTTTTAAGATCGGTTGAAGCTTTTCTTTTTCCAATGATTAATGCACAAGGTACCTGATAAGTGCCCGATGGGAATTCTTTATTGTAACTTCCGGGTATTACCACTGATCTTTCGGGAACTGTTCCTTTGTATTCGATGGGTTCGGGACCTGTGACATCAATAATTTTCGTCGACATAGTCAACACCACATTGGCCCCTAATACAGCTTCTTTTTGCACATGAACACCTTCCACCACAATGCATCTGGAACCAATGAAGCAACCATCTTCAATAATCACCGGAGCAGCTTGCACGGGTTCCAGTACACCACCAATGCCTACGCCACCACTCAGATGAACGTTTTTGCCGATCTGTGCACAGGATCCAACTGTAGCCCAGGTATCAACCATGGTTCCTGAATCCACATAAGCTCCAATATTGACGTATGACGGCATCATGATTACTCCGGGTGCCAGAAAAGAGCCGTAACGGGCAATGGCATGCGGAACAACCCGGATTCCAGCAGCTGCATGATTTTTACGAAGTGCAATTTTATCGTGGAATTCAAATGGTCCCACTTCTATAGTTTCCATTTTACATATTGGAAAATAGAGAATTACTGCTTTTTTGATCCATTCATGTACGGTCCAGGTTCCGTTTTGAGGTTCAGCTACCCTGCTGGTGCCATCATTCAGATTTTGAATGACTTCACGAATTGCCTGCTGCGTTTCTTTCGTTTCAAGCAATGCACGGTCATTCCAGGCATTTTCAATAGTTTTTTGAAGCATTTTTGTTCCTTTTAACACCTCAAAGGTAATGGAATTCCTGTTTGGAGGTGCCACTCAATTTTCGTAATTTTACACTCTCGGATATGGCAAGAGTACTGGCAATTGATTATGGTTTGAAACGCACCGGCTTAGCCGTAACCGATGAGTTGCAGATATTTGCATTCGGACTTCAAACGGTGGCAACCCATGATCTGGAACGATTTCTGAAAACTTATGTTGTTGAAAATGGTATTGCCGGAATTGTAGTTGGGGAACCAAAAAGATTAAATAATGAACCAACCGATGCAACCGCTGCCATTAATTTATTTGTAACTAAACTGGGAAAACTATTCCCTGAAATACCTGTTTACAGGATTGATGAACGCTTCACCTCTTCCATGGCTTCCAAAGCAATTTTAGCCAGTGGTATTAAAAAGCAGGAAAGACGAAATAAGGCATTGGTTGACGAAGTAAGTGCTACCATCATTTTGCAATCCTGGCTCGAGCAAAAAGAATTACGAAACGGTAATACCCGTTAAAAATATTAGTTGAATTATGATTTACCCTATTGTGGCTTATGGCAGTCCGGTTTTGAAAAAGAAAGCTTTACCTGTTACACCCGATTATCCTGAGTTGAAAACCTTAATTCAGAGTATGTTTGATACTATGTATGATAGTGCAGGAGTGGGACTTGCTGCTCCACAAATTAATTTTTCGATCCGGCTTTTTGTTGTCGATGGTGAACCTTTTTCAGATGAAGAACCTACACTGGTGAAATTTAAGAAAGTGTTTATTAATCCCGAAATGATTGATGAATCGGGTAATAAATGGAAGTTCAATGAAGGCTGTCTGAGTATACCCGGTGTGCGTGAAGATGTTGACCGCCATTCCGTTGTTCATCTGAAATATATGGATGAAAATTTTGTAGAACACACCGAAACTTTTGATGGCATTGCAGCACGAATTATTCAGCATGAATACGATCATCTGGAAGGAGTATTATTCACTGACCGGTTGAGCCCGTTAAAGCGTCAACTACTGAAAGGCAAACTGAATGATATTTCAAGAGGTAAAGTGAATGTTGATTACAAAATGAAATTCATGAGTAAGTAAAGTTCTATCAAATAAAAATAAATGACGTGCTGATTTTTCTTACAGGTTTTATGGGTGCAGGGAAAACTACTGCCGGTAAAAAAGTTGCAGCGCTTTTAAATTATACCTTCATCGATTTAGATGCTCTTATTGAAAAGGAAACTGGAAAAACTATTTCGGAATTATTTTCCATCAGCGAATCCCATTTCAGGGATATAGAATCGAAAATTCTGTTAAAAACATCTGATGCAAAGAATGCAGTGATAGCTACCGGAGGCGGAACCCCTTGCTTTAAAGATAATATGAAATGGATGAATGAACACGGAGTAACGGTTTATATTAAACTTGCTGCCGGAAGTCTGTTTCACCGTTTGGCAGCATCCAAAAAAGATCGTCCGTTGTTACAAAAGAAAGGTGATGTGGCTTTGATGGAATACATCATGGAGACTTTACGTTACAGAGAAGTTTACTATTCGCAATCCAAATACACCATTAAAGGTGAAGATCTGAAACCGGATGCTTTGGTGAAATTAATTTTTGAGGGAGAAGCTCAGCTTAAATAAACTGCATCTTCATCACCAAACTCAACACTTACATGTTCCTGAAAAGTAGTTGACAAAGTCATCCCGACAAAATCGGTGAGAATAGGGTAGCGGCGATGATCACGATCAACCAACAATACAGTTCTGATTTTGCGGGTATCGGTTCTCAAAATCGCTTTCATGGAATAGATCAGCGTTTTTCCTGAATTCAAAACATCATCCACCAGGATAATAGATTTTCCAACCATCACATCGCGTGAACCGGAGATTACCACTTCATGATCTACCTGACTGTGTTTATCGATTCGTAATTCGAGAAGTGTAGTCTTAATATCGCAAACACCATTGAGAGCTTTCTGAATTTTCTCAGCCAAAATATATCCGTTCTGCCAGATTCCAAGAATGATAATTTCTTTTTCATCATAATTATCTTCATAAATCTGATAAGCAATGCGATTTATTTTTTGCGAAATCTGATGATGATTTAATAAAAGAGTTCTCGACTTATTCATGCGAAAAGTGAATCAGTGAATTTCAAAATTGACACGGCCACCTTTAACAAAATACTTTTTGTAGTAAGGGTGATTCAGGTCGCTGATAACTACACCTTTGGTGCGGCTTGCATGCGCAAATTTATTGTCGCCGAGATAAACTCCAACATGTGAAATTGTCTTGCGGTTGATCTTAAAAAATACCAGATCACCTTCAGCAAGTTTATTCAAGGGTAGTGGAGTTACTTTTTTAAATAAATCGGCCGAATTCCCGGTCAGCAAATAGCAGTATGCCGATTCATAAATTTTATTTACGAATGAAGAGCAATCAATGCCTTCCAATGATTTACCTGCATATCTGTAAGGAGTTCCAAGCCATTTTTCAATTGAGGCATAAAGATCCACATTCATGATTCCGGTTATATCGATTCCAAAAACCTGACTGTAGTAGCCTTTTACATATTCATCGAAAAAGCCGGTTTGCGTCTGTTCCTTTTCCGGTGGGCCGGATGGAGCCTGAGCACCAGCAATGAATGGCATTGCCATCAAGATGGTGATTATCAGAAGCTTATGTAGATTTTTGACCAGCATGGATGCAAAATTACACATTCCGGTCGTTTTACGAAAGCAAAACGTCCAATTGGAATTCTAATTTATTAACAATCAATTGTTTCTTTTATTTTGCAAAATGATAAACAATTCGGAGCCTTCCCTGGGTTTGATGGAGTTATAGCAGGTTTCCATGCATTTTATGTCAAATAGCGGCTCAAAGTAGGTCCGATATTCTTCTTTGGAACCTCCAAAAGGGGGGCCGCCTTCAAAATGTTTATTGAAGAGTACACCGGCAATCTTGCCGCCTTCAGAGGTAAGCTGCTCCATTTTTTCAGCCCAGGCTTTCCGTTCAGAAGGGTGGAGGGCACAAAAGAATGTTTGTTCAATGATCAGATCAAATTTTTGATTCAGATCGAAAAAATTTCCCTGAATTAAATGTTCATCAGGGAAACCAGGAACACGTTTCTTCAGGTTGTCGAGTGGTTGTTTTGCCAGATCAATTACAGTAACATTCGTAAAACCCATTTCATGAAGGTATGCTGCTTCGTGCGCATTTCCTGCACCGGGTATTAAAATTCGAATCGACTTATCTTTTAATTGATCCACATACGCTTTTAGCGGAGTTGTGATTTCACCTGCATCCCAACCGGTTTGACCTTTGGTGTAACGTTCTTCCCAATACGATTCATTAAACTGAAGTGGATGGTTCATAATTTAATTTTTTAACGTCAGTAAAGCAATATTTTCAACGTGTGCCGTATGCGGAAACATATCAACCGGTTGAATTTTTTGAACCTGATATTTTTCACTCATTAGGAGTAAGTCACGTGCTTGGGTTGCAGGATTGCAACTTACATACACAACTTTACGGGCTCCTGATTCAAGTATTCGTTGAATGACGGCTTCATGCATTCCTGCACGTGGTGGATCTGTTATAATTACATCAGGCTTTCCATGTTGTGCAATGAAATTAGATGTAAAAACATCTTTCATATCACCTGCAAAGAATTGCATGTTTTCAATTCCGTTTAACTGAGCATTGTATTTTGCATCTGCAATGGCATCTTCAACATACTCCACACCAATTACCTTTTTACATTGGTGTGATACAAAAGCTGCGATGGAACCTGTGCCGGTATATAAATCGTAAACAATTTCATTTCCGGTGAGTCCCGCCAGGTCCCGAGTCATTTTGTAAAGTTGAAGGGCTTGTTTGGTATTGGTTTGGAAGAATGATTTCGGACTGATAATAAATTTCAGATTTTCCAATTGCTCAATAATGAAAGCTCTTCCATGATACACAACCGGGTCCTGATCCTGAATGGTATCGTTTCTTTTTGAATTGATAATGTATTGCAACGAAGTCAGCCACGGAAATTCTTTTTTGATAGCAGCAAGCAACAATTCTCTTTTTTCCGGATTATCTTCTTTGAAAACCACAATCACCATCCATTCATCAACGGTAGTATTGCGGATAATTAAATTTCTTAACAAACCATGTTGTTGTTTCAAATCAAAAAAAGTGAAGTCATTACGAAGTGCAAAATCGTAAACCATTTTGCGAATCGAATCGGCACGTTTATCCTGTAAAAAACAAGTTTCAATATGTAATACTTTATTGAATTTACCGGGGATATGCAATCCGAGTCCGTTCATTTGTTTTGCTTCCGGGTCATTCATTTCATCTTTCAGCAAATAGCGTTTATTCGTGAAAGTATATTCCATTTTATTCCTGTAAAAAACATCGGGGTCACATCCCGAAACAGGATTGTAGGAGGTATCGGTTATCTTAGCCAAACGTTGAACTGCATCATGAACCTGCTTTTCTTTGAAATGAATTTGAGCAGCATAAGTCATGTGTTGCCATTTGCATCCACCACACAATCCGAAATGCTGACAAAATGGTTCTTGCCTGTAGGCAGAAGGTTGAATTATAGTTTCAACAACACCTTCATCAAATGATTTCGATTTTTTAAGAAGTGTAACATTCACCACATCACCGGGAACTGCACTTTCAATAAAAATTGTTTTCTCGCCATTTTTACCAACCGCGCGACCTTTGTCGGCAATGTCGTAAGCCGTAATGGATTCTAAAATTGTTTTTTGCATAGACTGCAAAGATAGCTTTTGATTGCGAGGAATTTGGGCTATGATTTGTCTTGGATCAAAAACATACTATTGAGATGGTGTAGAAAAGAATTTTTTATACACAGCTCATAATCAATTAATTCATTAGAATAAAAAAGGACCTGGATGTTTATATGATTAATTATCAATTATATATGAAAATTATTTGTTTTTTAAAATAATTTTATATCTTTGATTCGCCGGCCCCGGTAACACACCTTTTCATTATGCCCTTTTCATAGTTTATTTAGAATTTAGATTTAGCTTTTGGCTTTAGAATTTGTATTGCTGTGTGAGTTCATTACTCAAATTACCTTTCTAAAAATTTAGAATTCATGAAAAATTGCTTTTTGCTTATAATATTAGTGGCATTGACTTATGGACCTTTAAAGGCTCAGTTTAATTTGGTTCCTAATCCGAGTTTTGAGGATACTTTAAGTTGCCCAATTTTCCCTGATCAACTTGAATATGCAGTAGGCTGGTTCTCCAGTTGGAATTCTCCAGACTATTATAATGAATGTGATGGTCCAAATGGAAACCAGTCAGTTCCAAATAATCCATTAGGTTTTCAATTTGCCCAAGATGGTAAAGCATATGCTGGACTTATTACTTACAGTCGCAACGGTTTGAATTACCGAGAACACATTTCTTGTGCATTAATATCTCCCATGCAAATAAACAAAAAGTATCAAATAACTTATTTTATTTCTTTAGGAAATAATTATTCGGGCCTAGCATCAAATAATCACGGGATTTTATTTAGTACTGTTGAATTTATTGCTCTATCTCCCTCTCCGAATACACTTAGATATAATTATTAACAATTTAAATACTAATAAAATGAACACTTTTATGACTCACCAGACCTTAGCTAAGTTGAATATTTTAATGTTTTTCTTATTTAGCTTTTATATGGAATCAGCTGCACAATCCGTGACAATCATACCACCGTCCAGCGCGGAATTATGCAATACAAAAAATTTTCAAGCCGAAATTATTGGACCAACTGCGGCAAATTTCAAAATAAAAATAGAAGTACGTTTTCGATTTCCAACATTTAGTAATGATTTTGAAAAATTGGAATGCCTAAAGCCAGTTGTAGCTCAAACACCTCCAGGTAGTGGACAACATTTAGCTGAGCTTGTAATTAATAATGCGAACATTACACCAATTTCCGGCTCGCCTGATCATATTTTTGAATGGAATATTGTTAATCCAAACCCTGGTCAAAATTTTGTATTTTCCCTTGATATGACAATTGATTGTAATGCTCTTTCTGTTTTAGACGGCAATGCAACTTTTGATGTTGTTCAAAAATGGTACATAGATAATTCGGGTAGTTATGTTCCATTAATTATTAATGGAAATTCGCAGGAACTGGTAACCAATGTGGATTACCCTTTGTTTGAGGATGTCCGTTTAATTTCCAGCCCTAATGGTAATATTTACTCAGCAAATTATTTAGGAATAAATGCAACAAACAACTATAAATATTTATATTTTGAGTATGCTAATGCAGGGAGTTCCACCGCAAATGTATTTGTTAATTTTGAAGATTTACAAAATGATCTACAGATTTGCCTAAATAGCTATTCATTTATTGATTATAGCTATACTATTATTCCTGAAAATACCATTGTTGATGATATTAGTGCTCTTACCTTTCCGTGGACATCTTATGCAGGAGGAACAAATCTACCTGTTATAATATTAAATTCTGAAAAGATTGTATTTAGAGAAAAAGTAAATGTTAATGGATGCGAATGTTTTGGCGGAAAAGTAAAATTTAGCTGGAAATGCAATATGGGGAGTATATTTCAAAATCCAGCAGAATGCCAGGAATGTCAAAAAGACTATGTATCTTCTTTTGCAATTCAACGAACTGGAACATACGATGTAAGTTACAGCATTCCAACACCTACATTAATTCAGCGCCAATACGACCATACTTGCTCAAATGCTAATACAGGATGGGATATTATTTTAGAAAATACCGGACAAAATGCAGTGGCAGATGTAATTTTTAGTATGGGATATAATGGAAACATTGATCAAACCACTTTAGAACTTATAGATCGTTCTTCTTTTACCTATACTTTTTCCAGCCCAAGTACCGGATCCTTTGCAACCCCGATAGATCTGTCGAATCCAGTTCCAATGCCTATAAATGGGACGCCAACAAACGGTAATTGTGGTAATTGCATTACGTATTCTTCCACAACGCAGTTATGTTCAAGTGTCATTCAGAACCCAATTAATAGTTTGGCATTTATTATTAAAGAATTATTAGTAGGACAACGATGTACTATTCATTTTGAAATGTTTCGTTGCATTGAGGAAGCGGACAATATATTGCTCAACGAAGAGAAAAGATTCAATTTATGGTCTACAAAAGTGAATGGTCGTGATGAATGTCAAAATGGTTTTTCTATTCCAGGAGCAGGTTGGCTAGGGTTTGATGCAATAAAAACTCCTGAAATGGATTTAGAATTATTCATGTTCCCTGCAGTTTATAATTTAACAGCATGGCCACCAATTGATCCTGGCAATCCTAATTGCCCTCAAAACCCTCCTTACTCTTCAAATCTTCAGGTTTCCAATAACGTTATTTACATGAATGGAATGTTTGTTGCCGGAGACCATTATAGTTATGGTGTTTTAGGTGCAACTAATAATGCATCTAATCCGTTGAGTGGTATTTTAAGAGTTAAAGTCAAAACACAACAAGGATTACTTGTAGATGAATCGAATTCTCCTTCTGCTCTTATATCAGGAGGGGAAACATGGTTACCTATTAATACTTCTCCCATTAATACTGAGAGTGGATGTAGTGATACTGAATACTTTTATTATTACGATTTAGCAAACCCTCCTGCTGGAACAACAGCTAAAGAACTGTTAGATGCGGGTCAATTTAATTGGCGGATGATTCCTTGTTGTACTGCTGATCCAACTTCCACTTACGAAGTCTTATTTCATTTATTAATTGACCCCATGAGCACTGGATGTCAGTCAGCAATTGGGATACCAGGAAGTTATAACATTACACCTCAGAATTATACTAACATAAATTTTAATTACAAATGGCTGCCACTTTCGAATGTTGAGGAACTAATAAATGTTCAATGCCCGGGATGCAGAGCACCAGGTGTCATCGTGGACAATTATCAAATGATTAGATCCGATAATTCATTTGGATTGCCGGATGAACTAAATGACCGACTGGCTGACACTCAGACGGCAATTGATATTTCAACTTATGCTCAAGCTTCACAATTAAACCGGCGAGCTTCCATGCATGGCGATTTTATTGAAGATAGACTTGAAGCACATTTTCAGGATGGTAGTATTGATGGACCATTAAATAGTTCTGGTTTGCCTTGTGACAATTCCATCATTGGATATGAATATTTTCAAATGGCACCACATTCATTAGACAAATTGGAGTTGAGACGTACTTTTTCGCAAAATGCTTTAGTTCAAATGGGCTTAGAAGTGCAAAGTGTAACTGTTTATATAGATAAACCATGTGCTACCTGTCTTCCAACGGAGTGTTTAGATTGTAACCTGTTTGATTCTAATCCAATTAATTTTCATACTCAGGTTCAATATGACTATGTGAATGGTGCTGGTGTTAATCCATATAATATTAATTCCAATACAATGATATTGACATTTGATGCAGCAGACTTTATTACGGCCTCAAATGGAGCGGTTTTAAATACAACCACTAATGCATTATATGATTTTCAAATCAAAAAATTCGAACCCGATCAGCGATATCGTATTATTGTCAGGTATGCTGTTTGTGGAAATTTTATGTCAGTAAATGATCCAGACAATGGAGTTCTTCAAACCACAATTGATAACATGCTATATTTAACAGGAGATCCTTGGCTAACACAACCGACTCCTATGCCGAATAATGAATCAGCATTAAATTCAGTAGGTTGGACATCTGATCCTTCAAACACTCTATACACACATATTTCTGATCCTACTTTTACTAATAGTTTTGGATTTTATTGCGAGACTTCAAGCGGAGGTCATAGCTTTATTTCCAATGAATATTTCAGTACTTTATCATTAACTTCACCAGTGGTTTTCACTGAAAATGGCTGCGATCGTTATATTTCATTTTGGTCTTCTTCAACTATTGGAGGTGGTTCAACCTATGACTTTTTTCCTTATGAGATTAGAAGACCAAGACTTGTTCCTGATCAGTGGTCATTTGATGCATCAAACTTAAACATAACTAGTATCGAATCAACATCCAGCAATTTTTATGGTAATCAGGCCTCCTCACTTATTAAAGTTGATGCAACTGTTATTTCCCCGTATAGCTGTCCATTGTCTCCAACTTGCAATGTTAATATCTCGGATATTTCTTCCAGTAGCCCTGCAATAAATTGTTTTATGAATTCCACTCAATCAGATTTGGCTATTGGTGATCAGAAGTTTATTTTAAGTCATAAAATCAACCTTGATGTTGGAGGATCGAACAATTGCGATTTAAGTGGAAATTTGGTTGTGAGCGGATTTTTCGCATCGAATACAACAGATTATTGTAGTTCTGGTGGTATTTCGGTTCCTACGTGCAGCTCATCATTAAACTTGCAGCCAATCACAAAAACGCAAATATTAACAGAGGATATGAATCCAAATCTCAATTTGGCAATCACTGTTCCTCAAATAACAGCAATATCAAATACAATTTGCTGGGGATTCAAGCTAAAAAATGTTGATGATTTTACCGGCGCTATTACACCTGCTTTTAATATATTTTTGGATTTAAGTTCATATACTTCCTTTCTTACAAATGTCGTTGTTACAATTAACGGCACACAAATTAATTTCAATAGCAATAATCAAGGCATTATTTATGCTAGCCTTGGGGTAGGTGATGAAATATCGGGTACAATTTGTGCTCAATACAGTTCATGTACAGACCATGATCCAATATTGGGTTTTATACCTATTGAATTAAATTGGGGCTGGGATTGTGATGGGTTGCCAGCACCTACAAATCCTTTAAATAGCATAATTTGTCAAAACGAAATAGCTGACTTAGCATTGGTCAATTCAACAACTTCATTTTTGCTGGATCCTGGCCCAACAACACCATTTATACTTTGCCAACCATTTACCTTGAAACCCTCATTGGAATCAAATGGAAGAGGTGAACTCCAGGCAATTGATTTCTCACTGTTAAATATGCCGATAGGTCTTACAGTGGTTGGAACACCCATCTGCACTATAGATGTTAATGGAACAATAAATTCCATTCCATTAACCTCTATTGGATTTAATCAATGGGCTTTCCCGACAGGAACAGAGCTTGAATATGGAAATATCCTTAATCTTGAAATTACTTTTTTGCCAATTTGTGAATATAAAGGATTTTTGCCTCAAATTGATTTTAATGTTGTGAATTATTGTGGAAACTCATTAGACATTTCTGCAAATTACCCGGGCTTGCTTCAAATGACTGGAAATGATTGCACAAACTGCTTTACAATTACAAAAACACCATCAACATACAACATTCCTCTTAATACAACAATAGATTTTTACATTGAAATCTGTAACCTATCGCCGTCTTTAACTCCTGTTCCATCCTTTCAGATTTTAGACAATCTTCCGCCTAATTTTGTTGTTACCAGCCCTTTGCCCACCGGTTTTATCGCATGGCCTGCCGTTCAATGTACTACATTAATTTTAACTGGATATTTCACTCAAATTCCACCAGGCGGAATTGCTATCAATAAAGCCGAATTACTATTGGATCCGTTTGTAAGTGGCGGCCCATTTACAGCACAATGCACGCTACAGGTGGCATCTGACTGCGCTTCGTTTGCAGATCAGGTTACTTTGCAAGGTCACAATGAGTCTACATCATATACATTTTATCCTAATGAAACCATTTACATTATAGAAGATTTTTTCATTAAACACAATGTTTCATACTCTAATAACACATTTTATGTAAATCCGGGTGTTGAGATAGTTGTGGAGGCAGGCAAAACGCTAGTGCTTGAAAACAGCAGAATTTATTCCTGTACCGATATGTGGAAAGGAATGAGGGTAGAGGACGGAGGAACACTAGTCGGAGGAACACTAATAGCAGCCGATTCAGAAATATGTGATGCCGAATATGCTGTTTTTCAAGAAAATAACTCAACTGTTTTCCTCGAAAATTCTAAACTTTACCGAAATTATGTTGGATTATTTATACCACAAGCTTTGACTGGTTTAAATTCTGTGTCTACAGATGTAAGAAATTGCCAATTTGCAACATTTGGAACAATAAGACCCAATTATGCAGGGCAGCTAACACTTCCCGGGGTAAAATCACTTTCAGGAGTTTTATCTCATGATGCCATTTTGAATCTGGGCTCTCAATATCAGCCAAACAGATTTTATGATATGAGCAATGGAGTTATCTCAAGAAATACCTCAATTTCAATTACAAATTGTATCTTTGAGGATATTGTACCTGACCCTGTATATCAAAATTTAACTCAATCCATGGTATCAAATACCAGTTATAATGGCAGTGCTATTTATGCTATTGGCAGATTTGGTGGTTTGCTTAAGCAACGTGGTTTTGGTAAAAATGGACAAACAGCATTTGATAATTGCAAGTACGGAATTTTTACCGACCGAATGAATGTGGATTCACGGGATAATAATATGACTAATATGCTTACTGGCTACCGAACAAATTTTGGTAGCAATCTTACAATGGATATAACTGGCAATCACATTGAATCCCGAAGCACAGCGATCGATCTTAGGTTTAATGACAATGCCGACCATCTTTGGGTGAGCGATAATGAAATTTATTTTGGTGAATTTGTTTCCGGTGCCTTTCGTGGTGTAAGTGCTATTCAGTCACTAGAGCGACAAGGGTCAAACCGTGATTCGCGCATTCACAATAACAACATATTTTACAATAGCGGCGCAAACAATGCTGCGAATGGTATTAGTATGACAAGTACATCTGATTATTTTGTAACGGAAAATGATTTATTCATGACCGATAATCTTGTCAACATTAATGGAATTATTGTGAGTGGTAGTAACAAAACCGAAATAAGTTGCAATGTTGTTGATGGGTCTAACAATCTTAACGCCTCCGTTCATCAATCTGCAATTACAAATGTGCTTGGTAGTGATCCAATTATTTCCTGCAATGTTGTTGACAAAACCATGAATGGAATACGAATGGTAGGTGATGCCGGCTTGAATGTGGTTTTACAAGGAAATGAATTTAATAACCATAATAAGGGCTTGTTTTACAATCAGGGAATTACCAATTCTCAGGATTGGAAAGGAAATTTGTGGCCTGTTACTCCTGTGAATCTAAATTGGGGCGCGTTTAGTGATAATCCAATCATTGCATCATTTTCTCCATACTCATATGACAATTCCAATCCACCATCAGGGCTAAGTTTTGAACCTACTACCAGTTCCCTTAATCCAGTAGGATTTGAACCCCCTAACTGGTTTCAACCTGGAATTGATTATACCAATGAAACATTTTATTGTTTAGTTAATAATCATCATTATTGTGACCAATTTCCACCTTGTCCCGACTGCCCGATTGATATTGTCATTCACGAACGCATTGCACGAGATAGCATTGAAAATACACCCTACACTGCTGAAACTTTATGGCGGTTAAAAAGAGAACTGTATAGAAATCTGCTTTCAGATTCTACTCTGTTAGCCAATTCTCTTTTCGAGAATTTCTATAATGAGATGGAAGTTTCCGTTGCTGCACAATTGGAACAATTGACTGGCGAGCAATATGAAATGATGCAACTGGATCAATCGGTGATTAACAATTTGAATCAGAATAGAAATGCACTTGATGTTCAAATGGCATTGCTTGCTGAGCAGATGGAACTGTACCGTCATGCATTGGAATCAGCAGAGGATCCATCTGTTTATTTGTTGACTATTCAAGGCATCCGTCAGAATATGGAATCAATTTTGAATTACAACCGAAATGTATTTAGCATTGCTGATAGTTCTCTGGTGCTTACAACTGACAATATCCGTTTTGTTAATGAATCTATTTATTCTTCAGAAACCATTGAAGTTAATGAACAGGTAGTAAATGAAATTTTTCTTTCTGTTATAGGTCAGGAGCAATTTCAATTGGGAGACGATGCCATTAATCAATTGGAGGTAATTGCTGATCAATGCCCCCTTGCCGGAGGTAATGCAGTCTTCAAAGCAAGAGCAATTCTATCGTTACTCAATGATGAACTTGTTTACGATGATATTAATATCTGTTTACAAGCCGGTATCATTCTCAGACAAATACCTAAGAAACCAACAGCAAGATTGTATCCTAATCCTGCTAACAATAGTGTTACATTAGTTTATGAATTGCCGGAAGTATCGACAGCCGAGTTTCTGCTGTTTAATTCAGTTGGAATGTTGCAGTTGAAGCAACAGATGAAAATCGATATTACTCAAATGAGTTTTTCAACAGAACAATTAGCTCCCGGTGTATACCATTATCAAGTTAATACGAGCAGTGATTTTCAATTGAATGGAAAACTGGTAATTATACATTAACAAAATGGTAAAAACCTTAAGAATATACCTTGTTCTGCTAGTGTTACCCTTTACGGTTTTGTCCCAGGGTATAAACAATCTTTGGACTATGGGGTATGGTGGATCACAAGCTACAATACCTTTCGGTGGAATTGATATGAATTTTATCTCAGGATCGCCAGTAATTTCTTCTTTTACTAGAGAAATGGAATTTAGAAGAGCTGTATCCAACATCTGCGACAGCAATGGCAATTTATTGTTTGTCACTAACGGTGTGTACATTGCCGATGCAACAGGCGATACTATGCAGAATGGTTCGGGGTTAAACCCAAGCGTTTACACCTCTTGGTATCCAGATGGCCTACCTCCGCACCAAATGAATATAATTGTTCCCAACCCTGGAAATACCAATTCGTATTATTTATTTCATTGTACCGTTGATGATCCTCCAGGAAACCTATTGACTCGATACCTTTATTACAGTGAGATTGATATTACCGCAAATGGAGGATTGGGAGCGATAACAACGAAAAACCAAATTCTGCTTAATGACACATTAAACGCTGGTAAACTGACAGCATGCAAACATGCAAATGGACGTGACTGGTGGATAATTTGTCACAAGGGATTTACAAATATTTATTTAAAATTTCTGCTCACCCCATCTGGTTTATTTGGCCCTTTCATACAAAGTATTGGAGTAGTAAGAGCAGCTGACGCAGGTCAGGCTCAATTTTCTCCAGATGGATTAAAGTTTGCTTATTATGGCTTAATTGAAGATCTTGACATATTCAGCTTCGACCGATGCACTGGGTTGCTTAGCAACCCAGTGCATGTTGCCATAAATGACAGTTCAAGTGGAGTTGGTGTATCATTTTCATCCAATTCCAAATTTCTATATGTTTCGTCACTTCGTTATGTATATCAATTTGATGTTTCTGCACCGAATATTCCTGCATCTCAAACAACGGTTGCCGTTTGGGATGGTTTTTATTCACCTAATCCACCTTTGGGCACTTATTTTGACATAGCTCAATTGGCACCAGATGGTAAAATTTATATTTCCACAGGCAACGGTACACTTCATCTTCACGTAATTAACCAACCCGACAGCGCAGGACTAGCTTGTGACCTGGTACAGCACGGGGTGCCTCTGCCGGCATACAATTTCAACAGTTTACCCAATCATCCAAATTATTTTTTAGGAGCGTTGGCTGGAAGTCCGTGTGATACGTTAACATCATTACCTACTGAACTATTTTTTAACCAAAAGCTCAATGTATTTCCCAATCCAAATTATGGATATTTTACATTAGGATTCATTGCACAGAAAGAATTTGGCATTCTGGAAATATTTGATGCTTTGGGAAGAAGGGTTTATAGTGAAAAGGTTGCACAATGGAGTCAATATAAGAAGGTGGATATAACTAATTTACCTGCCGGGATTTATTATTGCAGAATCAATTGGGAAGAAGACGTGGCGAGTGTAAAGATTGTTAAGGAATAAAGAAAACAAATTGATAAATAATAATTATCATTTGATATTTATTTTTTCTTCGAAATAACTTATTTTTATACAATCTATCCCCTCTGTTGTCAATAATTATTGTCAATTTAACCCCATTTTAATTGAAAACGATACTTTAAATTGGATTCAAATTAGTGGCTCATTATACTAATTTTGTAGGGAATTGAACACTTTCAAGTTTATTTTCTGCAAATCTGAGCTTTTTATTCTTACTTTTAAGTAAACTAAAAACTTATATGCCTATGAAAAAATTCTACATGATTCTTGTATTAGTCGTTTGTCAGTTAGCTGCGAGGGCACAGCCCTATCTGTCTATGCTTCACCCGTCGGATAACAATTGGTATTATACCACTTCAATTATTCCGGTTCGGGTAGCCTCCAGTAATTTACCTGATTGTACTTATCCTTCGTGGAACAGTATGAGCAGTAATTACATGAGTACGGCAGGCGACACAACCTTTAATGGTTACACGTATTTGCAACTGGAAAACCGGGAGCAAACGAATCCGACATCCGATTGCTTCTTTGGATTTCTGAGAGAAGACAATGTTGCGAAAAAAGTTTATTTCGTAGATAATCAGTTTGGAACGGAAAAGTTGATTTATGACTTTTCCATGTTGCCGGGAGACAGTATTTATCTGGATTTTTTGCAACAAGGAATTTTCGAAACAGGTTATTTTACTTTAGACAGTATTGGAGTGGTAACAATTATGGCAGGTCCTCGCCGGAGTTTTTATCTTTCCAATCATTCGCAAGCGTGGTCTCAAAGTTCGTTGCAGTGGATTGAGGGCGTTGGTTATCCCGGACACCTGATCTATACGCATTCTGCCAATATGTTTGGTGGACTGTTTATGTGGATTTGTCAGGATGGAATCTTCAGGGATTTCTACCAGCAATTAACCTGTTTCGATCATGGCGCAACGAAGATTTATTTCGATTCCTGTATGCATGCAGCAGCCTTCAACAATTTTTGTTTTTACTATGCCGACTCCTGCTATTATTTTAATGTTTGCGGTAGTCTGGATGAAAATTCGTTGCTGGGGGATGTCAAAATTGCTCCAAATCCAGGATCTGGCAAGTTTGTAGTATCTGTTGAAGCATCGCGCGCTACCGGAATGCAAATTCTGGTTTACAATGTGCAGGGCAAACTACTTCGCACCGGTAAATTTATCGAATTACCTCAGGGCTTATCAGATGTGCCACTGGAATTAAGCGAATTACCCGCCGGAATTTATGTGTCAGAAATGAAGCTGAAGGAAGGTAGTGTGTTTCGAAAACTTGTAATCTCTAAAGTAACTGATTAACATTAAATTGAGCAAAGCCGGACCTCCGGCTTTGCTTGCTTTCAATGAATTCGTATCTTTGTATTATTATTCGTTTGTTATGATTTCACATATGACCAGCCAGGCTGCAATTGAACTGGAAGAAAAATACAGTGCACATAATTACCATCCTTTACCGGTTGTTTTGGCAAGAGGGGAAGGAGCACTGGTGTGGGATGTGGAAGGAAAACAATATTTCGATTTTTTGTCAGCGTATAGTGCTGTAAATCAGGGACATTGTCATCCAAGAATCATTCAGTCGCTGGTTGATCAGGCATCCCGTTTAACGCTGACGTCACGGGCATTCCATCACAATTTATTTGGTGAATATGCATCCTTTATCACATCCTTTTTCGGATACGACAAGGTATTACCTATGAATACCGGTGTTGAAGCGGTTGAAACAGGGTTAAAACTTTGCCGGAAATGGGCCTATGAAGTGAAGGGAATTCCTGTGAATCAGGCAAAAATTATTGTCTGTGCCGGCAATTTTCACGGTCGCACCATGGCTGCCATCTCAGCATCAACCGATCCCGATTCAAACCGAAACTTCGGACCTTATTTACCGGGATTTGAAATAATTCCTTATAACGATTTGCCTGCACTGAAACATGCTTTGGAAGATCCCAATGTAGCAGGTTTTCTGGTGGAGCCTATTCAGGGCGAAGCTGGCGTTGTTGTTCCGGATGCCGGTTATTTGCGAACGGCAAAATCTTATTGTGAATCGAAAAAAGTTTTGTTCATAGCTGATGAAATTCAGACAGGAATTGCCAGAACAGGTAAGATGCTTGCCTGCGATCACGAAGATGTGAAAGCAGACATTTTGTTGCTTGGAAAAGCTCTCAGTGGTGGAACCATGCCAGTGTCGGCAGTACTGTCCAATGATGAAGTAATGCTATGCATTAAACCCGGTGAACATGGTAGCACCTATGGTGGGAATCCTTTGGCATGTGCTGTGGCAATGACGGCGTTGCAAGTGGTAGAAGATGAAAATCTAAGTGCAAATGCGGAGCATCTTGGTGAAATTCTTCGAAATGAATTGAAGTCCATCAAGTCTGATATGATTACTTTGGTTCGGGGAAAAGGCCTTCTGAATGCAATAGTGATTAAACCAGTAAATGGTAAAGATGCCTGGGATGTTTGTCTGAAACTTGCCGAAAACGGTCTGTTAGCTAAGCCTACCCACGGTGATATTATCCGTTTTGCTCCTCCGTTGGTAATTACAGAAGAACAACTTCAGGAATGCATTGCTATCATTCGTAAAACGATTTTGTCGTTTACCGCATAATCAGGAAATCATTGCCGCAGGATCTTCTTTTTTGAGAATAGCAGCGCTGATTAATGAAATTACCAGTCCTAAGATCACCATTCCTAAAAAAGCGAATGCCGACATCATTGCCGGATTTGTCCAGAAATCCATAGTGCCCGACATTTTTTCAATATCAGAATCTGACATGCCACGGTCCAACATTTCCTGCTCTTGTTTCAAACGGATATAAGCAAGCATTCCGGGATTGATCACTTTGAAATACAGAAAAGAATAGATGGAAGAAAGTGCACCTCCAATGATAGAAATTACCAAACCGCATGAAAAACCCTGTCCGAATGAAATAAACCCATGCTGAAATTTATCCCTTAGTTCCCGGATTCCCAGGAAGGTGACAATTGCAGGAACGGCAATATTAATGATACCGGAAACAGTAGTAACCGTTTCATTCTTTTCGAGTCCCAGAACATATATCAGGAGGGAAATAGCAATCAGGATGCCTCCGAGAATCAGGCCGTATTGAATATTTGGTTTCATAGTTCGCGAGTTTTTATTGGTGCAAATTTATACTTTTCAATCAGATTCCAAAACTAGTTGAGCAGCTTGTTCTCCAATCATGCTTCCGATGGCCACTCCCATGCCACCCATTCTTAAGGCACAAAAGATACCGCGATTAACTTTTTTAAGGATGGTGGTTTTGGAAGATCCCAGTCCCATGATTCCGCTCCAGCGATGTGCTACAGTTAGCTTAATTCCCGGGGCAATCAGTTCATGTAACAACCGGTCGAGGGTATTTTGGATGAGAGGAGTAAGACCAAATTCAGTAGTTTTTTCAGTTTCAAAATCGAGGTTTCTGCCACCTCCAAATAATATGCGGTTTCCCACATTACGGAAATAGTAGTACCCTTTTTCATAGTGAAAACTACCTTTTAATTTTAGTCCTTCAACAGGTTCTGTTATCAGTACCTGAGCGCGTGCAGGAATCACATCCATTTCAGGAAATAGTTTACGGGCAAATCCGTTGTTGGCAACTAATACTTTTTTGGCTGTGAATGTAAATCCATCTTCACAGGCAAGTGACACGCCACTGCCGTTACTCTGAATTTCATATATGCGCAGACCGTTAAGTATGGTTATGCCGGCAGCGCGTACTTTGCGGATTAATGAGGTCATCATGCGACCGGTATTTATTTGACCTTCTCCGTTATTGCAAATCATGTGTTTGGTGTTTCCAAGCCCCATTGATCCAATTTTTTCATCTGCCACCGTATAGGTTTGTTTCATGCCGGTTAGTGCTTCCATTCGTAGATTAAACTCGTTCATGGAATTTCTGCACAATTCAAATGATGCTTCATCGGAGGGAGTGAACACTTCATAGCCTCCCAGTGGTTCATATTCCATTTCGTGATCACCAATGATTGCGCGCAACCGTTGTAATCCCTGCCACCTTAGCTTAACACGTTCAAACACCTGATCGGCAGATTCCTGCTGCAGGTCATCGAGTAATTCAGTCATCGATCCAAAACAGGCAAAACCGGCATTGCGGGTACTGGCACCATAAGGTAGAAAACCGGAATCTACCACAGTGATTTGAAGTGCAGGGGAGGCGGCTTTTAGCGACAGTGCAGCATTTAACCCAACAATGCCACTGCCAATAATGCAAACATCAATATTTTTGAATAGCTGATCGTAATCCCAGTAACTTGGAACGTACATACTCTTAAAATTTAGGACTAAAGTACTAAAATAGTCATGATTTTCAGCGGTGTCATTTCAGAATAAAATAATTTCAACAATCTCACAACATGGACAATGATTTTCAGTTAATTTATCTAATTTTATCCAAACGAAACACATGAAAATCAATTTACCATCCCTGCAACAGCTTATTAAAGAAGCTGGTGCAACTCTAGTTCGTTTTCCACTGGTATTAGCGTGCGCTGTGGCTGGAACTTATGCTGTCTGGGAGCTGATAGACCTGTCGAATGAAAACAAAGATCTGCAAGCCATGCAAATGGGCCAGTTGCTTATGGTTTGTGCTCTTGGACTTACTGTCTTGACTGCATTTACCTTGTTTTCGGAAAGAAGAAAACATAGTGATGTAGTCCGATGGGCCATACAATTACTGTGGGCCGCTATACTTTTCTTGTATTACATAACCTTACCTGATACATTTACCATTTATGAAATTTTCAGGTATGCCATTTATGTTTTTGCAGGACATTTGCTGGTTGCTTTTCTGCCATTTGCAGGTATAAATGAACCTGAAGGATTTTGGCAATATAATAAATCATTATTTCTTCGTATTCTGACATCTGTTCTTTACACCGGTGTATTGGCCGTTGGATTATGTATTGCTTTGCTGGCCGTAGATCAGCTTTTTGAAATTGAAGTGAAAGGTGAATATTATGCGAAAATAATTTTCACCATGATGGGGATTTTTAATACCTGGTTTTTCCTGTCTGGTGTTCCGAAGCAACTGGAGCAGTTGCAAATGGAAACTACTTATCCTAAAGGATTAAAAGTTTTCACGCAGTTTGTGCTGTTGCCACTCATAACACTTTACATGGTGATCCTGTATGTTTACATGGGAAAAATTATTATTACCGGAGTGTGGCCGGAGGGATGGGTTTCCTGGTTGGTGATGTGTTTTGCAGTTGCCGGTATTCTGGCGTTGCTGTTGATATGGCCGATTCGTAATGATGAGGGAAATAAATGGATCGGTTTTTATTCGAAGAGTTTTTATTTTGCTATTTTTCCTCTGGTGATATTGTTGTTTGCATCCATTCGTATAAGAATTAACGAGTATGGATTCACGGAACCCAGATATTATGTGTTGATTTTAGCCTGCTGGCTGGCTGGCATGGCAACCTATTTTTTAATCAGCAAATCGAAATCAGTTAAAGTAATTCCCTTTTCATTATTTGTTTTGGCTATTTTTTCTGTACATGGACCATGGAGTGCATTTAGCATCAGTAAACAAAGTCAGTTAAACCGATTCGAAACACTACTTGAAAAGAATAAGCTGATTGAAAATGGCCTGGTTGTTAAAGCTACCGACACCATTCCGAAAACAGATAATGTTCAAATTTGTGAGACTATTGATTATATCAATGAATATCATGGCTACAAAGAATTTCAACCTTACTTTGTTCAGTCACTTGATTCGGTGATGAAACCGGATACTGTTGGGGCTTTTGTTTCGGAGGATGACAGGATGATCAAGCTGATAGGTTTGGAATGGATGAATACATATATGCTGAACAATGATTCTGAAAAATATTTTTATGGAAATCTGCATGACAATGCCGTGATTCCGGTAGCCGGTTACGATGCATTCAGAAATGTGGATTTTTATATTTATGATACAGATGTGAAGGAACAGGTCCGTGATTTCAGTTTTGGTGAGGATTCCGTAAAGTTAGTTTATATCACCAAAAGCCAGCAAATTACCATCACTCATTTGAATGATTCGGCTCAAATAAGCATGGTCGATTTCGTAAACCGTATGGAGTCAAAACGGTCGGCTAATTCCACTTATCCGGTGACTGACATGACATTAAATGCATCGTTGCCGGATGTCAGGATAAAACTGGTGGTGAAATCAATTTCCGGAAAGCAAATCAATGGACAGCAAAAAATTAATGCCATGAATGCTGATGTTTTTGTTAAATTTGAGAAAACTTCCGTGCAGTAAATCAAGAATTAGTCAAAACAATAGTAGCTGCAATTTGTTTACAAAACATGCTTGGATTTCGATTTTCAGATTATAAAAAGCCCGATCAAACCCCATTTGAGGCCTTGTTTGATATTTTCAAACAATTACTGACATATACCAATGGTGATTTTGATGAGGCAATCAGTTGGTTAACAGAGCTCGACAAAGAGTATCAGCTAACCGATAAAAGCTATGGCATTGGTGATTTCATTAATGAATTAAAGGAAAAAGGCTATATCAAGGAAGACCAGCCGCAAGGTGGTGGATTTATCATTACTGCCAAAACAGAACAAGCCATCCGCCAACAGGCGCTTGAGAAAATATTTGGCAAATTAAAAAGAAGCAGACAAGGCAATCATGCTACGCGGTTTACCGGAAATGGAGATGAAATTACTCCTGATACCCGGCCATTTCAGTTTGGTGATGATATCGGACAAATATCTATGCTCGATTCATTCCGCAATGCACAAATCAATAATGGGATTGGTGATTTCAGAATGACGGAAGATGATTTGGAAGTCTATGAAAAGGAACACAAGACACAAACATCAACCGTACTCATGATTGACATTTCTCATTCCATGATTTTGTATGGTGAAGACCGGATTACACCTGCTAAAAATGTGGCTATGGCTTTGGCGGAACTCATCCGCACACGTTATCCCAAAGATACCCTTGACATTCTGGTGTTTGGTGATGATGCCTGGGAGATTGAAGTGAAAGATTTACCTTACCTACAGGTTGGCCCTTATCATACCAATACCGTTGCAGGTTTGGAGTTGGCAATGGATTTATTGCGCCGACGAAAAAATGCTAACAAGCAAATTTTTATGATTACGGATGGCAAACCAACCTGTATTAAGGAGAATGGAAATTACTACAAGAATAGTTTTGGTCTCGATCGGAAAATATTTATTAAATGTTTAGAATTGGCACAAAGTTGTCGACGATTAAAAATTCCCATTACAACATTTATGGTTGCAACAGATCCATATTTGCAGGAATTTGTCCATGATTTTACAGAAGCAAATAATGGCAAAGCATACTATACATCACTCAAAGGATTAGGGGAATTTATCTTTGAAGACTTTGAAAGAAATAAAAAAAGAAGAGTTTAAATTAATCAGGAATCAATCTCCTTTAACAGGGATGAAACAATATTTATGAATACAATAAAGACATTTGGAGAATTAAAAAAATCGGGTTATAAATCACGCACCATTAAAGATGAGTTGCGAGAAAATCTGATTGAAAAAATGAAAAGTAAAGAATCTGTTTTTGCCGGCATCATTGGCTATGAAGATTCTGTAATTCCTGATATTGAAAGAGCAATTTTATCACGACATAATATAAATCTGTTGGGCTTGCGTGGTCAGGCTAAGACCAGAATTGCGCGACAACTCACCAATTTGCTGGATGAATATATTCCATTCATTGCAGGAAGTGAATTGAACGATGATCCGTTTCAGCCGGTCTCTGTTTTTGGGAAACAATTGGTTGATGAAATGGGTGATGCCACACCGATTTCCTGGTTGCACCGCTCGGAGCGATATTTGGAGAAACTTGCTACTCCTGATGTTTCGGTAGCTGATTTAATTGGTGATGTGGATCCTATAAAAGCAGCGAACTTAAAACTGAGTTATGCTGATGAGCGTGTGTTACATTTTGGAATTATTCCAAGAAGTAACCGATGTATTTTTGTGATTAACGAATTACCCGATTTGCAGGCACGTATTCAGGTGGCATTGTTTAATATTTTGCAGGAGGGCGATATACAAATTCGTGGATTTAAATTGAGAATCCCATTAGATATTCAGTTTATTTTTACAGCTAACCCCGAAGATTACACCAACCGTGGCAGTATTGTAACACCATTAAAGGACAGGATTGGTTCTCAAATTCTAACGCATTATCCGAAGAGTATTGCCTTGTCGAAGTCAATTACCAGACAAGAATCAAGATTATCTGCGACACAAAAAGAAAACGTAGTCGTGAATGAACTCCTTGCAACATTAGTTGAGCGAATTGCATTTGAAGCGCGTGAAAGTGAGTATGTGGATTCGAAAAGTGGTGTTTCAGCACGATTGACCATCACTGCATACGAGAATTTAGTCAGTACTGCTGAACGAAGAATGTTATTAAACGGAGAGACAAAAACATTTGTACGTATAAGCGATTTATTTGGTGTGATACCAGCTGTAAATGGGAAAATTGAGCTGGTGTATGAAGGTGAGCAGGAGGGAGCAGGAATTGTTGCGATGAGTTTATTGGGAAAGGCAATCCGGAATGAGTTTATCGAATTATTCCCTGATCCTGCTAAGTTGAAGAAGAAAAAAGAGGCTAGTCCCTATCAGGAAATTGTTTCGTGGTTTGGTGATGGCAATTCTGTTGATATGCTTTTGCAGGAAGGTGATAAATCATACAAGAAAAATCTGGAAGCTGTTCCTGGCTTATCGAAATTGGTTGAAACCTACACAGGAAAACATCAACCCGATGATAAGTTGGTGATGATGGAATTCGTGCTTTATGCATTAGCCGAACATTCTTTAATTGGCAAAAGCGCATTACAAAGAGGGGTGAAGTTCACCGATATTCTAGGATCGATGTTGTCGGAGAAAGATTTTTTTAAAGACGAGAATTGATTTGATGATTTGGTGATTTGATAATTTGATGATTAGGATTGTTGATTGGTTTTATGTTTGCCCTGAAGTGAAAGTACCACTGCAGGGTTTAAAGTTGTGTGTTGAAGGTTGGAAGTTGCGTTCTGTATACTGAAAGGAATTTCGACTTTAGCATGTGTCTAAGTGATCAGTTCACATTGTTTTTGCAATTTACTTTCAAGAATTCGTTTTTCACATGTTTTTAAGTGATCAGCATGCCCAGAAGCTTACTTCAATTCTACTTCAAAGGTTAAACCTCAGGGTTAATAGTGAATAGTGAGTAGCAATTAGATAACACCATCTCCGCATCTCATCATCGCGTAAGCGCATTTCTCTGCGTCTCCCAAACTCTGCGTTCAAAATTTGGTGGCCGCTCGAATAGGCGAGGCTTGTGAACAGAAAACTCCTCTTACTCCAAAATCCTGCTCTGCAGCATGAAGCGCTAATTAATCCACCAGCAAGCAGATCGAAGGCGATCCTGGTTTTTGTGAAACTATTGTAGAGACGCATTGCTGTGAGCCTATTTGGCAATACATTTATGCTACGATAACGCCAGGGTCAACCTATTTTTTCTTTTTGATATAATTTAGTTCATAAAGATTGATCCAGTCGGCTGGAGTCATTTTTGAAACGAGTTCTCCTATTAAATCAAATGGTATTTGTTCCGGTTTTTTGAAACGGAGGCAACTTTTTCCCATGTCGAGTTTGGACGTTACCCTTTTTGAAAATTCTGTGGTGAACCATTTCAAAAGTTTGGGATCGGCATAGATACCCATGTGGTACACGGCAATGAAATTTTTCTGGCTGGCAACAGCTAAGAATGGCAAAGGTAATTTCGGATCGCAATGGTAACCTGCCGGATATAATTTGTGAGGTACAACATATCCAATCATACCATAATTCATTTCTTCAACAAATCCTTTTGGCAGATTTTTCTTGATGACTTTACGCAATTTTGTAATGGCTTCCTGGCGATCTTCTGGTAGGGAGTCAACATAAGCATCCGGAGTTTTTTCGGTCGATTGCATGGGCTTGGGTTTGATTCAAAGATCGAAAAATTGGCTTAAATTAAAAAATATTACTGTTGAACGCGTCTAGTATATTGAATCTGAAGCTTATAGAGAGGTAAAATGCATATTAAACAACAAAATTATTGTCAATAGTTGTTGACAATAATTTTGTTGTGAACTGCTTTGAAGTAGGTGAAATTCTGCTTGATCAATGATCAACAACCACTTTTATATTTTCAACTTTACCTTGGTTGATGGCTGATAAAATGTATATTCCTTTGGCTAACTGACTAACATCAATTTTGATGTTGTATGTAGAGCCATCAAAATTTGATTCAATTGTTTGAATTGCATGTTGCTTTCCGGACATATCAATTAAATTAATTCCGGTCATGTCGGTTATGCCTGCTATAGAAATAAAAGAGTTTGCAGGATTTGGATAGCAAGTCAATTTAGTTATTTCGGCTACTGGAGAAGGCGCTGAATCGGGTGTTAGTTTTGGTGCTACTCCGGTATATTTAATCAGCATATTTATATTACCAATCACTCCGGTGGTAACGAATTCATCGTTAGGGAAAGAGCCCGGTATAGCTATTATCAAGCTATTGCATCTGCCGCCATTATATTGTTCAGAGAAATCGTATGTCCAGTTACTTTTGAGCTTGAAAGACAAGTAATTGATTGTAAGATTGGATGTTCCTGTACGTTTTCCCGTCATGAATACAGCACCTCCTTGTGTGACTTCAAAACCCGTTAACGTCACTCCACTTGTTGGCCACACATTATTGGTAACAAAAGAGTTTTGATATGCTAAAGCAGTTGCAGTTGAAAGTTTTACTATTCTGTGGTTAACATAATCTCCAGCAGATGATTGCATCCTTGATACATAGAACAGGGAACCTGCGATATTAAGTTTCATGGCTTTTATAAGCTCATGAGAATTTATATTTGATGAAACGTAACTTGAGACTTGAGTGCCGGAAGAGGATAATTTTCTCACTTCATTTCTGAATACTCCCCAGGTACTATTGAAACTGTTGCCGCCAACATAAACATTCCCTGCGATGTCTACCTGAACAAATTCGAATGGAGTTAGAGTCGTTGTGCTGGAAGCTAGCGTTGTCAGAAAATTCCATGTAACTATAAGTGAAGAATTAAATTTTACTACTCGAGCATGATTCAAACTTAATTCTGATCCACCACATACATATACATTTTGATTTCCATCAATTGCCATTTGTCGCGGTGTAAAGTCGAATGTAGGTTGTGACGACTGGACTATATTTCCATTGGAAATACTGCATGATGTAAGGCCGGCTCTTGTGCCACCGGTTGCAGTTGGATAAAATGCTGTTAGAACAGTTATATTTGATCCTTTTACAGCAAGATCTATTCCATAAGTTTTAACGCCTTGGGTAATTTCCCGCATCCAGGGCTGGAGTAGGTTGCTGTTTAACTTAATCAGTACACATCGAAAAGTTGTGCCAAAGCTAATATTTCCTAATATGTATAATTCATCAGAAGAAGTAGCAAGTATCTTTATTATCTTCATGTTGGTGTACTGAGAATTTGGAAAAATCGTAGTTGCCAGTAGAGGAGTTCCGCTAGAATTGAACGATCGCACGGTATAGGTTCTGTTATTATACGGTGTTTTTGAAACTGTAAAATATTTCGTTGCTCCGGCGGCAACAAAATTTTCTTCTTCATTCAGTTGTGTAATCCATGCTGTATTCTGTGCATGTAGCGTACTTGAGAGAATAAGTATGATTACGATTTGTAGTAGCTTTTTCATTTGTTTTAATTTTAAACAAATGTGCAAGTCTTATTTGATTTCGTTTGAGAGTTTTGAGTATTCAGTTGAAATTTTTGAGAATTCGGCATTTTTCACCAAAATGGTGGTTTTGTGGCTACTTCACCTCCACAATTTTACCTTCCGTTTCTGCCAGTTCCCGGCCCCATTTAGAAATGGCATTTAACAATGGTATAAGGGTTTTTCCGAATTCGCTTAACGAATATTCTACCTTTAAGGGTGGTTTTGAAGCATGTACCTTCCTGATTATCAGTCTATCTGACTCCAATTGCTTTAGTGTAATAGATAGCATGCGTTCTGTCATCTGAGGCACCAGTTTCCGAATTTCAGCAAACCGTTTTTTGTCGTTACGCAGATACCACAATACAATTGTTTTCCATTTGCCACCGATGAAATCCATCGTTACATCCATAGCACAATGGTAGGTTTGTCCTTTTAATTTAATGACTACTTCCTTGTCTTTGATTCTCATACAGAATTATTTTAACCTATCAAAAATGATAGCTCTTGCAAATATATTTCACTATAATTAAGTTTGCAACTATAAATAATATAGTATATCATGAAAACAACTATTTCAATATTAGGCTCAGGAACTGTAGGAAGGACCCTTGCAGGAAAATTTAGTGAAAAAGGTTATCAGGTAATAATCGGTACAAGAAATCCCGATGAGACATTGTCAAGGGCAGGTGAAAATTCTTTCGGTGACTGGTATAAATTGCAACAGTGCATTGAAGTGAAAACATTCCAGGGGGCAGTTCAGGAGGGGACTATAATCATAAACGCCTTAAATGGCAATCACACACTTGATGTTTTAAAGAGTTGTGATCCATCCCGCTTTAGCGGAAAAATTGTAATGGATATTTCAAACCCACTCGATTTTTCAAAGGGTTTTCCGCCTACATTATTAGCCGGATTAAACAACACGAATTCACTTGGAGAAGCTATTCAACAATTATTGCCGGAAGCTAAAGTTGTGAAAACTCTTAACACCATGTGGTGCGGACTGATGCTGAATCCAACATTGATTCCCGGAAATAACCATATTAATTTTATTTGTGGAAATGATATCGATTCGAAAGCTAAAGTCATGGCCTTACTCAATGATTTTGGCTGGAATAGCAATCAGCACATTGATCTGGGAGATATCACGGCAGCACGCGGCACAGAAGGCTATTTGCTGCTATGGACAAGAGTTTATGGTGCGACGAAGAACGGAGCTTTCAATATTGCTATTGAAAAAGTATGAGAATTGGGTGATGTTATTTGATGGTAATTATTTATAAGTCAGTTACATATGTCTTGATCAGAAGTATTAATAGTTTTATTTGCTGACAGATGGATGACCAAAATTAGTTACAGTTAACCTTTTTGCCATCCCCACAATTATGGCTATTTTTGAGGTTCAATTAAGTTCAAATAAAACCGACAAATGCTTCAGACAGCAGAACGTGTATCGCACAAAGATCTTTCAGACAATTACGTATTTCAGCGTTCTTTACTAGCCTATGTGGAGGCGGCAAAACTAGTTTCAGGTAGAGTGCTTGAAATTGGAACGGGAAGTGGTTATGGAATTGATGTGGTTAGTCCGAATGTAACGGAATTTATTACAATCGATAAATTTGAGGATGCTTCCGTTTTGGAGCATATAAAAACTTTGCCTAACATTAAGTTCATGCAAATGGATGTTCCTCCACTAAAAGGACTTGCAGATAATTCATTTGATTTTGTAATTACTTTTCAAGTGATTGAACACATTCAGGATGACAATAAATTTGTGAGTGAAATTCACCGGGTGCTGAAGCCGGGTGGAAAATTAATTGTTACCACTCCTAATATTAAAATGTCGATTACACGAAATCCCTGGCACATTCGCGAGTATACCATTGCTGAACTGGAGCAGTTGCTGAAGAAATCTTTTTCCGCAGTTCAGAAAAGGGGAGTAGCAGGCAATGAAAAAATTATGGAGTACTATCGTAAGAACAGAGCATCGGTAGAAAAAATTACCCGTTTCGATATTTTTAATCTGCAATATCGTTTGCCTCGCCAACTTTTGCAAATCCCCTACGACATTCTCAATCGCATGAATCGCCGCAAATTATTGCAATCAAATACTTCCTTAGTCTCCGACATTAAAATGGAAGACTACCGCGTTCAGGAAGCCACTGATGATTGTTTCGATTTGTTTTATGTGGCGGTGAAGTGAGAACAGTTGAAAGTTGTAAGTTGAAAGTTGAAAGTTGGATTAGCTTGAGCTGGTAGGTGACAAGTGCCACCCGGAGCGGAGCCGAAGGGTGACAAATTGTAGAGACGCATTGAATGCGTCTCCGCCAACAAACATTTAATTGACACGCGCAGCCCTAAGCGACGCCGAATTATTGTAGAGACGCATTGCATGTGTCTCCATCACAAAACACCTATCCATTGCATGCGTCTCCGTCACAAAACACCTATCCATTGAATTCGTCTCCGCCATCAAACATTTTGTGACAACTGGCAAGTAACAAGTGGCAAGTGACAAGTGGCAAGTGACAAGTGGCAAGTGACAAGTGCCGCCCGTAGCGGAGCCGTAGGATTAAAAACTGAATCCGGATGTACTGTGTGAAGAAATAGCTTCCAAAAACAGAGGTTCACGAATTTTCATCTGGTGGATTATTTTGATTTTTTGAAATTTTTTCTTTTCTCTTCTGCTGTAAGGTTTGGATCATAAGAAATTTCATGTAATTGTTGCAAATATGCAAGACGTTCAGCATGACTCATTTTGGCGGTATGAGTTTGCATCAGTTCCTCCGATTCCTCAACAATACTGATTGAAACCTTTCGGAAATATGAATTTGCTTTCTTCTTGCTGTCCTCTTTCACTATTATAGTCCTTAAATTGTGATATAGTTGACTAATTTATGAATGTTTTTGATATTAAGGTTTATATTGCATAGCATCTTATCTGATTCAATTTGAGATTCTTACAGCTTTTCTGACAATTTCGAACTAGTTCAATACAGGTTTATTCAGATGTGAAAGTATGAAGGGGAGTTACATCAAATTAATTGATTCCTGAGTCTGGTATTAAACCGGTTTGCTATTCTTTGATAAAATAGCTTCCTTTGCTCCCTATAAATAGTTCTTTAAAATAATAAGTCAGAAACATATATGGGGAATTAGCTCAGCTGGCTAGAGCGCTTGCATGGCATGCAAGAGGTCACCGGTTCGACTCCGGTATTCTCCACAAATATTTTCTTACCCTTTCCTATTAAAATCGGACAGGTCACCGCTTCTCCCGATAGCTATCGGGGTCAGGTATTCTCCACTATAACCGGTCACACTTGTGTGCCGGTTATTTCTTATAAAATTTTTCGTTAGCATCATTAATCTGCTTATTCAAATATTTAATATGTTGGCTAAATTGGGTAACTGGAAATCAGCTATTTCGACACAATAATTCTCGTTAAAACTACCTTGAGAAAACTAAAGTTTGGACGTTAAAATGTTTCGAAGTCTTTAATATGTTTTCGGAAGCAATTATCCATAAATACCCTGAGAAGTTGGAAACATATTGAATCTTAAATGATTCAATATCAACAAATTCCATTGTTCATAAATTAATTTAGAATAATTCTAAATAATCATTGTTGTTTTCCTCAATCCTTTCTAAGTTTGCAGTATTGGCATCCCGGAAAAATAAAGGTTGAACCATTTGAATTCCATTTAAATACAATGTGCAATTTCGATATTCTGCAAAAAGATCAGCATGGCTTTGTGGTGAAGTGCAAGTCGTGTAATAAAATACGATGGTGTTTTGGAAATCTGGTGGTTAATTGCGACGAAAATGAGTTTCAGCAATTGGTGAATGCCGTGGAAGTGGAAACACAGAAACATATCAAGTCAGATACCGATACCGGGCGCACCATTTTTCTGGAGCATCCGGCCGGTGCATTTAATCTGGTATTTAATTCCCGGGAAATTCGTAATTTCAACCGCCTGTTACAGGAGTCTTATATTACCAATGAAATAGGAAAGTTATTACAATGAGTGAAATTGATCCATTACTTTTAAGGAAGCGGGCTTTACAGCGATATGAATTGCCGCAATTGACTGACAGAAGAACAGAGCATTTTTCTGATCACGAAAAATTTGTGAATACGTTAATACGTGCTTTCGAGGAAGATCCAACCTTTCACATTTCAGAATTCAGTCAATTTCCTGTAACACTTATACTGGATTACATTCGCAAAACACATCGTTTGTATCTCGATAAAACACTTCAGGAAATTGAACAATCGATTGTTATTCTTGGAGAGGCTTATGCAGTAGGTCATCCGTTACTCGAATTTTTGAATGATTTTTTTGTCCATTACAAAACAGACTTAATCAGGCATATTCGTGAAGAGGATGAAAAACTTATTCCGCATATAGAATTCCTGCATAAATGTAAGAGTGAAGGATTTAGTCAGCTTCGTTTTTTCAATGGAATTTCGCAATTCAGCATCATCGATTTTTTAGAGCACCATCACGATAATGAGATTGAACTGGAAGAGGTGAGGCATAAAATTTTGGAATACCAGCCTCCGGCAGTTAATCAATCTATGTACCGCGTTTTATTGAATCAGTTAGAATTTTTTGGACACGACTTACGGATCCACGGACTGATTGAAGAGCAGGTATTAGTTCCCATGGCAATGGAGTGGGAGCGATTGTTGTTAAAAGAATTCAGCAGGCAAGTTAGGCTGAATTAAGCTACATCCTGGTGATCTTGCTGCTGCATTTTCACAACCATGTCGATTAGCAGATTCAAATGAATTGGTTTTGAAATAAATTTCATCCCACCGGCTTCCATAGCTGCATTAATTAATTCATCATTATTGGTAGCACTTAAAAAGAGCACCGGTATGTGTTTAAAGCGGGGATCATTTTTAATTTCCTTACACATATTGATCCCATTCACGAAGGGCATCATGATATCAAGAATAATGACATCAGGCAAAAATTGCTCAAGTGTTTTCATTCCTGAAAATCCATTTGCAGCTGTCATTACATCAAATCCTCTTTTCCGAAAATTGTAAGTAAGCAACTCTCCGATTTCAGGCTCATCATCAACAATGAGGAGCTTATAGCCTTTATTTTTCATTACCTGCAAAATTAATTTCGCAATCGCACTCCGGTATTGTTGAAATGTTAAGTTATGGTTAAAGAAAAGCCTGGAGAATTGCAAAATATTAGGCAAAAAAAAACCCTCCACGAATGGAGGGTTTTTTATTTTGATTGATTTCTTATTCGGTAATGACCATTTTATTTGTCATTTTCTGTCCTTCGAATTCAAGAGTGTAGTAGTAGATACCTGCACCGAAGTCTTTTGAATCGATGGTGAAAGTATGATTTCCTGCAGCTCTTGTTCCTTCAACCGGAACAGCGATTTCCTGACCTAATACATTGGTGATGCTGATTCTTACCGCTCCGGCAGATGGGATAGAATATCCGATTACAGAAGTTGTATTAAATGGATTTGGATAGTTCTGACCTAAGATCATACCATTTCCATTTTGAGGATCATTGATACCAACAACACAAGCTGTAGGAAGCATTTCGAAGCACACATCATCAATAGCCCAACCTTCATAGTTGTTGGTTGTATTATCAGATGCAAAGCGGAAACGGAAGATTACAGTAGAACCGGTAGGGAAGCTGGTTTCTTTTTCAGCAAGTATCCAGCTGGTTTCGGTTCCTGACCAACCTGGAAGTCCTGGTATTCCGCCAAGTGCTGTGATAAAGCTTGTGTTGTACCATGGTTGAGGAGTACCTGAAGCAAAACCAAGCTGATTCCATGTTGTTGCGAAGTCTGTAGAATATTCAACAGTTCCTCCGTCCATAAATGGCTCAGTGTCGTATTTGTGGTGGAAGCTGAGTTTATAGCATGAAGTATTATCTATTGAGAATACTGGCGAGAATAAACCGGAAGTATCACGACCCTGGTAGTTTCCATCAAGATCGATTGTCCATGCATTTACACCACTGAACGCACTGTTAATGATAGTTTGATTTGGTGTACCAAGTTCCCAGGAGTTACCCGGAGTGTTATTATAAGTAAGTGCATTTACAGAAACCCATTGTGGTCCTGATTCGAAATCGGTACAATAAGGATTACCTGAAGTAACCGTTACGCTGTCGAATACAGAGATGGTGATACAAGTTGTATCATCAAACGGATTCAAGTCAGTTCCTCCATTTGGATTCGAAGTAATAACACATACATCATAAACACCAGGAGCAGCAGTCCATAATTGGCTGAATGTATGAGGCAGGTTAGCTTGAGAAGCCAATGCTGGTGAGTAAGCAATTGGATCAGTCACGATTGGAACACCATTAATAGTAAGCGTTGCATCTACTGAAGTTAATGGAGTAGTTCCCGGGTTCGAGATAGGAGATGTGAATTGAATTGACTGACCTGGGAAGATGAAGCTGTTATTGATTGCTGAAGTATTTACAGTAATAGGAGCAGCAGTCAAAGGTACAGGAACAGTTACGCAGAAATCATCAATTGAGAATCCATCTTCCTGCACGCTGGCATCAGAAGTAAATACGAAACGGAACTGAACTTCGGGCTCATTATCAAATATACCAAGGCAGTTAGCTTCAACTTTAACCCAACCACCGGTTGTTCCAGCCCATCCTGGTAAACCTGATGAGTTAAGGTTTGCAAAGTTGTACCAGTTTACCCAGCAAGGAGCAGTTTGATTTGCACCACCCAATAATGTCCATGGACCACCGCTGATTGAATACTCCAGACGAACACCATCCCAGTTGTCTTCGCAGTTGCTATTTCTCCAGAATGAAAGTTTAACATCAACAGCATTTGACAGGTCAAAAATTGGCGATAACAATTCACAGTTTGCATTTGGAGTATAACCAACGTTCAGGTTAATATCCCATGCATTTGGAGCACTAAATGCAGAGTTGGTAGCACCGAATGCAGGAGCACCAAGTTC
Source organism: Bacteroidia bacterium (assembly GCA_016788065.1). Taxonomy (GTDB): domain Bacteria; phylum Bacteroidota; class Bacteroidia; order AKYH767-A; family OLB10; genus JADKJB01. The sequence goes on along the minus strand of JAEUTI010000001.1, from coordinate 92,570 downwards.
CCATTGAGAACCGATATTTCCTGTACCTACTACGTTAGCAGACCAGCCAACGTTAGTTCCATCGTAATTATCACAGAAAGGACTGGTATAAGTCAATGGAATTACCGGAACACCGACACGGTTAACAGTTGTAGTGTCATTGCTGTTATCAGAATCACCAGGTAATTGAGTGTAAGCAGAGAACACATAAGTTCCTGAAGGAACAGTGAAGGTTGGCATATTAAGTAATGCAGTTGCATTTGGAGCAAGAGCGCCAATGTAAGTTGCAGTGCCTGTGATACCACCAGGATTAACAGTATATTCTACAGGAATAGAATTTTGAGTTGCAGTACCAAAATTGCGAATAACTACAGAAACGTTTGAAGTTCCTCCAGCAGGACCATTTGGATTTGGTTCTACTACTGCAGTAACACCAACATCATCCGGACCAGGTTGTTTCACACAAAGGTCATCAATACTTACTCCATCATTTGGAGTTCCATTGAAACCACTGGTGAATTCAAAACGGAACTGAATGAAAGTTGCACCTGTAGCAGTAATTACATCTTGTAAATAATATCTTGATTCTTTCCAGCCACCGCTGTTTCCAGACCAACCTGGATCGCCGAAGTTAATAGAAGCGGTGTTGTACCAGTCATAACCATTAGGATCACCAACAGTTCCGAGAATAGTCCAGTTGCCAAGACCGTTAACGTCATATAGAACACGGAAACCATCACTGGCTGCAGTATTCATATTTCTTCTGAATGAAAGATAAGCATTGACTGCAACACTTGGGTTAACAAGGTCATAAATTGGTGTAGTCAAAGTTGCTTCAGCACCAACACCATAACCACTATTCAAATTTATATCCCATGCATTGGTACCTGAGTAAGCACCTGTGGTAGCTCCAAATGCGGGAGTACCTAGTTGCCAGTCAGCATTATTTGCATTGGTAGTGAAGGTCTGGAATCCGTTGTTACCACTTTCAAAATCATCACAATTTGTAAGTGTAAGAACAGGAATACCTATAGAAGTTGTGCAGGTAGTATCATTAAAGTTATTTGCATCACCTGGAAGACCAGTGTAAACGCAAATGCTATATGGTCCAACCGGTACATTGAAACAAGGTAATGTTACCTGTGCAGTTGCACCCGGAGTTAATGAACCGGTATAGGTAGCAGTGCCTGTTAAACCACCTGGTTGAACAACATAAGTAACAGGGAATGTTGTTTGAGTATTGAGACCATAATTTTTAACGTCTACAATCACATCTAAACAGTTACCTGCAGGACCTGTTGGGCCAGGCTGTGTGATTGCAGTCACACCAACATCATCAGGTTGAGGTAAAGAAATACAAATATCATCAATAGAATAACCGTCACCATTTAATGATCCATCAGAAACAAATCGGAAACGGAACCAAACTTGTGGAAGGTTATTAAATTGAGTATCGAGAATAATTGAAGATTTTATCCAACCACCTGAATTACCTTCCCAACCTGGAAGCTGATCGGTATTCAATGCAGCATCGGTATACCAGTTAACACAATCAACGCAACCCACAGAACCTAAAACATTCCATGGTCCGGTAGTTGTGTCGGTAGTCCATTCAACACGAACACCATCCCAGCCACCTTCAGTACTGAAGTTATGCCAGAATTCGAATGTAGCACCGGCACCGGTTATAAAACTTAATTGAGGCGATAGTAAGGTTGCATTTGCTCCGTTATCATAAGCAGATACAAGATTAATATCCCACGAATTCGGTGCAGAATGTGCAGAGTTGGTCGCACCAAAGGCTGGTGTGCCCAGTTCCCAAACGGAAGTTGTATTTACAGCACTTGGTGTCCAAAGATTAGTAGTAATATCAAAGTTATCACAATAAGGGAATGAAATTCCATCTTCAACAATAAAGCAGAATGTTTCAACAGAACTTGGTCCGGGAATATAATTCAGGTTACCGCAGAAAGAAGCATCAGCAATTTCAACATAATAGCAAATAGTGTCACCGGCAACCGCAGCAGGAATAATTCCCTGGAAGGTACTGTCAGCAATATTTGCCATTAAAATAGTTGGTTGAGCCACGCCATTTAAAGTATAATTCAAGGATGCAGATGCAATACCTGAAATATCTGTTGCTGCAATATTAATTGTGTAAGGTCCGGTGTTATAAACTGTTCCTGGATAAACTGGAGGCAAATTGTAAACAGCAGGTGGAATTAACTCACAGAAAGATGCAATTACTTCTACATCGTCAACAAACCAACCATTTCTGCCGGCACCACCATTGTTATTATCATCTGCAACTTTGAAGCGGATACGAACATCAGGATTATTACCTGCTAAGGCAGAGATATCAAATTCCTCACTTTTCCACCAGGAATTGTCAGCTAAAACAGATTGACCTGGTAGCCAGGTAGCATATGATGCTTCACGGAAAGCATTTTGCTGAGTTCCGAACAGACCTGTTCCCATGTAGGTACAGTTGGATGCAGGAGTTCCATCATCAATAAGCTGTGTCCATGTTACACCACCGTCAATTGACAATTCAATTGTTCCTTTGTCAAAGAATTCGATTTTACAAATATGCTTGAACTTCAAAGTGACAAAAAAGTTAAAGGAGCAGTCGAATGAAGGTGACTCCAGATAGGAAATGTCTCCGGGAGCACTGATATACGACGAGTCACTGTTCGGAATGCTTGTTTGCAATCTGGAATTGATAAACCAACCCGGAGAACCGCTCGAAGACATGTTTGGTGGTGGCGTATCAAACGTTTCCGAGAAAACCGTTGTTTGGGCTTTCAGCAGAAAAGTAGAACTGATAAATAGTAAAGTAAAGATTAACTTCCTCATGATCATGATTTTAGGTTGTTCAGAATATGCTTTAGGTTGGTTGTTTTTATGATTAGTGGTTCAAAAATACGAATTTACTTTTATCATCCGGCATTCGTGATAAATTTTAGTAATTAACAGAAACTGGTTTACCTGTTTAAGGCAATCGCCACCTGCTAAGACGAAGCAGGGAGTTTGAACGTTGCATGTGTACCAGAAATGATTCCGGTTTGAGTTGAAATCGGACTGACTATTTTTAAGGTATTGTATTTCAATTTAATGTAACCAGGATTGATAGTACGAATCGTCGCTTATTTTCAATGCCTCTTCGGTGAGCCACAAGGGTTTGAAGGTATCAATCATCACCGCCAGCTCTTTCGTTTCTTTGGCACCGATCGATTTTTCAACAGTCCCGGGATGAGGTCCATGGGGAATGCCGCCCGGATGGAGCGTAATTTGTCCGCGTTCCACATTTTTCCGGCTCATGAAATCACCATCCACATAATATAAAACTTCATCTGAATCGATATTGCTGTGGTTGTACGGGGCCGGAATAGCTTGAGGATGATAATCATACAAACGAGGCACAAACGAACATATCACAAAATTGTGCGCTTCAAAGGTTTGATGCACCGGAGGTGGTTGATGTACTCTTCCTGTAATTGGTTCAAAATCGTGAATTGAAAAAGCCCAGGGGTAATTATTCCCATCCCAACCTATCGCATCAAACGGGTGGGTAGCATAAATATAGGTATATACGATTCCTTGTTTTTTAATAAGTACTTTAAAATCACCTGTTTGATCAAAAGTTTGCAGGTTTTGAGGGCGACGAATATCGCGTTCACAAAAGGGAGCGTGCTCTTCAAACTGACCGTATTCATTACGATACCGCTTCGGGATTTCAATCGGACTAAATGATTCTACAATAAGCAACCGGTTATTTTCGGTGTGGAAATGAAGTTGAAAGATAGTTCCTCTTGGGATAATCAGATAATCGCCATAACCAAATTCAATGCTTCCATAAAGGGAATGCATAACACCAGATCCTTCATGAACAAAAATGAGCTCGTCGGCATCTGCATTTTTAAGAAAGTAGTCTGTAATTGACTTTCTGGGAGCAGCCAATGAAATTTGAAGGTCATTATTGACCAGTACCGGCTTTTTACTCATAATATAATCATCTTCCGGGGCAATTTTAAAGCCAAGCAGACTATAATGACGGAGGAATCGTTGGTGAGATATCTTTGGCTCTCGTGAAAAAACCGGTCCCAGTTCTTTCACTATTGTAGGAGGATAAAGATGGTATATCAGTGAGTAAACATTTGAAAATCCGTGTGTAGAAAAGAGTTCTTCGCTGTATAATTCTCCGTTGGGTTTCCGGAACTGAGTATGCCGCTTGTGCGGGATTTGTCCGAGTGAATGATATTGAGGCATGGTTTATTGGTTAGTGAATCCACAAATTTAAGCAAATTCAAATGGATATTAACGGTGCCAGTTTAAATGAACTTCGAAATATTTGTAGAAATTTGACCACGATAGCATGGATGCAATGTACCTTAGCAGGAAATTTTAATAACTGAATACTAAGTGAATAAGGTGATCCGATTTTTTATTCGTGGATTTATAGTAATATTTTTACTGCTGGCATTGGTTGCAGGAGGGTCGTTTACCTATGTTTATTTTAATAAAGATAAAATTGTAAACGGTATTTTAAGTGCGCTTGGTAACGAAATGAACGGTGTGGTTATGGTAGAGGGTACTGCATTCAGTTTTATAAAATATTTTCCATCCACTTCTATAAATTTAAAAGGTTTAACTATCCGTGATTCTCTGTATAACAAACACCAGACAGAGGCTTTGAAGGCTGAAAATGCCTTTGTGAGGATAAATATAAAAGATCTTTTTTCATCTAAGATTGTAATAGATAAATTGTTGCTGGAAAACGGGAGATTTAATCTATTCACCGATTCATTGGGTTATTCGAACAAATATCTTTTTAATTCAGGAAAATCAGCGAATTCGTTCACGACAACATTGAAGAAAATCGAGCTGAGAAATATGCAGCTCATTTACCGCGATCAAACTAAATTTAAATATTTTAATATTGTTGCAGAAGAGCTTAATGCAGGAATTCAGTCTGATAGTACCATGCATATTTTTTCCTTGAAAGGGAAAGGAATTTTGAAGATGTTAGGCTTCAATACACGAAAAGGATTGTTTGCAGTGAATACCAGTTTTGACCAGTTGACTGAATTGCGGTATGATTCACGAAATCGTTTGCTGACTGTTCCTGAAAATACAATTTATCTGAATGGAAATGCATTCGATAATCAGGGTTCATTCGATTTAAATCGTTCTCAATTTAATCTGGAATTTAAATCGAATCGCGTTCAGTTTTCAGAAGTGGTAAATTTACTTCCGGGTCGTATTCAACAACGTTTAAAGATATTTGATTTCGATAAGCCACTTCAACTTGATGTCCTGATTTCAGGCTCTATGAAATATGGTAATGTACCTAATATTTCGGCCAGTTTTATAACAAAATCAAACAGTTTAACTTATGACAAAACACCATTGCAATCGGTTGCAATGAATGGTGCATTCAACAATCAATGGAAGAAAGAACTTGCATGCTCCGATACCAATTCGATTATAACAGTAACTAATTTTCAGGCATCATGGCAAGGTATTCCATTTCGATCTGATTTGATTCAAATCACGAACCTAATTCATCCACTAGTTGTTACCAATGTTACATCTGATTTCCCTTTGAAAGCAGTCAGTAAATTGTCGGGTTCCGGTTTATATAATTTCTCATCAGGAAACGGCAAACTCGATTTTAAATTAATAGCCAATCCTGATAAAACAGGTCTGCATGCTGACATTACCGGAGGTGTTATCATAAATAATGGCGCCGTTATGTATGGTCCCCGGTCGATGCCATTTAATAACATAAATGCCAAAATAAGATTTGATGGTTCGGGTATTATTGTTGATCAGTTATCCTGTGTAACCGGGAAAAGTAAATTGAATATGAAAGGAAGTGCACCCGGTATTTTTACTCTTGCTGATAGTTTAAAAGGGAAACCGGAATTAAACTGGAATATTAAATCAGACTTCATTGATCTTGCAGATTTCACAGGATTTCTTACGGAAAGAAAGAAAGTGGGTGCCGTAGCTTCTGCAGACCTCACACTTGCAAATGCCGGTCGGAAAGCTGATCGTTTACTGAATGATTCCAGATTGAACATGTCGTTAGATGTTAAAGAACTGAAGTATAAAACTTTCAATGCTTCTGCAATAAAAGGTGGCATGAAGCTCATAGATAATGTTTGGTATATCAATAATATTTCTTGCATGCATGCCGATGGAAAAGTATCACTAACCGGCACCATGAAAGAAGTTTCACCAGTAAGAAATGATGTGAGTATGAGTGCGGAGATGGAGCATGTTGACATCAATAAAATTTTTATTGCTTTTGGAAATTTTTCACAAAAATCGGTCACCGACAAAAATATTGTGGGAATGCTGGATGCAAGTGTAAAGCTCGAATTTCAGATGAACAATAAGGCTGTTATCAGCCAGAAATCGCTCAAGGGAACGACACAACTTTCCATAAAAAATGGAGAGTTGAAAGGATTTCAGCCGCTTGGAAAATTATCGAAACTGATATTTAGAAAACGTGATTTTACGGAGATTAAATTCTCGGAATTAACAAATGAATTTACAGTCACAGGTAATCAGATTCATTTTGAAAGAATGAAAATTAATTCTTCTGTTATGGAAATGTATGTTGAAGGTGCCTATTTTCTCGATGGTAGAGCCGATATGGATATTCAGGTTCCTTTATCGAATCTGCAAAGGCGTGATTGGGAAGAAATTTCTGAGAATGTTTCCGATGAGGGTGAAAAAGGAATGAATGTATATATCAAGGCAGAAACAGACGAAAAAGGAGAATTACATTTCAAATATAATCCGTTGAAGAAAATCCGCGATAAACGGGAAGAAACTATTCGTAAATTCAGGGATCGGATAAAAGTGAAAAAAAGATAATATTGCTTATTGTTTTCATAAACAATTAATTAGTAATTTTCATGTACCTACATCATGGTGCATTTTTTTATTTTTTCTGTTTGTCCGATTGAAAAAATCCTAAATTTGTTCAATCTATCAAAACACACACTTTTTTAAAACCTTAAAAAAATGAAATTAGTTACTTATTTAGAGTTCGGCAAAGAACAGATTGGCCTTGTTATCAATAACAGGGTCTACAATCTGAAATTAGCGGCATCTGTAAAAAGTGCCTTAAAAATGCCTGATAACATGAAGGACTTTTTGAAAGCTGGTCCTCATGTAATGTCAGTTGCGAGGGAAATTGATAACCTGATTAAATCCGGTTTAATGGGTACTAAATCCATGGAAATGGACAAGTTAAACATCCTTGCACCAATTACCAGGCCTGCCTCCTTACGGGATGGTTATGCTTTCAGACAACATGTGGAAGCTGCCCGCAGAAACCGCGGTGTTGAAATGATTAAGGAATTCGATGAATATCCGATTTTCTATTTCAACAATCACCGTTCTGTAATTGGACCCGGGGAAGTCTATTGCATGCCGGATCATTTTGACAAACTCGATTTTGAACTTGAATGGGCATGTATCATCGGTAAAAAGGGCATTAACATCAAAGCTGAAGAAGCACATAGTTACATTGCCGGCTATACCATTTTTAACGATTTGAGCGCCAGGACTTTGCAAATGGAAGAAATGAAGCTAAATCTGGGACCTGCCAAAGGAAAAGATTTTGCATCGGCAGTTGGTCCAATGTTGGTCACTGTTGATGAGCTTGATTCTTATAAAATCCCGGCGAAAGAAGGTCATACAGGAACCAATTATAACCTCGACATGAAATGTTGGGTCAATGGTGTTCAGGTTTCTCAGGGTAATACCGGTGATATGGACTGGACATTTGAGGAATTAATTGAGCGTGCTTCTTATGGTACTTATCTTTATCCGGGTGATATAATTGGTTCAGGTACAGTAGGTACCGGTTGCTTTTTGGAGCTCAATGGAACCGGGATGTTGAATGATCCCAAAAACTTCAAACCACAATGGTTGCAGGAAAACGATGTTGTGGAGATGGAAGTGACAGGATTAGGACGTCTGAAAAATACCATTCGTAAGTTCGAAAGTGATTTCTCAATTCTGGCGAGGAAAAAAACACCGAGCATGGCTGCCAATTAAGGCTGGGATTTGTTATTTTTGAAGCATAAGAATTAACCTATTTTGCAAGACGAAACCAGGTCTGCTGCCTCATTGCTGGATGCTGAAGCAGAGAACAAAGAAATTTTAAAAAGGTATCGCTCTTTATTGAGGGCATGTCGGAATAATATCGATAAGCACGACAGGAAACTGATCAGGCTTGCATTCGATACTGCTCTCGAAGCCCATAAAAGTATGCGTCGCCGGTCCGGAGAACCCTATATTTACCATCCGATAGCAGTTGCACAAATTGCTGCTGAGGAAATAGGTTTGGGGGCTACCTCTATTGTTTGCGCACTCTTGCATGATGTAGTTGAAGATACGCATCTTTCGCTGGAAGATATCCGTGGTTTGTTTGGTCCGAAGGTTGAGAAAATCATTGACGGATTAACCAAAATTTCCGGAGTATTTGATCAGACCAGTTCTTTGCAGGCTGAGAATTTCAGGAAGATGTTATTAACACTTTCTGATGATGTTCGTGTAATTCTGATAAAGTTGGCCGATCGCATGCATAACATGCGGACTTTAGGTTCTCTTCCGGAAGAAAAGCAATTAAAGATTGCTTCAGAAACCGCCTATTTGTATGCTCCATTAGCTCACAGGTTAGGGCTATATGCAATGAAAACGGAACTCGATGATCTTGCTCTGAAATATACAGAGCCTGAAGTCTACCGAACCATTGCAACCAAGCTGCAACAGACAAAGAAAGATCGCGACCGTTTCATTCATGAGTTCATCAGACCGTTAAAAGATGAATTTGCGAGAATGGGTTTCAAGGCTGAAATAAAAGGCCGGCCTAAATCCATAAATTCCATCTGGAACAAGATGAAGAAACAACAGGTTCCTTTTGAGGAAATTTATGACCTGTTCGCCATTCGGATTATTTTGGATTCACCTCCCGATCAGGAGAAAGCAGATTGCTGGAGAGCTTATTCTATTGTTACAGATTATTTCGTGCCAAATCCCGATCGCTTGCGTGACTGGATTTCTACACCTAAAGCCAATGGTTACGAATCATTGCACACCACTGTGATGAGTAATAGTGGTAAATGGGTGGAAGTTCAGATTCGTTCCATTCGCATGGATGAAATTGCTGAAAAAGGATATGCTGCACACTGGAAATATAAAGAATCGGCTGCTGAAAATGCGCTTGATGAATGGCTGAATCGCATTCGTGAAATGTTGGAAAATGCAGAAGCAAATGCCATTGATTTCATCGATGATTTTAAACTGAATTTATTCGCTGATGAAATTTTTATTTTCACTCCTTCCGGGGAATTGAAAACATTACCTTCGGGATGTACTGCACTTGATTTTGCTTTCGAAATACACACAGATATTGGGAGCAGGTGTATCGGTGCAAAAATTAATCATAAACTGGTTCCCATCAGTCATAAATTGCATAGTGGTGATCAGGTAGAAATATTAACTTCTTCCAAGCAACATCCGAAAGAAGACTGGTTGAGTTTTGTTGTTACGGCTAAGGCAAAATCGAAGATTAAAGCTGCCTTAAAAGAGCAAAAGCGTTTGCTGGCTGATGATGGCAGAGAGAAACTCGAGCGCCGACTCCGAAATCTCAAAGTTGATCCCGCCAATGTCAATATTAATGAGTTGCTTTTATTTTATAAAGTACCCACAGCACTCGACCTTTACCATCGTATAGCTATTGAAGCTATTGATTTGAAAAATTTGCGGGAATTCTTCACGGAAGATGGTCAGCCGAAAGCTAAACCTGCAAACAATAAACCTGAAGGAAAATCATTTGAGGATATTGTAAAGAATGTCAGAGGGTCATCTGACATGCTGGTGATCGGTGAAAACATTGATCGTATTGATTATAAACTCTCACCATGTTGCAATCCGATTCCCGGAGATGATGTATTTGGTTTTATTACCATCAATGAAGGCATCAAAATTCATCGTACGAATTGTCCGAATGCCATTCAGCTGATGTCGAATTATGGGTATCGCATTGTAAAGGCGCGGTGGACCGGACAACAGGAAATTGCCTTCCTTGCGGGAATCCGGATTAACGGGGCCGATGAAGTAGGGGTTGTGAATAACATCACCAGGGTTATTTCCAATGAATTGAAGGTCAATATGCGTTCAATAAGTATTGACAGTAATGAAGGGCTATTTGAAGGAACAATAATGTTGTTTGTGCATGATACAGAACACCTTAAGAAGCTGATGGCTAAATTAGGTCAGGTAAATGGTATCCTGAGTGTAACAAGGATCGATCCTAATCAGTAATTTCGCAGTGAATCATACCAAATGGACAATATCAAGGAAACAGTAAAGAAAATATTTTCAGGCTTTTTGGAAGAAAAGGGCTTTCGGAAAACACCGGAGCGTTTCACCATACTGGATGAAATTTATTCCATCAATGAACATTTCGATGTGGAGTCACTGTATATCCACATGAAAAATAAAAAATACCGCGTTAGCAGAGCTACCATTTACAATACCATTGAACATCTGCTGGCATGCAATCTCATAACCAAGCATCAGTTTGGTAAGAATCTGGCGCAATTTGAAAAATCTTATTCTTTCAAGCAGCACGATCACCTTATTTGCATTGATTGTGAAAGAGTCTTAGAATTTTGCGATCCGCGTATCCAACAAATACAATCGATGATGGGAGAGTTGCTCGATTTTAAAATTACACATCATTCCTTAAATCTTTTTGGAAAATGTAACAAGCTTATCAAAGATGGCAGTTGTGAACATTTTCATTCAAACAAAAAAAACAACCCTATAAAATCATAAAAAATAATTATGGAATTTACTTACAAAATTGATGAGAAAAAGGATTATTGCGTACTTCACTTTTCAGGAAATCTGATTGAGAAAAGTCAGGCATTGGAAATGTTCGACCGCTTTGAAGAATTGTTAAATAAAGATTGCAAAAAATTCGTTATTGATATGGCCGGTTTCAAATACATGAACAGTACCGGACTGAACACATTAATTACCATCCTTACCAAAGCGCGTAAGTCGGGTGGAGAAGCAATCATTGCATCGGTACCAGACAATATTAAATCACTCATGTTAATCACCAAACTGAATAACATCTTCACTATTGCCGGCAATGAATCAGAAGCAGAAAAATTATTTCTGAAGGAAGCCTGATATTAATTAATTAAATTTTTAAAACAACAACAACATGAAAGTTGATGTATTATTAGGCCTTCAATGGGGCGATGAAGGAAAAGGCAAAGTAGTTGATGTACTTGCTCCCCGATATGATGTAATTGCCCGTTTCCAGGGTGGACCTAATGCAGGGCATACGCTCGAGTTTGAAGGTATTAAACATGTATTACATACTATACCTTCCGGAATTTTTCATCCGGGGAAAGTGAACATCATTGGTAACGGGGTAGTAATTGATCCTGTAATTTTCAAGAAAGAGATTGATGCACTCACTGCAATGGGAGTTGATATCTCCCGTAATTTATTCATATCTCGGAAAGCTCATCTGATTTTGCCAACCCACCGGATGCTGGATGCAGCATCTGAAGCAATCAAAGGTAAAGCTAAGATCGGTTCCACACTTAAAGGAATTGGTCCTGCTTACATGGATAAAACCGGACGGAATGGTTTACGGGTAGGTGATATTGAACATGCTGAATTTGGAGCTCGTTACGATGCTTTGGTTGCTAAACATAAAGAGTTACTATCATTTTATCAGTTTGACCGGCCGTTATCAGACTATGAAACCGGTTTCATGGAAGGAATTCAGTTGTTGCGCAAAATGAATTTGATCGACAGCGAATACAAAATAAATGATTACCTGAACGAAGGTCGTTCTGTGCTTGCAGAAGGAGCTCAGGGATCATTACTGGACATTGATTTTGGTTCATATCCGTTTGTGACTTCATCCAATACCATCACTGCAGGAACCTGCACAGGATTAGGAGTTGCTCCATCTAAGATAGGTGAGGTTTATGGAATTTTCAAAGCGTATTGTACCAGAGTAGGAAGTGGCCCGTTTCCGACTGAACTTGAAAATGAAACAGGTGAATTAATCCGTAAATCAGGAAATGAATTTGGTGCTACCACCGGAAGACCACGACGTTGCGGATGGCTCGATCTGCCTGCACTCAAGTACACTATCATGTTGAATGGAGTTACCAAGCTTATTATGACCAAGCCTGATGTACTTAGTGGATTTAGTTCTATAAAAGTTTGTACACACTATAAATTTCAGGGAAAGACAATTGATTACATGCCTTATGACATTGTAACTGAAAAAGCGGAACCTGTATATACAGAATTGCCGGGTTGGACTTTACCTGAAGATGGCGTACATGAAATTAGTGATTTACCTGCTTCTTTGAGTAGCTATATCGATTTCCTGGAGGCTCAGTTAGGTGTACCGGTGGTCATAGTTTCAGTTGGTCCCGATCGAAGTGAAACACTTGCACGTGATCCGGAATTTGCATCCTGAATTTAAAATGAGTAATACTATCAGTTTTATAGTCCGCTGTTGTTTTGCGATTCTTTTTTGTTGTTGCGTTTCATGGACTGATGTTATTGCACAGGGTAAAACACAGGTTGAAATCGATAATGCAGATACTTTTGAAGGCGATGAAAGTCTGGGAAAAAATGTTTCCAGACTCCTCGGAAATGTCCGTTTCCGACATCAGGGAGCATTGATGTATTGCGACAGTGCGTATTTATATCAGGAAACAAATAGTCTGGATGCCTTTGGAAGAATTCGTATTGTGCAAGGCGACAGCATTCAATTGACAGGAAATTTTCTGAATTATGATGGGAATTCAAGACAAGCTAAACTCACCGGCAAAGTAACAATGACCGATCGTCAGATGGTTTTAACCTCTGATATTTTGAATTATAATCTGGGAACAGAAACTGCTGATTATACAGATGGGGGAAAAATTACCGATCGTGAAAATGTTTTGACAAGCAGAAAGGGATATTATTTTTCGAAGGAAAAAATGCTATATTTCAGAGATGAGGTGGTATTGACAAATCCAAAATATAAAGTAAATGCCGATACACTGAAATACAATACACTCTCGAAGACAGCTATTTTTGCCGGTCCAACCACTATTAACTCAACAGGCACTGATAGCTCCCGAATTTATTGCGAGAGTGGTTGGTATAATACTGCTACAGAACAATCGCTGTTTACCAATAAAGCAGTAGTAATTTCAAAAGAAAATAAATTGAGTGGTGATAGTTTGCTATACAATAATAAGGAAGCTACCGGTCGCGGATATGGAAATGTGACAATTGCTGACTCTATTCAAAAAGTAATTATTTCCGGTGATTACGGTTTTAATGATGATAAATCGAAAATCGCTTTTGTTACAGGAAAAGCTATGCTTACAAAAGCATTTGAGACGGATTCACTTTTTTTGCATGCAGATACATTATATGCTAAGCAGGATACTTCTGATTTATCGCGTCAATGGTTTGCTTACAAAGGTGTGCGAATTTTTAAAACCGATTTGCAGGGTAAATGTGATTCATTACTTTATAATTCTGCCGATTCAACTTTATCCATGTATCATGAACCTGTTTTGTGGAGTGAGAAGAATCAACTTACTGCCGATTTTATGAATATGCAAATGGCGAACTCTGAAATAAGTGAACTTCGGTTATTCAATACTTCGTTTATTAGCTCTTTAGAAGATTCATTGCGTTTTAATCAGATTAAAGGGAGAAACATGACCGGATTTTTTACCGACAATAAGTTGCACACTATTAAAGTAGAGGGTAACGGACAGTCAATTTATTATACAAGAAACAGCAAAAAACAACTTACCGGAGTTAACCGATCCGATTGTTCCGATATGTTAATTTTTCTGGAAGAAAGTAAAATTAAATCCATCACACTTATTAATCAACCTGATGCAACATTGTATCCAGTTAATGAACTTTCTCCCTCAGAGCTCAAACTAAAAGGATTCGTCTGGATGAGTGATCTCAGGCCTACATCCAAAGAGGACATTTTCAGGAAATTCCGATAATGTTTATGGTGCTTTTGGTGCTTCCTCTGCATTTCTTTTCATCAGAAACGCACACAAAATTGTTATTACAAGTCCAATCGGAAATACTTCGAGGAAAGTTGACATAGCCATTACCCACGGGTTGTTATAATCGGCCATATTCTTTTCAAAAGCTTCCATTTCTTTAGCAATATCAGCAACAGCTTTGCCACTGGCATTTAATTGCCGTTCATAAAATTCAGTATATCTGACAATAAATGAATCATCAATGAAATTGAAATAAATCATCCAGCCAATGACATACAGGAACGAAGCAACTATGGTGACAAGTATTCCAATTCTGAAGCCATAATTAAAATTGATAACTCCGCCGGCAATTTTATCACGATAATCGCGAATAGCAAAGAAAATCATCGAGAATGCACCTGCCATAGAAATAAAACCTATCCATTCCCATTTATCAAAATCACTCGTATCGCCAACAAGTCCCATCATGGTGTATATCATAGCAACCAGAATGAGGCCTGCTATGAGGCCATATTTCAGTACAATATTTCTCATAAGTTTTTCTAATTCAGCAGAGTAACTCTTCCGGTGAATTCCTGAGTTTCGCCTTTAAAGTTTTTGACTTTCACGTTGTAAATGTACACATCAACGGGACAATCTCCGCCTGAGAAGTGATCTTTTCCATCCCATGCTTCATTGAGATTGGAAGTTCTGAAAACTGCATTTCCCCAACGGTTAAAGATAACCAGGTCGGCATCATTTAAACCTATTCCATAAACAGAGAAAGTATCGTTTTTGCCATCACCATTTGGAGTGAAGGCATTTGGAATATAGACCGTAGAAGCGCCTTCAATGATAACTTCACTGTAGGCAGTGTCGCTGCAACCATAATCATTCATCACATAAAGAGTGATATTATAATTTCCGGTTTGCTCATAAGTATGTTGCATGTTTGCTTCAGTTCCAAATGTACTTCCATCACCAAAGTCCCAATTCCATATAGTAGCACCATTACTTAAATCGGTGAAATTTATGTATGGATACAGGATAGAACCAACCATTGGACTCACTGCAAGATTAGCTTCCGGTACCGGGAATACTTCAATGACATCATTTTGTACCAGTTCATTGATGCAGCCTTCTGATGAAACAGCTTTCAGAATTACTGTATAGAATCCGGGTTCGTTATAAATATGTGAAGGCTCAAAATCGTTACTGTTGAAACCATCTCCAAAATACCAGGTAAATGAAGTGCCGGTGGTTGCAGAAACCGTGTTATTGTCGAATAATACTGTAAGCGGAGCACAACCTGAAGCAGGAACTGGTGTGAAGTCGACTACAGGCAATGGATTTACCAGAATCGTTGCAGAAGTATTGACTGCAGGTGTTCCGCAACCATCAGTTACAGTTACGATGTAGGAGGTAGTAGTTGTTGGAGCAACATTTACTTGTGCAGTAATGTCTGAAAGTGAATTCCAACTGAATGAATAAGGGCCTCCATTACCACCTGTAGCAATGGCACTTATTGATGTAGTTTCCCCTTCACAGATTGTATCATTAGGAGAAATTGAAATTGCAAGAGGAGGGTTGACCGTAACGGTTACTGGAACAGATGATCCGGTACAGCCCATTGAATCGGTAACTGCAACACTAAAGCCTGCAGTGGTTGTTGGATTTACTAATTGAGAACTTCCTGTAACACCATTACTCCATAAATAACTGTATCCACCATTTCCACCTTGTGCTGTTGCGCTTATGAGTGTCGATTGCCCGATGCAAATCGTTGCAGCACCGGCAACATTAACAGTGATCGCAGCAGGTTCTGTTATGAGGATTGTAGTGACTGATTGGCAATTATTGGCATCAGTAACAGTTACCTGATAATTTCCTCCATTAACACCTGAAATGCCGGATGTACTTACACCATTATTCCACAAGTATGAATAAGGAAGTGTGCCTCCTGTTGCGGTAACACTAGCTGTTCCATTTGATGAACCATTACAAGTAACATTGGTGCCAGTTGAAGATGCAATTAATTCGTCAGGTTGAGTAACAACTTGGGAAAGCATTGCTGTACATCCATTCGCATCACTAACGGTTACCGTATAAGTGCCTGCAGGGATTGCCGAAAGATTTGCTGTGATTGCATTGTTTGACCATAAGTAGGAGTAAGGTGCTGTTCCACCGGATATGGATGTAGTTGCTGTACCGGTTGAAGTTCCGAAGCAACCTGCCGGAGTCGATGATGTTCCTAAACTTAAAGCTGCAGGTTCAGTTAAAGTGAAGTTCTGAACACCGGTGCAACCATTTGCGTCAGTAATTGTAACTGTATAAGCTCCGGCAGCAATTCCGAAGTTTCCTGTTCCTGATATGGCAGGTGAAGACCAGTTATAATTGAAAGGAGCTGTTCCTCCGGAAGGAATGATTTGAATGCTGCCATCAGTTAAACCATTGCATGAAATATTTTGTAATGTTGAATTCATTGTGATTGCATCCGGCTGATCCACAAAAACCGAATCAGTGATGGTGCATCCATTTGAATCTGTCACCATTACCAAATAGTTTCCGGTACTCAAATTGGTTGCAGTACTACCATTCGATCCGGAAGCCGGCCAGTTGTATGAATATGGAGCAATTCCTCCGTTAACCGTTATAGATGCAGTACCGGTTGCAGTTCCGAAACATAATGCAGCTATTGAAGATGTAGATGTAATGATTGCTGCAGGTTCATGGATGAGTGTTGTTCCATTGGTAGAGCAGCCATTCACATCGGTGATGGAAACTGTATAGACTCCGGGTGCCAGATTGTTAAACGTTGGTGAAGTTTGCAGATTAATTCCATTGTCTATACTGAAAAGTATCGGTGCCGTTCCACCTGTAATGTTTGCGGTTAGTGTTCCATTGTCAAGGCTGTTGCAAGTTACATCTGTCGATGAAACAGTTTGTAAAACCGGTGCAGGGGCATCTGTAATAACTGCGTTCTGGGATGCAGTGCAACCGTTACTGTCAATAGCTATAAGTGTGTAATTACCTGCTTGCAGATTTTGGAACGAAGAACTGTTCTGGAAGCTTAATCCGTTATTGTTACTATATGTGATCGTACCTGTTCCGCCATTTCCTGAAAGTTGTAAGGATGCATTTGAAGCGCTACAGGTGGCATTCACAACGGTGAAAGACAAGGTTACCGGAGTTGGTTCACTGATGGTAAACGATGAATCGGTGTTACAACCATTAGCATCTGTAATCTCAATTGTGTAATTTCCGGGTGCTAATGGTGAGAAGAAATTATTTTGTTGAGTGATAGTTCCATTATTAAGCACATATTGAAATGGTCCGGTTCCGCCATTTAAGTTAATGGTAGCAGATCCATCATCACTTCCATTACACAAACTATTGGTAACAGGCAAAGCAGCAACCAATGGTCCTGCAATGTTGGTAACAGTTTGACTTGTAGAAGTGGTGCAACCTTCGGCATCTGTAATTAATATCTGATAGTTGCCTTGTGCGAGGTTATTGAAAACCGATTGGTTTTGATAGGTAGTTCCGTTATTAATTGAATATTGTACCGGCAATGTTCCTCCGGTAACCAATGTTTGAATCTGACCGTTTGCATTTCCGCAAGTCGAAGGAATTTCCAGCGAATTCAGAACAAGTTGATCCGGCTGATTAAGTGTAATATTTCCTGTCGAAACACAATTGTTGGCATCAATAATCACAATGCTGTATGTGCCTGCTGAAAGATTATTGAAGACAGAAGCGGGAACAAAATTTTGTCCGTTATTAATACTAAACTGAAGTATTCCTGTTCCGCCGGTAGCACCAATTGAAATGCTTCCATTAGTTCCACCAAAACAACTAATGTCATTTGAAGTGATACTGTTGATCAAAGGTGCATTCAGGTTGCTCACGGAGGTAACTAATGTGTGTGAACATCCGGTAGCATCAGTTATCACAATATTGTAATTACCGGCTGCAAGATTGCTGAATGTCAAACCGGTTTGTGCAGGGCCTCCGTTGAGACTATATGACAATGCTCCCGAGCCACCTGATGCTGAAAGTAATACTGATCCATCACTGTTACTGCATGTTGCAGGTATTGTAGTGTAAGTTGCTACTATCGCACCAGGTTCTGTGAGTGTTGCTGAACCGGTTGCAGTACATCCGGTTGTATCACTTACTATTATGGAGTAATTGCCGGGTGCAAGACCAGTGAAAATATGATTAGTGTGCCATGTGAATCCGCCATCAATAGAGTAGGATAAAGGTGCAGCTCCGCCTGCAGCAGCAATCGTAATAGAGGCATCATCTGATCCGTTGCAACTGTTGTTGGTTACCGAAGTATTTTGGATTGCCGGAGCAGAATTATTTAAGATGGTCGCTGTACCACTATTGATACAATCACTTGCATCGCGTACAATAATCTGGTACGTTCCTGCAGGCAATGAACTGAATGAGTTGCCTGGTTGGAATGTGGCTCCGTTGTCGATGCTGTAAGTGAATGTGCCGCTACCACCATTGGCAGTAATTTGCAGACTTCCATCACTATTGCCACAATTTGCATTTACAACATTTACAGAATAAGTTATTGCAAATGGTTGTGTAATGGTGCCTGCAGATGTGGATGTACAACCATTGGCATCCATTATCACAACTTGATAATTTCCTGCTCCCAGTGAATCGAAAACAAGGCCTGAAGAGAAGGTAGTACCATTATCTATGCTGTATTGTAAAGGTGCACTTCCACCATTGGCTGATATCGTAATTATTCCATCACTATAACCATTACAACTGATATTGTTGGTGAATACTGCTGCGATGGATGGACCTGGTGCAGATGGTACATTGGATATGAACGAGAAGGAGCAGCCGTTAGCATCCTGAACTGTGATGTTATAAGCCTGTGAAATCAGATTGTTAAAGGTAGCGTTGTTGCTAAAAGTTGTGCCGCCGTTGATGCTGAATTGATAACCGGGTGTACCTCCATTGGTTGAGATGGTCAAGCTTCCGTTGTTTAAAGAACAAGTGCTTGTAACAGCTGCCGCAGTAGCAGTAAGTAATTGTGGTTCTGTAATTGTCACAATTGATGTTGCGCTGCAACCATTCACATCAGTAACTACTATATTATAAATGCCTGAAGTAAGACTGGTGAAAACGCCATTGTTTTGAGTGGTAACACCATTGTCTATGCTGTACAATAAATTTCCGATTCCACCGGAGGCATTTACGGTAATTGTTCCATCATCGGCTCCGTTACAGGTAATGTTTGAAAATGGATTACTTTGAATAGATGGAGCTGCATTGTTGTTTACGGCTGTGGCCAGTGAAATTTCGCAACCATTAACATCTTTTATCAGGATGGTATAACTTCCGGCTGTCAGGAATGAGAAAGTTGATGAAGATTGGAAGGAAACTCCATTATCAATGCTGTAATACAAGGTGCCACTTCCTCCATTAGCATTAATGGTTAATGTTCCATCGGCATTGCCACAGGAAGCATTTGTTGATGAGTAAACCGCAGTTATAGCTGCAGGTTCTGTAATTGTTGCCGGACCAGTTACGGTACATCCATTTGAATCTGTAACAAGGATGGTGTAGTTACCCGGAGTAAGTGAACTAAATGTATTTGTCGATTGAGTGGTTACTCCGTTATCGATACTGTAAAGCAATGGTGCCGTTCCTCCGTTTGCAGTAACAATAAGGATTCCATCATCTGATCCGTTACATGTCAGGTCTGTAATTGCAATATTGCTGATGATAGCAGCCGGTGCATCCTGAATAGTTTCATTTATTGAAAGCTGACATCCATTGTCATCTTCAATAATAATAGTATAATTTCCTGCAAGCAGATTGTTAAAGTTATTTGATGCCTGAAATGAGACACCATTATTGATGCTGTAGGACAAGCTGCCTGTTCCTCCGCCGGCACTAATTTGCAGGGACCCATTGGCATCTGAACATGTTGTATTTACAAGAGTGGCGGAAGCAGTTATTGCAGTAGGTTCTACGATAGTGAGTGATGTAGTTGCCTGGCATCCGTTTACATCTTCAACAATAATATTATATGTTCCGGGCGCAAGATTGCTAAATGTTCCTGTCGCTTGATAAGTAGCTCCGTTATCATTACTGTACTGCAGAACCCCTGTACCACCATTGGCGCTGATAGTTATAGTTCCGTTGTTAGAACCAAAACAGGTAATATCGGTTGTTGCACTGTTGGTTATTACAGGTGCAGCGGCATTATTCACAGTGCCGGTTGCTGCTGCTGTACATCCGTTTGCATCTTTTACAACAACATCGTAAGTTGCAGCTACCAAATTATTAAATGTAGCTGAACTCTGGAAGGTTGTTCCATTGTCGATGCTATATTCCAGCGTGCCGGTACCTCCAACTGCAACTATTGTGAGAGTTCCATCGCTATTTCCACAGGAAGCAGGAGTTGAATTTGAATTTATAACTATTGCAGATGGTTCATTTATGGTAACGGATGTTGAAGCTGTACAGCCATTAGCATCACTAATAAGAATGGTATAATTAGCAGGTGAAAGATTATTAAAGTTGCCATTGTTTTGTGTCGTTGCGCCATTATCGATACTAAATGTCAATGGTGCTGTGCCGCTATTTGCAACAACCGTTATTGATCCGTCATTTGAGCCATTACAGGTTGCATCTGTTCCATTTGCAGAAGTGATTCCCGGACCGGGAGCATCAGTTATAGTCACATTTGCCTGGGCGGTACAACCATTGGCATCTGTAACTAATGCCACATAATTGCCTGATGCAATACCAGCAAAAACATCGCTTAACTGATTCGTGGTTCCGCCATCGATACTATAATTGTATGCGGTTGTTCCACCTCCGGCAGTTATGGTAATGCTACCATTCGATGCACTACAAGTTGTATTTACTGAGGCTGTGTTGATAGTAAGTAATGCGGGTTCTGTTATGGTGGCAGCAAAATTAGCCTGGCACCCTAAAGCATCTTCAACCACCAGTTGATAATTTCCGGCAGGCAGATTCGTAAATGAATTACCTGATTGGAAAGTTGCACCATTATCGATACTGTAATTTAAAGGTGCTGTTCCACCATTTGCATTTATGGTTAGTGTTCCATTTCCTGAATTGAAGCAGGTAAGGTCAGTAACCGGAGCGCCGGTGATCGCCGGGGCCGCGGTATTACTGATTGCGGCAGCAAAGTTTTCTGTGCAACCGTTAGCATCAGTTACGAGTACGGTATAGTTTCCTGCAAGAAGTCCGGTGAAATTGCCACTTGGTTGATTGGTTATACCATTGTCGATTGAATACTGATAGCCCGGTGTTCCTCCATTAGCAACTGCTGTAATAGTTCCGTCACTGTTACCACATGAAGCGCTTGTAGTATTAATATTAGAAGTAATTGCTGTGGGCTCCGATATGACTGCCTGATCAATGGCGGTACAACCATTTGCATCGGTAATAACAATATCATAAGTTCCTGCGACAAGAGTGCTGAAAATATTTCCCGTGGTTGAACTTGCTCCGTTATCAATACTGTAATTTATTGTACCAGTTCCACCATTAGAAGTAATGGTAATAGTACCATCGGTTCCTGAGTTACATGTTACAGGGGTTACAGCAACAGCAGAGATTACAGGGGATGGTTCGTCAATGATGGTAATTGGCAATTGCAATTGACAATTCATCAAGTCGGTTATGGTAATAGTATAATTTCCTGCAAGCAAATTCTGGAAAACAGAATCGGGTTGAACAGGATTGCTGTTGAGCTGGAATGTATATCCCGGAGTAGCACCGGAAGCATTGATCGTTGCAGCTCCGTTGTTTGCTGAACATGTTGAGTTAATGGTTGTGTAAGTTGCTGCAAGAATAGTTGGTTCTGTGATTACCTCATTGGTCTGAACCGTGCAACCGTTAGCATCTGTTACCAATACGGTATAGTTTCCTGCGGTAAGTCCGCTGAATGTAGGAGATAACTGATTCGCACCACCATTTAAAGCAAAATTGATTGGCGCAGTTCCTCCTGCTATGCCAACTGTAAGTTCACCATCATTGCCATTAAAGCAACTTACATTGGTGATGTTGTTTGCGGTAAGTGTAGGTGATGGCTCATCGGAAACAGTAAAGTTTACTGTCACCGAACAACTGTGATCGTCGGTAATAACTACATCATAATTTCCTGCCAGTAGACCGGAGAAACTACCTGTAGGTTGTGGTGCTCCACCATTCAAACTAAATTGATATGCGGGTGTACCACCTGCTTCAGTTACAGTAACAGATCCGTTCGAATTGCTGCAAGTAGAAGATACAGTCACTGCATTTCCAATCAGCAGAGCAGGTTCATTTATAGTTACAGAGGAAATAGCAGTACAACCATTTGCATCAGTTACCACAATATCATAATTTCCGGCAACAAGATTATTGAAGTTGTTGGAAGCCTGTGTAGTTGTTCCATTATCTATGCTGAAATTAAGAGGAGCTGTGCCACTATTTGTATTTATGGTAATAGTTCCATCTGCAGATCCAAAACAGAGAGCATCGGTTACAGGAGCTGAAGTTATTATCGGTCCGGGTAAATCAGAAATGGCGATGTTGGTTTTTAATTCACATCCATTAGCATCATGAATAGTTACATTGTAGTTTCCTGCAAGTAGATTGTTGAAAATATTTGATGCTTGAAATGGTCCTGCATTCAGACTGTATGTCAGTGCTCCTGTACCACCGGCCCCGTTCATCAGAACGCTGCCATTGGCAAATCCGCAAGTTGAAGGAGTAGGAACTGCAACTAATGTTATCTCTGTTGGTTCATTGACAACAGCATTTGCAGTTGCAGTACATCCGTTTGCATCGGTAACGATTACCGTGTAATTGCCATCTACCAGATTATTGAATATGCCGGTTGCCTGCGATGGACCTCCATTCATTGCATATGTAAGTGGCGCTGTCCCACCATTAACAGTAACTGTTACAGAGCCGTCATCGCTGTCGTAACATGCTGCATCTACAACTACAACATTTGAAACAACAGGTGAGGGGAGATCAGTAACAGTTATGGGTTCTGTAATCTGACAACCATTAGCATCTTCAACTGTGACAGAATAATTGCCTGCTGCTAGTCCGTTGAAAGTATTAGAAGCCTGAAATGCTCCACCATTTAAACTATATTGGTAAGCTGGTGTTGCACCATTAGCTGTTACTGTAATCACTCCATTTGAATTGCTGCAAGTGGATGGTGTTTCAGCAGGAGTAACTACAAGCAAGGTTGGTTCCGTCAAATTAACATTTCCTGAAACTGTGCAACCATTGGCATCTGTTACCACAACAGTATACGCACCTGCCGCAAGATTCGTAAACGTATTATTGGCCTGAGATGGGCCGCCATTAAGAGCATATGAAAGTGCTCCGGTTCCTCCTGCAGTTATAACTGAAATTTCACCGGTAGTTCCACCATTGCAAACCAGATTTACTATGGGAATATTACTAATAGTAGGTGCGGGAGCATCAGGTATAACCACCGGAGTCGAAAGTGAACATCCATTCGCATCCTGAACAATCACTGTATAGTTTCCTGCAAGTAAATTGTTGAAATTGCCATTTCCCTGAAATGCGCCTCCATCAACATTGTATTGAATCGCACCTGTTCCTCCGTTGCCGACTGCTGCAATGGAGCCGTTTGCATAACCGCAGGTTGATCCTGTAATGTTTATATTTACTGCTACAGGTGTAGGTTCTGTAACCGTAACCTGTGTAGTTGCAGTGCAACCGTTAGCATCAGTTACTGTAATGTCGTATGTTCCCGCTGCAACAGAAGTGAAGTTTCCTGAAGCTAATGTTGGGCCGCCGGGATATGTAAATTGCAAAGGATTGGTTCCACTATTCGTTGTGATGGTTATGGTGCCATCAGTACCACCGTTACATAAAGGTTCTGTGAAAGCTGTGTTTGTAACAATTGGACCGGGGGCATCAGGAATAACAAAATTCCCTGTTACAATACAATGATTAGCATCCTGAACTTCATAAGAATAATTTCCGGCAGCTAAGCCGGAGTAATTTCCTGTTGCCTGAAATGGTGCACCTGATAAACTATATTGCAATGCACCTGTTCCACCTGCTGCAGTAATGGTTACCGATCCATTGCTGTTACTACAGGTTGATCCGGTAATAATTTCATTACCCACTATTAATGATGGCTCCGTGATAACATCATTGGTAGCAACAGTGCAACCATTAGAATCAGTAACAAGAATCACTAAATTTCCTGCTGGTAAATTGTTGAAAGTATTTCCGGCCTGATAAGTTGCTCCATTATTGATTGAATACTGAAATGGTAATGTTCCTCCAATGGTATTAATTATTACCGATCCATCATTGCCACCATTACATGTGACCATGGTGAGTGTAAGATTTGGAATAACTGGTCCCGGAACATTGCTTACTGAAGTCTGCGCTACAACAATACAACCGTTGGCATCCTGAACGGTTATATCATAATTGCCGGCTGATAAATTGTTAAATGTATTGCTTAACTGGAACGGACCACCATTCAGAGAATACATCAGCGTTCCGGTACCGCCTGATGCAGTTACTGTAACAGATCCATTGCTAAATCCACAAGTGGAGTTCTGTCCATTCCATGGTGCCAATACCGCTGATGGTTCTGAAACTGTGACATTCACTACATCCGTACAGCCATTCGCATCCTGTATTAGTATGCTGTAATTTCCGGAATAAAGAGTATCGAAAATAGCTGATGATTGAAAGGGACCTCCATTCAGACTATATTGAATTGGTGCTGTGCCACCGGCTGTTGTAACTGTAATTGCTCCATTCGAGCCACCGAAGCAAGTAACTTCAGTCGGAACTGCAGTTACAATGTTTGGCCCTGGCTGATCGGCAACTGCAATCAGTGCAGTTGCGGTACATCCATTAGCATCTGTTACCATCACTGTATAATTTCCTGCACTTAAATTATTGAAAGCAGTGGTTGATTGTAATGCGCCTCCGTTAATACTGTAATCATAATTGGTGGTTCCACCATTTGCATTAACTGTGATGCTTCCATTTGAATTACCACAAGTACTTGCAACTGGCACTCCGGCAATTACTAATGGTGGAGCCGTTGATAGAACAATAGCGGCATTCATGGTGCAGTTGTTTGCATCCCTGACAGTAACCGTATAATTTCCTGGTGATAAAGAGCCGAAAGTTGCAGCTGCCTGATATGCGCCTCCGTTCAAACTGTATTGAAGTGCACCAGTACCGCCGACAGCATTTACAGTGATCGTTCCATTTGCATTTCCGCAAATAGGATCAACACCTGTTAAATTTACAACCAGTAATGGTGGTTCTGTGATGGTAATGTTGAGAGTGGCTTGACAACCATTTGCATCTTCAACAATAATACTGTAGTTGCCCGCTGCCAATCCATTGAAAACATTTCCTGCAACAAAACTGGTTCCATTGTTTATGCTATAGTGCAATGCTCCTGTTCCTCCGGAGGCATTGATAGTAATGCTCCCGTTGCTTCCTCCATTACAAGTGACATTTGTAAATGGAGCACTGTTTATAACCGGTGCCTGTGAGTTATTTACCTGAGCAACTGCGGTACCCTGACATCCATTGGCATCTTGTACAACAACATTGTAATTTCCGGACCCCAGACCAGGAAAAATATTTGATGCCTGAAAGGAAGTTCCGCCATTGATGCTGTATTGTAAAACGCCAACACCCCCATTTGCAGTGACGGTTACAGATCCATTATTCGCACCGCAATTTGCATTTACTGAGCTGGTATTAACATTGATAACACCCGGTTGTGTAATTACAACTGTTGTTGATCGGGTACAACCATTTGCATCAGTAGCAGTAACAGTGTATGTGCCTGCAGCCAGCAATGTTTCAATTGTGCCAGTATTTGCTGATGGTGCCCACAGGTACGTGTAACCACCTGCACCGCCGACAGCACTCACAGTTGCAGATCCATCACTTAATCCGTTGCAGGATGCTGGGGTGGGAACTGTGTTGACGACAATTTGAGTTGGAGCTGTTATGGTAAAATTAGTTACTGAAGTACATCCGGTATTATCAACACATGTAAGAGAGTAATTACCTGGTGCGAGATTGTTGATAGTATTTGATCCATTAACATTGTTTGCCGTTTGTATAGTTACACCGGCATTATTTTTCCATATATAGTCCCATGGTGCATTACCTTGCCCGGTACCAGTTGCAGAACCTGTATTTTGACCGAAACATAGTGGATCAGTTACGGCGACTGAAGGAGGCGCACAACAGGTAAGTGTTGCAAAGAAATCTGCTACCGGATCTCCGGTACATGCAAGTGAAGTCCATGAACCCGACTCCCCATCTCCATAGGTATCCACTGTAATATTCAAAGAAGCTCCCTGCACACATGCGGCCGGAGGTAAAGTAGTAATAGTCCAGCAGAAGGTCCAGTCACACAAATTATTCGGATTGTTATCTCCAAAATTATTCCCGGGGTTACCATCCGTAACACCTCCAACATTTCCTAAAGCCGATTCGAAATAAAATCCGGGACCTGTGACATTACCTGTTGAAGTACTGGTAACATTCGTATTGTACCACGACCAGGTGCCTTGTCCGGAACATGAAACAGGAGGATTTGTAACCAGCGTACTCATATCCCATCCTGCTCCAAAAGAAGGAACTATTCCATGAAGCCAGTTGATAGAAGTTTGATTGTAATCGGTTACTGTATAACAAAACGTTACTGTTTGACCTGCAGAATATGTTCCGTTAGTTGGTGGTGGTGCTGCAGTAAATCCACTTTGAATCACGCAACCCTGACAATCGAAATTATTTTGCATGGAAAGTGTAAATGCACACTGATCGTTCAAATTTCCTCCACTCACCTGAAGATAATAGGTGCCCGGTGCTAGTCCCCCAAATGAAGTGTTCAAAATTCCACCTCCGCCAATGGCACAACCTCGTCCTGTTAAATTGTTGCAATTATTTCCTGCATACAATCCAATGTTTGGAGTTTGCATCCCTGCAATCTGAATATTTAAAGTTGGTCCTGTGATGGTAAAACGATACCATACATCAGTTGCCGGAGATGCCATATTTCCCGCAGGCTGACAACCGGAAAGTGTGGTGTATGGATTTTCTGCTGTAGCGCAAATATTGGTAGTGTTAAAATTTGCCCATGCGCCCACACCGTTAGGACACGCAGCAGGAGCAGGCAATGCTCCCAAATTCATTGCGCCACTACATGCATCATTTGCAGGTGGTGCACCACCATTGCAAGACGGACAGGCTGAACCAGGACATGGTACGCAGGAGAGCACAGCTTCATAACCCGGTCCCCGTTGTGAGAAATCAGATGTAAATTCAAAAGTTAAACAACCGGTTGTGGATGTAAGTATTCCGGGAATTGTAGTTCCGGTATAGGTTCCCAAAACAGGTGCTGATGTGTTGGAACCGTTATAAACTGTTAAGAAATCAAATCCATCCTC
This sequence comes from Bacteroidia bacterium, assembly GCA_016788065.1. Classification (GTDB taxonomy): domain Bacteria; phylum Bacteroidota; class Bacteroidia; order AKYH767-A; family OLB10; genus JADKJB01. Next base: position 65,023 of record JAEUTI010000001.1, on the reverse strand, counting down.
AAGGTCAAATGCACTGAATGATACCCGCACACATTCGCCGGGAACATTCGAGCAAAATGTCATTACGTAATTTTCGTTGTTCGCATAATTACCACCACTTCCTCCACTGTCATAAAAATTTCCCGAACAAGTGGAAACAGTAGAATTCGAAATGTTATAATTTTGAGCAAGCACGGAGCTGAAATGCGCCAGTAGAAAAATTAGTGTGCTTAGAAGTAATTTTTTCATCATACTCATTTAGTTGGTTGATGAATCATTAAAAACTACATTTCAGTTAACAACAATTGAAACCGGGCTTCCCGAAAAGTCCGCAGTATCGAATAAAAATATTGTTTTGGTAAAAATGCAATTCACTAATGATCCGTTTAGTTTCAATAAATTTTCGAGCGAATCTGAAACCTGTTGGCCTGGAGCGTTGCGTTTGGGGTAGAGCTTTGTCTAACTGATTGGTAATGATAAGGAAAAGAATCAATTTCGACAAGAAAATTCATGATTTTCTTAGCTCCAATGGATATTGTTTTGAATATCAGCTACTTAAGATGTTAACCGGTGTGTATAATCCACTCATTTTCAGGATAAATACCATTTCTAATCACCGGTTCGGCAATTTCCCGGCAAGGTAAAAATAGGGATCAAAAAGGTGATGAATGAAAATCTGATCCTTATTATCGGGAAAGAGGACCTTATAATTGGAATCAGGTATCATCACAATTGTGTTTCCCGCCCTCGAATAATTGCTGCTGTTGAAGTATACCGGCGGTTCAAATTCAGGAAGATGTTTCCGAACCAAAACAGAAATTTTCCGGCCCAAGTATTTCTGATAATTTCGGAGTGCTTTACGGGGTGGATTCGATAACTTGCGATAAATTTTCCGCATGATAATACGTTGCGGGAAAGGTTGCTTTTGTATAGATGCAGAAGCATTAGCAAATGGATTTACACCATTGAAATCGTAAACAGTTTGAATGGTCACAGGTGTTTCAGGAACCCAATCAGCACTGTTCACAACATTGTAAGCCCATCCTTCTTCATTTTGTGCTTCATACTCATAAGCGTAATAGAGGTTGCCGGGTTTTGGTGCAGCACTGGAATAGGTTTTAAAGCGTATTTTATCTGATAACCTTCCTGATTTTTGTAAGGATTGTAAATGAGAATTCAATAAGAATGTAATTCCTCCACCCTGACTGTGACCGGTAATTATGAATTGTGTAATTCCCTGCTGAATCAAAGAGTCAACTTTCGGTAAAATATCACGCGATAACATTCCGGTTCCTATCAACCATCCTATGTGAACTGCGGCTTTGGGGTCATCAGCAAGGTGATATTCGAAGTTGTATTTTTTTTCGAGTTGCAGACTTCCTTTTGCAGGTACCATGGCTGCATAAAAATTAGCCAGCCAGCTCACCATTTCACGCGTAGTTCCACGAATGCTGATAACTGCAATGCTATCTGAATTCATCCATAAATCCCATCTGTTATCGAGACCAACTATTCCTGATCGGTAAATTAAACGATATCCCTGAGGTGATGATGCATTCATGGCCATGTCCAATTCGTCTACTTGACGTAGTGCCAGTTGCAACATTTGAATATATTCGGTCTTTTTAAAGCCCGGTTGTAATTTTTGAGCTATTGCTGAAAAGCTTATAATACTGATAAGCACCATTAAATACCATTTTTTCATAGGAGAAATGTATTAATTGATGAACGTATACTCATAAACAGATAATCGATATGGTATGTTTAATTTTTTTTGTGAAGGTGCAGATTTATTTGTTGGAAAATTTTTCTGCAGCATGCATGTTTGCTATTTTTACCAATTGCCAATAGGGTGGGAGGTAACCTTTTGACTTTTGAAATTCAGTTGCTGACACTTTTATGTGTTTAACTAAATCTTCATGATTTTCGGTCAACCACATATTTTTTAATGCGGTAGTTGCATTCATACCTTCAGGAATTGGTCCAATGTTACCCATTTTATTTTTGATAATACTCCATCCTTTTAACACTCTTGCAAGCGGCAGCAACCAACATGAAGCTTCAGGAGATAATCCTTTTTTTGCCTGCTCATAAAGTGCATCCATCGCTGCATTGTAAACATGATCTTCCCAAAGCAAATCGCGATCGTACCATTCTGCAATCAGCATCATTTCGTTGTCATATTCTAAATCAGATGGCATTTGTGTGGAGAAGTTTTGGACACCAAAGCTATTTAGCCAGGCAACAGCTCCGGGATGTGAAATGCCAGAGGGAACTGACCAAAGTTTGATGCCCTGTGTGCTGTAAGCATAGGATGCAACTTCACTGCAAAACATTTTATCGGCATCATTGTAGTCCATACTAAAATCATATGGAATGTTTTGTTTGGAAAGCATTTCCAGCATTGCACTGGCAGCTTTGTGCGGTACCATATTGTCATTAATAGTGCGTTTTCGCAGCACCAGAATACGTTGCTTTTTGTCTTTGAAGTATGCTGTAGAATCGGCTATTGCCACTCCTTTTTCAATATGTGATTCAATGACACTTATATTTTTGTTCGATTCATTTATATGAAGCAAAGCGACATGAGAAAAGTTGCCGGGAAAGTTACTTGCCCTGGCAATTAATGCAGATACTGATGCGCTTCCTCTCGATAATAATACATCTCCGCTTTTTATTTTTAATCCATGAACATTTATTCCTGATTGATCTTCATTACCGGAATCAAATATCACCAGCGCATCAGTTTTTTGAGGCAATTGCAAAATAATTTCTTCCATTGCGGCACGTGTTCCATACAACAATTTATAAATACTCCTTTTTGTGTTGATATCATCCGGTAGCAAGCGCTGTATTTCTTTCACAGCAATGCGGATCTTCTTATACCTTGCATAAAGCGAATCAGTATATGCAGGTTGAAACGGAATCAGGATACTATAATTAAAAAAACTAATCAGTAAGGAGTCTGCAGCCGGAGAAAATAGACCTTTTTCATTCTGAATTAACACTTGCAAAAGGCTATCGGTTTGATTCTGATAATTTATCAGTCTGGTGAAAGTGCTCGTATCATGATTTGCGTGCAAATGCTCAAAATCGGTTTCAAGTTTTTTCCATAAAGTATCACTTTTCCATTCAAAAGGTTGCTCTGTTGAAATCAGGCGAACCGGATTTTCAGATGTTAAGGGAATCATCAGAATGAGATACGACAGAATGATGACTGCGAGTATCCTGAAGAAAATTTTCATCATTTAAAGTTAAGTTGGACTGCTAATTTTTTGGCCATTCGTGTTCGAGTAATCCATAAATTTCGGAATCCAGAAACTTATCATTGTAATAGAAATTCTCACGGAATAAGGCTTCTTTTTTAAAACCATTCCGAAGTAAAAGTTTTCTTGACGAATCGTTTCCGGTGTTAATATTTGCTTCAATTCTGTGAAATCCAATATTGCTGAATCCATAGGAGATAGCACCGATCACAGCCTCTTGCATAATTCCTTTTTTTTGAAAATCGGTGTGAAGTAGGTAACCAATTTCTCCCATCAGGTTTGTCCTGTCAATGTTATGATAACTAACCGTGCCTATCATTCTGGAAGATCCAATTTCTGTAATTGCCCACAGCAAACCATCTCCTTTTTGATTCGTGGTTTCAATTTTAGAAATCAATTCTAAAGCTTCACTTTTTTCACGCATCAAAGGTCTGTCGATGTATTGCATCATAGCCGGATCGCTGCGCATATCCAACAACCATTCTGCATCATCTACTGATATGGCACGAAGATGCAATCGATTTGTTTTCAGTTCAGGAAATGGCGTAAAATTCAGATTAAGGCTTCTCATTGTTTTTTGGATTACACAGGTCGTCAAATCTACAAATAAACCTATTGAATTTTACCGGATTTTATTAATTTTGTGCCATGTTTAAATTGAAATTACCTACCGATCCCAAGTGGGTTCGCAATGTCGTTGGGAAGAATATTCCGGAAATCTTGACCGATCATGCCTGGTGCGAACAAAAAGCAGCTACCAATGCAATTTCTATTGTTGTGAAGTTTCCGGAACTTACAGACCTGGTTCAGGAAATGATATCCTTGGCAAAAGAAGAGCTCTCCCATTTTGAAATGGTTCACAATCTTATTCAAAAACGAGGTTTTGAACTGGGTCGCGAACGGAAAGATGATTACGTAGGATTACTCTACAATTTCATGCGAAAAGGAGGTGCCAGAAATGAAGTTCTGATCGATAGATTGCTTTTTGCAGCTATGATCGAAGCAAGAAGTTGTGAACGTTTTAAAGTGCTCTCTGAAAATATTGATGATGCGGAACTCGCTTCGTTTTACAATGAACTAATGATCAGCGAAGCCAATCATTATACCATGTTCATTGGCTTTGCCCGTAAGTATGCCGGTTCAATTGATGTGGAAAAACGTTGGGAAGAATGGCTGGCATATGAAGCTCAGGTGATACAGAATTTTGGAGTGAAAGAAACCGTACACGGTTAAGCACTTTTCATTTCCTGTTCTTTATCCAGTATTTCAAAAACGGAATTATTGGAAATGTATTCCGGAACTATTTCCTTCATTTTTCTTACCAGATTGATATTGTCCTGTGCATTAAAAAGTGATACCAGCTCATCAACATTTTGCTTCACTTCATCAAAATCATATTCCTTTACTTTTGCGACCATGATTTTTTCGTGATGTGTAGGAATGGTGTTTTCTTCATTGTTCAATAATTCTTCATACAGCTTTTCACCCGGACGAAGCCCTGTAAATACCAACTGAATATCTTTTCCTAATTCCAAACCACTCAACTGCACCATTTTCTTGGCCAGATCAGTAATCTTAACCGATTTACCCATGTCGAAAATGAAAATTTCGCCACCTTTTCCCATAGCACCGGCTTCGAGTACCAACTGACAGGCTTCAGGAATGGTCATGAAAAATCGCGTAATTTCAGGATGTGTGATAGTAATAGGTTGACGGGATTCAATTTGTTTGTTAAATCGAGGTATCACCGAACCGTTCGAACCTAAGACATTTCCAAAACGAGTTGTTATAAATTTGGTTTTCGATTTTTTGTTCAGCGATTGAATGTAAATCTCAGCAATGCGTTTGGTTGCTCCCATAATACTGGTGGGATTTACTGCCTTGTCGGTTGATACCATTACAAATTTTTCAACTCCGAACTCATCCGATAACTCTGCTGTTATTCTGGTTCCTTTTACATTGGTAAGAATGGCTTCTGAAGGATTATTTTCCATCATGGGCACATGCTTATATGCAGCAGCATGAAAAACGATTTGTGGTCTGAAAGTCCGGAACACATTCAGCATGCGCTCCTGATTCCTGATATCTGCTATCACCGGTTCGGTCACTTTTCCCTGACGCATCTCATTGGTCTCGAGCTCCAGATCATACATCGGTGATTCCGCACAATCGAGCATGATTACTTTGGCGGGATTAAATCGTAGTACCTGCCTGACGATTTCACTGCCGATTGAACCTGCTGCACCGGTAATGAGAATGGTTTTTCCCGTAAGTTGTGAAGTAATGGCCGCAGTATCCAGTCTGATTGGATCGCGCTCCAGTAAATCTTCAATTTTTATCTTCTTAATCTGTTTAAAACTCAATGCTCCATTAATCCAGTTGGTAACGGGAGGTACAGTAAGTACTTTAGTGTGGTGCCTCAAACACATCTCCACAATTTCCTGTTTTCGGGCAGGAGCCAGGTTCTGGATAGAAATAATTAAGTGCTGAACCTCATTTTCTGCCAGGAGGCGCTCGAGATCCTCATCGGTATCATAGATTGAAACACCTTCCACTTTCTTGCCCGATTTTTTATAATTATCGTCCACAAATGCCAATACCTTGTACTTGGAACCTGCATCGCGGTCGAGGGTTCGCTTGGCAATAACCCCCGCTTCCCCTGCACCAAAAATGATCACATTGGTTTTTTCTTTGCTGGGGTTCATGGTTTCTATATAGAGTATTTTTATCAGCATCCTGGTGGATGTCATGATAAATACAGATAGCAGAAACTCAATGATTACTATTGTATATGGAAGTACGTAATTGCCTGTTATATAAAAAGATATCGGGTTAATGATGCTAAAAAATATGGAGCCGGCCAGTAAAGTGGAGACAATTCTTTGAACGTCTTTTGTACTGGTGTAGCGGATGATATTTGCATAGGTTTTAAAAATGTAAAAACTAAGGCCCCTGACTGCAATAAAAGATGGAATTACATAGTAAAATGTTGCCACTTCCACAGGTGGAATAGTGAAGTTAAACCTGACAAAATAAGCCACAATAAGGGAAACCGATACTATTCCCATATCAAGCAGGAAGATGATCCCACGTGGTAAATTTGACTTAAACATCCTTTTTTTTATGATTTAGAAGACAAAGATACACGAAATTTGATGAATATGAGGATTTTAGGGTCTTAGGTAGGATGATTTTTTTTCATAAATTTGCGATCTCAAAATCAAACCAATATTTATCCGATATGAAACCGACATCTTTAGTAACCGGTGGAGCAGGCTTTATAGGCGCTCACGTAACCAATGAATTGGTAAAAATGGGTCATCAGGTAATAGTTCTCGACGATCTGAGTGGTGGTTTTCAGGAAAATGTGAATCCCAAAGCAATTTTTGTAAAGGGATCAATTACAGATGCCGATTTGGTTGCTAAATTATTCGAGGAACATAAGTTTGATTATGTTTATCACCTGGCTGCCTATGCTGCAGAAGGGTTAAGTCATTTTATAAAGAGATTCAACTACACCAATAATCTTATTGGTAGTGTCATTTTGATTAATGAAGCTGTTAAGCACAAAATCAAGTGTTTTGTATTCACTTCTTCAATTGCTGTCTATGGTGCTGCAAAGCCTCCAATGCGTGAAGATACTATTCCATTGCCTGAAGATCCTTATGGGATTGCCAAACTTGCTGTTGAACAGGATTTACGATGCACACATGAAATGTTCGGTCTTAATTATGTGATTTTCCGTCCTCATAATGTTTATGGTGAGTATCAGAACCTGGGTGATCGCTACCGCAATGTGGTAGGGATTTTTATGAATCAGCTGATGCAGGGCAAACAACTTACTGTATTCGGTGATGGCGGTCAAACACGTGCTTTCAGCTATATCGGTGATGTTGCTCCTTACATTGCACAATGTGTGGATGTGCCTGCTGCATATAACCAGATATTTAATATTGGTGCCGATCAGGATTATTCAGTTGCTGAACTTGCTAAAACTACCATGAAAGCTATTGGTATCGAAGGCGAATTGCGTCATCTTCCTGCCCGTAATGAAGTGGTTCATGCGCATTCCGATCACTCTAAAATTAAGAGTGTGTTTAATATGACTCCTGCTTTAGGTTTGTACGACGGACTGAAGAAAATGTCTGATTGGGCAAAAACCGCTGGTATCCGTAAAAGTCCTAAATTTGAAAACATTGAGATAACCGAGAAGCTTCCTGCTGTCTGGCTCGAAGATTAATATGCCGAGAATTTTATTTATTGCTTCTCATCGTCCCGATCGCTCACCGGCCCAACGTTTCCGGTTTGAGCAATATTTATCCTGCCTGAAAGAAAATGGTATCGATTATGATTTTTCGTACCTGATCACCGAGGCCGATGATAAGATTTTTTATGCACCGGGAAATTTGGTGAACAAGTTGCTGGTGTTCTTCAAAAGTGCTCTTCGCCGTTTTCGTGATGTGATAAATGCTGATAAGTATGATATCATTTTTGTGCAGCGTGAGGCATTCATGACCGGATCATCATTCTTTGAAAAACGTTTCGCAAAAAGTAAAGCACGTCTGGTTTTCGATTTCGATGATGCTATCTGGTATCACGATGTTTCCGATGCCAATAAAAAGTTTGGCTGGTTGAAAGATCCAAGTAAAACCGGAAGGATCATTGGTTTGTCGGATCTTGTTTTTGCAGGCAATCAATATCTCGCCGACTATGCAGCACGCTTTAATAACAAAGTTATTATTGTGCCTACTACTATCGATACCGAAGAATATAAACCGGTTCGAAATGTGAAGCGATCCGATAAAGTGGTGATAGGATGGAGTGGAAGTATCACCACTATCCGACACTTTGAGTTGGCCTTACCATTTCTGAAAATTCTGAAAGAAAAATATGGCGATAAAATTGACATCCGCGTTATTGGAGATGGCAATTATAAGAATGCTGAACTGGGAATTCAGGGACTCGCATGGCGTAAAGAAACAGAACTCGATGAGCTAAGCTCATTTGATATCGGCATTATGCCAATTCCCGATGACGACTGGTCGAAAGGCAAATGCGGTCTGAAAGGCTTGCAATACATGGCTCTCGAAATTGCAACGGTAATGTCGCCGGTAGGAGTAAATAGTGAAATTATTCAAAATGGTGTAAATGGTTTTCTGGCTGCTACAACCGAAGAATGGGTGAATGCAATCAGTAAACTGATCGATGATCAGGAAATGAGAAATCGTTTTGGTAAAAATGCTCGTACCACTGTTATCGATAAATATTCTGTAGCATCACAGAAAAAAGTATATTTAAATTCATTTCAACAATTAATTACGAATAAAAAGAAATAATCATGAAACAAACGGCTTTAACAGATCAACATATAGCACTTGGTGCAAAGATGGTAGAATTTGCAGGATATAATATGCCTGTTTTATATTCCGGAATCAATGATGAACATGAAACTGTAAGAAAAAAAGTTGGTGTTTTTGACGTTTCTCACATGGGCGAATTTATTCTCAAAGGCTCCGATGCTCTTGATCTCATTCAGCGTGTTACGAGCAACGATGCATCGAAACTTACCGATGGGAAAGTGCAGTATTCATGTCTGCCAAATGCAACCGGTGGTATTGTCGACGATTTATTGGTTTACCGGATTGATGAAGCAACTTATATGCTGGTTGTGAATGCATCTAACATTGAAAAAGACTGGAATTGGATTCAGTCACACAACACCAAAGGTGTTGAAATGCATAATATTTCTGATAAAACTTCACTTCTCGCAGTGCAGGGTCCGGATGCTGTTAAAGCATTGCAGTCACTTACCGATGTTGATCTTGCCTCTATAGAATATTACAATTTTGTGAAAGGTACCTTTGCAGGGAAATCCAATATTTTGATCTCTGCTACAGGTTATACAGGTGCAGGTGGTTTTGAAATATATTTCGAAAATGAACATGCACAACATATCTGGAATGAAGTTTTTAAGTCGGGCGCTCCTTACGGGATAAAACCTGCAGGTCTCGGTTGCCGCGATACGCTACGTCTGGAAATGGGATTCTGCTTGTATGGCAATGATATCGATGACACTACATCACCGATTGAAGCAGGTTTGGGATGGATTACCAAGTTTACCAAAGAATTCACCAATTCTGCTGCATTGAAAAAGCAAAAGGAAGATGGTGTTACCCGCAAACTGGTTGCATTCGAAATGATCGATCGCGGTATTCCACGTCACGGTTACCCAATTCAGGATGCCAATGGGAATGTTATCGGTGAAGTTACTTCCGGAACGCAATCCCCATCCCTGCAAAAGGCAATTGGAATGGGCTATGTAACTACCGCTAATTCAAAGGAAGGAAGTGAAATTTACATCAATGTCAGAGATAAAGGGCTGAAAGCCAGTGTTGTAAAACTTCCATTTTATAAAAAGTAAAGTTTACTTAACTTTGCGCGGATTTTGGATAAAGAATCCCGGATCTGTTTAATGACAGCATTTTTCGTTGCCTGATGGGTTGATAATTCCAACCACAAGTAAGCACCTTGCGCTATGAAGAAAAAGAGTATTGACGTTTGTTTTTCGCCTGCATTGTTTCATCTTTATGATGCATCCGAAAGTATTGTGGTGGTGATAGATGTTTTAAGAGCTACATCGTCGATTTGTATTGCCTTTGAACACGGGGTGCGCAGCATTGTGCCGGTTTCAAAAGTGGAAGAAAGCAGTGCATACCGCGCTAAAGGGTATCTGGTGGGCGCTGAAAGAAAAGGGGAGATGGTGGAAGGCTTTGATCTTGGAAATTCTCCATTCAGCTACATGGATCCCAAAGTTAAAGATCGCGATATTGCACTTACTACTACCAATGGTACACAGGCAATTGCTATTGCCAGAAATGCATTCCAGATTGCAATCGGTTCATTTTTGAATCAGGATGCGCTTTGCAATTGGCTGAAACAACAAAATCGCAATGTGATTCTGCTGTGTTCAGGATGGAAGAATTCGTTTAATTTTGAAGATACCCTTTTTGCAGGAGCAGTAGTACATAAATTACTCGATAGTTTTGAATTAACCGATCATCGCGATTCTGCTTTGGCAGCAATGCAATTATATCATCTTGCTAAAGATGATCTTTACGGATTTCTGGAACAATCCTCACACCGCAAAAGACTCGAGAAACTTCAGATTGAAGATGATATCGTTTTCTGCCTGACTCCCAATCAAACTGATTGTATTCCTGTTATGGTTGGCGATGCTATCTATAACCTGAATGTTTTGCAGTCGATGTAATTTTTAAATATCGAGGATTTTAACTGTTAAATAGTTTTCTTTAACAGGAATTAGTTTGCTTTTATAATTTATCAACTATATTTTTTCTATCAACTTTTTAAAACTTTTCAAATGAAAAAAACTATCAAATTTCTACTCATCGCAATTGCCTTAATTTTATTGGCAGGATCTATTTTTGGCTGGGGATTCTGGGGACATCAACGTATTAACAGAATGGCAGTTTTCTCCATGCCACCCGAAATTTTCGCATTTTATAAATATCATATCGACTACATCACAACGCATGCCGTTGATCCCGATAAAAGGCGTTATGCTGTAGAAGGAGAAGCTGCATGTCATTATATCGATATCGACCGCTATGGAGCACATCCATTCGACAGCATCCCCGAAAGGTGGAAAGATGCTGTTGCAAAATATACAGAAGATACTTTGATGGCTCATGGAATTGTTCCCTGGCATATCGAAAAAATGATGTTCCGTTTAACCAATGCTATGAGAGAAAAAAATCTGGCTAAGATTTTAAAGTATACTGCCGATATCGGTCATTATATCGGCGATGCTCATGTGCCACTTCATTGTACCAGTAATTATAACGGACAGCTAACAGGTCAACATGGCATTCATGGTTTTTGGGAATCCAGAATTCCGGAATCTTTTGGTGAGGAATTCGATTATTTTGTTGGCAGATGTAGTTACATCAAATCGCCCTTGAAAGAAGCCTGGAAAATAATCAGAGCCAGTTATGCAGCACACGATTCGGTACTTTTATTTGAAAGAAAATTAAATGCTTCTTTTCCTGCCGACAGAAAATATGCTTACGAGCTTAAAGGAAATATGACTGTTAAAGTGTATTCGATTGAATATACAAAAGCTTATGATAAGATGTTGGATGGCATGGTTGAAAGGCGAATGCGTACTGCAATTTTAAGTGTTGCATCATTTTGGTACACTGCCTGGGTGAATGCCGGCCAACCCGATTTATCATCCTTAGTCGGACTAAATCTTTCTGAAGCGGAACTCGATGCCATGAAGAAAGAAGCAGCTTCGTGGGAGCATAAAAAACTTCCTGTTAAAGGCCATGAAGATTGAAGCAGAATTGGTATTTTTACAGAAATTAAATTAGTATGGAGAAGCCTGCAAATTATCTGGAATATAATCGTGAAGCATGGAATCATCTGGTGCGATCAGGAAACCGTTGGACCATTCCGGTATCTGAAAAGGAATTGGAAGAAGCACGAAATAGTGAACTAAAACTTATTCTTACGCCTACCAAAATCGTCCCTGCAGATTGGTATCCTGCCAAAGGCAGTAAAGTGCTTGGGCTTGCATCGGGTGGGGGACAACAAGGGCCACTTATGGCTGCTGCCGGATTTGAAGTTACCATTTTCGACAACTCCCCTGAGCAGTTGGCACAAGATCGTAAAGTAGCCGAAAGTCATGGGTTGAATATCAGACTAGTTCAAGGTGACATGGCAGATCTTTCGGTTTTTCCGGATGGTGAATTTGATATGGTTTTTAATCCCTGTTCAACGGCTTTCGTTCCCGATGTGAAAGCTGTCTATAAGGAGGCTGCCAGAGTGCTAAAACCCGGAGGTATTTTCATGACCGGTTTTACCAATCCTGTGTATCATTTATTCGATATTTTTAAAGCTGAAAAAGGGGAGTTTACGCTCAAGTACAGTCAGCCTTATTCCGATCTCGAATCTTTAAATGATGAGGAGCTGCGTTTCTTCACCGATCAGAATGAACCAGTAGTTTTTGGTCATTCTTTGGAAGCATTTCTAAACGGTCAATTGGAAGCTGGTTTGATGCTAACTCATTTATTTGAAGATAGTTGGGGTGGAACTAACCCTATCGACAAGCACATGCCTTTCTCGATGGCAACAAGGGCAATCAAGCGAAGTTGATTTTAACAATTGCCGGTGGTTAACTTGTTTTAACTGAACCTGTCATCACTTGTGAATTCCGTACATTTGAAGTTCAATTTTTAATGAATGAATACTTCGGATTTCAGAGTAGAAAAGGATTTCCTGGGACAGATGGAAATCGATTCCAATGCGTACTACGGAATTCAAACACGCAGAGCCATTGAGAATTTTCACATTACCGGAATTCCTATCGGTCGTGAACCGTTATTTATACAGGGTTTTGGTTATGTGAAAAAAGCTGCTGCAATTGCCAATCGCGATTGCGGCGTTATTTCTCCCGCTGTGGCGGATGCCATTATTTATGGAAGTGATCAGTTGATTGCAGGCAAATATCTGGATCAGTTTATAACTGATATGATCCAGGGAGGAGCCGGTACTTCCTGCAACATGAACGCGAATGAAGTGATTGCCAACATTGGCTTGGAATGGATGGGTAAGCAGAAAGGTGAGTATGCATTTTTACACCCAAATAATCATGTGAACTGTTCGCAATCTACCAACGATGCATACCCAACAGCATTTCGCATAGCATTATACCATAAAATTTCTGCCTTCATCGATGCCATGAGACAAGTTCAGGCAGCTTTCGCAGATAAAGGAAGTGCATTTGCTGAAATTATTAAAATGGGACGCACGCAATTACAGGATGCCGTTCCAATGACACTAGGTGCAGAATTTAAAAGTTATGCAACTACCATCGGTGAAGATATTCAGCGTATGCTTGAAGTACAACAGTTAATCACCGAGGTAAATATGGGTGCCACCGCAATCGGAACCGGAATAAATGCACCGGATGGTTATGCGGAGAAAGTTACACTGGTGCTCGCCGAACTTACAAATATTCCTTTAACGCTTTCACCCGACCTGATTGAAGCAACTGTTGATACAGGTGCATACATTCAAATTTCAGGAACATTGAAAAGGTGTGCCGTGAAGCTTTCCAAAATTTGCAACGATCTACGCTTACTCTCCTCAGGTCCCCGCACCGGATTGAATGAAATTAATCTTCCGCAAATGCAGCCCGGCTCTTCCATCATGCCAGGTAAAGTGAATCCCGTAATTCCTGAAGTAGTAAATCAGGTGTGCTTTTATGTAATTGGTGCCGATGCTACTATTACCATGGCTTGTGAAGCAGGACAGTTGCAGTTGAATGTGATGGAGCCCGTGATCGGATTCAGTTTATTCACAGCACTGGAATACATGACACATGCATGCACTACACTAAGTGATAAATGTGTGAAAGGAATAACTGCAAATGCTGAGGTTTGTCATCAGTCAGTGATGAACAGTGTAGGAATTGTTACTTCATTGAATCCAATTCTTGGATATGAGAAAACTTCTGAAATAGCGAAGGAAGCATTGCGAACCGGAAAAACAGTTTACCAGATTGTTGTTGAAGAGCAAATGCTGATTACGGATGACAAATGGCAGGAAATTTATTCGTTGGAAAATATGATTCATCCGAGATTTATTGTCTGATCGTATCATGGAAACAATAATTGGAAACGATGTTGAGCAGGCAGCCAAATTTCTTCGCTATGGAGCTTTAGTTGCTATTCCTACCGAGACTGTTTATGGGCTTGCTGGAAATGCTTTGCATGAAGCAACTGTGCTTAATATTTTTCATGTAAAAGAAAGGCCTGTCTTTGATCCGCTGATTGTTCATGTAAAAGGAATTGATGACATTCACCGGTATGCCAAATCAATACCTGCAGATGCAGAAGTTTTGATGCAGAAATTTTGGCCGGGTCCGTTAACTATATTGTTGCAAAAGCAGCAACTGATTCCTGATCTTGTTACATCCGGTCTCAATACGGTTGCTCTGCGTATGCCTGCTCATCCGCTCACACTGGCACTGCTGAATGAACTGGATTTTCCACTGGCCGCCCCGAGTGCAAATCCGTTTGGTTATATCAGTCCAACAACTGCACAGCACGTTTACGATCAGCTGCAAGGTAAACTACCTTATATTTTAGATGGCGGACCGTGTAGTGTAGGAGTGGAGTCTACTATTCTGGGATTTGAAAATGATCAGCCGGTAGTTTACAGGATAGGTGGCTTACCGGTTTCAGAAATTGAAAAGTTGATTGGGCCGGTTTCAGTGCAGCCCAATGCATCCAGTAATCCACGCGCTCCGGGAATGTTAAAGAGTCACTATGCACCTTCAAAACCTTTGTACTTCGAAAAAGAGGAAAATTTAGCACTCATGAACTTATCAGGAAATGGAGCGCTGATTTGCTTTGAAAATTTTAAAACCGATTTGCCATTCCGTCAATTTCCGCTTTCGCGAGATGGCAATAGCTCAGAAGCAGCCCGGAATTTATTTGCAACACTACGAGAACTCGATAAATCAGATTTCGATTTCATCTGCGCCATTCCCTTCCCCGACCATGGACTTTGTAAAGCCATAAATGACCGCCTTGTGAGAGCAAGCAGCCGGGGGGAATGATAAATTATAGATGATAGATGAAGGGCTGCTAAAAAGATGTGCAGAGGACGGAAAGATTAAAAATTAAGGATTAAGAATTTAGGATTGCCGGAGGGATCTCTGATCCTGACATCTGAAATAAGCGGATCTCTGATCCGCCTTATCAAGGATTAAGGATTTTTTCTGCTCAGAAGGGAAGTTTGTTGGATGATAAATTATAGATGATAAATGATAGATGGAGGGCTGCTCAGAAAATAATTCGTTAAAATGATAAATGATACATTGAGTTTTGCGCAGAAATATATTTGGTGCTTAACACTTGTTACTCGTTACTGTTTACTATTCACTGATTACTGAATACTAATCACTGATTACTAATCACTGATTACTGATCACTTTTCACTGATGGGTGCAGAGTCATCTTTTTTACTCAGTAGCATAAAATCAGCACATCAGCACCCATTCGGCTTCGCTCAGGGCAAAGCATCAGCACATTCGCACATCATCACATTAAAAGTATAGTTTCTTTTTAAACACCTCCGCCAATTTTACTAACGCCAGCAGGGCAGGTACTTCAACCAGCGGCCCGATAACACCAGCAAATGCTTGTCCGCTATGGATGCCAAAAATACCAATGGATACTGCAATGGCAAGTTCGAAATTATTTCCTGTGGCGGTGAATGCTTGTGCTGTATTGCGGCTATAGTCGGCACCTGCAAGTTTTCCGGCGATAAATGAAATGACAAACATTATGGCAAAGTAAATCAGCAAAGGAATTGCTATTAATACAACATCGAAAGGTATTGTTACAATTGTTTCTCCTTTTAGATTGAACATGGCAAGAATGGTAAAAAGCAATGCGAATAGGGTGAGGGGACTGATTTTTGGAAGGAAATAATTTTCATACCATTCATCACCTTTTAATTTTCTAAGAATGAAACGGGTTAAGAAACCGGCTATGAATGGAATTCCCAGATAGATAAAAACACTTTTAGCAATGGCACTCATTTCGATGGCTATTTGCTGAGATTCAATACCAAAATAGGGTGGGAGCCAGGTAATGTAAAACCAGGCCAGCAGACTGTAAAACAGTACCTGAAAAATACTGTTCAATGCAACCAGTCCCGCTGCATACTCGCGACTACCTCCGGCAAGTTCGTTCCACACAATAACCATGGCAATACATCTGGCGATGCCAATTAGAATTAACCCCGACATATATTCGGGATAGTCGTGTAAAAATGTAATTGCCAAAACAAACATGAGTAATGGGCCAATTATCCAGTTCATGGTTAACGAAACAACCAATAGCCGGATGTTGGAAAAGAGTTCACCTAATTTCTCATACTTCACTTTTGCCAGTGGGGGATACATCATTACCAATAAGCCAATTGCAATTGGAATGTTTGTAGTTCCCGATTGCATGTTATTCAGGGTTTCAGTTATTGCCGGAAAAAAATATCCGGAAGCAACTCCAATTCCCATAGCGAGGAAAATCCACAATGTCAGGTATCGATCAAGAAAACTAAGGCGTCCTGTTAGTGTTGATTTGCAATCAACATTTTTCATAAAGATGCAGAGGTAATAAATTTTGCTACTTCACTTTTTATGGCATCACGAACTTTTCTGGTTTGGGCTTTTTTTTCTTCCGGAGTTCCTTGAAATTGAGATGGATCATCAAACATCCATGCAATTTTCTGTGCTTTTCCCGGGAAAACCGGACAACGTTCTGCATTTTTTGCGTCGCACACTGTAATCACATAATCAAATGTCTTACCGGTTGCATGCATCTCAAAGACATCCTTAGTACGATTATTTGAAAGGTCGATGCCAATTTCCTGCATCACTTCCACAACTACAGGATTTAATTTGCCCGGCTCGAGGCCGGCACTCTCAGCTATGAAAGTGCCGGCTCCAAGTTGGTTTGTAAATGCTTCAGCCATCTGACTGCGAGCACTGTTGTGGATGCAAATGAAAAGAACATGTATTTTTTTCATATACCTTTTAATTTGAAATTAACAGCAGGAACTGCCTTTTTCAGATTTACAACATCCGCTTTTTTCAGCATATACAGTGATGCTGTAAATTCCCACAGCGCTCTTTTTGTAATCTGCAATCTCATCCGGTGTGAGATAATCAGCTAGAATCTGATCAGGAATTATAATTGGCTTTTCTTTTTGCAAGGTGATATTATCGAAACCAAATTCTTTAATCAGTCCCAGGTATTCTTCCTTTTGAATAGCACCTGCAACACAACCTGCATACATTTCTGCTGCACCACAAAGCTTATCAGGTAATGTCCCTGTTAAAACGATATCGGAAATACTAAAGTGACCTCCCGGTTTAAGCACACGTGCTATTTCAAGAAATGCTTTTCTTTTATCGGGCACCAGATTTAACACGCAGTTACTCACCACCACATCAGCCATATTTGCAGCAACCGGTAACCGTTCGATGTCACCTAACCGAAATTCAACATTGTTGTAATTTAATTTGTCGGCATTTTGTTGTGCTTTTTCAATCATTGCCGGAGTCATGTCAATTCCTATCACTCGTCCGGTAGGACCGGTTTCTGCTCTTGCAACAAAGCAATCATTACCTGCGCCTGATCCCAGATCGATTACAACATCACCCGATTTGATTTTGGCGAACTGAGTTGGCAATCCGCATCCCAGACCAAGATCTGCATTTTCATTGTAACCTTCCAGACCTTTATATTCATCAGCCATGATGGTATAAACTTCTCCACATGATCCGGTTGCGCCGCAACATGAAGAAGCATTTGTTGATTTATCCTGTAAAGCAATCTCGGTGTATTTTTGCTTTACCATTTCTTTAATTTGATCTGTAGTTTGCATTGTTTTATTTTTTTAGCAACATTTAGTAATCTGTTTATAAGAAGCGAATAATGTTTTAAATAATTCGCCGAATTTGTTCCATGTCTCACCATTAATACAATAACAAATTGAATTGCCTTCAACAGTGCCCTGAATGAGTCCGGCTTGTTTTAGCTCCCTCAAATGCTGTGACACGGTTGGTTGTGCCAGCGGAAGTTCATCAACGATACTGTTACATACACAACTATTAACCTTTAGCAGATGTTGAATAATGGCAATTCTCGCAGGATGTCCCAGTGCTTTGGCAATAGCCGCCAATTCGTTTTGGTCTGCTGAAAAGAAATCTGTTTTTGATGCTCCCATTAGTTTCTTGTTTATTTTAATATTGCAATATTACGATGAAGATGATCAAAAAACAAGCGAATCCTCAAAATAAATTCTAATTAATTGAAAATCCGCTTGTTAAATTTATTACTAGTTTACTGCAAATGATGCAGACTCCGATTAAAATGACATATTTTGAACAGTCAATTGTCGGAGATGCGTGCAATGGATAAGTGTTTTGTGGCGGCGACGCATGCAATGGATAGGTGTTTTGTGGCGGCGACGTATGCAATGCGTCTCTACAATAATTGTCACACTGCGGCGGCGCTCAGGGCAACCTTCAACTTACAACTTACAACTTTCAACTAAAGTGCAGTAACATCTTTCTAATCAGTAACTGCAATTAAAACCGATCACTGATAACTGAACACTGATAACCATTTACGCTTTCGCAGTTGCTCTTCTTCTGAACGTAGGTTTATTACGTTGTTGATTCCCACGATTCATTGGAGTATGAGTAGACGCAGCAATTGAATTTCCCATAGAAACACTGCCCGTACTGAAAGTATGTGGCATAGAGATAATATCTTTAGGAACCAGTTTGCGAATGTCGTTTAAGTATGGAAGTTCATCCGGTGAGCAAAACGAAATTGCTGCTCCTTCTTCTCCGGCACGTGCTGTTCTGCCAATTCGGTGAATGTATGTTTCCGGAACTTCAGGTAGATCAAAATTGATTACGTGACTAAGTTTATCGACATCAATTCCTCGTGATGCAATATCGGTTGCAACCAGAATACGGATGCGTCTGTTTTTAAATCCGTCTAGTGCACGCTCGCGTGAACCTTGCGATTTGTCACCATGAATAGCTTCAGCTTTAATTCCTTTTTTAGTAAGATCTTTTGCAATTCTATCTGCGCCTCTTTTAGTTCTTGCGAAAATAAGTGCATGATCAATTTTGTCATCGGTGAGTATTTGAAACAGCAGTGATCGCTTTTCAGTTTTCTCTATAAAATAAACACACTGACTTACTTTTTCCGCCGGTGCAGAAACCGGAGCCACATTAACCTGGACTGGTTTATTCAAAATTGCACCGGCAAGCTTGCTGATTTCAAGTGGAATAGTTGCTGAGAAAAATACGGTTTGTCTTTTTACAGGAAGTAGTTTGATCACGCGTTTTATATCGTGAATGAAACCCATATCCAGCATTCTGTCGGCTTCATCTAAAACTAAAAACTCCACATGCTTTAAATGCACAAATCCCTGATCCATTAAATCGATCAAGCGACCGGGAGTAGCTACTAAAATATCAACTCCTGCTTTCAAGGCATTAGTTTGTGGATGTTGTGAAACACCACCATAGATTACAGTGTTTTTCAATCGCAATCCTTTTCCATAATCGGTAAAACTCTGATTGATCTGTATCGCCAGTTCACGCGTTGGTGCAAGAACAACTGCTCTGATTTTTGCATCGCGTCCCTGATGTGGTGTGTTACTTAGTAATTGCAGAATTGGCAATGCAAATGCTGCTGTTTTACCTGTTCCGGTTTGTGCACATCCAAAGACATCACTGCCTTCTAAAATATGCGGGATTGCCTGTTCCTGAATAGGTGTTGGTTCAGTGTACCCTTTTGCATGCAAAGCATTGCAAATTTCCATATTGGAAATTATTTCATTAAATTTCATTTGTTGTTTGTTGTGGAAACTTAATCAGTCCAGACCGCCTTCGCCGGAAATTAAAATGATTTGTTCCCTTTAAATAGTAATTTGAAAATACCGGTAGTGGAGGAAGGCCCGGAACTCATGGTGCAAAGATACGACTTTTTTAGCCTTAAGTTGGGAAATGCTACGAATATAGCATAACTATTTAGTAATCATTATATTATAAATATGATATATATCATATTTATTGGAAACGAGATTAACGAGATTTGCAAAACAATAATTTATCTCACATTTTAAATTCTAACATCATGAAAAATAAATTTCTCACAACTGTAGTAACAGCTACCATTCTCACAATTAGTGTATCCTGCAATCAGCAGACTTCTAATGAAACTGATTCAGCAACTACAACAGAGCAAACTGAAGAAAAATTAACGGGACAATCAGGTGTGGTTGATGATGTTTCTCAAAAAAATATTGTGGGAGTCGCAGCAGGTTCAGCCGATCACACAACTTTAGTGGCTGCTGTAAAGGCTGCTGAATTAGTCGATGTGCTTTCGAACGCAGGACCCTTTACAGTTTTTGCTCCTACCAATGCCGCTTTCGATGCATTGCCTGCTGGAACAGTTGATGAATTACTGAAACCTGAGAACAAAGAAAAACTTCAGGATATTTTGCAGTTCCACGTCGCTGTTGCTGTTTATAAAACTGAAAACTTAAAAGACGGCCAGATACTAAATATGGTAAATGGTGCCAATGCAACTATAGCTGTTAAAGATGGCAAAGTTTCTATAAACGGCGCTAATGTAGTTGCTTCTGTGCCTGCAAGCAATGGTATTATTCATGTAGTGGACAATTTGATTAAGAATTAAAAATTAAGAATTAAGGATTTTCTGCTCAGAAGGAAAATTCGCTAAAATGATAAATTATAGATGATAGATGCTAGATTGACCTAGACTGAAATAGGTTGACATGGTTTGAAATGTCATTATTCACTATTCAATTCTTGTTAATTGATATTCAATAAAAGCATCATGAAGACAGGCAGAATATTTGACTGGTTGAAGAATCCAAATATGAGTACTATAGCAGTTTCAAAATATTTAATACCAAATATTGAATATTACAAATTTAATAAGGAAATAGGGAGCAAAATATTATTCAATTCTCACTTCTTGTTAATCTATATTCAATAAAAAGCATTTTGAGAGTACGAAATAAACTTCCGCCGATAAACTCCCCTTATTGCTTATGAACTATGAAATCCTTTTTTTTGAACGCAGAGTTAGGGAGACGCAGAGAAATTCGCTTTCGCGATGAGGAGAGAATTTCTTCAATGACCATGAATGACCTAATGACGCGGCTTTGCCGCAAATGACTCTTGAAGATATTGAGAATATTTGATCAGTTGAAAAACGCAAATATGAGTTCTATTGCAGCTTCAAAATATTGAATAACAAATATTGAATATTACAAATTGAATAAGGAAATAGGGAGCAAAATATTATTCAATTCTCACTTCTTGTTTCTCAATATGCAATAAAAGCATTTTGAGAACGAAAAACCTACAGGAATAGCAGCTCTACATAAATCATAAATAAAAAACGAAATCTTGAAATTCAATAGCAAAACACTGATCACTGATAACTGATCACCGATCACCGATCACTGAAATAAGCAGTTACATTTTTTTACTCTGGAACAAAAAATCAGCACACTAGCACATCAGCACCCTTCGACTGCGCTCAGGGCAAGCATTAGCACATTAAAGCAGTCACATCATTTAAGCATGAAACTCCTATAAGAACCTGTGCATATAGAGTAATAAAAAAATCATTCCACAAGCATCTTCTTCACCAACCGCTCCACCTCCGTTTCTATAACCACCAGGTATACCCCATCAGCCCTACCTATCATTGACAAATCCCGCGTATAGTACCCATTCTGTATCTTGAGCGGCTCCGAATGAACTACTTTTCCTTGCATATCATACACCAACAACTTGCCGGTTTTGCCTTTTAAGTTAGAGGCGTTAATGAATGCTTTCTCCCATGCCGGGTGGTAGTAAACATGAAGACTGCCTACTGCCGCTGCCTCTGCCAACTCATTTTGCGATACCAACGTATCACACTGACTGCCAGCGAGGGCGGGTAAGTCGTAATCGGGGTTGTTTGGGAGGCCGAAGTAACTGCGCTTTCCACCTAAAGAAAAACTGAAGGGCTGAAAATCACAAGCTAAACCCATGCTGTCGGGAGAATTTATCACACTTAGATTTGTGTTAATATAATTGTAGGTAGTATCAGCATAGGGATACCCTCCTTTATAATTTGTAGCTAAGTAGACTTTATTATTTGGTGCTTTCTTTAACTGGCCCATATTTTCTTGAAAAGGTGTAACCCAAATAGTATCGGCAGATTGTGAAATGTTAGCAGAACTTAAATCAAATTGAATGAGATAACAACTGTCAGGTGGAAAAGCTGCTATTTGAGTCATATATAAAAATTGTCCGGAAGGTGAAAATTCTGAGCTCCAGTTCTCAGGCCATGGTGCCTGAGAACTCTCTGCTGAAATAGTAATTGGGTTACTAATTATTCCAGTACAGCGGTTAAAGTCATATAGTTCAATTAATCCTTTATAATTGATGTATGCCATTCTATTACCTGAAGTGTTAAATGAAATTCGACCGGAATTAGTGCTATTGTAATTTCCAACAGCTTGAATAATTTGGGTTGCAATCCCTTGTGGAGTAACCAAATACAAATACCATTCATTATTTCCCCCTGATGGGAAATCTGACTTCCTAAAAAACACCCACCAATCGCGGCCATTGCCATGTTTGATGGCAGTCAAACAATCTACGGCTTTAAAATTCTCTAATTGAATGTTTTTTTGAATGACTGCCCCTTGTCCACTGTTGGCTGACATATTTGCGATCGAATAATATAACCCATCTTCACTCGATCCAGCAACACCAATAGAAAATAAATAATTTAGAGAGTCATTTCCAGGATAAGGAAGCAAAACTAATTCTCGATACCACCCTTCTCCAACAATTGAATCCCCATTGATCAAAAGTGAATCAGTAGCATTTTTTAAAAGAGAAGTATTTCCATTTACTCCAGCTCGTGTATAAGCATACAATTCTAAATTACCCATGGTATCTGAAATAGACACACAACTTCCTCTGGACTTCACACTACTGTGCCCTGTAATAATATTGCTTGTATCAGAAAAATTAACTTTAGCACTGTCGCCGAAGCACCATACCGAGCCCCGCTTTTGAGCCTGCACCCCGCAAGCGATGATGCTAAAAACAATAAATAAAAAACCTGCCTGGAATAACTTCATGAGGCTAAAATACGAAAAAGGATGAAACATTGAGGGTTTTTAGTTTCTTGCTTTTTTTAATACCCTTATTCACTATCCAATTCTTGTGAATTGATATTCAATAAAAGCATCAGGAAGACAGGCAGAATATTTGACTGGTTGAAGAATCCAAATATGAGTACTATAGCAGTTTCAAAATTATTCAATTCTCACTTCTTGTTTCTCAATATGCAATAAAAGCATTTTGAGAACGAAAAACCACCAGCTTTAGCAGCCACAAAATAAATCATAAGTGAAAAACGAAATCTTGAAATGTATCTGCAAAACGCTGATCACTGATAACTGATCACTGAAATAAGCAGTCACATTTTTATTACACTGGAACAAAAAATCAGCACACTAGCACATCAGCACCCTTCGACTGCGCTCATGGCAAGCATTAGCAAATTAGCACATTGACTCATTGCCGCCAATGACCCAATGACAGCAGCTTTGCTATCAAGCTCTGCCGCTTTTCCTCACCCCGGCCCTCTCCAGCATAGGCATCATCCTCCGTGTTGCATTTGGGGCTGGAGAGGGAGAGATTCCTATTAAATATTAAAATGCTTTTGGTCAGAAGAAAATTCGTCAAAATGTAAACTGATCAATATAAAATTGTGAATGTAAAATGTTCAACGTAAATTGTCCAACGTATAATTTTGTTTTGAAGATTTACAAAACTAAAATGAGACAATGACAGTAGCTCCGCCGAAAATCCCCAATGACCATCAATGACCCAATGACAGCAGCTTTGCTGCCAATGACAGCAGCGTTAGCTGCGAATGACGCAAATGAAGCGGCAAGGCCGATTCATTTGCTAACTGGCGCGGGCACTACATTTTCAACTGGTTTCGTTGATTTCAGATATTCAAAAATTGCAGATGCATCTTCATCAGTAATGTTTTTGTAATTGGGCCATGGCATAGGAGGGAGAAGCATTCTCGCTCCATCCATTCCTTTGTACTTTCCTTCTTTAATTGCTTTTTTAAATTGCTCCAGTGTCCAGTTACCAATTCCTGTTGCATCAGATGTTAAGTTGGCTGCATAGGTCACTCCCCAGGGACCAACGGCAACTGTATTATGTGGATTAAATAAAACCCACGGACCAATCATTGTGGTATCGAATTTCGCAATTGGCATCGATGCCGGATGTCCCGATAATAATAAGTTGGGATCAGGATACGGTCCTTCAGGGCCAAATATTTTTGGCGAATGACAATCGTTGCATCCCATAATGCCTACCAGATATTCGCCTCGCTTTACCTGCTCTTCTTTGGATGGTTGCTTTGGTTCTTCTGTTTTCTCCGTGGGTGACCCACAAGAAGAAACTAATATTAAGGCTCCGAAAAGTATTTGTATGCTATTTAACTTTGTTGTTTTCATGGTAAGTGTTTTTGTTCAGACAGCTAAAATAAAAATATTTTAAATGCATTCGGCAAAACTAATTGAGTTCAAAATTTAGACTATCGAATTATCGGTTTTTAAGATTTTAAGTTGTTATAACACAATGATTAACAGCTGATTGCGAATGCGATACAAATCTTGTCGGATTTTAGTATCTTTGCAATTGATGTTGCGCAGATATAACATATTCATTTCTTTATTGCTGCTGGCGGTATTTTGCTATCCGTTGGTTCAAATTGAAGTGCATGCTTTTGAACATCGCAACGATACTCATTGTGATGCTACTGCTGAAGTTCATTTGCACGAACTGGAACATGTTTGCAGTATATGCGACTTTTCTGTTTCTTTCAGCGAAGGTGCAGTCGCAACTTATTTTAATGTAATCGAAGTTATTAAATCCGGAACATGGTTTACGGCTTCGATGCCTGTTGTTCCTTCTACAGCATGGCCTTTATTACCTCCCAGAGCACCTCCGGTCTGATTTTTTACCCTGAAGTGTCTATTTCATACACTTCTTGAGGGTGTTTTCGGTAACTCCCTCTTAAGGGATTGTTACTCCTGTTTTATTATTTAAAATTTAACCAATTGAAACTACTTGTTAAGTTGTTTTCAATCACGGTGTTTATTTTAATGCAATCGGTTGCTCTCATTGCGCAATGTACTTTAGAAATGAAAGGTACAGTTGTAGATGCAGACACCCGGGAGCCATTAGGATATTCTAACGTTGTGATTGTAGAACTCCAGAAAGGTGCTGCTACCGATGAATCGGGGAATTATATCATTAAAGGTATCTGTCCCGGTAATTATACCGTTCGCGTTTCTCATTTATCGTGTGAAAGCAAAGATTTCAAACTTGAAATCA
Source organism: Bacteroidia bacterium (assembly GCA_016788065.1). Classification (GTDB taxonomy): domain Bacteria; phylum Bacteroidota; class Bacteroidia; order AKYH767-A; family OLB10; genus JADKJB01. Next base: position 39,697 of record JAEUTI010000001.1, on the reverse strand, counting down.
CCGCCGATTTAGTTCGGAATTTTGAATTGCCTCATTCACTCAATGAACTGAAAGGTGTGAGCATTTCTGCTGAGCGACAAAAAGATATCCCCACACAAGCTGTTCAGGAAATCACCGGTGAAGATCTCGATAAAACAAGAGGTTCATCGCTTGGTGAAAGTCTGAAGGGTGTAACCGGAATTTCTGAATTGAAAACCGGAAGCTCAGTTTCGAAACCGGTAATTCACGGTCTTCACAGTAATCGTGTTTTAATTTTGAACAATGGCATCCGTCAGGAGGGACAACAATGGGGGAGTGAGCATGCTCCCGAAATTGATCCGTTTATAGCAACACAACTCACTGTTATAAAAGGTGCCAATTCTGTTCGTTATGGTTCCGATGCAATAGCAGGTGTGATTCTTGTTGAGCCGGCTGCTATGCCCGATTCAGCAGGAATACGAGGCGAATTAAATTTGGTTGGCTTCTCGAATAACAGAGAAGGAGTGGTTTCGGCTATTGCTGAACAACGGTTTGAAAAAATAAAAGCTCTGAGCTGGCGATTACAGGGAACACTGAAGAAAGGTGGTAATACCAAAACACCCGATTACTATCTTAAAAATACCGGATACGAAGAAGAAAATTTCTCATGGGCATTAGGTTGGAATAAACCAACTTATGGTCTGGAAGTTTTTTATTCGCAGTTTAACAGTAGTATCGGAATTTTCTCCGGTTCACACATCGGAAATTTAACCGATCTGCAGGCTGCATTCGACAGGGATGAGCCTCTCGAGCAATCAGGATTCAGCTATCATATCGATCGTCCCTTTCAACGTGCCGAACACGAACTGCTGAAAACAAAAGGGTGGTTGCTGACTGGTACTACCGGAAAATTCTCTGTGACTTATGCCAGACAGTACAACCTACGTTACGAATATGATAAGCACCGGCCATTAAACGATGCATTGGCTGCTCTCAATTTGCCGGAACTTACCTATGAAATAACTTCTCATTCGGTCGATTTACTTTGGGAACACAATTCCTATAAAGGATTTACCGGAATGGTTGGCTGCTCTGGCATGACACAGGGCAATACTTTCGAAGGCAGAAAGTTTATCCCGAATTACATAAATAATACGGCAGGACTGTTTGTTGTTGAACGTTACCGGAAGAATAAATTATTGCTGGAAGCTGGTGCAAGAATGGATATTCGGGAGCTTACGGTGTATGAAAAGGAAAATGGAATTGTTAATTCCTATGAATACAATTATCAGAACTTTTCAGGTACTACCGGTGTAATTTATGATATCACCAAAAATATCCGAATCTCAGCAAACCTTGGAACTGCCTGGCGTGCCCCGGCGGTGAATGAGTTGTACAGTGACGGATTGCATCACGGTGCTGCAGCAATTGAAATCGGAGATACCTCTTTGGTGCCTGAAAAATCATGGAATGCCATTGTTTCCGCAATGTTGTTTGATCACTCCAGATTCGCCATCGAAATTTCAGGCTATTACAACCTGATCAATGATTTTATTTACTTGAAACCGGTATTGCCACCAACACTCACCATTCGAGGAGCATTTCCTACTTATCGATATGAACAGGCTGATGCAACTCTCAAGGGAATCGATGCTATGGTCAGATATCATCTGACTGCTCATACGGAATTACATGTAAGAGCCGATATTGTTAGAGCATTCAATGAAGAAGCCAATGATTTTCTTCAGATGATGCCTGCCGATCATTTTGAGTATGGTGCAACCATTAATTTGCCGGAATGGAAAAAAACCAAATCGAACCATTTGATGGTAAGTGTAAATCAGGTACTCAAGCAGTATAGAGTACCCGACGAAGCAGATTATGTTGCTCCTCCTTCAGGTTATGTGTTACTGAATGCCGAAGCCGGTACTATTCTAACATTCGGAAAACAAGCTATCCATTTAAGCTTGAACGTTACCAATTTATTGAATACTTCTTATCGCGATTACCTGAACAGGTTCCGTTATTATGCCGATGAGCAGGGAAGGAATGTCTCATTGAAAATTAAAGTACCTTTTCAGTTTGCTAAAAAAAATTAAATTAATCTAAACCTTATCCGCTACAGCGGGAAAAACAAAAAGAAACTATGAAAAATAAAAACATAATTTTACTCGCAACAGCGACACTAATAGTAACGAATATCTTTACTGGATGTAAAAAAGATGATGATGATCCAACAAATCCCGGAACACCTAATGAATCAGAATTAATTACGACTGCAGTACTCTCTTTTACCGATTCGGCAGGCGTGGCACCTGATGTTACTGCAATTTTCAGAGATACAGATGGAGATGGTGGAGCAGCACCTACACAGTTCGATACAATTCGTCTTCAAAATAATACTACTTACTTTATGGATGTTTTGTTGCTGGATGAATCTGGAAGTCCAACCGACACTATTTCCAATGAGGTTGAAGAAGAAGCTGTTGATCACATGTTCTTTTATACACAATCAGGGGTAAATATTGCTACAACTTATCTCGATTCTGATTCTAATGGATTACCTCTGGGATTACAAACACGGTGGGTAACAGGAAATGTGAGTTCAGGTACTTCAACAATCACATTAAAGCATCAGCCGGGAGTAAAAGACGGAACTCAGGCACCCGGTGAAACAGATATAGAAGTGGTATTTGAATCACGGGTCGAGTAGTGATCTGGTAAAAAAGAATGCCGGACAAATGGTCCGGCATTCTTTTTTTTAATTGGCTATTACAGGTATCAGTTGATTCAATTGACTCCTGATATCTCTTAGAGCAGTACACTCCCATAGGGTTCCTTTACAAGGAGGCCCTGCGGTGTAAAATTTTCGATTCGAATTTCCGGCAGTATCAATGATGGCACCTTTGATATCTGTTTTTAATCCAAGTGATTGTTCATCGGTTGTAAACCAGCCTTTGTTCAGCAGATTGGTGACTAAAGGTGTGTTTAATTTTCGATAATCACTTTGTGGGCCTGTGCAATTGATTATTCTGGAAACGTTTATTTTTACCAGTTCCGTTTGGTTTCGTGGACAAATAGTTACTTCAAGATTGTCGGCAGATGTCCGCTTGATATTGCAAATTCTCCCTGCCAGCAATTCCATTTGTCCCGATTCCTGCAATCCTGAAATTTGTCGAAACGATTCCTGTGGCATTCTATGTCGCAATACATCCCAATAAGGTCTTATATGCGATAAAAATCTTCTTTTTTCGTGCTCTGGCAGATTTAGCCACAAAGTTTGTGTATAAGGCCTTATAGCATCAATTACAGAACGCCAGTCAATTCCATTTGAAACAGCTTCTTTAGCCTCTTTTCTGATTGCACGGAATAATTCTAATGCAGTATCGTATTTCTTATCAACACACTTCAGCGTATATGGTGCTGTTTCTGCATGTGGACGTGGTAATAGTCCTCGGCGTGAGACAACATAAAATTTTCCGGTTGCACCCCGCTTTTTTAGAGATACACTTAAATCTACCATGGTTAATCCTGCACCGACAAATAAAACGGATGCATCTTTCGGTAAATCATCTATCGCATTATCTAACCACGGATGTGAAATATAGGCAGGATCATCTGCTATTGCTGAAGTTCTGACAAACGTGGGATCAGAAGGAGGGAAGTTTCCAAGTGCAAACAATACTTTATCTGCTTCGAATATGCCTCCATCTGCCAGTTGAATTTTGTAATCGGAATTTCCTGTTTCAAGAATATCAATAACTTCACCATTAACAATCTTTACCGGCTTCGAAACCGATTGGTTCATGTTTTCAAAAGTTTCTGTAAGGTAATCACCATAAATATTTCGTTGAACAAAATCACCTTCTTTCGGAACTATATTTTTAAACTCCGGATACCTCGTATGATTTTGCTTCCACCAATTGAAAAAATGTAATGGGTTATCATCAAATAATGTCATCCCTTTGGTATTTACATTTAATGGTTGGTATTCCAATTGATGCGAATAGGGTATACCACGCAATGTTTTATCTGCCGATTTTTCAAATAGAATTACATTGGTATCAGCATTCGATTTCTTCAAATAAATTGCGGCTAATGTCCCGGTTAATCCGCTTCCGATAATGGCTACATTCATGTGTTTAGTTTTTACATCTTGTTTATATTAAAATTAGAACGATGTAAATCTATCGAATTAGTAGGAATTTAAAAATAGTATTTAATAAAAAGTAAAAACTTATAAATAATTGTAAATCAGTTATTTGAAAAGATAAGATGGTGTTTAAAAAGTTCTGTTGTAATTTATTTCACCGTAATTTCGTCTACAAAGATCCACGCTTTATCACCGGCACCTGGATGCCAGGGCGGACAAACGGCAGGATTCTTAGCAGTTACTCTTACATACCTTGCTTTTCGAACTGGAAAGTCAGATCGGAAATTTTCAGTGAAGGCACCATCTTTATTTTTAGGAATGGTATTAACATAATTGTATACCGGTTCAAAAGTTTTATTGTCGTTGGAAATTTCAAAACTGACTTCTTCAGGAAGCCAGATCCAGGAAGGATACTGCTGCAAGAATGAAGCTGCAATCATGGAAATGTTGCGCGATTCATGTAAGTCAATAGTAACGTTCATGTCGATGCCATGAAAACCCTGCCATGAACCAAATGCATTCGGCTCTCCGTAAATGCCATCTATTAAACCCATATCACCACCTGCAGTGTACAAATGACTGTATTTGGTTGTGTAATAGACATCTCTTTTATAGGGTAGTCTTAAAAATGATGACTCTTCAACAGCACTTGCTTCATAGCCGGGCTTTACTGCCATCATTTTTAGAATGGTGGTTGATGTAATGTAAATGGGCTTGGAGTAAACGGCAGATTTTGTTGTCGGTACCGAGCCATCGATTGTATAATGTATGGTTGCTTCCGGAGTGTAAGTGTACATCGCCACTTTACATGAGTCGTAAAAAGATTTTTCGCCTGAAACTAAATAAGGTATCATAACTACCGGTGAGGAAGGTGTAACATGAGCAGGAACACCGGTTAGCTCTTTAATATCACTGCTAAGAATGAAAGTCAGATTGCCACCTTTCATAATGTCCTGATGTTGTAATCCTGTTCCTCCGGGAATTCCGTTTTTACCGGATTTGAATTCTTTGCCGTTCAAAAGCAACTGCTTTACATAAATATTTTTTTCGGAACTGTCGGCTGTTATTACGAAAGGTGTTTTCGTATGTGCATTCACCGTTATCTTATCAAACAGAGGAGAACCAATAGTGTAGGAGGGAACTCCGGGGCAAACCGGATAGAAGCCCATTGCTGAAAATACAAACCATGCTGACATTTGTCCGCAATCTTCATTTCCTATTAAACCATCTCTTTTATTGGTGTAAAATTCTTTCATAATCTTCCTGCTCAATGCTGCAGTTCGATAGGGTTTATCGGACCATTGATAAAGATAAATCATATGGTGACTGGGTTCATTCCCATGCGCATACTGACCGATCATACCACTAATGTCAGGTTGCGAACGGCCAGTGATGGCTGCTTGCGTACTGAATAGCGTATCTAACCGTGCAGTGAATGCCGACACGCCTCCCATCATTGAAATCATTCCGGGAATATCATGAGGTGCAAACCAGGTATATTGCCAGGCATTTGCTTCTGTATAAATTCCACTCACTTCATAAGGATCGAAAGGTTTTACCCAATTCGAGTTCTTCTTGCCTCGCATGAAACCACTTTCAATATCATAAACATTCAAATACGATTTAGATCGTTTTCTGTAAGTTTCAACTATTGTTGCATCATAATTCAGAGATTGTCCTACACTTGCAATGCACCAGTCGTTGTATGCATACTCCAGTGTTTTTGAAACGGATTCATTTTCTTTATCTGCCGGAATATATCCCTGATTCTTATAAAACTTCATACCCAAATGATCCTGTTCACCACTTTTAAGCATGGCTTCCATTGCCAGATTTTCATCATAGCCACGGATATTTTTAAACCAGGCATCTGTGATTACAGGAACACTGTGATAACCAATCATACATCCCGTTTCATTGGAGGCTAACTCCCATACAGGTAGTAAACCCGATTCCGAATATTTTTGCAACAACGAATTCACAAATTCATTGGCTCTTACTGTATCAATGATTGTAAACAAAGGATGCAATGCGCGGAAGGTATCCCACAATGAAAATACCGAGTACATGGGACCATTTTTCATGGTATGAATTTTACCATCCATGCCGCGGTATTGCCCATCTACATCAGAAAGTATATTGGGTGCAATCATAGTATGATACAATGATGTATAAAAATTCACCTGATCTTCTTTGGTTCCACCTTCCACTACAATTCGAGATAATTCTGCTTCCCAGGCCGCAGCAGCATCTTTTATGACTTTTGTAAAATCCCAATGAGGTATTTCAGTTGTCAGATTCAGTTTTGCATTTGCAGTGCTAACTGTTGAAATTCCAACTTTCACAAACACCGATTCATTCTTCTTAGTGGCATATTTAAACCAACCTTTGACTCCCTGCAAATCCTGCACAGTTTTTCCGGTAATCTTTTTGCCATCCGATGATTCCAGTCCGTAAGCATTAAACGGTTTTGAAAATTCTGCATAGAAATATACAATATGATCCTTCGCCCATCCTGTGGAACGCCGGTAACCGGAGATAGCATGATCATTTTCTATGGTGATGGAAGCATCCGTCACTTTATCACTTATTCCATGAATTAAATCGGTTATAATTACAGAATTTTCACTTTCCTGAAAGGTATATTTTTGCATACCACATCGGGTAGTGGCACTCATTTCCGCTTGTATTTTATGATCTTCCAATTGCACCCGGTAATATCCCGGTGATGCACGCTCGGTGCTTTTTGAAAATGCTGATCTGTATCCCGATAAAGGATTTTTTTCATCACCTGCATTCATTTGAATTCCATCGGTGGCCATAAACATAATATCGCCATAATCGGATGCACCGGTTCCGCTAAGGTGGGTATGGCTGAATCCTATTATAGTTGGATTCGATGAATGATATCCTGAACAATTTTCCCAGCCACTGGTTCGGGTATCTGGACTTAGCTGTACCATTCCAAAGGGTGTTGTTGCTCCCGGAAATGTGTGGCCGAATCCATCGGTTCCAATAAATGGATTCACCAGGGTATGCAGAGGTTGCTTTTGTCCAAACAGATTTCCTGCACTAAGTAATGAAAATAGTAAAGTGATTCCGGTCGAAATATTAATTAACTTTTTCATCTGATAGGATGCTAAGAAAGATTTGAGAATTGAAGATAAAAAGCTATAATTATTACATAAGAATTCGTTCCTAAAGAATGAATCCTTGTGTATAAGAGAACATACAATTTATTTTTGCCAGTGATCAGAACTGATCAGGGAATTTCCTTCTTTATTATGAAGCGCAAAATTAAAACCGGGATGGATGGCATAACTACCATATTCTCCCTGCTTGTTGATTGCGAGAAATCCTACCTGAAGATCCTTCACATCTTTTTCGTGCTTCACAATTCTTGCAACTGCTTCTTTGCAGGCTTCTTCCGGAGTTCGTCCCTGACGCATGAGTTCAACAACCAAAAAGCTTCCACATTGGCGGATGACGGTTTCTCCTAAACCGGTTGCACAGGCTGCTCCGATTTCATTGTCAACATATAAACCGGCGCCTATAATCGGGGAGTCTCCCACACGACCATGCATTTTATAGGCTAGTCCGCTCGTTGTGCAGGAACCACTTAAATTCCCATTTACATCAATTGCCAGCATGCCAATGGTATCATGATTTTCAATATTGATAATTGGTTTATACTGACTTTCTTTAAGCCATTCGCGCCATGCTTTTTCACTATTTTCAGTGAGTAATTTTTCTTTTTTGAATCCTTGTGCTATAGCAAATTCCAAAGCACCATCGCCCACAAGCATTACATGCGGCGTTTTTTCCATCACTCTTCTGGCAACAGAAATAGGATTCACAATATGTTCGAGACATGCTACAGAACCGCAATCTCCGAATTCGTTCATGATACATGCATCCAATGTCACTCTTCCATCACGATCCGGTAATCCACCTCTTCCCACACTTGTTTGTGAAGGATCAGATTCAACAATCATAACTCCGTTTTCCACAGCATCGAGTGCACGTCCACCATTCGACAACACTTTCCATGCCTCAGCATTCGCCACTAAACCGTGATCCCAGGTGGAGATCACTAATGGCTTGGAGGACATTCCTCCGGGAATATTGCCTGCCATGCTGAACTTTGGTAAGATACCTGCAGCCACAGTTCCTAATGCTGCTGTTTTAATAAAATCCCTTCTGCTTTTCACTTTTTTAATATTTAAAGTATCGTATTTCTTTTTTTATCGCGGTCAAGTTGATATCCGGTAGTGCCGAAATATAATATGTATGCATAGCAAAGAATCACGGCCATTAATGCCTGTTGCAATCCGATCTGATCAGCAAGGAATCCGGTAGCAACCGGAACAATGGCGCCACCTACTATTGCCATACATAAAATTCCGGAGCCCTGTCCTGTATATTTTCCCAATCCCGACATCGACATGGTGAAAATATTGGCGAACATGATAGAGTTAAATAAGCCTACCGCAATGATACTGTACATGGCAATTGGTCCGGTGGTATTGGTACTTATTAAAATCAGAACTATTGCAGCAATGGCACAAGTTGTAAGCAACAATTGTGGTTTAATACGTTGTAAAATTGCAGCACCAATAAATCTTCCTACCATAGCACCTCCCCAATAAAAAGAAACATATTTGCCGGCATCGGCTTCAGCCAAACCACCAATTTGCGGCTCCATCAGATAGTTTACCATGAAACTGCCAATTGTTACTTCACCGCCGACATAAAGAAATATAGCAATAGCACCACGCATTAGATGACCATATTGCCAGGCGCTTTTCTTACCATAGTGATTAGTTTCGTGATACTGTTCCATGGTTGCATCATTGATTGATGGTAGTTTGGAAATTGCAATCAACACTGCAATTAAACCCAGTAACAATGCAATACCTATGTAAGGTCCCTGTACACTGGCAGCTTCTTCTGCGGGAGAACGATGCACTCCTGTTGCATCCAGGATAAGCAACGAGCCGAATAAAGGTGCAATAGTGGTTCCTAAGGAGTTAATGGCTTGTGTAAGGTTCAATCTGCTGGATGCTGTTTCAGGTGGTCCCAGTACAGCTACAAACGGATTGGCTGCAACCTGTAGTATTGTTATTCCAGATGCTAGTATAAATAAAGCAGTAAGGAAAAAGGTATAAGATATTAAGATGGATGCAGGAAAAAATAAAAGTGCACCTAGTCCGGTAATGCTTAATCCCATCACTATTCCTTTTTTATATCCGATTTTCGAAATAATAGCACCGGCAGGAATTGATGTAATAAAGTATGCACCAAAAAAACAAAATTGAATTAACATGGTGCGCGTGTAATTCAGATCGAATAATCCCTTTAGATGAGGAATTAAGATATCATTTAACACCGTGATAAAACCCCACATGAAAAACAGGGTACTCAATAGTGCTAGCGAATAGGTGTGATTGGTGGTTGTTCCGTTATTCATAAACTAAAATGCCGGTTCAAGGTAGGCATATTTATGAGAAAGCAAATGTAGAAGTTTTGCTACCCTTGATTAGGCAGTATAACTTAATTATATTTTAACTTATAAGACATTAAACCAGATCCCTGATGTTCTTTGCTTTATGCTGTCGAAATCCCACTAAGGTGCTTAAAATCGTATTTGACCGAAAATTGATGTCGAAGCAAAATTCACCAGATTTGGGATATAGTTCACCCTCCCTTTTATACCGATTCACCTGTTAAGTTATTCTTAAGTGTCTGAAAATAAATAAATTAGAAAACTTCATTCAGCTCATTTGGACTAATTTTATTTTTAATCAAGTCAATTCACCTTTTTGCCCAGTTCTGCGTTCCGTTCGCCAAATATCGACGGTGACCTGTTGTGGTTTGGTTAATTTCGAGGTGTAATCAAAAATTGAACGGCAAATCAATACGAATATGAAAACAAACTCAACTATTAAAACGAAAATGATGCTAATCGCACTGATTGGCTTCTTTATGACAACTAATCTGATGGCTCAGCCTTGGGTTGTAGGTACGAAAGTAATGACTTTCACCGACGCTTCCAGAGGTAACCGCCAGATTGAAACGGAAGTATTCTATCCTGCAGATGTTGCAGGTTATCAGGTTGCACTCGGCTCTCCTGCCGACAAGCGATTCCCGGTACTGGTAGTAGGACATGGTACAGAAATTGGCTGGAACAACTATCAATACCTGTGGGACAAATTTGTTCCAAAAGGATTTATTGTTGTAATTCCTAAAACGGAGATGTCAATTACCCCTGATGTTGATGCTTATGCACTTGATCTTGCATATGTAGCAGCAGCCTTTGAAGGAATGCGTTGGGATAACACTTCTTTCTTCTTCAAACGTCTTAACGGTAAAACAGGTGTAATGGGTCACGGAATGGGAGCAAGTGCTGCTGTACTTGCCTGCCAGTACAACACCTCAATTGATGCTCTGGTAACTATGGGCGCAACTTCAACAACTCCTGATGCAGTTGCTGCAGCAGCATTAGTAACAACTCCGGCAGTAGTATTTGCAGGTGGCGAAGATTGTGTTGCTCCTGATCAAATGCCATTGTATAATAATCTTGCATCTGATTGCAAAACATATGTTATGCTGAACGATGCTTCTCATTGTAATTTTGCTCAGGGTGCCGGAACATGTACCGGTTCTGAAGTTCTTTGCGGCGGGTTCCCCACTTCCTACCAGAACACAAATCACAAAACTACCTATCTGGTTGTATCTTTCTTAAGATATTACCTGAAATCGAATGCTCCTGCATTGGCAAGGTTCGAATGGAAATTGCAACGTAAGGCTAACCTTTCTTATATCATGAATTGTAATTCAATGGCAAGAGTAGGTGGCTTTAATCCGACTATTGAAGAATCTGAAGATATGGTAATTACTGATCTGAAATTGTATCCTAATCCGGTTCTTTCAGGAAATCAGGTGAACCTTTCAATACCTTCTGAAGAAGAAACAGTTGCAACTGTAATGGTAACTAATATGATTGGTCAGACTATCATGACTGAGCAATTGATCCTTGATGAGGATGCAAATCAGATCTCTTTGGGTGTTGATCGCATTAAACCAGGCTATTATTTTGTAACAATAATAAACGGTGACGGAAAGCTAACCAGGCCTCTTGTCATCCAGTAAGTAGTGAACAAACGAGCGAAAACCCTGCCTTCCCCGGCGGGGTTTTTTGTTTTTTGAGGGTGTTTTTCACCTGCTTTTCAGTCTATTGATAGTTATACAATCATTGTTCAAAACTTGTTTAAACTTCCAAATACCTAAAATTCATTGATTTGGGCGTTTTTTTTAACAATAACCGGTGTAAAATTCCGATTTATATAGTACGGGAATGCTGCAGCCTTCTGGCAATATTGATAACTTTACGCTTTCAAAACCGGCAGCAGATGCCCCGATTTTAATCAGTAAAAGAAGAAATGGCTAAGAAACCTACAGAAAATCAATACACTGAAGACAGTATTCAGTCCCTCGACTGGAAAGAGCATATCCGCCTGCGCCCCGGAATGTATATCGGGAAACTGGGAGATGGAAGTTCCCGCGATGATGGTATTTATGTGCTTTTGAAAGAAATTATCGATAATTCCATCGACGAATATGTGATGGGTAATGGTCGTAAAATAGATATTCATATTGGAGAAGGCATAGTTGAAGTACGTGATTACGGTCGCGGAATTCCCCTCGGTAAAGTGGTGGAATGCGTTTCAAAAATAAATACCGGAGGTAAGTACGACAGCAATGCATTTCAAAAATCTGTTGGATTGAATGGTGTTGGTACGAAAGCTGTCAATGCACTTTCGTCGAAATTTATAGTGCAATCGATTCGTGAAGGCCAAAGTGTAATCGCCGAATTTAATGTTGGTAATCTGGTGAAAGAACAAAAAGTGAAAGCACCAAATGAACCTAACGGAACGATCATCACTTTCACTCCCGATGATTCCATTTTTTCTGATTACAGTTTCCGAAATGATTTTGTGGAGCAAATGATCCGCAATTATACCTATCTGAATGTTGGTCTGACAATTTATTTTAACGGACAGCCATTTACATCTGAAGGAGGATTGCTTGATTTGCTGAAAGATAATCTGAGTGATGAATCTTTGTATCCTATCATTCATCTCAAAGGTGATGATATCGAAGCTGCGTTTACGCACACTCCGGCCTATGGCGAAGATTATTATTCGTTTGTAAATGGTCAGCATACAACTCAGGGAGGAACACATCAGGCAGCTTTTCGCGAAGCCATTGTGAAAACTGCCCGTGAATTTTATAAGAAAGAATTTGAACCTTCCGATGTTCGCTCCTCCATTACAGCTGCTATAAGCATCCGTATTCAGGAGCCTGTCTTTGAATCGCAAACGAAAACTAAACTCGGCTCTCAGGTAACCAGTCCGGGCGGACCATCATTAAGAAACTGGATTAATGATTTTATAAAAACAGAACTGGATAATTTCCTTCATAAAAATCCAATCATTGCCGATGCGTGGTTGAAAAAAATCCAACAGTCGGAGCGGGAGCGCAAAGAAATTGCAGGTATTAAAAAACTTGCCAATGAAAGAGCTAAGAAGGCAAATCTGCATAATAAAAAATTACGCGATTGCCGGGTTCATCTCGATAGTAAACATGCCAATAAATTTGATTCTACCTTGTTCATTACCGAGGGAGATTCTGCCAGTGGTTCTATCACCATTGCACGCGATGTGAATTTGCAGGCAGTATTTTCACTGAAAGGAAAGCCATTGAATTGTTTTGGCCTGACTAAAAAAATTGTTTATGAGAATGAAGAATTCAACCTGCTTCAAAATGCATTGAATATTGAAAACGGATTGGAAGATCTTCGCTATAATAAAATTGTTGTTGCTACCGATGCCGATGTGGATGGTATGCACATTCGTTTGCTTTTATTGACTTTCTTCCTGCAGTTCTTCCCTGATCTGGTCCGAAATGGTCACTTATATATTTTGCAAACACCACTTTTCAGAGTGAGAAATAAAAAGGAAACAATTTATTGTTACAGTGAGCCCGAGCGTATTGCTGCGATTGAAAAGTTAAAACCAAAGCCTGAAATTACCCGATTCAAAGGTTTGGGAGAAATTTCACCCGATGAATTTAAAGCGTTCATTGGTAAGAAAATTCGTCTGGAAAGAGTTGAATTAACAGGTGAAACTTCTCTTCACAATTTACTCGATTATTACATGGGAAAAAATACTCCCGAGCGTCAGGATTTTATTATCAGTAACCTTAAAATGGAAGAAGAACTGATTGTTGCCCCTGACCAAAGTATTGAAGCGGTTGCAGAAACCGAAGCTGTTGAAATTGCCTAATTTGTTTGTAGCATTATGTCTGAAATGACCCCAATTAATAACGATAGCCCGAATAAACACGAAAATCCCGGACATCCCGGAGAAGATACCGCAGCTATTGCAGGTATGTACAAAACATGGTTCCTCGATTATGCATCTTATGTAATTCTGGAACGTGCCGTGCCTTATGTTGAAGATGGTTTGAAACCGGTACAACGCCGGATTCTTCATTCCATGTTTGAAATGGAAGATGGCAGGTACAATAAAGTTGCAAATATCATTGGTAATACAATGAAGTATCACCCTCATGGGGATGCTTCCATTGGCGATGCACTGGTGCAAATTGGCCAGAAAAATCTGCTGATTGATACTCAGGGAAACTGGGGAAATATACATACCGGAGATAGCGCAGCTGCTCCACGTTACATTGAAGCTCGTCTCTCTAAATTTGCTCTGGAAGTAGTATTCAATCCGAAGACTACCGTTTGGCAGCTTTCTTATGATGGTCGTAACCGTGAGCCGGTAACGCTTCCTGTTAAATTCCCTTTGCTGCTTGCAATGGGAGTAGAGGGTATCGCTGTTGGTTTGGCCTCCAAAGTATTACCGCATAACTTCATAGAATTAATTCAGGGCTCTATTGATGTTCTCAAAGGAAAGAAGACAAATCTGATGCCTGATTTTGCAACCGGTGGCGTTGCTGATTTTTCAAACTATAAAGAGGGTTTACGTGGCGGAAGAATTCGTATCCGGGCAGTGATTGAAAAACTGGATAAAAAGACGCTTGTCATAAAGCAAATTCCTTACGGTACAACTACAACCTCTGTTATTGAATCCATTCTTGCCGCAGTAGAAAAAGGAAAAATTAAAATTAAAAAGGTTGAGGACAATACAGCTTCTGAAGTTGAAATTGTGATTAACCTGCATCCCGAAGCATCGCAAGATCCCGATAAAGCAATTGAAGCATTGTATGCATTCAGTAATTGCGAAGTTTCCATCTCACCAAACTCCTGTATTATTGAAGATGGCCGTCCACGCTTCCTGAGTGTGAATGAAATTCTGGAGATTTCAACACGAAATACAGTCGATTTATTAAAGCTGGAACTCGAAATTGCCCGCGACGAAAAAGAGACCGAATGGCATTATAATTCACTCGAGAAAATTTTCATTGAGAAAAGAATTTATCGTTCACTGGAAGTCTGCGAAACCTGGGATCAGATTATGGATACCATTGAAGCAGGATTAAAACCATATCTGAAAAATCTCCGTCGCCCTGTTGTTCACGATGATTATGTTCGCCTGACAGAACTTAAAATAAAGCGTATTTCCCGCTATGATGCCAATCGTGCCGAAGAGAAATTATTGGCTATTGAAGCAGAACTTGCTGAAATTAATGACAACCTGAACAACCTGAAGAATTATGCGATTAATTACTTTAAGGAATTACTGAAGAAATTCGGTAAAGGACGCGAGCGTCGCACGGTAATTTCATCTTTTGAAACTATTGTTGCATCGAAAGTAATTGCCAATAATCAGAAACTTTATGTGAACCGGGAAGAAGGCTTCGCAGGTTATGGCATGAAGCGTGATGAGTTTTTACGTGATTGTTCCGACCTCGATGATGTGATTGCAATTACCGGAGATGGTAAATTTACTGTCACCCGTATTGCTGAAAAAGCTTATGTCGGTAAAGATCTTCGTCACATCGATATATTCACCAAGAATGATGAAACAACCACCTATAACATGATTTATCAGGATGGTAAAGGTGGTCCGATTATGGTGAAGCGTTTCTTCATTTCGGGAATTACCCGCGATAAGGTTTATGATCTTACCAAAGGTGCTGATGGATCCAAAATCCTTTACCTGGGTGTTTCCGGTCCAACTAACGGTCCACGCGTAAACGTTCATTTGAAGCCAAGGCCGAAATTGAAAAATCTGGTGATTGAAGTCGATTTTAATGAGCAACTGACCAAGAACAGATCTGCTATTGGAAATGTGCTGACTAAATTCCCGATTGCCAAACTGCGCGTAATGGGCGGAGGTGATCCCGGTACCGGAACGAATGCAGGTTCGGCTCCCAATCCCGCTGTTACCCCTAAACCGGTTACCACTCCTGCTGCTGCTGTGAAAAATACTGCAGAAAGCACCGACGATACACCCAAAACCGGATCAAACGGTAAAACACAAATCAAACTTGAGTTCTGAAGAATTAAATTCTCAGAAAATATTTGATGCTGCACTTCGTACCATCCATCAGCTGATTGATGGTTATGATGGCAATGTGCCACTCGTTCGCTATCTCAAAGATAATTTCAGAAGTAACCGGAAGTATGGCTCCCGCGACAGAAAATTATATACGGCCTGGGTTTTTTGCTGGTATCGTTTGGGTAAAAATCTGAACCAGCTTCCATTCAACGAGCGAATTACTATAGCATGGTATATCTGTCACGGTTGGTATACAGATATCAGCCGGTATTTTGCACAGAAATATTTAACTCATAAGGATCAGCTTCCGAATGCAGGCGATCCGCACGAGCGTTTGAAACACCTGCAGCTTTGCTATCCTGCATTCGATGTCAAGTTGCTGTTTCCCTTCGAGGCACCATTGTCGGATCAAATTTCACCTGAAGCATTCAGTTTTTCACATGTGCTACAACCGTTAGTTTGGATAAGACCATTTCCGGGGTTGCGCGAAAAAATTTTGGATGCTGCCAGATCGCAGCAATTGCAACTTGTTGTTAAAGATGCTCCAACGTTAGCTATCGGATTTCCACCTGGTTTTAATATTGAAAATTTGCCATTCACCAAGGGTACTCATTATGAGATTCAGGATTTATCATCCCAGCTTTGTGGTCTGCAAATTCCAGCGTCTTCGAATGAGCATTGGTGGGATTGTTGCTGTGGGGCAGGAGGGAAGTCATTGCAACTTTTACAACGGATACCGGATGTAAAAATTCATGCTACCGATATCAGGCAATCAATTTTGGAAAATTTTAAGGAACGGTTACCGGCATCATTTAAGAAACAGGTGACATTCGCTGTAGCGGATTTAGCTGCTTCTGACGTCAAGCAACCTAATGTTTTTTATGACGGAATAATCGCCGATGTTCCATGTTCAGGATCGGGTACCTGGTCCCGAACGCCGGAATATTTAACACACTTTAAAGAAGAGGAATTGCTCAATTTTCGTTCCCGACAAGAAAAAATCGTGCTGAATGCGATGCCTCATCTGAAATCAGGTGGATTTTTTGTTTACATGACCTGCTCTGTTTTTAAACTGGAAAATGAACACATGGTAGACTTTATTTTACAGCATACAAGTCTGAAACTTGTTCAAAATGAGACTGTTTGCGGATTTGATGACTTGGCTGATACAATGTTTTATGCCATTTTCAAAAAGGACTGATGTGCCCCGTTAGTCTTCCGAAAAGGATTACTCGAATGGTTTCTTGTACTTAACATATTTTATCGGATTACTCCTGAGGGTGCAGGTAAAATCCCTAAATTTGATTCCTTAAACCAACCTTACTAAATGAAAAAGAATCTGATTACCCTGATGGCGCTGCTGATCTGCTCCGTCGGATTTGCACAAAATTTTAACATGACCTTAAGAGCGGTCTTGCCTTATGGAGTATCGCTGTCCAATATTGGAGGTTATGTCGATTCACAAGGAAATGAATACGCTTTGGTAGGCTACTACGAAGGTCTTTCTATTGTGGATGTTACTGATCCCGATAATCCGGTAGAAGCATTTATGATTCCCGGCGCTCAATCCGACTGGCGTGAAGTGAAAGTATGGGATACCTATGCTTATGTTACTACTGAAGGTGGTAACAGCGGTCTGCAAATTGTTGACCTCTCCGATTTACCAAACTCTGTAAATTCAAAATACTGGGCTGGAAGTGGTGCAATCAACAATCAATTGGAAACTATTCATGCATTGCATATCGATGCAGCTCACGCATATCTTTTTGGAAGTAATTTGTTTAATGGTTCAGCTCTGGTAGTTGATTTGGCTGACCCTTGGAATCCTGTTTACAAAGGTCATACTCCCGGAACTTATATTCACGATGGTTATGTCAGAAATGATACACTGTGGGGTGGTCATATTTACGATGGATATTTTGCTGTTTATAATGTAGCTGATAAGACAAATCCGATTCTGCTTGCTCAGCAAAATACTCCAAACAATTTTACTCATAACACCTGGTTGAATGATGCAGGAACAGTATTGTTCACTACAGATGAAACAAATGATTCTTACCTGACATCGTATGATATTACTGATCTGGGTAACATCACAGAGCTCGATCGTTACCAGATTACTCCGGGTTCAGGTTCTATCGTTCACAATACGCATGTATTAAACGATTTTGCTGTTACCTCCTGGTATAAAGATGGTGTTTCAATTACAGACGTTTCCCGACCTGAAAATATTATCAGCGTTGGTTCTTACGATACTTACACACAGGGTACTGGCGGCGGGTTCGATGGATGCTGGGGTGTTTATCCTTTCCTTCCTTCAGGAACAATTGTTGCTTCTGATATGGCAAACGGTCTGGTTGTGTTAACTCCAACATACGTTCGTGCATGTTACCTCGAAGGAATTGTAACTGATTCTGTTTCAGGTTTAGCTTTAGGAAATGCTACTGTTCAAGTTCTAACAACAACACTTGCTCCGGTTACAAACATTACAGGAGAATATAAAACAGGAACCGTTACTCCTGGAACAGTTTCTATTCAGGTTTCCCGTGCGGGTTATGAAACGAAAACTATCACTGGTATTGTGTTGGTAAACGGTCAACTCACTGTTGTGGATGTTGAATTGAATCCGTTGAATGCATTTACTGCAACAGGACAAGTTATTGATGCTGTTTCAGGTTTGCCTGTTCCAAATGCTAAAGTGCAAATATGGAATGCTTCTACCGATAATCAAATTACTGCCGATGCCAATGGAAATTTTGCAATTCCAGCATTCTTCCCAGATAATTACAATATCGATGCCGGGAAATGGGGATATGTTACTTATTGCTCGAACTCACAGGCGCTTAATAGCGGAACTGTTCCTTACGTGATTCAATTGCAACCCGGAATTTATGATGACTTTACATTTGATTTAGGATGGACTGTTACAGGTGCTTCAGGTAATTCATGGGAACGTGGTGAGCCGGATGGAACCGTAACTCAAGGTCCCGGAGGTGGTGCAGTTGCAAATCCTGATGTAGATGTTACCAATGATTGTCGCGATAAATGCTACGTTACCGACAACGGTGGTGGTGGTGCATGGGATAATGATGTGGATGGTGGAAATACAATTCTTACTTCACCAATTTTTGATGCTACTTCATTCCTGAATCCGGATGTGAAATATGCAAGATGGTTTTATAACGGTGGTAACAACGGTGGTGGTTCTGCAGACGACACACTTACTGTAAAGTTGACCAACGGAATTACTACTGTAACTTTAGAAACTTTATTTCCAAATTCACCAAACAATTCATCGTGGGTGAATCGTACTTACAGCATTGCTCAATACCTTACACCAACTGCAAACATGAAACTGATTGTTGAAACTGCAGATTGGGGTCCGGTGTTTAATATTGTTGAAGGTGGCCTCGATAAATTTGAAGTTACCGAAGGACCGGTAAGCATCGCTGAGAATATTGCATCAGCTAAACTTTCTGCTTATCCGAATCCGTTTAACAACGCCGTAAGAATTGTATTCAACAGTAATTTACTCGTTGGTGAAACATCTTTGGTAATAGCAGATATTTCCGGCAGAATAATCAGCAATGAAATAATTGATGCTACTAAAGGATATGTTGACGCCGGTTCTGATTTAGCTGCAGGAATTTATACTGCACAATTAATCAACAAAGGTGTTGCATCAAGTCCGGTTAAAATTACAAAAGTGAAGTAATAAAATATTTAGCATAAAAAAAGGGAGTCATAATTTGACTCCCTTTTTTATTGGATGAAATTGTAATTAAACATTGAAACGGAAGTGCATTACATCTCCGTCGCACACTACATATTCTTTTCCTTCTATAGCTAATTTACCTGCTTCTTTGCATGCTTGTTCGGATCCGTACTTTACATAATCATCGTAATGAATTACTTCGGCACGAATAAATCCTTTTTCAAAATCGGTGTGAATTACTCCGGCTGCCTGTGGTGCAGTCATGCCCTTGTGGATAGTCCATGCACGAACTTCTTTTACTCCGGCAGTGAAATATGTGTAAAGCTCCAGTAAGCGATAGGCAGCCTGAATAAGTTTACTTACTCCCGATTCTGTCAATCCCAGATCATCAAGGAAAACTTTACGGTCTTCATAGCTATCCATCGCTGCAATGTCGGCTTCAATCGCCGCAGCAATTACAAGTACTTCTGCATTTTCATCTTTAACAGCTTCCTTAACCTGATCCACATATTTGTTTCCGGTTAAGACCGATTTTTCATCAACATTACAAACATACATCACCGGTTTATCAGTTAGTAAGTACAAATCTGCAATGTATTGCTTGTCTTCAGGTTGCACCGGTGCTGAACGTGCCGATTTACCCTGTTCCAGATGTTTTTTATAGATTAAAAGTGCTTCGTATGCTTTCTTAGCTTCTTTATCGGTTCCAACACGTGCTGCTTTTTCCACTTTTTGAATCTTCTTGTCAACAGCATCCAGATCCTTTAATTGCAATTCGATATCGATGGTTTCTTTATCTCTGATAGGATTCACACTTCCATCCACATGCACCACATTCGGATCATCGAAGCAGCGTAAAACATGCAAAATGGCATCCGTTTCCCGGATATTAGCCAAAAACTGATTGCCTAATCCTTCGCCTTTGCTGGCACCTTTCACCAATCCGGCAATATCAACGATTTCCACTGTGGTGGGAAGCACTCTTTGAGGCTGAACCAGTCTTTCTAATTCCTTGAGACGGTCATCGGGAACGGTAATAACCCCGATATTCGGTTCAATTGTACAAAAAGGAAAATTTGCTGCCTGTGCTTTGGCATTCGATAAACAATTGAATAAGGTTGATTTACCAACATTTGGGAGACCAACTATTCCGCATTTTAAGCCCATAATTCTGTTACTTTATTTTTCAAGGGCGCAAAGGTAATGTTTTCCACGGATTTTGCATATAAGGCCGCTACCACCTTACTTTGTAGGATATGGAAAAGGTCAGAATCGACAAGTATTTATGGGCAGTACGCATTTTCAAGACCCGCAGTCTGGCCGCACGTGCCTGTGAGCTGGAAAAAATTAAGATAGGCGGGCAATTGGTAAAAGCTTCTCGAAATGTCAATATAGGCGACATAATAACCGTTAAATCGGGTCCCTTTGAACGGACATTAAAAGTAGTTCAGCTTGTCCACAACAGACTTGGAGCAAAACTGGTTCCCGATTACTGCATCGACATAACCCCGGCCGAAGTAACCGACAAAATGAAAGCCGCCGCTGCCGCCCGTAGTGCATGGCGACAACCGGGATTAGGAAGACCCACTAAAAAAGAAAGAAGAGACCTGGATGACTATACCGATTTTGATGACTGGTAAGTTACAAAACACTTTAGTGTTTTGTAACGTCATTTGCGGCTAACGCTGCGTCATTGGGTCATTGGCGGTAAAGCCGCGTCATTGTGTCATTGGCGGCAGAGGTAAGTCATTGGTGATATGTAATAGGGAAATTCAGTGGCAGAAAAGTAATTGGTATTCTCCAGACAATTTTTAACGAATGTCAAATAACAAGAATGGAATATTGAATAATGACATACCATTTGGCTGCAAAAAAATCCTTACTCCTTAATTCTTAATCTTTAATTCATTTTGGGTCATTGGAAATATGTAATAGGGGAAATAGTTGGCAGAAAAGTAATTGGTATTCACCAAATAATAGGCAGAAATATAATTGGTATTCTGCAACCAATTTTTGGTGAATATCAAATAACAAAAAGTCAAATAGGACATGATATATATACAAAACCAAGAACAACAATGAAATCACTGAAATTATTTTCAATTGGGATAAAGATTACAATCATTTCTTTAGTGATTGCTTTGGGAATTTTGTTTTTAACTACACCAACCGATACAATTAAATATTTTAAGAATTATACCGGATTAAAAGAATATTTATTAAAATTTAAACATACGGCATCTTCTTTTGGGTATGCCGAATTAGTGATGTCCAATTATGAAAGAGATAAATTTTTAAAGAGATTTAAATTTGCTGAAAACATGGAGGCGCTAAAAGGAGAAGTTTTCTGTCCTTATATCACTTATTCGCCAGATTATATATATCATATAAATACAGACTTCACCACAAGATATCGATATTGCATTTTAGCATTAGAAAAAAAAGGCAACACACTTATATGGTATGAATTTTATGGTGACTAGATGTGGAATAATACTAATTAATCGCATTCTTAAATGATTTTAAATGAATAATACTAAGCAAATAAAATGGTCAACAATTTGGAGATTTATATTTGTTTTTACTGTTGCTGCAACTTTAACAGGTGTCTGGTGGCTATTTAAGCCTATTGATACCGTCTCTGCATTTCAAAATTATACAGGGTTAACAGATTTTATTGTCAAATATAAATACACTGACTCCAGTTTTGGGATTGCAGAATTTATAATAAGTGATATTGAAAGGGATGATATTCAAAACAAATTCAAATTCTCTAACAATATAGAAAGGTTACGCGGAGAAGTTCACTGTCCTTATATTTCTTACTCTCCAAATTATATTTATTATGTAGATACTGATTTGCCAAACATGTATCACTATAATATACTTGCAATTGAAAAAAATGGCAACACGCTTATTTGGTTTGAATTTTTTGGTGACTAAAAAACGAAAAATACTAATTACACTCCTCCTCAAACGTTATCAGAAATAATTAAATTAAGGAAGGATAATGACGAGTTTTTACCTCGCCGCAGTCCGATAGCTATCGGACGAGGATGCTGGAGGGGAAATTTTTGGCAGAAAAGTGATTCGTATTCTCCAACATGTTTTGTAGTGAATATCAAATTATTAAGAATTGAGTATTTAATAATGACATACTATTTGGCTAGAACCCAAAATCCTTAATCCTAAATTCTTAATACATCCGCCCTCTGTATATTTTCTCAGCATTCACTTAAAAGGACCGAACAGCATCCAGCACGTGTTGGAAGTTTGCCCTCTGGCGCCGCGACTCGCGCCTTTTTTTACAAGACAGTTTTTTCTTGGAAAAAAACTGTCTTAGTAAAAAGCAGCGCACGGCAAACTTCCAACAGTTTACAATCATTTAGACAAAACGTGATTCACCAAAATCAACTAAAGAAAGAAGGAAAGTGCCTGATGCTGTTCTTGACTTTTTGGTTACTTTTTGGTTAAGCAAAAAGTAACAAAGCCTCAAGGCAGTTGAATTATAATGGTGTAGGAGAAATTTGATGTAATGAAAAGCCTGAGAAGAGTAAATGGCTGGTCAAGTAAGAAGTAACAAAGCCTGCATGGCAGATGCAAAACTGAAAGTGAAGCTGAATGAGAACGATTAACCGTATGGAATTATGTACTTAAAGATTATCATTTTCTGCAGAAATCCATCTATCATTTTTCAACCGCTACCAAATTAATCAAATCACACGATGTTCTGAATTGTCCGAAAATAACTATGGCTTTGTCGTTTTCTATTTGTTCAACAACACCAATGGTGCTGCCGTTTTCTAATTTGACTTTTACACCGGGTTTTATTATTTCTCTCAGTACTTTCAGTTTTTCCTGACGCTTTTTTTCTGTTACCCGCGGATCCTCAACTTGTTTTTTTCTTACAAATTGTCGGTAAAATTTATCGAAGACTTCTTTTTTATCTTTTGCTTTTTTCCATTCTTTCAAAAAGGAACGGAATTTCTCTTCATTTTCCCGAAGGACTTTATCTTCGAGCTTTTTAAGTTTTGTTTCTTTGGCCGATAAGGTGCTTTCCGTATTTCTTGTCAGCTCCTCGTTTTTTCGGATGAGTTCCTTAAGTTGTAAATCTTTTCGTTTTATTTCGTCGGCTTGCGATTTGATTTGTGATTTTTCATGTTGAACATCGGTCAGTAATTTCTCCAGTAACAAATGTTTTCTGGCTACTTTTCTTCGCGCATTTTTAATCAGTTCCCGAGGTAAACCACTTCGCTCGGCAACTAAAAAAGTATACGAACTGCCTGGCTTACCGATTTGTAATTGATAAAGTGGTCTCAGACGCTTTAAATCGAATTCCATAGAACCATTGATAATTCCCGGAGTACGATCGGCCATTACTTTTAAGTTCAGGTAATGTGTTGTAATAATTCCAAATGCATTATGAAGATTGAGTTCTTCCAAAACCGCTTCTGCCAATGCGCCCCCTAAATTTGGGTCTGTTCCGGTACCAAATTCATCAATTAGAAAAAGGCTTCGTTCATTCACGCGCTCTAAAAAAATGCGCATGTGTCGTAATCGCGAACTATATGTACTCAGTTCATATTCGATCGACTGACTGTCGCCGATATCTACTAAAAGATTATGAAAAATTCCAAATACACTGTCTTCATGCGCACTCACCAATAACCCCGATTGTAACATCATCTGAAGCAATCCTGCAGTCTTCATGCATACGGTTTTCCCGCCGGCATTTGGTCCGCTGATAACTAAAATCCGTTGTTCGTGATTCAGCTCAAGCGTAAAAGGAATAGTTGGTTTTTTCTGTTCTTTATTATGAAGAAGGAGCAGGGGATGACGTGCAATTTTGAGATTAATCACAGCATCTTTAACTAACTGAGGTAACTTACCATCTATTTCAATTGCAAATTGTGCTTTTGCATAGTTCAGATCAAATATTCCTAACTGAATTCTGTAAAGCTGCAGTTGTGGCACATATTTTCTTAATGACGCCGTTAATTCCCGAAGGATACGAAGTATTTCAAGGCGCTCTTCCTGTTCTAATGAAGCAATCAGATTATTAATTCCAACCGTTTCTTCAGGTTCAATAAATGCTGTTTTTCCGGTTGCTGAGGTATCATGAATAACACCTCGTGCAGCACGTTTTTGTTCAGCAAAAATGGCAATTACCCTTCTGCCATTCCGACTGCTTTCTTCCGATTCGGTAATCCATCCTGCTCTTCGGTATTTTTGAATAACCGACATATACATTCGGTCCGATTCAACACGATTGCGTTGCAGACTTTTCCTGATTCTCGATAATTCCGGTGAAGCAGATGTTTTTACTACACCATTTTCATCCAGAATTTCTTCTATAGCTTTAATGATCTCAGGTTCATAGGTAGTTCCTTCCTGTATCGTAACTAATGCAGAATTCGCTCCCGGGCGACTCTTAAAAAATCCAAACAATGCTTTTATGGTCGACATCATTCCATGAATCATCATGAATTGATCTTCCAGCAAAACACTATTCCCGATCCGTAATAAATTAAGCTCTTTCGAGATGTCAGTATATCCTGTGGTTGGAAAAGGTAATCCCGAAGCAATGATTTGGTGCATTTCTGCAGTCCGGTTCAATAAATGCTGGATAAAGTCAAAATCGGTTCCTGGAGCAATAAGGGCAACCTGCTCTTTCCCCATACTGGAAATACAATGGCGTAAAATCCGCTCCCGGACTTTTTCAAACTCGGTTGTTAATAAGGAAGATTCAGGAAATACCTGCACAGTTTTAAATTTGAGGTGCAAAGGTAATGGAATCCTTAATAAGCGATGGTAATGAACACCCTGTTAATAACTCCTTATTTGTGGTCAGATATAATTTGCCGAAGTTTGCAACGTTATAAAAATCCTTGAAACATGGCGGAATTAGCTGATTTGAAGACTCTTGCAACACAGGTCAGACGTGATATTGTTAGAATGGTACACGGCTGTCAGTCGGGACACCCCGGCGGATCGTTAGGATGTGTTGAATTTATGGTCGCACTTTATGGAAAAGTGATGCATTATGATGCAGCTAATTTCGATATGGATGGTAAAAATGAGGACTTATTTTTTCTTTCCAATGGTCACATTTCACCGGTTTGGTACAGCGTTTTAGCCCGCAATGGCTTTTTCCCAGTTTCAGAATTATCGACTTTCCGCAAATTGAATACCCGTCTTCAGGGACATCCTACCACCCATGAAGGACTTCCCGGAGTTCGAGTTGCCTCAGGTTCATTAGGTCAGGGACTTTCTGTTGCATTGGGTGCAGCTCAGGCCAAGAAACTGAATAACGATAAAAGCATTGTGTTTTCATTACATGGTGATGGTGAGTTACAGGAAGGACAAATCTGGGAAGCTGCTATGTATGGCGCCGCTCATAAAGTTGACAATATCATCTCTACAGTGGATGTTAATGGTCAGCAAATAGATGGTTCAACCGACCAGGTACTTCCAATGGGAAATCTTCGTGCGAAATTCGAAGCTTTCGGTTGGGAAGTTCTCGAGATGAATGGTAATGATATGAATGAAGTGGTTAACACTTTGTTGAAAGCTAAAACCATGACAGGAAAAGGTAAACCCATTCTGATTTTAATGCAAACAATTATGGGGAATGGTGTCGACTTTATGATGCACACCCATAAATGGCATGGAATTGCTCCTAATGATGAACAGTTGCAAAAAGCATTGGAACAACTTCAGGAAACCAGCGACTACTAGGAAGAATTAAGGATTAAGGATTAAGGATTGAGGATTAAGGATTAAGAATTAAGGATTAGGGATTGAGAAAACTGCTGTTGATATTATTTTTAGTGCTGCCATTCCTGGTGAATGGGCAGTCAGATACCAAAGTGGTACCATCCCGTCAGCAGCCTACGCGAATACTATTTCTTTTCGATGCTTCACAAAGTATGTTTGCACGATGGGAATCTGATACCAGATTTGAAATCGCTAAGAAGTTGTTGTCGTCAATTGTGGATAGTCTGCATATGATTGACAACGTGCAGACCGGATTACGTGTGTATGGTCACACTAAAAAATTTCCCCCGCAGGATTGTGATGATACACGTTTGGAAGTACCTCTTGGCAAAGCAAATGGTTACCGCATTAAAGAAAAGTTGAATTCCATTTCTCCAAGTGGTACCACACCCATTGCCCGTTCACTCGAAGAATGTGGCAAAGATTTTCCGGATGCCAATGCACGAAACATAATTATTTTGATTACCGATGGTATTGAAGAATGTAATGGTGATCCATGTGCAGTTTCCAATGCACTGCAAAAAAAAGGAATCTTCCTGAAACCATTTATTATTGGTTTGAATATGTCAACAGAATTGCAGAAACAATTTGAGTGTGTAGGAAATTTTTATGACGCTGCAACAGAAAATTCTTTTTCAACTATCATGAATGTGGTGATATCACAAGCACTAAATAATACCACGCTGCAAGTAAACCTTCTCGATCAGAGTGGAGCTCCTACAGAGACGAATGTGAACATGACTTTTTACGATTCTTTCAGTGGTGCTATTCGTTACAATTACATCCACACCATGAATCCCAAAGGGTTGCCTGATACTTTAGTGGTTGATCCATTAAGCCGTTATCGCATTGTAGTGCATACCATACCTCCAGTTTCAAAAGATTCAGTCACTTCTATTCCGGGAAAACATACTACTGTAGGCATTGATGCACCTCAGGGTGATTTGTTTCTGAAGTTTGAAGGGTTGAGTGATTATAGAAACCTGAAATGTATTGTCAGGAAATCCGGTGAATTGCAAACATTACATGTGCAGGAATTTAATGCGACTGTAAGATATATTACTGGAAAATATGATCTGGAAATTTTATCGCTTCCCCGATTATACATCAATGATGTTACCGTTTCGCAAAGCAAAACAACAACGGTGCAGGTTCCCAATCCCGGTATTGCAAATATTATTTCATCGGGTCAGGGATATGGAAGTGTTTATGTGGAAGAAGCCAATACACTGCGCTGGATTCATAATTTAAATTCGGAGATGTCGCGTGAAAGTCTGGTACTTCTCCCCGGCAAATACCGCGTAGTTTACAGAGCTAAAAATGCACGTGAAGCCGATTATACTATAGAAAAATCATTTCGGATTACCTCCGGAATCTCACAAAATGTGATGATTAATTAATCGAAAAAATGGAAACACTATCTGAACCAAATACCATCAATAAAGCTGCTATGAAAACCTATTCATTCACTGAAAAAAAAGATACACGTTCCGGATTTGGTGCCGGGTTGCTGGAATTGGGACGAACGAATCCTGATGTGGTAGCACTTTGTGCCGATCTTACCGGATCTCTCAAAATGGATGCCTTTGCCAAGGAATTTCCCGATCGTTTTTTTCAAACAGGAATTGCAGAAGCAAACATGATTGGAATGGCTGCAGGGATGACAATTGGAGGAAAAATTCCTTTTACAGGCACCTTTGCCAATTTTGCAACCGGTAGAGTTTACGATCAGATCCGTCAGTCGGTTGCCTATTCCGGAAAGAATGTAAAAATTTGTGCTTCCCATGCTGGTCTCACTTTAGGTGAGGATGGTGCAACTCACCAAATTCTGGAAGATATTGGTATGATGCGGATGCTGCCACACATGACAGTAATTTGTCCAGCCGACTACAATCAAACAAAAGCAGCAACCCTTGCCATTGCACGTCATCATGGTCCCGTTTACCTTCGTTTTGGTCGACCATCATGGCCGGTTTTTACTGATCCCAATGAAGAGTTTATTATCGGTAAGGCTCAGGTTATGACCGAAGGTTCAGACGTAACTATCATAGCGACAGGACATTTAGTGTGGAAAGCACTACAGGCTGCTGAAATGCTTTCCGGTAACGGTATAACGGCTGAGGTAATAAATATGGCTACCATTAAACCATTTGATGGCAGTACAGTCTTAAAATCTGTGATGAAAACCCGGTGTGTTGTCACTGCCGAAGAACATCAGCAAAATGGAGGTCTGGGAGATGCCGTAGCACAGTTTCTGGCAAACAATTTCCCTTCCCCAATAGAAATGGTTGCTGTTAATGATTCTTTCGGTGAAAGTGGCACTCCGGATCAGTTGCTGGTTAAATATGGTTTGGATGCACCGGATATTATGCAGAAAGCGAAAAAGGTGCTTGACCGGAAAACCAGCCAGAGATAATACCGCAACAGATCCCTGCTTACCGGACGTTAATCAGGATCTATGACAGAATATTCCGACGGTGAATTGCTGGAGCAATTCAGGAATGGAGATAATCCCAATTATGCTTTTAATTTACTGGTAAGAAAATACCAGCAGAAAGTCTATTATCATGTACGGCGAATTATCATTGATCACGATGACACCAATGATGTAGTCCAGAATACCTTCATTAAAGCATGGAAAGGCTTATCGAATTTTCGGGAAGATGCGCAGTTATTTACATGGCTCTATCGTATTGCCACCAATGAAGCACTCACTTTTCTCAAGAAAAAAAGAACTGCCTTTTTCTTACCCATTGTAAATGTCGAGCGACATCTCTCAGAAAAGGTGGAATCCGATCCCGCCATGAGCGGTGATGCCATTGAATTGAAACTGCAAAAAGCCATTCTCACACTACCTGAAAAGCAAAGGATTGTTTTTAATTTAAGATACTATGACGAAATGAAATATGAAGAAATGTCGGAAGTTTTGGGCACATCTGTAGGAGCTCTCAAAGCCTCTTACCATATTGCAGCGCAAAAAATCGAAAAATACATGATCGGGAATTAAACTATTTGAAATTTAATTCATCTTAAACACAATAAGTACCTAATACAGTGGGAACAAATAATTCAAATAATAACCTAAATCAGGACGAGCGCTTCCCGAATCTGGAAAAAGCAGGTAGAAAAAACCTGTTTACTGTTCCGGAAGGCTATTTCAATCAGTTGCCAGGTGCTATTGCTGATAAAATAACTGCCGGCAAGCAACCGGTAACTTATAGCAGAAATTATAAACCTGTCGTTCTGGGTCTTTCGTTAATACTGGCTATAGCGTTGATTTTTGGAGTTAATTACTTCAGAACCATTGATAATAAAGAAGTTAGCCAACCTATTATTTCCTATCAGGATATCCATCTCACCGGATTGGAAGATGAGGTTATTTATGATGAAATTACCGTTGAAGATTTAGCTGATACCACTGTTCAGGATGCTGTTAAATCTGAGATGTACGATTACTTAATAGAAAACAATACAGATATATCATTAATAATAAATGAGTTATGAAAAAAGTCCAATTAATTGCGATAGCCTTTTTTAGTGTTTGGATACTCTCTGCTGCGGCTCAACCCGGCGGTGGTCCTCCTCCCGGTGAAAAAAAGGAACAGATAGAAGCCATGAAAGTAGCCTTCCTAACAAGAAAGCTCGATCTCACCCCTCAAGAGGCTCAGGATTTCTGGCCTGTTTACAACCAGTTTCAGGATGAGGTCGAAAACCTGCGGGAGGCACATCGGAAAGCAAGAAAATCGGCTAAGGATGATTTTGATGAAATGGCCGATAAAGATGTGGAAAAGCTAGTCGACAGCGAAATTGCTTTCAGGCAGAATGAGCTCGATATTTTAAAGAAATATCATGCACAATTCAAGCAGAAACTCCCTATGAAAAAGGTAGCAAGGCTTTACCGCGCTGAAGAAGAATTTAAACGCGACTTGTTAAAGCGAATTCAGGATCGCAGAGAGGGTGGAGGGCCACCGCCACCAAGGAGATAATCGCATATTAATGTTTAGGTTTTTATAATGTCAGGTTCGATCGGGAGACTCAGGTTTCCCGATTTTTTATTTAGGGGACCACCTTTCTTTAGTAAATTTGTAGCATGTTAACCAACCGCCAGCTTTTTCTGCAGCACTTAGCACCAACCAGTGATGAGCCTTTGATGCTCGAAATTGTATCTGCTGCAGGCTGTGAAATGCATACAGCCGATAACAAAGTACTCATCGATCTGATTTCCGGAATTTCTGTCAGCAGTGTCGGACATTGTCATCCGGATGTTGTTCATGCAGTGCAGGAACAGGCATCTCGTTATATGCACCTGATGGTTTACGGAGAAATTATTCAGGCTCCACAGGTTCAGTTTGCTGCAGCACTCACTGCATTGCTGCCTCCATCGCTGAATAGTTGCTATCTGGTTAATTCCGGATCTGAAGCTGTGGAAGGAGCCATGAAACTGGCTAAACGGGTGACGGGAAGACATGAAATAATTGCATTCGAAAATGCCTACCATGGAAGTACGCAGGGAGCATTGAGCATCATCGGTTCCGAATATTTCAGAAACAGTTTTCGTCCCTTGTTACCGGGAATAAAGCATCTTCAATTCAACAGTGAGGAAGCTTTGAATAGTATTACAGAAAATACGGCTTGTGTGGTGACTGAAATTATTCAGGGAGAAGCAGGAGCTGTATCACCTAAAGTAAATTATTTAGCTCAACTGCAAAGTCGTTGCCGCGAAACCGGAACTTTGCTGGTTGTGGATGAAATTCAAAGTGGTTTTCGCCGTACCGGTCCCTTTATGGCATTTATGGATGAAGGTATTACTCCCGACATATTGTTGCTGGCAAAAGGAATTGGTGGCGGGATGCCGCTGGGTGCTATTGTTGCGAGTAATCAACTGATGCAACAGTTTACCAACAATCCGGTACTTGGGCATATTACTACCTTCGGGGGACATCCTGTGAGTTGTGCAGCTGCCTTGGCAACCTTGAACATACTAAAGGACATCAGCGAAGCGGAAATTATTCGCAAAAGTGAACTTTTTCGCGAAAAGCTGGTTCATCCCTTTATCAGGGAAGTAACCGGAAAAGGGTTGCTCTTAGGTGTTGATCTGGATACAGAATGGTTCAATAAGGAGGTGATTAAGAGATGCATAGCCAATGGAGTTTTCACCGATTGGTTTCTGTTTGCACCACATAAAATGCGCATTGCGCCACCTTTGATTATCTCCGATCATCAAATCTTCATCTGTTGTGAAGTTATTTTGAAAGCTGTTGATGAGGTTGCAACACTCATGAATCAGGAAACCAGGGTATCCTGATTGAACTTAAATTTATCTGAAACAAACAGAATCCGGACTATGAATGTACTTATCGTTGAAGATGAAAAAAGTCTCTCTCATGAAGTCGAGATTTACCTGACTAAACAAGGTTATAATTGTGATGTAGCTTTTAATGGGAAGAGTGCTTCCGAAAAAATATTTGTAAACGCTTACGATTTTGTCTTACTCGATATTGGTTTACCCGATTATAATGGTTTTGATTTGCTGAAAGAAGCTCGTGAAGGCAACAGAGATTCCGCCTTTATTATTCTTACTGCAAGAAGTGAAACGGATGATAAAATTAAAGGTCTTGACCTGGGTGCCGATGATTATTTGGCGAAACCATTTTCATTAATGGAATTGCATTCCCGTATGCAGGCAATTCTGAGACGAAAACATGGACTCACAACCAATGCAATTCGTATTGGTGAATTTTTAATGGATATTAATAACCGGACCGTTCATTATGGCGAACAATTGGTGAATCTCACCCGTAAAGAATTTGATTTGTTGCATTATCTCGCGCTCCACAAAAACAGAGTGCTCACCAGAATGCAACTGACAGAACATATCTGGGGTGATGTGATGGAAGAAGATTACGATTCCAACTATATTGATGTTCACATTAAAAATTTACGTAAAAAATTAAGTGCATTCGGCGGCACCGACTGGCTTGAAACAGTCAGAGGAATCGGATACAGACTCAATCAATGAAGTTACAGGTCAAACTTGCTATTTATAACGCTCTTTCGAAGGGTATTATCATTGCCGCTTTTGGGGTTTTGATGCCACTCATTGTGAAGCAGGTAGTTTATGACCACATCGATAAGCGACTTATTGCCCGAACCGACCGAGTGCTTATGATTATTTCAAAAGGAGGTATCAATGAGATCATCATGGAGCAGGATTGCAGCTTTGAAAGCTACAATATTTTGAAGGAAGAGTTTATTTCCATTGAACCTTTAAGTAATGGAACTCCGGCACCTGAAACTGTAATTGGTAACGAACAACGTGATGTGGGAGGGGAACGTCTTACACACAGGGTGATCAAACAATCTTTTGTTTACGACAATCAGTTGTATCAATTGAATATTGGTGAAGGTTTAAGTACCATCTATCAACTGAATAAAATTATCATGCAGTTCAGTCTAACCCTCATGATTATTTTTATTATCGTTTCAGTTTTTATTGATATTGGATTTGCCCGTTTAATGCTTAAACCCTTCAATAAAATTGTAAAACAGAAATTACAACTGAGCGGAAATCCTGCCAGCTACAATTTTGATTCTGTTAAAACATCCACATGGGAATTCAGTTACCTCGGTAAAAGTATCAATGAGTTGATGAAGAAAACCAAGGATGCGTTTCTTATCGAAAAAGAATTTATTGCTAACGTTGCACATGAGTTGCTTACTCCAATTTCCATTCTCCAAAACAGAATGGAAAATATGATTATCGGCAACGAAGTTCCGGTTGAGTTTGAAAATAAAATTATTGAATCACAGAAAACACTTAGCAGGTTAAGTAAAATTATTCGAGCCCTGTTACTCATTTCCAAAATCGAGAATGATCAGTACCTGAAACAGGAAGAAGTTAATCTGCCTGCTCTGGTTGATGAGGTTATTTCTGAGCTGGAGGAAGTGATGGAGGAAAAGAACATACATGCCGTATTAAATCTTGAAAAAGTTCCTCCCTTCGGACCAGGTAATAAATCTTTATTGTTTACGATGATATTTAACCTGGTGAATAATGCTATCCGTTATAATAACATCGGTGGTCATATTTTCATTCGTGGAACTTATGCCAATAATCAGTACATTCTTGAGGTTGAAGACACCGGAATTGGAATTGAAACAAGTCAGTTAGATAATATATTCGACCGTTTTAAGCGATTTGGAAGCAATGACGGACAAGGATATGGTTTGGGATTGCCAATCGTAAAAACCATTGCCGATTTTCACCGGGTTGCAATTTTTGTTTCATCCAAACGAATGAAGGGAACAACCTTTACTCTTAAATTTCAGATTACCCCGGCTGCCTGATTAATAGGTGCCCACTGATAACATAACCAGTGTGCAGGCTTCTGTTGTTTCGATTCCTTGTTGTTCTGCGAGTTTTTCAAATTCCCTGTTTTCGGTTCCGGGATTAAAAATGATTCGCTTAGGTTTTAATGCCAGGAAATATTGATACAAAGGTTTTTGAAGCTCAGCCCGCATATACAAAGTTATGGTATGAATATTTTGAAACGGCGGAGTTCCGGTCTCAATTGGATGTCCACTGATCATTCCTTTTCTGTTTCCAAGCAAAACAATATCATGTCCATATTGCAGTAATCGGTTCGCTGCAATAAATGCATACCGTGAAGGGTTTTCACTTGCACCAATTACCAAAGTCTTTTTGTTTTCAGACATCACTACATCGTTTCAAAATAATTCAAATCCTTGGCAAACGTTTCTTTTACCTTATAGGTAGCATACCAGGCCAATCCGATACAAATTCCACCAATTACAAGCGCTGAGGTCAGGTTGGATGTCAAACCGCTTAGAGAGGTAAATCCCATAGTAATTGGTAATACTGCACCTCGTACGAAATTTGGAACCGTGTTCGTAACAGTAGAACGTATATTGGTTCCGAATTGTTCAGAGGCTATGGTTACAAAAATGGCCCAGTAGCCTGATGCCAGTCCAAGTAAAAAGCAAATAAAATAATACTGTGATACAGTTATACCGTGGGCCCCAAAAATGAAATACAAAACAAGCAATGAAGTAAAAATAAGATAAAGGAAAACGACTTTCCTTCGGCTTCGCAACATTTGACTTAATAATCCGGAAATGAGATCACCTACGGATAATCCTATATATGCAAACATCACTGCCTTGCCATTTACAATTCCATCAATGCCGAGTTCTTTACCAAATACATCCTGTGAAAGGGAAACAAGAACACCAATGATATACCAGATAGGCAATCCAATTAATATGCAATACAAGTATTTCGATCTGTTTTCTGCCGTTTTAAACAAAGCAAAAAAATCGCCCTTGCTAACCTGGTGATGTTGCATGGATTTAAACATTCCCGATTCAAAAGCTCCAACACGCAAGATCAATAACAGAATTCCCAGAAATCCACCAATCAAATATACCACTTGCCAGTTTTGAAAAGTGTATCCGGTATTTGCTGTAAGAAATTCAGCAACCACATGTCCTTCGGTGCCAACCAAACCTGCCAGCACAGCTCCCAATGCTCCAAATGTTACAATGATCATGGTTCCGTAACCTCTTTTTTCTTTGTGCATCGTTTCAGCAACCAGAGTAATTCCAGCTCCCAGTTCGCCCGCAAGTCCAATTCCTGCTATCACTCTTACAATTGCATAACTGGTGATATCAAATGTAAAAGCATTCACGATATTCGCAATGGAGTATAACATAATGGATCCAAACAAAACAGAAATACGCCCTTTTTTATCTCCCCAAACACCCCATAGAATTCCACCAATCAGCATTCCAGCCATCTGGCAATTAAACAGAAATATTCCTGTGTCTTTGATGTTAATATCTAAACCATGAAGGTCCCTTATAAATTCCAGACTTTCCCTCTTTACGACATTAAAAAGAACAAGGTCATAAATATCTACAAAGTAACCCAGGGCAGCGACAATCACCAGCCAGTTTACTATGCCGGATTTTGTTTCAGTTAATTCAGAAGAATTTTGCATCGGTAGAAATTTCCGTTAAAGGTTTTCAAAGAATAGAGGTTCAAATTCTGTTGGTATCGTATCTGCAGGAATAGTGTCAGCCGGTACTACATATTGAAGTGCCGGACCTTTGAGTTCCACTCCGAATTTCAATTGATCAAGTTGTTCCTGCGTTATTATTTCTTTGCGTGCTAATCTGCCTGCCACCAGTTTAAAATAATATTGCAGATATTCCCTTAGCATACCTTGTTTATCGAAGCTGTAACGGAAAGCTTTCGGATTTGGAATGATGCTCGATAGGAAAATACTTTCTTCTAAGGTTAGTTGAGAAGGATGCTTGCTGAAATAAAATTGAGATGCTTCTCCAATTCCGAATATTCCGGGACCCCATTCAATAATATTCAGATATACTTCGAGCATACGGTCTTTACTAACCATGCCGGTCGATTCAATCATCCACACAATGATTGCTTCTTCCAACTTCCGGGAAACGGTTTTATTTCTATTTAAGAAAACATTCTTGACCAATTGCATGGTGATGGTGCTGCCACCACGGGCAAACCGGCGTTCTTTAATATTGGTAGCAATCGATTGACGAAATGCTTCTTCATTAAAGCCGCGGTGAAAACGGAAGGTGCCATCTTCCGCTGTTAGAACGGAATTAATCAGCAGCGGACTAATTTCTGTAAGAGGAACAAAATCCGGATTTTCGGGACCCACCGGAAAAACACTAAGAATCCTGTCCTTATCTTGTGCTACATAAATAAACTGACCATTAATTGCAGCAAAATTTTCATTTCCGAATTTCGTAATCCGGAATTTATTTCCTTTTAATTCCGAATCAAAATGAAGTGAATCAGGTACTGCGGGATTTAAACGGAAATCGAGTCGGTATTTTAATTGTCCTGAAGCATTAATTCCTTCCAGAGTAGAGAATAATCCGGAAGGGAGCGATGTGAAAAATGTATTGGCATCAACTTCGGGAATTCTGACTTTTAAATTTACAAGCGTAATTATGTTTTTCGATATCTCAAATCCTGTATGAATTGGTAAACGGTTTACAAGTACTTGAGAAGTGGTATCAAATGCAAATGCTGAATCATTGATGCTTACATGAAAGTCGAGTTTGATACTGTCGAGTTTTACATCAATGGGACTAATGCGCCAGTGATTGATTGCTGGACGAAAGGCAGAAGCTACCAGGTGAGTTTTGAAATAGTCATTATCAATTTCAGCGCTATCGAGCAACAGCTCGAAAGAGTGCAGGCGGTACGAGATTCCGGATATTTTCTCAAAAAAGGGTACAGGTATAATTTTGTCAGTTGTTGAAGCAGCTTTCAGTTGAAAAATTTCAGCATCGGGATCAATGATACCTTCAGCTTTCCAGGTTGCAGTGCCGGTTGCCAGACTATCTGTTACACTTGCAGCAAACACTGTTTTTTGAAGCCGGCATTCCGTAATTTGCAGTACCTCCCGGTAACCGGGTGCTATCCACCGAAATTCGAAGTCGGTCATGTTAAAATTAAAATCTGCCAGTCCAAATGCCCGGTGCCAAAGCGATGAGGCCAATTCACGGTAATTCATGGCCGACTTTAAAGTGTCGCTGTCGACACTACGTTTTTTGTTTTTTTCAAATAGAAAACTGAAATTGGAGATAGAGTCATTAACCTCCACTAATTGGAGATAACCGGTTTTCAGTACGATATTATTGAGTGGAGGCTGTCCTTTTATCAGTCTCCACAATGAAAATGAAATTGCTGCTTTGTTGCAATAGAAAAGGGTATCTTTATTTTTAGGGATTAGATAAATGTGCTCGGCGCCGACACGTGCAAAACTTTCGAAGTATGCTTTTTCAATGAGCAGGTCAACACCAAGAGAGGTTTTCACTTTTTGTTGCACTTTGGAAATGGCTTTCTCCAGAACGACTCCTCTCAGTAATAAAAAGGAGGCGAACGAAATGGCAGCAAGTGCAATTAAAATGGCAACAGCTCTTTTCAGCGTCATAGGTGAGAATAAAAAAGAGGCCGGCTCTGGAAAGGGAGTCAGCCTCTTTTGATTCTTGTTAAAGAATATCAAATGCCGGGTGCA
The DNA here is from genome assembly GCA_016788065.1 of Bacteroidia bacterium. Lineage (GTDB taxonomy): Bacteria > Bacteroidota > Bacteroidia > AKYH767-A > OLB10 > JADKJB01. The sequence continues at coordinate 2,476 of JAEUTI010000001.1, read as the reverse complement.
GCTACTAATGCTGCCGACATCAGGATTTAACCATATCAACCATTCCGTAACCCTCTTCGGTGAGTACACCAAGGCCAACTTCCCAAATGAATTTATGTACTTCCGGGTGGGCATGAAGAGTGAAAGGAAGCAGAAATCCGAGCATAGTATTACCTGCAGCGGATTTGTAGAAGCGGGCGAACTTTTTGCCTGACTCATTGATTTTGGTAATGTATTCCATATCAGGTTGAGCTTCGAATTCGGCAAATTCATTCAACTGAGCTTCTGTATAGCCTGCCTTTTCCATTCGGTCAAGGGTAATGTTATACAGCAGATCCGAAAATGCCTGAGAAGTAGGATCAATTAGTTCCTGAGCTCTTTCAGGCTCCTTATCGGGATTTACCATGATCAGCGGAGAAATGCACAGGTAACGCATTTTCGTTTGAAATGACGGGTCTGGAATTACCTCATAAGTTTTTGGGATGAGATTCATTTTTCCTACCGCCAGATACGGATTATCGAAAATTTTGGTAACCAAAGCTTCCGCAAACTCCTGACTTCTGCTCGATATCACCAAAGTGATTTTCGAAGACAGAAAACGCATAAAACCATTCGTAATCTTTGAAGTTCCTTTCAAAGAAGAGAAATTGAACATCAACCGGTCGCCGGTGATGGTGTCGCTGTATTCTCCGAGGCTATCAGCCAGCAATTTCTGATGATGAAGAGGAATTGAATTTGCTGAAGAATGTTCCCTGAGAAAAGAAATTTTAATTCTCATAGTTAAAAATAATTAAGTTGGTTTTTGTGTGTATTATATAATTTTCCCACCGTAAAGTAATGACAAAAAAATGGCTCATGCAATAGCCTGAAGGCCATAAGTAAGGTTTTTATAAAGATTGCTAAAAAAAACATAATTTACTTTGTTAAGCAGCACCTGGCAGGGGCAGAAAAGGATAAAAAACGGGCAAGAATTTTCAATCCTGTTAATAACTGAACCCTGGAACAGGGACAAAAATAGCACTTTTTAGCAAAAAAGGGGAAACCACCGAAAATTTACTTTGGCTGAAGAACCATATGGGTAAGAATCGGAAAATGATCGCTCAGCTTGGAATTGGGGATTTCAAAATCGTACGAATAAAACCGTTCGGAATGGAGGATGTAATCGATACGAAGACCGGGTATTGGACCCGTATAAGTGCTGCCCATGCCGCTTCCCGACTCCCTGAAGGCATCCAGTAAGCCCGCTGAAATGGTTTTGTAAGTGTAGGAAAGGGAGGTGTCATTGAAATCGCCGCAAACAATCACGGGATAAGGAGAAGTACTAATATGTTTCGATATCATATCGGCTTGTGCTGCCCGTTTGATAAAGGCAATTTTCAGTCTTTTCAGGATGTTTCGGGTCCTGGCAACGGTTTCCTCATCCTGTTCATTCCCCAGATTTTCAATAAATTTATATTCTGCAGCACCAAACCGGACCGATTCCAGATGGCAATTGTAAACCCGAATGGTATCGGTTCCCAGATTGATATCGGTGAAAATGCAAATATTTGCCGTCCGCTTATCGAAATAAAGTACCCCTTTGTTAATTATCGGGTTCGATGAATAGGTTGCAATGCCCCAATGATCGGTTTTATTGAGGGTAATTGGATATTCAATGTGCGCATACTGGGCCTTTAGGTCTTCACGAAGCCGTTTTTCATTTTCAAAATTTTTATCCTCTGAGGAATAAAATTCCTGTAAACATAAAATGTCCGGTTTCTGGCGATCCAAAAGCCTGAAAATCTCTTCTTTAGTGGTAATGTTATGCGTCCAGTTATATAAATCGAACAATCGCACATTGTAGCTCATAACCTTTAATTCGTCCGATTGCCCTTCAATATAATCAGGTTTTTTACGCGATTCATCCATCTGATAAATAGCAGGTATTTTCATCAGGGTTAACACAAAAACTGCCAATGGTAAAAAGGCAAGTTTCCGTCGACGCATTCCCCAAATGATCAGCAGAAAAATGTTTCCGGCAAACAGAATGGGAAAGCCGAGTCCGGTAATGGCAATAAACCAGTATTTCGCCGGATTGAACATACTCACATATGCCGATAACAAAGCGGTTATAGAAAAAACTATAGTAAAAGCTCTGAAAAGCAAACCGAATTTCCCGGTCTTGCTAATCTTTGGTGTAGACTTTTTACCTGTTTCCTGTACCATTTCCTCTTACTCCTTGCCGGTGTTTTTACTAGCTTTAAACAAAATTTCTTTTTCGTCTTTAGATAAACTGGAATAACCCGAACGGCTTATTTTATCGAGAATGGAATCGATCACTTCCTGACGTGGTTCATTCACATTTCGGGTAGTACTGCGTATGTTCGTCGATTTATGAACGACTTTTATTTTGCTGGAAGGCTGGAATAATCGCATAACTGCACTGAATAGTCGCTCCAGCCAATTTCCGATATCTGTACCCGATTTCAATCCTTTGGAGTAAGCAAAACCAAAAACA